>JBNKKI010000093.1:0-57346 GCA_050291745.1 Gammaproteobacteria bacterium | reverse complement strand
CAATAGAGCTTAACCCACTGTTTCATATACGATTACAGTTGATGTGTATAATCACCCAATCGGTGAATTCCGCTACGAACTGAATTGCACGTTTGAGGCGGCGTATCTCTTCGTTGTAACTCCTTGGAATAGCTCGCTATTCCGCGTCGTTACGCCTTGATCTACACCACCTCAAACGCACAATCAGCTCGTCCAACTGCGGATTCTAAGATTATAGATATCTTGAACATGAAGATAAGCCTTGTCAGGCTCTTACTTGAACGTGATGCATTTAATGGAGACATTAGCCGGTATAATGCACCTTCATGGCGCATATTCTATCCAGTTCAAAACCCGTTTCTCATGAATTCTATTCAAGATTTATAATATTAGCAATTGTTAATGCAATTGGTTACACTCCGCCGTTTTTTAATTAAGCTCTGTAAGGCAATTTGATGTTTCAGTTAACCTGTCCAGGAAAAATGTGTGTAAAAAATGATGTCCTTTCTGGATTGACAGTTGCTTTGGCGCTGGTTCCTGAAGCTGTGGCATTTGCTTTTGTTGCCGGTGTTGATCCTATCGTCGGTTTATATGGCGCTTTTATGATGGGGCTTATTACTGCTATTTTCGGTGGACGACCCGGCATGATTTCCGGTGCAACCGGTGCAATGGCTGTTGTTATGGTGTCTTTAGTATCCCTACATGGAGTTGAGTACCTGTTTGCAGCCATTATATTAACTGGCCTCATTCAAATGAGTGCAGGTCTGTTTAAATTAGGCAAGTTTATCCAGTTAGTGCCATTCCCGGTAATGCTTGGATTTGTAAATGGTCTGGCAATCGTAATTTTTCTGGCTCAATTGCAACAGTTTAAAGTTATTGGTACTTCCGGTGAACTTGAATGGATGACGGGGCAGCCTCTGTATATCATGCTTGGTTTAATTGCTTTGACTATGGCAATTATTTATTTTTTACCAAAATTAACGGTTGCTGTTCCTGCTTCATTAGCAGCCATTATCATTATCACCCTGATCGTTATCGGGCTGGACCTTGATAGTCGTTCAGTGGTTGATGTGTTAAGAGATATGTCGGGTGATCCACAAGCTACCATTGCTGGCAGTTTTCCTACCCTACATATTCCTATGGTTCCGCTAAGCTGGGAAACTTTACAAATCATCCTTCCATTTAGTTTTATCCTGGCGGGTGTTGGCCTGATTGAATCTTTGTTAACGCTGAATTTAATTGATGAATTAACTGAAACTCGTGGACAGAATAATCGTGAGTGCGTAGGGCAGGGGCTAGCGAATACCATTAATGGATTTTTCGGTGGTATGGGTGGTTGCGCAATGATAGGACAATCTTTGATTAATATTAATTCTGGTGGTAAAGGTCGTCTATCTGGTATAAGCGCTGCATTATTCCTACTGACTTTTATTCTGATTGGAGCGAGTCTGATTGAAATAATCCCGGTGGCAGCACTGGTTGGTGTGATGTTTATCGTGGTTATAGGAACATTTGAATGGTCGACATTTAAAATGTTTGGCAAAGTACCGGTAGCCGATATTTTTATTTCGATTCTGGTTGCAGTGGTGACTGTCGTATCCGATTTGGCTATAGCGGTAATTGTTGGCGTTATTGTCTCTGCTCTGGTTTTCGCCTGGGAACATGCTAAACAGATGGTCGCCAAATCTTTTATCAATGAAGAAGGCGCTAAGGTTTATGAGTTAAGTGGCCCATTATTTTTTGGTTCCATTCGGGCATTTTCCGAAATATTCGATCCTAAGAATGATCCGGATGAAGTGATTATCGATTTTTATGATTCTAAAGTTGCCGACCATTCCGGTATTGAAGCGATAGATAGTCTGGCTGAACGTTATAAGAGACGGGGTAAAAACTTACATTTAAAACATTTAAGCAAAGAATGTAAGAGTTTACTGGAAACAGCCGGCGACCTTGTTGAAGTGAATGTGATGGAGGATCCTAATTATCATGTGGCTGATGATCGTTTAGGCTAGTTTTACCTTTAATTTGTCTAATAACAAATTAATCAGTTTAATAACTCTGACATTCCTAGATGAATGAGCATCAAAACACCTTCATTATATATTTCGTCCGCCTTGTCCATCGATAAGGCACGATTTAAAAACTGTTCTGTTTGCTCGATAGTAACCGCCCGTATAAGACTTTTTATACGTAATAATTTAGCGGAACTCATACTAAGTTTTCTTATTCCCATGCCCAGTAATAACAATACTGAAACTGGATGTGCTGCCATTTCTCCACACAGGCTGAGTGGAATCTGATGATTTTTCGCCAGTGCTACAATCCTGTTAATTTCATGAATAACGGCAGGGTGAACCAGATTAAAACGGTTTGCAATTCTGGTATTATTTCTATCTAAAGCCAGTAAATACTGACTCATATCGTTTGAACCAATTGAGAGAAAATCAATTTTATCTTTCCAGAAGGGGATTTGAGAGATGGCTGCCGGTACCTCTATCATGACGCCAATTTTTGGTCGTTTAAATTGATATTGTTCTTCGCTAAGTTGAATACAGGCATCATCTAGCAAGCTGATAAAGTCATTCAGCTCATTTGTGGAACTAACCATTGGTAACAGGATATGTAATGTATCAGCTCCCTGGGTTGAGCGTATCATTGCTCTTACCTGAGTCATCATGAGTTGACTATTATCCAGAGTAAATCTTATGCCTCTCCAGCCAAGAGCAGGATTTTCTTCCCCGCTTATCGGGAAATAGGGTAATTGTTTGTCACCTCCTATATCCAGTGTTCTCATATAAACCGGTTTATCACCATAAGCTTCAAATACTTTGTGATAATCTTCGATCTGTTCTTCCTCTGTTGGAAAGCTATCACGTACCATGAAAGGAATTTCAGTACGGTATAATCCAACACCTTCAGCGCCATTTTTAAGGCCAGGCATCAGATCAGCCTGTAATCCGGTATTAGTGAGTAACTTGATTCGGGTATTATCTTTCGTGACGGCAGGTAAATCTCGCAATTGCTCGAGTTGATGGCCAAAATTCAATGCACGGGTCTTTAATAGCTGATATTCATTTACCACACTCTCAGCTGGTCGAATAATGACTTTTCCAATGTTGCCATCAATGATGATACGCTCATCAGCAATAACTCCTTTCAATTCTCCAGTCCCCATTACTGCGGGAATTCCCAGAGCATTAGCCAGTATGGCTGAGTGGGATAGCGCAGAACCTTCATAGCTCACTATACCTGCCAGTTGCTCTACGGGGACACTACAGATGTCTGATGCACTTATCTGGTTGCCTACTATGATGACAGGAGAATTTATGGTCAGCTCAGGTTCCTGATAATCCTTTTTATTTTTTTGACGAACTTCATAAAGTTTATTGCCCAGATGACTCATATCTTCATGACGTGATCTGAGATAAGGATCATCAATTTTTTTGAACAGTTCAGAGAAGTAATGAATGCTATTTCGTAAGGCTGTCATCATACAAAAACCTGCACGAATTTCCTGTTCAACTTTTTGAGATAATGATTGATCATTCAGTAACATCTTATAGGCATCGAAGATGGCAGAAATACTTTGGGATATTTCATCTCCAAGCATCTTTTGTTCGCGAGCTATATCAGCAAGCGTTAGAGCCAGTAATTCATGCCATTGATTAATTTCATCTTCAATGTTGTCACAGAAGTATTCAGGAACACTCTCAAGTCCTGGTCGTGTATATAAGCGTATCTGTCCAATACCAACACCAGGTGAACCTGCCACTGCATTGATATAAACAGCTGTGTTTCTGGTTGATACCGTTTTTACTTCAATATGACTTACCAGAAAAGATAATTGAGAAGCTAGAGTAGCCAGAAAAGCTTCATGCTCATCAGCAAGTTTAATTGCTTCATGTCTTTGTACGACCAGAACCCCGATAACCTTGCCGTAATTAACCAGAGGAACACCGCAAAAGCTTTTGAAATTTTCCTCACCAATGTTATCAATAAATAAATAATCTGGATGCTCAGCTGCATTTTCAATGTTAATGGGATGTCTACTGCGCGTTACTAAACCCACCAGCCCTTTACCTGGCGGAATAATCAGAGGAAGTGATGAATCTAAACCATGGGTTGCCAGTAGAACCATTTCCTTTTTATTATTTAATTGATACAGGCTGCAAACATCAACCCCAATGACCTGACTGATTGAGTCAACAATATATTCAACCTGCCCGGAAGCCGTTTCTATTAATGAAACTTCCTGCACGATACGCGTCAGTTCGAGGATAATGTTTTTGATATTGCTTACCTGTAAATCTATTCTGGTCAGTCTACTTTATATAGAATGAAATATGAATAAGGCCTGGGCTTTAGAATATTGATAAATACTATTCTACCTATCAGTTTTTGCCAGAAAATTTTTGAAGATAATGCCTTATTTAGTGAAAAAGAAAGTGATTTAACTGTTTTTTCGGGTTGAAAGTAGCTTTATTACAGATACTTTTCCATCCGTTTGGAGACTTTTTCAATGTAATTACGTGATTCCTTACGAGGAAGATATTTTTTTAATTTATAAAAAACTTCCTGTGCTGATAATTTATTTATGACTGGCACGGCCTTATTAAAGCTTGCCTGATTGATAAAAGCTTTTGCAACATTTGAGGAGCCCGTGTTGTATGCAGCTATTGCACAATACAATCTACTCTCGTCATTTTTTATCCTGCGCATATATTTATATTGCAATACATGCAAATAAGCGGTACCGATGTTAATGTTATTTTCAGGTTTGAAAAGAAATGAAGGTGCTAAAATTTTCGCTTTACCATATAAATAGTTAGTCGCATCTTTTCCTGCAGTATTAGGAACTATTTGCATTAATCCGTAAGCTGGAATTGGTGATTTTGCCATCGGATTAAAACTGCTTTCTGTTTCCATAATGGCATAGATTAATTCATCGTTTATATTTTCTTTTTTAGAGGCTGCATTCACAACGGCTGCATATTTCACTGCTTTTTGGTGAATTGAATGGGGGATTTTAAAAGAGACTCGAACAATCTCTTTATCCGCTTTAGCCGAATCAATTATATTGGTGAAAGCGACATTACCGGCTTGATACCAGGCTTTCAGATAACCGTCATGATTTATTTGTAAAGATAGTAAATCATTTAAAGAAAAAAGCCTGTTATCAGTTAATTCTCCCTTTTGTAATATATCCTCAAATTCTGCAAGTTTCTGCTCGACCCGATTGGCTACTACATCGGTTTTATAAGCCTCTTTTTCAGTAGAATTCATCAGCCTGAATACAGCTTTATCTACTTCGCCTTTTACCTGGTCGATTTTCGTGCCCCGATTTACGAGCATTTCGACTTTAACTTCACCCGTTTTATAATCAACACTTCGGCGTATGTTGTTGGATTTTTCGTAACTAATCCAGCTAGAGGGTGAATTTTCGATAAATTCACCCCATTTACTGGTGATTTCCTGCTTATAGATATTAAACTCTTGCTGATAAAATTCGTTAAAAGCTGCAAATCCTTTCTCGATTTGTATATTGTAGCGATCTTTCTCAGTTAATACCTTTTGTTGCTGTTCGGGTTTCTTTTCCAGTTGAGGAAAATCAATCCAGCCATAATACATTACAACGAAAATGGGTGGAGTAACAGCAATCAGGAATATTGCTAGAAAACGAATAATTTTCATTTTATGTTCTGATAAGCCCATTCATACAATAAAAGTATAGTTCACTGTTTATAGACGACAATGCAGGTTGGTAAATTAACCATACTTTTTTCTGAGAATTTATCTTGAATTGTCTAGACTTCAGCGCTTTATATTCTAATTATTGATATCTGAAATATTACTGATAGACAATATTGAATTTATTGTGCAATCCATTCAGCTTGTGTGATGATTTTTTCATTATGTATGATTTTTCCATGGAAACGATCTCCGGATTCAACTAAACCAACACCTTGTGGTGTACCTGTCATGATAATGTCACCATCATTAAGCGTCATAAAAGTCTGTAACTGTTGAATGATAATGTCGGGCTTATACATCATGTGGCTAATATGCCCCGTCTGTCTGCTTTTCCCATTGATATCGAGTTGAAGACGATAGTGATTATCCAGATCAGATATGCTGATAAATGGACTGAATAATGCAGAACCATCGAAAGCTTTAGCCCTTTCCCAGGGCAGACCCTTCGATTTCAACTGGTTTTGCAGGGATCTTTTGGTGATATCCAGCCCAAAACCGACGGCATGGGTTTTATTCTCATGGATTAACAGGCAGAGCTCTCCTTCATAATGTAGCTTTTCCTGATGGAAACTATAGAGTTTATTTGAAATAGCTGTGCTGGGTTTAATGAATACCACCATTTCATCTGGTATTTCATTGTTTAATTCGTGAATATGTTCGACATAGTTTCGTCCGATACATATTATTTTAGACGGTATGATCTGCTGATTATCAAGTAACACAGAATGTTGAGTGAGTTTCATAATTTAGCCGTCTGATTCAGCTGTTTTTGCCAGAAAACGATCCAGGTGATTGGCGAAGTTCTGTCTATCACTCTGACTAAGGGGAGGAGGACCACCGGTATTAACGCCGCTACTGCGTAAACTATCCATGAAATCACGCATATTTAAACGCGAACGGATATTTTCCAGAGTATAAAGCTCTCCGCGTGGACTTAATGCCAGTCCTCCTTTTTCAATGACTTCTGCTGCCAGCGGGATATCACTGGTGATCACAAGATCTCCCTTGACCAGTCTTTTTACGATTTCATTATCGGCTACATCAAATCCGGATGAGACTCGAATAAATTTAATAAATCTGGAGGGTGGGGTAGATATCTGTTGGTTAGCCACCAGAGTTAATTCAATTTTAGTACGATTTGCGGCCTTAAATAAAATATCTTTAATGACTACCGGACAGGCATCAGCATCACACCAGATTTTCATACGAATCTTTTTTCTGTTGAATTATGAATAGTCGATTTATCTGAAATGTTATAGTCAAAACATCTCGATAAAAAGCTTGTTCTTCATCCAATTAATTTATACAAAGTACCGCAATAGGGGCAACGTGACTCACCACCATTTTCCTGAACAGGGATATACACCTGTGGATGAGAATTCCATAGACTTGTTCCCTCAACAGGACAATGCACAGGCAAGTCAGAAGCTTTCACTTCAACGGCTGTTTTCGCATTTGGTGTAGAAAAATCCTGTTGATGTAATGCCGTGTTTGGATTAACCATTATGAATTCCTGATTTATTTGACAAAGGTTAGAAGATCAAGGTGCTTTTCATTGCGGCCATGAACCAGATCAAAATAGGCAGTCTGTAATTTTTCGGTTATCGGGCCACGACCACCACCAATAGAACGATTATCAAGCTCTCGAATTGGTGTAACTTCAGCTGCAGTACCGGTGAAAAAAGCTTCATCAGCAATATATACTTCATCACGAGTGAGGCGTTTTTCAACAATTGTATATCCCATGTCAGCTGCCAGAGTAAAAATAGTTTTTCGAGTTATTCCATTGAGAGCAGAAGTTACTTCCGGTGTATAAATGATACCATTCTTTATTACGAAGATATTTTCACCACTGCCTTCTGCCACATAACCTTCAGGATCAAGCAATAGAGCTTCGTCATATCCATCTTTCAGGGCTTCCTGTAATGCCATCATAGAGTTTATGTACTGGCCGTTAGCCTTTGCTTTGGTGGCAGCAATATTTACGTGATGCCTGGTATATGATGAAGTTTTAATACGGATGCCTTTCTCCATACCTTCTGCACCCAGGTATGAGCCCCATTCCCAGGCCGCTACGATAACATGAACTTTTAAATTATCAGCACGTAATCCCATGGCTTCAGATCCATAAAAAACCATTGGACGAATATATGCACTATCCAGATTATTATCTTTCACAGCAGCTACCTGAGCATCATTCATCTGTTGTTTGGTGAATGGAATATCCATCCCCAGAATTTTGCAGGAATCCATCAGCCGATTGGTATGGGCTTCCAGTGCAAAAATGGCTGTGCCCTGATCTGCGTGATAAGCTCTAACACCTTCAAATGCACCCATGCCATAGTGCAGGGTGTGGGTTAGAACATGTATATTAGCTTCGCGCCAGGGTACCATTTCACCATCAAACCAGATGAAACCATCACGATCAGACATCGACATTAACTATTCTCCAGATAAATCTTCTTACATTTTATTTAAAAGTATTATTCCAGCATTTTTTAACCAGATTGATTTCTTCTCTAACCAGATTAGAGTCAATATCAGCAGATTGATTTTGTAACACTCGTGCATGTAGGCACTTATGATATGCTGGATAAATATTACGAAGTTGCAAATCCAGGTCAGATATTAATCCGAGCTGGTGCAACTTGCTAATCAGCGCGATATTATCAGTGCTTTCTATCAGGCTGGCAAATTTATTTGCATGTTTTAATACCCAGTACTGTACAAGAAATTCAATATCTACCATACAACCTCTGGAATGTTTGATATTGATGATCTTTCCTTCAGGCGGTTTTTTTACCAGATAGATTTTCTCACGCATCTCAATAATCTCTTTTTTAAGTATTTCAGTTTCACGTGATAAGGTTATTGTCTTGCGTCGAATATGCTCAAATTGTTCTTTTATGAGAGGATTTCCAGCTATATATCTTGCCCGGATGATAGCCTGATGTTCCCATACCCAGGCTTTTTTCAATTGATAATATCGATATGACTGTAATGGTGAAACCAGCATACCGGAAGCGCCATCAGGTCGAAGGCGGGTGTCAATTTCATATAATTTACCAGCGGCGGTGAGTAAGCTTATTTTGGAAATGATTTTCTGTGCCAATCTGGAAAAAAATACTGCATTATCAACAGGTTTTGCTCCACTGGTAGTTTGCTTTTCTCCATTCGAATTATGCAGAAAAATAATATCCAGATCTGATTGGTAATGCAGTTCATTTCCTCCTAACTTTCCATATCCAATAATACAGAGATCAGGCTTAAACACTTGATCATCAATTAAACATTGAGGTTCTCCGTAGATAGCGGTCAATTTCTTCAGGGAAAGTTCATATACTGCCTGTAATAGAATTTCAGCTAATTGTGAAAGATAAAGTGAGACTTCCTCGGTACTAATTTCCTCTGCTATTTCAGCTGTTGCGATGATAATTGTCTGAGATCGTTTAAACTGCCGGAAAACATCCAGTTCTAACTCCTCATCATCGCTTACATTCTGTAATTGAATTTGTAACTGCTGCTGAAGTCTTGTTTTATTGAAACGACTCGATAGTTCACCCGGGTAAAGCAGTACTTCCAGCAACATAGGGTGAGCAGTTACTTCGGATGCTATCCAGTTACTGCTTTTGAATTGATTAATCAGTTTTTCCAGTAAAGGAATGTTTTGATAGAGTAATTCAAAATAGACACTACGTCCGGCTATAGACTTAAATAATTCCAGTAACTTTTCTAATATTTCTGATTGTTGCTGGTGGTTAGTGATTAACTTTAAGAGTTCAGGGAAAAAAACATGGAATCGTCTTTTCGCCTGATCAGACATATATAACAGTGATTTTGATTGGTAAAATTCCTGTAATTGCGTATTTATTTTCTGGGGATCTTTAAACCCATAATTCTGGATAGCCTGTAAATGCTGCTGTTGATCCATTTCATCAAGGTTTTCAATCACAGCAATATTTTGAGATTCATTTTGTTGATTAAATAGATTTGAAAATATGTTATTAACTCTTTGCTGATGAAAAAACAGTTCACTTTCCAGCGTTGACCAATCTTTATAATTCAGTAATAGAGCCAGCCTGTTCTGAGTGTTTTGCTTCTCAGGTAATTCGTGAGTTTGCTGGTCATCAAACATTTGAATCCGGTTTTCCAGGAGGCGTAAAAAAATATATGACTCCTGCATTTGCTGGAGCGTTTCAGATTCGACAACAAGCTGCTCAGTTAATATTTTTATAGCTTCAAATAAACTGGTCGTTTGTAACTGATGATTTCTACCGCCCTTTAAAATTTGAAAAGCCTGTACAAAGAATTCAATTTCTCTAATTCCTCCTTGTCCTACTTTGATATTACAGCGAACTTTTTTCTGTCTTGATTGCTGATCGATCTTTAATTTAAGCCTGGCTAGACCGGCAAATACCCGATAATCGTGATAACGACGAAATACAAAAGGTTTAAGGATGGATTGTAAATAGTCTTTATCAGTTTGATTGCCGGTAATTACTCTCGCTTTGACCATGGCATATTGTTCCCACTCTCTGCCATGTAACTGATAATAATGCTCAATGGCATTATGGCTAATAGCCAGAGGACCAGCATCACCCCATGGACGCAAGCGAAGGTCTACCCGGTATACAAATCCATCTGCTGTAATTTCATGTAAGCATTGTTTAAATAGTTTGACCACATGGGTAAAATATTGAGAGTAAGTCAGTTTTCCAAAACCTGATAATTGTCCTTCTTCGCTATAACAGCAAATTAAATCAATATCAGATGAAAAATTTAATTCATGTCCGCCAAGTTTACCCATTCCCAGTATATTTAAAGTCATATTCTGACCAGAAGAGTCAACCGGCTGTCCATGTCTGAGAGATAATATTTGCTCAACTTTAATAAGTGTCTGTTTAATTAAAAGATCAGCCAGCTCGCTTAAATGAAGTAATGTAATTTCGACTGATGCATTTTGGCAAATATCCAGATAAATGATTTCAACGAGTTTCTGATGACGGAATAATCGGAGTTGCTGCTTGATTTGATCAATATCGGTCTGATTATCCAGCGCTTTTATGAGATTACCCGATTCCAGATCGAAGTTTTGCAAATCAATCAGCTTATTGATGAGGGCAGGGTATCTGTTGAGCTGACTGATAGCATAATTGCTACCTAACATTAAATTTTCCAGAGAACTTACAAAATCCTTATTCTGCGATAGATCCAACTGAATTAAATGATCCTTTAATTTTTGCCAGTGTAAGCGGTCAGGTTCAATTAAATTCTCGAATTGAGTCATTGGTAATATCTCTTTTAAATGTAAATGAGAAGAATTCTCATTTACATTGGCTAATGAAATGCCTATCATTTAGTTAATTCTTTATTCAAAAAATTAACCGGGAGTCATCAGAATGAATCTAAAGCAACTTGTAATTGTGTTGTCAGTAATCATGTCAACAAATGCATTTGCATTTGAAGTTAACGTATATTCTGGCCGTAAAGAGAAATTGATCAAGCCTCTTCTTGATCGTTTCACTGCCGAAACTGGAATTATAACAAACCTGGTCACAGCGAATGCAGATAAATTATTAACCCGTTTAAAGAGTGAAGGACGTAATACACCAGCGGATTTATTTATAACATCAGATGCTGGAAGGCTATATCGAGCAAAGCAGGCGGATGTATTAGCAACAGTCGATAGTGAAATATTAAAAGCTACAGTACCCGAATACTTGCGTGATCCAGCAGGGAAGTGGGTTGGTCTTTCACAGCGTGCGAGAATTATTTTCTATGCAAAAGATCGAGTAAATCCGCAACAGTTATCAACTTATGAAGATTTGGCGAATGATAAATGGAAAGGCAAAATCTGTATTCGCAGTTCAGGTAATATCTATAACCAGTCTCTAGTTGCTTCAATAATTGCGGCTGATGGCGTTGAAGCTGCCCAGCAGTGGACTGATAAGCTGGTTAAAAATATGGCACGTCCTCCCAGAGGTGGAGACCGTGATCAAATAAAAGCTGCTGCCGCAGGACTTTGTGATATCGCGATTGCTAATACCTATTATTACGGTAGCATGTTAGCCAGTACAAAGGATTCTGCTCAGCTCAAAGCAGCGCAATCTATGGGGGTTTTCTGGCCGAATCAACAAGGTCGCGGGAGTCATGTCAATATTAGTGGTGCAGCTGTTACAAAGTACGCCAAAAACCGACAAAATGCAGTTAAGTTATTAGAGTATCTTGTCAATCCTGAATCTCAAAAATGGTATGCAGAAGTTAATTATGAATATCCTGTGATTCAGTCTGCAGAAATTAGTGACCTGGTTAAAAGCTGGGGTAGTTTTAAATCAGATAAGCTAAATCTGGATGTTCTTGGTAAAAACAATGCTGAAGCTGTAAGAATGATGGATAGAGCTGGATGGAAATAAATAAGGGGTGCCTCGCATGATTGATTTTAATAAATTAAACTGAGAATCCATTGTTAATTTCCTCTGGAAAATTATGGCAACCGGGCATCATGCTGGTTGCTCTCATATTCAGTATTCCTGCTTTAACAATTTTAGGGTTTGTACTGGAACCTTCCGGAGACAACTGGCAGCATTTAAAGCAAACTGTATTAGCTGAATATCTGAGTAACTCTGCTTTACTGGTTCTGGGCGTTGCTGTCGGGACTTTATCTATCGGCATATCAACTGCCTGGCTGACTTCGATGTGCAAATTTCCAGCTAAAAAAATATTCAGCTGGTTATTATTATTACCTCTGGCAATGCCTGCTTATATTATTGCCTATACCTATACAGGCTTATTGGATTTTGCCGGTCCTTTGCAAACTCAATTAAGAGAATGGACTGGCTGGAAATATGGAGATTATTACTTTCCTGAAGTGCGGTCTTTAGGTGGTGCAATCACTATGCTATCGCTTGTGTTATATCCCTATGTTTATCTATTAGCCCGTTCAGCCTTCCTTGAGCAATCTATTTGTGTACTGGAGGTTAGTAGAACGCTTGGTTGTAATACCTGGTCGAGCTTTTATAGAGTCGCTTTACCTTTGGCTCGTCCAGCTATTATTGCCGGATTGTCACTGGCATTAATGGAAACTCTGGCAGATTACGGTACGGTTTCATACTTTGGATTAGGCGTATTTACGACCGGAATTTTTCGCACCTGGTTCGGTATGGGAGATAGTGTGGCTGCTGCTAAAATGGCTGCTTTATTATTGATGTTTGTTTTTACTCTGGTGGTAATTGAGCTTGCTTCCCGGCGACAGGCTAAATATCACCATACTACGAATAAATATACTCAGTTACCCGAGTATCAACTTACTGGTTTGAAATCTTTTCTAGCCTTCATTATTTGCTTAAGTCCTGTGTTATTGGGCTTTTTAGTGCCGGCAATACAATTATCAAACTGGGCAATAATGACTTATCAGGAAATGCTGGATGAATCTTTTTTGGAGATAACGCTAAATACAGTTTTACTTGCATTTTCTGCCGCATTTTTATCTGTCTTTTTTGCTTTATTTCTAGCTTATGGTAAACGGATATTAGCCAGTCGATGGGTATTGGTATCGATCAGGATAGCCGCATTAGGTTATGCCATACCCGGTACCGTTGTGGCAGTCGGGATTATCATACCTTTCGCCTGGATGGATAATATTATGGATGATTTTTTCCGTCATTATTTCGATTATTCCAGTGGGTTACTACTAAGTGGAAGTCTATTCGCCGTCATGTTTGCTTATCTGGTGCGCTTTCTGGCTGTCAGTTTACAAACAGTCGATTCAGGCTTGGGGAAAATCAAACCTTCTATGGATGATGCCTCCCGTTCGCTGGGTTATAGACCTTCTGAAACTTTACTTAAAGTGCATATGCCTATCATGAAAGGTTCGATATTAACGGCTTTACTTATTGTCTTTGTCGATGTTATGAAAGAATTGCCAGCGACTTTAATCTTACGACCCTTTAATTTTAATACACTGGCAGTCAGGGCATTTGAACTGGCTTCTGATGAACGTTTAGCAGATTCTGCCACAGCTGCTTTAATGATTGTACTGGTAGGGTTATTTCCTGTTATTTATTTAAGCAAAACTATTTCTCACTCTCGTGCCGGAAACAATAACGATGAAAAGTAAACCCAATAATAGAGTGGATGTAAATAAAATCGATGTTTGCTACAACAATAATAAAATAATTAATGATATTTCTTTTAATGTATTGGACGGTGAAATTGGTTGTTTACTGGGTCCCAGTGGCTGCGGAAAAACAACCGTATTAAGAACAATCGCCGGCTTTGAACGCCCTTCAAATGGAGAAATATTCATTAGTGATAAAAAAGTGAGTGATCAGCATATTCATGTTCCACCTGAAAAACGACATGTAGGCATGGTTTTTCAGGATTTTGCTTTGTTTCCAAATTTAACAGTGCAGGATAATATTAGATTTGGCCTTAAAGGCTGGTCAAAAAAAGAACAGCAGGCCCGTATTGCAGAGTTGTTGATATTGATAGATATGCCTGAACAGGGCAAAGTTTATCCACATCAATTATCTGGTGGACAACAGCAACGTGTCGCACTTGCACGAGCTATGGCTCCTAAACCATCTATTTTATTGCTGGACGAACCTTTTTCCAGTATGGATATTGAGCTTCGGGAGCATCTTGCAAAAGAAGTTAGAAATATTTTAAAACAGGAAAATATCACTGCTATCCTGGTGACTCATGATCAGAATGAAGCCTTTGCTATGGCGGATCAAATCTGTGTGATGAATGAAGGGCAAATTCAACAACAGGATACTGCGTATAATTTATATCATAAACCGGTGAATCGATTTGTTGCTGATTTTATCGGTGAAGGCGTGATTGTGCCTGGTATGGTAGTCAGTACTAATACGGTAAATACCGAGCTGGGAAATATTCAGGGGATGGTGCCATCCGGTTGTAAACCCGGTTGTCCCGTTGATGTGTTAATTCGTCCAGATGATATCGTACATAATGATGAAGCCACAGAAAAGGCGGTGATTGTGGATTCTGCATTTCGCGGATCTGAATTTCTTTATACCTTGCTCATGCCGAGCGGAATTGAAGTATTGTGCCTGGTACCAAGTCATCATAATCATGATTTAAACGAGACTATAGCTGTACAACTGGAATTTGATCACCTTGTGGTATTTCCGGCAAATAAAAGCATGCAATAAAAAAAACCGGCATAAGCCGGTTTTTTTTAACGAAGGTAATAAAGTTTATTTACCCAGTTTTGCTGTAATAGCATCTATAACTGCATCACTTGAAGTCGCATTAACCGTTAACAGCATACCTTCTTTTTCATAGAAGTTGGCTAATGGGGCTGTTTTTTCATTATAAACGTCAAGACGGTTACTGATAGCTTCTTCAGTTTCGTCATCACGTTGCACAACTTCACCGCCACAGGCATCACATTTACCTTCTACTTTAGTCGGGTTAGATTTTACATTGTAGATAGCGCCACAACCGGTACAGGTACGACGGGTTGTTAAACGATCCAGAATAACATCACGAGGTACGTCGATGTTAACAACGAAATCAAGCTCTTCACCCATATCCGCTAATAGAGTCTTTAAAGCCTCTGCTTGTGGAATAGTACGAGGAAATCCATCTAAAAGGTATCCGCTCTGGCAATCATCTTCACGTAAACGATCTTTCATAATGCCCATAATTAAATCATCTGAGACGAGATCTCCAGCTTTCATGGCTGCTTCAGCCTGCTTGCCAAGCTCTGTACCGGCAGCAACAGCACCACGCAGGATATCTCCTGTTGAGATTTGAACTGAACCATCCAGTTTTGTTAACAGTTTGGCTACAGTTCCTTTTCCTGCTCCAGGAGCACCTAATAAAATCAGTTTCATGTTTATTCCTCAAAAATTATTTATTAAAAGCAAAAAATCGCGCCGCATTGTGGCGATTAGCAGTCTTAAAATCAATACATTTAATAAATTTAATGATCACCCATGGCCATATTTATGTATCCTGTAGGGCAAACATCGTTGCAAATGTGACAACCTATACAGCGACTATAGTCTGTATAAACATATCGTCCCATAGTGGATTCATCCTTTTTAGTGCGGTGAACGGCATCTTGCGGACAATAGATAACACAGTTATCACATTCGAAACACATACCACAACTCATACAACGACCAGCTTCATTTACCACAGCCTGTTCAGCCAGACCCTGGAATCGTTCTTCATAAGAATCAATAACATTTTCAGACTTAATGAAGGTTTCTGGTCGAAGATTACGAGGCGTTTTTTCAAAGTGCCCAAGGAATAATTTATCTGCTGGTATTATTTCCTGAGAAGAACGATCCTCGTAGTTGTGAATAGCGAATTTCGCTTCATTTGTACCCCAGACTTCCTGGTGATTATAGGGTTCAGGTTGAAGAGATACTTCCCGTAGTTTACTTAAAAGGTCAAAGTGGTGGACATCAACTTTAGGACGTTTTCCATTTTCTTTACTTGTGAGGTAGTGATCGATACTTTCAGATGCTACTGAAGCCTGTCCTATCGCTGTTGTTAATAAGTGAGGACGTATGATATCGCCAATTACAAATAAACCCTGTTCATTAGGAACCTGATAGTATTTGTCAGCGTCAATTAAACCCCGGCCATTATCCAGAGATTCCATACCGGTTAGATCTCCACCCTGACCTATAGCGGATACGATTAAATCACATTCAATATCAAACTCAGAGTTTTCAATGATTTCCATCTTACCCGTGCTCCAGTCAGCTTTTGAGACGCGCAATGCCGTTGCCCGACCATTTTTATCGGTTACGACCGAAACGGGTACCAGGCTACCGCGTAATTCGACACCTTCTCGCTGAGCTGCTTCAACTTCATGTAATGCGGCAGGCATTTGATCAACAGGGCGTCTATAGGCAAGAATAACATCTGCACCTTCTTTTTGTGCAGTGATAGCGACATCTTGAGCAGCCTGATTAAGAATGATATTTTCAGGACGCTCATTTTCATGGGTATGTTCAATATGACCAAGTCGACGGGCCACTGAAACAACATCCATAGCTGTATCTCCACCACCGATGACGACCACTCTTTTAGAAACGGTTTTCAGGCGACCATCATTATAAGCATCCAGAAAAGCAACTCCGGTTATACAGTTCGGAGCATCTCCTCCAGGAATGGGAATGCGACGCCCGGATTGAGCACCAATTGCAATAACAACAGCATCATAATCACGGCGCAGCTCTTCCATGCTGATATCCTTTCCTACAAAGGTATTAAGTTTAACTTCAACACCCATGTCTAAAATACGCTGTATTTCATGATCCATGACATCACGTGGTGTACGATAACCAGGAATACCATAGCGCATCATGCCACCCAGTTTTTTATGATTATCGAAAACTGTAGTAGCGTGACCTTTACGTCTTAGTTGATAAGCACAGGCGAGTCCACCAACACCACCACCAATAATAGCTACCTTTTTACCTGTTTCTTTTGCAGAACTTTTAAATTTAAGGTTCTTTTCACGAGCGTAATCACCGATAAATTGCTCTACAGAATTTATACCGACAAAATCTTCTACTTCATTACGGTTACAACCTTCCTGACAGGGAGCAGGACATACCCGGCCCATGATAGAAGGAAAAGGGTTTGCATCAGTTGAACGGTAAAAAGCATATTCAAATTTATCTGTATCCCCATCTGGTTTTTCAATGCCTCGAGCAATGCTTAACCAGCCACGGATATCTTCTCCTGAAGGACAGCTACCCTGGCAGGGAGGAGTGCGGTTAACATATGTCGGGCATTTATAAGTTGTATCCTGTTCGAAGACATCTTCACTCATTGAGCGGTAAGTGTAATCTCCATCTTTATATCGTCTAAAAGTAAGTTCAGACTCTGACATGAAAAACCTCGTTTGTGTTATTTGTAGTTATAATGATTAAACCCGTATACCGAAACCCGGGCTGGAATCTGGACTAGTTTGTTGAATCATGAAAGGCTGCACGACCTCTTTTTCATATTTAACTGACTTTTCCAGGTTAAATTTAGCGAAGTATCATAAATCATAATGGCAGTGAATGAAATCGCTAGTCACTCTCCTTGAATAGTCACTATTAATCTTCTACTTCCGGCATGGTTTCTGTGTTCACCCAGGTATATACCTTGCCAGGTTCCCAGGTTTAGACGGCCATTAGATACCGGGATATTCAGACTGTTCCCCAGGATACTTGATTTAAAATGAGCAGGTAAATCATCACTACCCTCATCCATGTGAAGATAATAAGGTTCATTTTCTGGTACTGATTTATTGAAAAAATTTTCAAAGTCCTGTCTTACTGTCGGGTCTGCATTTTCATTAATCGTTAAAGAGGCAGAGGTATGTTTGATAAAAATATTAATCATACCTATCTGAAAATCACTTAATTCTTTTAGGTTTTGCAATATTTCACTGGTGATCAAATGGAAGCCCCTTGATCTTGGTTTTAGTGTGATTTGTTTTTGTACCCACATGGTTTTATTTATATTTCAGTCCTGTTTAAATTGGGGAGTGATTAAACCTGGAAAAATTAGTTGATCATCAAAGTCAATCTGTTACGCAACTTTTTCATACTGAACTGATTGTTCCAGGTTAAATATTACCAGAGAACAGGTTCTGTTAGAAATTACCAGCAAGTTAAAATATTCAGGCTAAGATTCTGAATCAGTGTTATGTCGAGATTTACAGTTTTATTTAATGGTTTTTTGTATAAATAATTATTTATTACTGTACAGTAATTGATGGATTTTTTTGATGAAATATTGTTAATATCCAATTCTTATTCAAATATCGAGATTTTCATGAAATTTTTTATATTTATAATATCCCTGTTTGTGATTTCAGCACATGCCTCTGATTTAGCAAAAGAAAAACGTTGGGCCGATCAGACTGTCGATTCAATTATTGATGGTGAAGCTGTCTGGTTGACAGCTGGGAATATAAAATTTCTATCAATTTACACTGAAGCTGAAGATAAGTCCGATAAAGGTATTATTGTTGTACATGGAACGGGTATTCATCCAAACTGGGATCAGGTGGTGAAACCTGTTCGAGTTGAAATGACTGCTTATGGCTGGAATACCTTATCAATTCAAATGCCAATTTTAAATAATGAGGCAACCTATGAAGATTATTTACCGCTTTATTCGGAGGTTGCGCCCAGAATAAAGGCCGCCGAAGAATATCTTAAACAACAGGGGAATAAAAAGATTGTCATTGTTGCCCATAGTCAGGGCGCAGCTATGTCCAGTTATTATCTATCTCAAAATGATAATGATATTGCTGCTTTTGTTGCAATTGGCTTATCTTCGAGGCAAACGGATGCCTCGTATGATTCGACTACAGCTTTAAAAAAAATCAACATGCCTGTTTATGATATTTTTGGTAGTGAAGATTTACCAACCGTCCTGAACTCTGTTAATGAGCGCTCTACTGCCAGTCAACATAATAAGCAGTATAGTCAGAAAAAAATATCCGGTGCCGGTCATTTTTTTGATGGAAAGGAAGAAGTGCTGATTGAAACCATTCAACAGTGGTTACAGCAGTTTTAAAATTGCTGTTTTAAGCTGACAGGTTTCAATTAGTTCATGATTTACGATCTGGCGTTAAAATAGTTACTTCGGCGTTTTCATTAGTTTGCGGATAATCCAGAGTATAATGTAAGCCTCTGCTTTCATGTCTAGAAAGGGCTGAACGGATGATAAGTTCAGCAACAACCACCAGATTTCTTAATTCGATTAAATCCGAAGTTACTCTGAAATTGCCATAGTACTCATATATTTCTCGCTTCAGTAAATGCGTTCTATTTAGTGCTCTTTCAAGTCTTTTATTGCTTCGAACAATTCCTACATAATCCCACATGAAGCGTCTGAGTTCATCCCAGTTATGAGATACAACAACTTCTTCATCTGAATCAGTCACCAGCGACTCATCCCAGTTTTTAATATTGTCAGGTTTTTTAGTTTGATGAATGGTTTGCTTTATATGTTCCGCAGTTGCCAGGGCAAATGACAGACATTCCAGTAATGAGTTACTGGCCATACGATTTGCGCCATGCAGGCCTGAATAAGAAACTTCACCAATGGCGTATAGATTGTCCAAATCAGTTTGACCGTTTAAATCTATCATGACGCCACCACAGGTATAGTGTGCAGCAGGTACAACAGGTATTGGCTGTTTGGTAATGTCTATATCGAACTGTTTGCACTTCTCATAAATAGTAGGAAAATGGGATTTAATGAAATCTTCACCTTTATGACTGATGTCCAGATAAACGCATTCAGTCCCTAAACGCTTCATTTCATGATCTATAGCTCTGGCTACAATATCTCTGGGCGCGAGTTCAGCACGCTCATCAAATCGCTGCATAAACCTTTCTCCATCGGGTAGCAGTAATTTAGCACCTTCACCACGAAGAGCTTCACTAATCAGAAATGATTTAGCATCTGGATGAAACAGGCAGGTTGGATGGAATTGAATGAATTCCATATTTGCGACACGACAGCCGGCGCGCCAGGCCATGGCTATACCATCACCAGTCGACCCATCAGGATTACTGGTATATAAATAAACCTTGTTCGCGCCACCAGTCGCAAGTACCACTTTTTTAGCAGCAAATACATTAACCTGAGAGGATAATATATTGAAAGCATATAAACCAATGCAGCGATTATTTTCAGTAATCAGGTCTAATGCAATAGCGTGTTCAATAACAGTTATATTAGGTTTTGCTGCAATATGAGCCTGTAAAGTTTTCTGTAATGCCATGCCAGTGGCATCTGCAGCGTGTACTACTCGTCGACGGCTATGACCACCTTCTCTTGTTAGGTGATATCCACTGACATTGGTGTCAGGATCATTTTTGGTGAATGGCATACCCAGTTCAGACAACCAGTGAATAATTGAAGGGCCTGACTCTGCAACCATCTTTACTGTTTCAGGGACGCATAACCCTGAACCGGCATTTTGTGTATCGGCATCATGAAGGTCGAATGAATCGTTTTCATCCAGAACCGCTGAGATACCTCCCTGAGCATAAAAAGTTGAACATTGATTGGCATTATCTTTAGCTAGAATAGCTATAGAATAACTTTCCGGTAATTTTAATGCCAGAGACATACCTGCAGCACCGCCACCGATAATCACTACATCGTAATGAAACTGTTTACTCATCAGGTATAATATTCATAGTGTATGGACTTAGAAAAATGATTAATCATTAAAAATGACATTTTTTATCAAAACGACATGTCTCTGCAAGCTGTTTATCAAAATAATAAATAACTAATTAGAACTTTTCATAAATTAACTGTCTTAATAAGAGCTATACATTAACATTAGGGATACATTAATGTATAAAGATCATATAGTGGAGCTTATCAGATAAATGTATGGCTGATGGTGATTATAATTTAAAAATAGGTTGGTGAATGGGCTCGGCAGAATTAGATAATGAACTGGTTAAACGTGTACAGCAAGGTGATAAATCTGCGTTTGATATTTTGGTTCAGAAATATCAACAAAAAGTGGTGAACTTGATTTCCCGTTTTGTGTCTGATCAATCTGAATGCTATGACGTTGCTCAGGATACATTTATAAAAGCTTATCGTGCACTTGATAAATTTCGAGGTGATAGTCAGTTTTATACCTGGCTTTACCGGATAGCAGCTAATACAGCTAAAAACCACCTGGCATCTCGTGGTCGCAAGTCTCCAAAATATTCTGTTGATGTTGATGATGCTGAACATTTTAATGGTGAAAGTGGGTTAAAAGATAATACGACACCAGAAAATTTATTAATGACTGAAGAAATTAAAAGAACCATTTATGCTGCCATTGATAAATTACCAGAAGATTTAAAATCGGCCATAACCCTGCGTGAATTAGAGGGTTTAAGCTATGAAGAAATTGCCGATGTTATGGATTGTCCCATCGGTACAGTAAGATCTCGAATTTTTAGAGCAAGAGATGCAATTGATAAGGAACTAAGACCCCTGTTGGAATGACTAAGTGTTATAGCTAATCTTAATTGAGAATGAAATTATGAATGAGCAATCTGAAAAACTATCCACTCTGATGGATGAGTATCAGGAATCAGAGCAAGATCAGGCACTACTTGATAGTGTTTTGAAGGATGTGAATCAAAAATACGTAATGCATCGATATCAAATGATAGGTGAAGTCATGCGTAACGAAATGCCTGAATCGATAAAACTGGATTTTGCTTCGTCAGTGATGGCTAAAATTGAGCAGGAACCGATATTAAAACAGGATAAACAGGTTGCTAGCAAAAATAGTCAACAACCCTCATGGTTGTGGTCTGTTTTATTTAAACCTGTCGCTGGACTGGCTGTTGCTGTCACCGTTGCTGTTATTGCTGTATCTAATCTTCAGTTAAAACCAGATGCGGTCGAAAGTGCCGATAGACTTGCTGCCATAGATTCCAGTAGTGCTAAAGTAGAACAGCTTGCCAGTATTCCTCTGGTTAGCAGTGGCTTATCAAATGTTTCGGTTAATAGTCGTAATGTAACTGCCAGTAATCCAGGCATGAACTGGAAAATTAAACGTGATAGGCAGGATGTACAGCAGAAACTGAATGTTTATTTAATTAACCATAATGAGTTTTCTAATTCCTGGCAGGGAATTATTCCTCAGGTAAGAGTTGTAGGATTTGATGCTAAAAAATAAAAAACTGTTAAATTTAAGAAGTATGTTTTTAACGAAATTTATAACATTTTTAACTCTATCCTTAATAATTGGTTCAGCCACAGCTAATGATGAAAAGGCTATGCAGTGGCTTCAGAAAATGTCTATGGCAATGCAGGATTTGAGTTATAAAGGGAATTTTGTTTATTTACAGGATAATCAACTCGAAAGTATGTCAATCATTCATGTTAAAGATAGCCAGGGTATGCGTGAACGATTAATTTCCTTAAATGGAGAAGCTCGAGAAATATTACGGGATAATAATAATTTAACCTGTATCTGGCCCTCCAGTCGTCAGGTTGTTGTCGATCAATCTAACCAGTCTACTGCTTCTCCAATCTGGATACCGGATGATGTTAAGAGACTCTCCAGTTTTTATGATTTTTCAATTGTTGGTAAGGATAGAGTTGCCAATAAAGATTCTATTATCATATTAATCAAACCTAAAGATGAATATCGCTATGGAATGAAAGTCTGGATTGATGAGGAAAAAGGACTATTCCTTCAATCTTTATTACTTGATGATAAGGGTTTAATTAAAGAACAGATAATGTTTACGGATATTTCTTTATTGCAAAGTGGAGATGCATCTTCTTTTTCTGTGATACCTCAAATTGATAATGGTTATGCATTAATACGTTCTCACACAGGGAAGAATAGTAAACATCTTAAGGCTGATGCCCGTTGGAATTTGGTTAATTTACCAGGAGGTTTCTGGATAGAATCTTCTTTCAAAAAGAAAATGCCTGAATCTAATGATTTTACTCAACAGATGATCTTAACAGATGGTATGGCTTCTGTATCAGTATTTATTGAGCGAACTTCTGCTCAGAGTCTTACCGGTGAGTCATCAATTGGCGCTGTAAATGCCTATGGAGCACGTGTTAATGATTATACAGTTACAGCGATTGGCGAAGTTCCTGCCATTACTGTCAAGACGCTTGCCAATTCAGCTGTTTTCAAAACTTTAAATTAAGTGTCTTCTAATGATTGAAGAAAAGGCTATGGTTGTTGGATTAGAAGGTAATCAGGCGATTATTGAAATACACAGGCAGAATGCCTGTCAAAATTGTCAAATGAGTAAGGGTTGCGGCACAGGAAGTCTGGGCAGACTACTTGGATATAGTAAACAGAGTCTATCAATTATAAATGAACATAATTTACAGGTTGGTAGTCAGGTTATTGTTGGATTACCTGAAAAACATTTTATGTATGCAGGGTTTTTAATGTATTTATTTCCATTGCTCACATTTTTCATGTTCGGCGTAACAAGTAATATTATATTTAATGAAACACAGTGGATAAATGTTGCTGCCTCTCTACTTGGATTGGTTGTCGGACTAAAGATTACCTCGGTACTCTCCAATAATGTCTTTGCTGGGCAGTTGAGAGCACATTTTATTCGACAGGAGTTTCCCATTGAAAAGGGGGCTTCTTTCGATGCCCGCTCCAATATTCTATAGACCAGGTATTTTCGTTATGAAGGCTTTAAAACTCAACTTATTGAATTATTAATAGGATTATATTTATGAAAAAACAATCTATAAATCTGTTTTCAGCTTTTTTACTGTTTTTTTTCAGTAGCCAGATTTTTGCACAGTTACCTGATTTTACTGAGATAGTTGAACAAGCTAAGGACTCTGTCGTGAATATCAGTACCACAAAAAAATCGAAGGCAAGTCATTTGCAAAATCAGCTTCAAATGCCAGACTTTCCTGAAGGTTCTCCTTTTGGAGAATTATTCAAAAAGTTTTTTGATCAAGATGGTTTTGGCTTAAAAGATAAAGAAACAAGCTCTTTGGGCTCAGGTTTTATTATTTCTGATGATGGCTATATCTTAACGAATCATCATGTTATCGATGGCGCAGATGAAATTATCGTACGTCTGAATAATCGTCATGAATATGAAGCCAAAGTGATCGGATCTGATAAAGATTCAGATGTGGCGGTAATAAAAATTGATGGCAAAGATCTACCGAATTTAAAACTGGGTGATTCCAGTGCTTTGAAAGTAGGGGAGTGGGTACTTGCAATAGGTTCTCCGTTTGGTTTTGATCATACCGTCACCGCTGGAATAGTCAGTGCTAAAGGACGTAGTTTACCAGGTGATAATTATGTGCCTTTTATCCAAACCGATGTGGCGATTAATCCCGGAAATTCCGGTGGCCCATTATTCAATATGGATGGTGAAGTGATCGGAATTAATTCGCAGATATTCAGTCGTTCAGGCGGCTTTATGGGGCTATCGTTTGCCATTCCTATCGAAATGGCAATTGATGTTGCTGAACAAATTAAGAGTACAGGGAAAGTTTCGCGTGGCTGGTTAGGTGTCCTGATTCAGGAAGTGACCAGAGAGCTCGCCGATTCATTTGGTATGTCTATGCCTCATGGTGCTTTGATCGCTAAGGTTTTGGAGGATAGTCCTGCTCAGGAAGCTGGATTGCAGGTTGGTGATGTAATTGTTGAATTCAATGGTAAAAAAATCACCCGTTCATCAAGTTTGCCACCGATAGTCGGTCGTACTCAGGTCGGGAAACCTGCTGAAGTAACTGTGATCCGGAATAAATCCAGACGCACAATCTATGTAACAATTGCGCAATTACCAAATGAAGTGGCTGATACTCAAACGCAACCGGATGAAAAGAAAGAAACAGGACAGTCTATATTGGGTATGAGCGTAAAAGAACTGGATCAAGCGACTAAAAATAAGCTTAAAGTCGATTCTGGTGTCATCGTGCAATCTTTAGATCATGCTGGAGCAGCGCAATTATCTGGAATCCGTCAAGGTGATGTAATCAGTATGCTGGATAATCGTAGTATCAACTCTGTTGAAGAGTTTACTTCTATTGCGGAAAACTTGAAACCGGGTAAATCTGTTGCGATACTGATTCAACGCAGCAATGGTCCAGTATTTCTTGCAATCAAACCATAGAGTGGCTGTAATTAAAAAACAGTTTACATTATATTACAGAGAAAATTGTCACCTCTGCGAGTCCATGCGGCTCGCATTGGTGTCTTTACAAAAGGAAATGGATTTTGAGTGGATAGAATCTGATATTGATCGGGATACAGAATTAATACGCCTGTATGATACTAAAGTACCTGTGCTGCAATATCAGGGTGAAGAGGTCTGCCACTATTTTATTGATGAAAAAGCACTCAGAAAGCTCATTTTAAATTAATTTCTGGCTATCTTTTTTCTGCATATATACGAATTTCTCTTTTTACGCTGTCGCTTTGTCGCAGTTTCCCGTAAAATTCGCGGGCTTTTTAAACAGGTCTACTTATTATGCGGATGAAGAATATCCGGAATTTTTCAATTATTGCCCATATCGATCATGGTAAATCGACCATTGCGGATCGGTTTATCCAGGTCTGTGGCGGTTTGACTGAACGTGAAATGTCCGAGCAGGTTCTGGATTCAATGGATCTGGAACGTGAACGGGGTATTACCATCAAGGCACAATCTGTATCGTTAAACTATACAGCGAAAGATGGTGAAACTTATTTACTCAATTTTATCGATACGCCAGGTCATGTAGATTTTTCATATGAAGTATCCTGCTCTCTGGCTGCCTGTGAGGGTGCCCTTTTGGTGGTTGATGCTTCTCAAGGAGTAGAAGCCCAGAGTGTGGCAAACTGTTACACGGCAATTGATATGGATCTGGAAGTTATTCCCGTTCTCAATAAAATTGACTTGCCTGCAGCGGATGCTCCCAGAGTCAAGAATGAAATTGAGAGTGTCATTGGACTTGATGCCAGCCAGGCCATAGAAGTCAGTGCAAAAACAGGCTTAGGAATAGATGAATTACTAGAGCAACTGATCGCTCTCGTACCGCCACCTCAGGGGGATCCTGATGCTTCACCTAAAGCATTAATTATTGACTCCTGGTTTGATAGTTATGTAGGTGTTATTACGCTTGTCAGGATAAAACAGGGTTCGATCAGACCTCGTCAAAAGATAAAAATGATGTCAAGTGGACGGGAATTCTATGTTGATCAGGTAGGAATTTTTTCACCTAAACGAAAACAGACAGAAGTCTTATCCTGTGGCGATGTTGGCTATATTATTTCAGGTATAAAGGATATTGAGTCTGCCAAGGTTGGGGATACAATTACTTCCAGTAAGAACCCTGCTTTAGAAGCTTTACCAGATTTCAAGGAAGTCCAGCCCAGAGTTTTCGCCGGACTTTTTCCAATTAGCTCTGATGATTATGAAAATTGTCGAGAGGCACTAAAAAAACTAAAGCTCAATGACGCTGCATTACAGTTTGAACCTGAGTCATCGCAGGCTTTGGGATTTGGATTTCGTTGTGGTTTTCTTGGTATGCTGCACATGGAAATTGTGCAGGAACGACTTGAGCGGGAATATGATCTGGACTTGATAACCACCGCACCGACTGTTATATATCAGGTTGAAACGACTCAGGGTGAAATTATTGAAATTCATAACCCTGCAGAATTACCGGCTGTTAATAAGATTAATGAAATTAGAGAGCCGATTATCCAGGCTAATATTTTGACGCCTGAAGCCTATATTGGTGCAATAATAACACTCTGTATTGAAAAAAGAGGTGTCCAGAAAGAGATTGTCTATATGGGAACTCAGGTATCAATTGTCTTTGAGTTACCTATGAGTGAGGTTGTTTTAGATTTTTTTGACAAGTTAAAAAGTGTCAGTAGAGGATATGCCTCATTTGATTATGATTTTCTTCGTTTCGAAGCTGCGAATCTGGTTAAACTGGATGTGTTAATTAATAGTGAAAGAGTGGATGCACTGTCAATTATAGTACATCGTGATAATGCTGATTATCGAGGACGTGATTTAGCCAGTAAAATGAAAGAATTAATACCGCGTCAAATGTTCGATGTAGCAATACAGGCTGCTATAGGTGCAAATATAGTCGCAAGAACAAATGTTAAAGCATTACGGAAAAATGTAACTGCTAAATGTTATGGTGGTGATGTTACCCGTAAAAAGAAATTACTGGAAAAGCAAAAAGCAGGAAAAAAACGAATGAAGCAGGTGGGTAGAGTAGAAATTCCTCAGGAAGCCTTTCTTGCAGTATTACAGGTCGATAACAAAAGCTAACACTACAAACTAACCTTACCTATAGATAAATAAACGGATTCCAAAACTATGATTCATTTTGATTTTGAATTTTTGCTAGTCATTGCTGTATTACTAACTGGTTTAATCTGGCTTATTGATAGCCTGCTATTTGCCGGTAAACGTAAGCAGGTGTCCAGTGGAAAATCTATTCATGAGCCCATACTGGTTGAATATGCTAAATCTTTTTTCCCTGTACTGTTAGCTGTCATGATTTTACGTTCTTTTTTGTATGAACCGTTTCGCATACCTTCCGGGTCTATGATGCCGACATTACTAGTGGGTGATTTTATTCTGGTGAATAAATATCAATATGGTTTACGCTTACCCGTTTTACATACTCAGGTGACTGATGGAAATAAGGTGAAACGAGGTGATATTGCTGTATTTCGTTTTCCTGAGGATGAATCACTTGATTTTATAAAAAGAGTGATTGGTTTGCCAGGAGACCATGTGAGTTATTATAATCGTCGTTTAATGATCAATGATAAACCTTTAACAGTTGAGTTTCAGGAAACCTACGCCGGGCAGGGTACAACTTCTGATAATATGAAGGGTGGTGATATTTTTATTGAGCAGATCGATGATATAAAACATACTATGATGATCGATGAACAAGTTAAATTTAGTGCCAATGGTGAGATAATCGTACCTGAAGGTCATTATTTTGTGATGGGGGATAATCGCGATCATAGTAATGATAGTCGGTTCTGGGGATTCGTACCTGAAGAAAATCTGGTAGGAAAAGCTGTCACCATATGGATGCACCTGGATTGGCGAACGGGAGGTAGTGGGCTTGATTTATCTCGTATTGGCACAAAACTATAGAGATCTAATATGATAAATAGACATTCTCAGCAGGGCTTAACCACCATTGGCTGGATTGCTGTAATTGGTCTTTTTGGATTAATTACTGTTTCCGGGTTTAAGGTTTTACCAATGTATATTGATTATTACAGTGTTCGTTCCGTGTTGGACGGGTTAGCTAAGGATGACTCTGTTGATGTAGACTCCAGGAGTGAATTATGGAAATCCATAAATCGTCGATTAAATATCAACTCTGTGAGGACTTTAACGAAGAAAGACTTTAAATTCTCCAGAAGTGATGATATTACAACTATTACTGCTGATTACGAAGTTAGAAAACCCTATTTGGGGGATTTATTTATTGGTGCTCACTTTACCTATTCAGTCGAGATTAAAAGGTGAAATCTGTTAAACAGTTACAGACCATTATTAACTACAATTTTAAGGATGAAAAACTTCTTCAAAATGCCATAACTCACCGTAGTTATTCAAAAAATAAAAATAATGAAAGACTGGAGTTTCTAGGTGATAGTGTTCTGGGGCTGGTTATGTCCGGCTATCTTTTTAAACGTTTAAATAAATCAGATGAAGGTGAATTAAGTAGGCTAAGAGCCAGTCTGGTGAAAGAAGAAGCCCTGGCGACAGTAGCCAGGGATATCAATCTGGGTGATTTTTTATTGTTAGGTAGCGGCGAGTTGAAAAGTGGTGGATTTAGACGAGCCTCTATTCTATCTGATGCAATGGAAGCTATTTTTGGTGCAATTTATCTGGATGCAGGATTTGATCAATGTGAGACAACAATTCTGTATCTATATGAAGATTATCTGGTCACTTTACCATCGCCAACTGATTTAAAAGATCCAAAAACAACGCTGCAGGAATATCTGCAGGGAAAAAAAATCGATTTACCTGTTTATGAAGTGATAAAAACAGAAGGAAAGTCTCATGATCAGATATTTACCATAGAATGTAATATTGATAGTCAGGAAGTAAAAGCTATTGGTAAGGGCAGTAGTCGAAAAAAAGCGGAACAGATGGCAGCATCGATGGCTTTAAAGCAGATTAAAAATGGGTAGTACACAATTTATTTGTGGTTATGTTGCCCTGATCGGTAAGCCCAATACCGGTAAATCAACCTTGATGAATGCTTTAGTTGGTGAAAAACTAAGCATTACTGCTAAGCGTCCTCAAACAACTCGACATCAGATTCTAGGTATTAAAACGACAGCTGAATATCAGTGCATTTTTGTAGACACCCCGGGCATACATCAAAGCCAGAAAAAAGCGATTAATCGCTATATGAATCGTGCAGCGACCAGTATGTTAAGCGATGTAGATTTAATATGCGTGCTTCTGGATGTTCGTAATTTTAATGGGGATGATGAACTGGTTCTTAAAAAAATTGAAAACCTGGATAATGTTCTACTGGTACTTAATAAAATTGATCAATTAAAAAAACATGATGTATTACCTGTCATCCAGAGAATATCCGAAATATTACCTAACACTGATATTGTTCCTGTATCAGCATTGAAAGAAGAAAATCTGGATCGTTTAATGTCTCAGATACAAATGCGCTTACCAGAAGGAATACCACATTTTCCTGATGACCAGCTAACAGATAAACCTATGCGATTTATTGTCGCTGAGATAGTCCGAGAAAAGCTTTTTAGAATTCTTACTCAGGAATTACCCTATTCAATAACAGTGAATGTGGAACATTATAAAACAGAACAGGATTTAGTCAGGATTTCCGCATCAATCTGGGTTGAACGTAAATCTCAAAAAGGCATCATTATTGGCAAAGGTGGTTCATTATTAAAAAAAATAGGTTCTGAGGCCAGGGTTGATATTCAACGACTAGTCGATCAGAAAGTTTATTTACAGTTATGGGTAAAAGTTCGTGAAGACTGGTCAGATGATGAACGTTCTCTAGCTGCATTCGGTTATTCAAACGATTAGAAAGTAATTTTGATAAATATCTACAGGTACTAATATTTTCGGTTTCAGAATTTATTATCAATGACTTAAAGTAGTGAAATTTTTTAAATAAATGCAAAATCGTATCAATGATCAGGCTGCTTTTATTTTGCATCGTAGGGATTATCAGGATTCGAGTTTAATATTAAACCTGCTTACCGAGGACTACGGGCGTTTAAATGTACTGGTAAAAGCTGCAAAAAAACGTCGTGATGCTTCAAATTTTCAAATCTGTAATCGTCTTTCAGTTGGTTGGAGTGGACAGTCGGAATTAAAGTTATTAACTCAGGTTGATTGTCATAGAATATTAGTACTACCTGAAAATATACCATCAGTATTTTATATTAATGAGTTACTTCTTTATTTCCTGCCTGTACAGCAGGAATATAATAATCTTTTTCACCGTTATCAAACTTTATTAATTGAGTTATCTCATACAGATACAGTGCTTGAAAGTGAACTTAGAAATTTTGAAATGGAATTATTATCTGAATTAGGTTATATGCCTGATTTATCAATAGATGTAACCTTGAATAAAAAAATAAATGCTGAAAATAATTATGTTCTTGATGCCACATCGGGGCTGGAGCTTGCTGATAAAGCAGATCAAAATTCCTTCACTGGTGTTCATCTACTTGCCATCCACGATAGACAGTTTCATAGCCCCGATTTATTAATGACTGCAAAACGAATAATGCGCCAAATTATTGATTTCAACCTGAATGGCAGAACGTTACAATCGCGTAAATTTTATCAACAAATGAATAAGAAATAATACTATGACACATGTTAAACCACTATTGGGTGTAAATATCGATCATATTGCAACGCTCAGACAATCAAGAGGAACAAGATACCCTGATCCAGTCACCGCTGCCGTCATAGCAGAACAGTCAGGAGCAGACTCTATTACTTTTCATTTAAGAGAAGATCGTCGTCATATTCAGGAAAGAGATTGTCTTTTATTAAAGCAGATGGTGCAGACCAAGCTGAATCTTGAAATGGCTGTGACCGAAGAAATGGTTGATTTTGCAATAAAATTATTACCAGAAGATTGTTGCCTGGTCCCTGAAAAAAGAGAGGAGCTCACTACAGAAGGTGGTCTGGATGTTGTGCAGGGCTTTGATCGAATTGAACAGGCATGTAAACAACTGGCTGATAATGATATTCGTGTATCTTTATTTATTGATGGTAATCAACAGCAAATTGATGCCGCAATTGCCTGTAAAGTGCCTTGTATTGAAATACATACAGGACATTTTGCTGATGCCAACAGTGAAGTTCAGCAGGCAACTTTATTAACTGAAATAAATGAAGCTATAGATTATGCACACTCAAAAGGTTTACAGGTCAATGCAGGACATGGCTTACATTATCATAATGTGCAGGCTATAGCGCGTAATCCACTGATAGTTGAATTGAATATTGGTCATGCCATTATTGCTGATGCTTTATTTCATGGACTGGCTAATTCAGTCAGGGAGATGAAACGACTTATTATTGAAGCACGCAATTATTCCATATAGGATGCAATATGATTTCAGGTATAGGCGTTGATATTGCTGAAATTGCTCGTTTTAAAAGGCTGGTGACACGATATGGTGATAGCTTTGCTCATCGCATTTTAACTGATCAGGAATTTAACCAATATCTAAAGAGAAAACGCAGTGCAAGTTTTCTGGCCTCAAGATTTGCAGCCAAGGAAGCAGCAAGTAAAGCGATAGGGACTGGTTTATCTGGTGGAATATGGTTTCATTCTATTGAAGTTGCCAATGATCGTTCGGGTAAACCGGAACTCCTTTTTCATGATCAGGCAGATAGTCACTTAAAAGCCAGAAAAATAAATCATGCCATGCTCTCTCTTTCGGATGAAAAACACTATGTAGTTGCAATGGTCGTGCTTGAAATTACTGGCTGAATCCATGTTTAACTTCATGCTGGATTACTCAGCAGTTGATTTATACTGATCTATAGCCTGGTGAATTTTTTTCAATTCATTGTTTATTTGTAAACTCATTTTTAAACTTTCATCAGGCGTAGCTTCTTTAATAGAGTCAATATCGATTAATAATTTTTTTAATACTGGAAGCCCAACATAGCAGGTAACTCCCCTTAATTTATGGATGATCGCTGATAATTTTTCTGTATCCGGGTTTTTAAAATTATCTTCAATTTCCTTAATAAATCGGGGAATCTCCAGTTGTAGCATAGAAAGAGTCGAGTTAACCAGTTTTTGATTATGTGCGGTTAACTTTTGGGTTAATTTAAAATCGATTGAGTCATGTACTTCCTGTTCAACTTTTTCGGGATTAGCAAGTGGAGTTACAGGTTTTTTGGGTTCAAGTATTTTTCTGAGTTTTTCCTCATCAATCGGTTTACTGATATATCCATCAAAACCCAGTTTCATCAAACGTTCTTTTTCTTTTTCAAGAACATTGGCTGTAATGGCTATAATTGGAGCTGTTAATGCAGGCTGAGCTTCTCGCATCATTAGCATAAGTTCAACGCCATCAATTTCCGGCATTTGTATATCCAGAAGAATCAGGTCAAAATCATTTTTTTCGAATAACGCCATTGCTTCCTGTGCATTTTTTGCTTTCAGTGGATCGTGTCCCCATAATCGGGTTAATTCGCAGGCTAAAGCCAGGTTGATTGAATTATCATCGACAACCAGAATCTTTTTAGGCGTTATACTTTCAATTGCTCTTATTTCAGAAGTAGTCAGACCTGAATTTTTAATTTGATTGGCTAACAGATCAGGCAGATTATCAGAGTTAGAAATGACCGATATAAAGCGATAGCCAGAATATGCTGAAATATCTATCATACTTATATCATAATGCATGACAATGGCATCACACTGATCCTTAACCTTTTTTGAGATAAACAGATCAGGATGATATTTAATATGGCGTAAATCGATGACGATGTAATCAATATAATTGAGGTTTTGTTCAAGTTCGATTTGTAATTGTTCAGTTATAGAAGAATTATCTATTAATTTAGTTTCAGTATTTAAATTAATCCGATTAAATAAGGTTTGTACTTCATTTAGAGCGATCTTATTTGAGGCAAAGATCATAGCGGTTTTCAACCTGGGCTGATCATTTTCTGGTTGATATTCCAGTGCTGCTGGAAGCTTGAAAGGAATATATAATGAAAAAAGAGTACCTGAGTTAATTTTACTCTCTAATTTTATATCTCCCCCCATTAAACTGGCTAAATTTCTGGATATAACAAGACCGAGCCCTGTTCCCGAAAAGCGTCTATTTGTATCTGATTCTATTTGTTTAAATGCTTTAAATAAACTTTTCTGATTATCGGCGGAAATACCAATCCCTGTATCCTTAATATCGAATTTAATGGTTACCTGTTCATCATCGAAATCTTCCATTAAAACAGTAATAGATACATACCCCTGATCGGTAAATTTAATGGCATTACCAATAAGATTAATTAATATTTGCTTCAGGCGCATGACATCACCAATAAGCATTCGAGGAGTATCACTGTATATACTGAGAAAAAGATCAATATTTTTTTCCAGAGTACTGGCATACAGGCTATCACGAGTAGTTTCCACCAGTTTATATAAATCAAACTCGGTTTCTAATAATTCCACCTTACCCGATTCGATTTTTGAAAAGTCGAGAATTTCATTGACGATATAAGTCAAATCGATAGTAGACTGTCTAATAATATTGACATACCGTTGCTGATCCTGATGCAAACCTGTATTTGATAATAAGTTAATAAAACCCTGAATACCATTAATAGGGGTGCGGATTTCATGGCTCATATTTGCTAGAAACTGTGATTTAACCTGATCAGCTTTTTGAGCATTGTCTCTGGCAATCGCTAATTCTCTGTTGTTATATTCCAGATTTGTAATTGCATTCATTAATTCCAGTGTCGCGGTTTTAATTTTTTGATCAAGCTGCATTCTATTGGCTAATAATGCTTGAGACATGCTATTAAATCCTTTTTGTACATCGCCAATTTCATTACTTTCAACATCATCGATAATATCGCCTAATTGACCTGTCTCTATCCGTTTCAAATGATTGAGCATTTTGTAAATAGGTCGGGTCAGGCGTTGACTGATTGACATGGTTAATACACCAGCGATGATTAACATGGCAAAAAAGAAAATTGCCCCATTATTGTATATATCAATTTTATTTTGTTGAAGCTGATGTTTTGATATATACATATGCACCCAGCCAAGATGTCGAAGAGGAGCTTTCTCTCCATCGTTATCCGGGGTAAAGATATCCTGCGAATTTATGTCATGAGTTTGAATAGGTTGGCGGTAATAGGAGTACTCAGTACTTAATTCAGAATTATAATGAGAACTTTTAACCTGAGCGATAACGTTACCTTCAGTATCATAAACGGATAGAAAAAGAACATTATTGGTATTGATAGACTGATCCAGAAAGTGTTGTATCTGAAGATAATTACCTGATAATAAACTGAACTCAGAAGCACCGGCAATTTGTTGCGCGATAATTTCCCCTTTATTTTTAAGTAACTCCTCAGCATGATTAATGCTGCTATTTATATGGATATAGGTATAAAACGCATCAATTAAAGATACGGGGATCATTGCGATTATAAGTATCTGGTATTTTATTCGAAATCGCATTTTTATATTATCCTTAAATGTGAATTCGTTAATACGAATACTGTGATACTTTTAAAAAAACAGTTCATTGCTTAGATTCAGACCTCAAGTTAATAAGCACCTGTTCTTCATCTGCCAGTTTTAGATTCAATGATTTTGCAACTCGTTGATTTATCTGAATATCAAATTCAGCCGCATAATAAAAATTTTCGGGTCTAAAATTAATGTCTTCAAGAGAATGATTTAATACATCTGAAATTTGATGGCCAATATTTTCGGGTGATGAAAATATTGCAGCTAAAGCACCTGATTTTACATGTGAAGGAGAGTAGCTAATAACCGGCTTATTCTGTCGGTAAGCACTTAATAGTATTCCTTTTAAGGTGTGTCGATTATAAATATTGGGATTTGGCGAACTGAGTAAAACATCATTTCTTTTCAGTAAATCTTTTATCTTATGTAAAGGATTCTCACCTTTCTCAAAAAGTACCTGCTCTAATTCAACCCCCGGATTCTTTGAAAATTCTATTACCTTTTCATGAGACGCTATATTATTTTTACTTCTCATTATACCGACTTTGTTAGCTCCCAATAATAACTTTATAAAATGAAGATATCGTTGCAAGGGTTGATTTAGAAATATACTGGTTTGATTTTCAGAATGCTGTAGCGTATTAATGTTATTTAGATATTGAAATTCGGTTATATATGAATGAATTGCGGGAGTTCCTGCAGCATTATTATGAGCATAATCAGCAGCAGTAATGCCTAATGTAATAATATATGTGGCTTGCTTTATTAGAGATTTCTCTTTTTTTAAGTCAGTCAGGTTTTTAACAATGAATTTTACCTGATGATTCGTTTTATTAATCAGGCTTTCGATGGTCGTGTTGAAAAAATCATTATTACTGCTTTTTATGATTAATATGACATTTTCCTTCCCGTAACCAGGAGATGCAAGAAGAAATAAGCAGACGAAGAATATCCACCTGAACAATACTGTCATCCGATTACATAAAAAAAATCCTTTTATCATGGCTCTAAAATCTGCTTGAAAATCTCAATAGAAATGAACGATCCTGACTGCCAGTTTTCAGATATTCTGAGTAGTCTTCGTACAGGTTATAGCCTATAAATTCAAGTTGAGTATTATATTTTTCATTTAAAGTATATTGATACCGAAGATCCAGTTTGATGTGATCATCAATGAGTGTTGAGTTATCTATCCAGCTCATTTTATCAACATAATACAGTGATAATGAAAATTGATTATCAGGGTTTAAGTCAATATGACCACCGGCAAATAAAGTTAACTCGGGAAAAGAGTCTTGAACATTCTTATTAGTGGTGTCGGCTTTTAAATGAGTGAATCCCCCATATAATCGATATTCTTTCTGTTGTGGACTAAAATTGAAAGAGGCTTCAATCCCTTTGGCGGATATAGGTGGTTCATTTTTTACATTAGTAACATCTTGAGGCAATCCTGTTTGAGGTTCTATTATTGTGGTAGAAAAATCGAAAATTGGATTAGTAATTTTGTAGCTGAATATTTTAATATCCGTACTCAATTGACGGTCAAGATATTCGCTAAACAAACCAATTTCTTCAGATTGAATCTTTTCCGGTTTAATTTTTCCATCCACTAACCAGGTAATTAATGGAACATCATTTATCTGTAAGGGATTGTCAGGTAATTGAAGATGAAACTGGGTATTACCGATGATTTCATATAGAACCGGATTTCGTTTAGCTTGTGAAGAAACCAGTCTCAGATTATGTCCGTTGGCTAATTTTTTTATGATGGAAAGGCGACTGGAAAGCTCATTATCAATGTAAGTCGTGTCTTCTAACATAAAACCAAAATCAAAAATTAAATCATCATGGTTTTTCCATTCTATACTTGAAAATAACCTGTTTGATGTGATTTTGTGATCCTCTGTATCATTGAATAAAAACTGAGACACCACATTATCTTTTCTGACACTGGCACCATAAACTAACTGTGTATTATCGGTCAGGCTTCTTTTTTGAAATATCTCAAAATCCATTCTGGATGAAACCCGGTCGTAGCTTATATCCATGGTAATATCGAGTGGAATTGAACTAAATATATCCATGTTAATGATTTCATCTATCGTTTCATTAAGACGTTCAGAAGTAAAGCTATCGTTAAAATCCTGTTTCGTATGAGAAAGTTGTATTTGCGTAGTGACCTTATCCTGTACCAGTTCCCATTTTATATTTTGATAAATATTGGTAGATTCATTCTCACGAAATATATCATCAGGGTCACCATCACCTTTATCAAATACACCCTGGTTTATGCCTGTCTGTATTGTCCAGAACTGGTTATAATCAGTTAAAAAATCAGTTCTGAAGTTAATAATTTTCAATGATTTTGAGTCATTTTTAATTTCATAACCATCATCTTTCTGAGTACCCGCTGTAATCTTCCAGTCAAGATCCTGATATTGATTGCCAACTCTAAAATAGATATCTTTGGCTTCATTGTTACTATCCAGATCGTGTGTGACGGATATCCTTGTGCCAATATCTTCCGCTGCGTGACGAGTAATTATATTTATTGTTGCCAGGAAAGCATTGGCTCCATAGGTAACTGCATTTGGCCCGCGTGTCACTTCCACTCTTTCAATATCTTCCAGTAGTAATGGAAGATTTGACCAGGGTATCCCCCCGAATGACGGGATAAAAACTGACCTTCCATCAATTAAAACCTGTAATTGTCTCTGCCATTCAGTGCCAAGTCCCTGATAAGTTACTGCAGGTGAGTATCCATTGTGATATCCCACTACCATTCCTGGTACCATACGGAAAATATCGGCTACCTGCCTTGCACCAGAATTACGAATCATTTGACGATCTATGACGCTTACAGAGGCAGGAGAATCCTTTAGAGGCTTATTCATTCTGGAAACAGTTAAAACAATAGGTGACTCACCGAAAAAATCAGATTCAGCAAGGTATTCATCTGCTTTTGATGTAACAGAAAATAAATTCAAACTAATCAGTGACAGGTAGCAGACAAGTAATGTTTTTTTCAATATTAACTCCAGTTTGAAACACCATAGGCAGTGTTATATTTAGCTTAATCAAGTTAAACTATAGAACATTGTAAATAGTTTATGAAAAAGAAAAAAGCATATGAACCTGGAAGATTATATAGGAAATACACCGCTGGTTACATTACAGCGACTTGATTCTAATAACCCAAGTAATAACCTTCTGGTTAAACTGGAAGGAAATAACCCGGCAGGATCTGTCAAAGACCGGCCAGCACTCAGTATGATTAAACAGGCTGAAAGCAGGGGGGAAATCAAGCAGGGGGATACCCTGATAGAGGCTACCAGTGGAAATACTGGAATAGCGCTAGCAATGGCCTGTGCTATTAAGGGTTATAAAATGGTTTTAATCATGCCGAAAAACATGAGTCAGGAACGTCGGGCAGTGATGAAAGCTTATGGTGCCGAACTCATACTAGTAGAAGATATGCTTGAAGCTCGTGATCTAGCACTGGATATGCAAAATAAAGGACAGGGAAAAGTGCTTGATCAATTTGCGAATGCTGATAATCCTTTAGCTCACTACTTAACTACTGGTCCGGAAATATGGCAACAAACTGAGCAGAAAATCACTCATTTTGTAAGTTCTATGGGTACTACCGGTACTATAATGGGATGTTCCCGATACTTTAAAGAAGTAAACCCGGCTATTCAGGTAGTGGGGGTACATCCTGCTGAAGGTGCTACAATACCTGGCATCAGGCGCTGGCCTGAAGAGTATTTACCGAAAATTTACGATCCAGCAAATATTGATTCTGTACTTGATGTTAGCCAACAGGAAGCGGAGCAAACGACCCGGGATCTGGCAGCTATTGAGGGTATTTTTTGCGGGATATCATCCGGTGGTGCTGTTGCTGCTGCTTTACGTTTATCTTCTACGATCAAAAATGCGACCATTGTGAGTATCATCTGTGATCGTGGTGACCGCTATTTATCTACAGATGTTTTTCCTGCCTGAACAAATATATCTGACTTAGATATAACCAGTGAATAATTTAGTTTTCAATATACATACTATACCCGATATTGATGGTGCTCGTCGTCTATATGATTTGCATGGTCTTTCAGAAGACTATGTCCTTAAAGCAGTTTTTCTAAAGTTAAGACAACAGTCTAATACAGAAATTCTGCCTTATCATCTTCATAAAATTGCTTCTATATCAATCATATTAGTTAATGATGAAGATTTCAGGTTATGGTCTTTAGGTGATGAAAATTCGGATGAAGAAGATATTATCCAACGTTTTTTTGCGGGTATTAAACGCTATAACCCGATATTAATTTCCTGGAATGGTAAAGGGTTTGCTTTTCCCGTATTACACTATCGTTCACTTTTATATCCCGTAGTGGCCGAGAATTACTGGTCCGCTGAAAATAATCGACATATAGATTTAATGAACGTGCTATCGGGGGTGCAGTCCAGCTCTATTGTTGCGCTGAATGATATCGCTACATTATGTAATATCCCGGGTAATATGGGGCTACAGCCTGATAAAATACGGGAAATCTGGTTATCTGGAGAAACCGGCCTTATTCGTGAGAGCGGTGAACTTGATGTGCTGAAAACTTACCTGTTGTTTTTAAACTGGCAGCGCAATAAAGGTGAAATTAATTTTGATCTGTATTCCAGTAAGTGCCTGCAAGTTAGACAGATACTGAAACAATCCGAAAAACCTCAATTAATCGAGTTTGAAAAAAACTGGCTTGATTTATAAACCTTCCTGAAGAGTCTCATATGTCACGAAAAAAGAATCGTAGGCGCCAGTTACCTGAGCCGTTTGAAGTGGTTATAGAAAGTTTGTCTCATGAGGGGCGGGGAATCGCTCATCATAATGGGAAAACCGTATTTGTGTTTGCTGCTTTACCTGGCGAAAGAGTAAAAATTCAGATAAATAAAGATAATAAACGATATTCAGAGGCATCAATCGTTGAAATTATAGAAGCTTCTGATCATCGAATAAAACCAAAATGTGAGCATTTTTCAATCTGCGGTGGCTGTAGCATGCAACATGTCAGTTCACAATATCAAATTGATTTAAAGCAACAGTCTGTGCTGGAAATGATGAATCATGCAGGTATAGAAATCGGTGAAGTTTTACCTGTATTAACAGCTGAGCCATGGGGTTATAGGCGTAAAGCTCGACTGGGTGTGAAATATGTAATCAAAAAAGAGCGTTTACTGGTAGGTTTCAGAGAACGAAATAAACCCTATCTGGCTGATATGCACAGTTGTCCTATTTTGATTGATCAGGTAGGTCAAAACCTGGATAAACTCATGGATTTAATCGGTAAACTGGATGCCCGGCAAACCATAGCACAGATCGAAGTTGCGGCGGATGATGATAATTGCATGTTAGTCCTTCGACACCTGCAACCCTTATCTGATTCTGATCAGACTGCATTGATTGAATTTGCAAGACAAACCGGCTTCTGGTTACAGTTACAGCCTCATAAACCTGACTCAGTCACACCGCTATATCCTGCTCAACAGGTTCTACGCTTTAACCCCCTGCAAGATAGTGATATATCAATTCGATTTAATGCAAATGATTTTACTCAGGTAAATGCGGGGGTTAACCAGCAAATGGTGAAACAGGCGATACAATTTCTGGATATAAAAGCCAGTGATCATATTCTGGATTTATTTTGTGGACTGGGTAATTTTACACTACCTATGGCTAGCCTGGCAGCTCAGGTAACCGGCATTGAAGGAGATGAAGTCATGGTGAATCGAGCCAAAGAAAACGCATTGGAAAATGGAATAACCAACACTCAATATTTTGCCTGTGATTTAACCTCGATTGATACCTCACTAAGCTGGATGAAACAACGATATGATAAAATATTGCTCGATCCGCCCAGATCTGGTGCATTGGAAATAGTAGAGCATTTAAAGTCAATGCAGGCATCAATCATTGTCTATGTATCCTGTCAGCCATCCAGCCTGGTGAGAGATACTAAGGTACTTTGCGAGGCAGGCTATAAGATTAGCCACTTTGGCTTGATGGATATGTTTCCTCAGACTGCCCATGTTGAATCTATGGTTATATTTAAAAAAAATGATAAAACCGTGAATCACTGATAAAAAAATGGAATAATGCACAATTATTGTGCCCAAATACGATTGAAGTAGAAGGTTATTTACACCATTAAATATATAAGAGGAACTATGAAAATTATAACTGCAATTATTAAACCCTTTAAACTCGATGATGTAAGAGCAGCACTGGCTGATATAGGAATACAGGGTATGACTGTAACGGAAGTAAAAGGTTTTGGTCGGCAGAAAGGTCATACAGAATTATATCGGGGGGCAGAGTATCAAGTTGAGTATATTCCAAAGGTTAAACTTGAAATAGCAACCGATGATGAGCGGGTTGATCAGGTTGTAGAGGCTATTATAAATTCGGCCAATACAGGTAAAATTGGTGATGGAAAGATATTTGTAACAGCACTGGAAAATGTGATTCGTATTCGCACAAATGAATCAGGTTCAACTGCGCTATAGAAGGAGAGATGAATGATATTATCCCGTTTACTTATTCTTTTATTATTGTGCTTATCATCATTTAATAGTTTTGCATCAGATACTTTGAATTCAGGTGATACAGCCTGGATACTTACCTCAACAGCTCTGGTTTTGTTCATGACATTACCCGGACTGGCTCTCTTCTATGGTGGTCTGGTTCGCGCAAAAAATGTACTTTCAGTATTAATGCAATGCTTTGCCATTACCTGTGTTGTTACCATTATCTGGGTGATAGGTGGTTATAGCCTGGCATTTTCTGATGGCGGCTCAATGAATGACTGGATAGGAGGAACTTCCAATTTCTTCCTGGCCGGTATTAGCAAAGATTCATTAAGTGGAACTATTCCGGAGTCAGTTTTTAGTATGTTCCAAATGACTTTTGCGATAATAACGCCCGCACTTATTGTTGGTGGTTTTGCAGAACGTATGCGTTTTTCTGCCATGTTAATATTTAGCGTATTATGGTTTGTACTGGTTTATTTGCCGGTTTGTCACTGGGTATGGGGTGGCGGCTGGTTAGCAAAAATGGGATTACTGGATTTTGCCGGTGGTACCGTTGTTCATATTACTGCAGGTGTTGCCGCTATTACGACTGCAGTGGTACTTGGAAATCGTAAAGGTTTTGCCACAAGACAAATGATGCCGCATAACATGACCATGACAGTTACAGGTGCTGGTATGTTATGGGTAGGCTGGTTTGGTTTCAATGCCGGTAGTGCTGTTGCTGCTAATGGTGATGCAGGTATGGCAATGCTGGTTACTCATATCAGTGCCGCTACAGGTGCATTTACCTGGATGATGATTGAGTGGGTAAAGTTTGGAAAACCATCAGCGCTAGGTATCGTGACAGGTATGGTTGCAGGATTGGGTACTATTACACCTGCTTCGGGTTTTGTAGGTCCGATGGCTGCTTTATTTATAGGTTTTTCCGCTGGTATTATTTGTTTCTGGGCGACTACATCAATAAAGCAAAAACTTCTAATAGATGATTCTCTGGATGTTTTCCCGGTGCATGGTGTTGGTGGCATACTGGGCACTTTATTTGCCGGACTATTCGTCGCAGTTCAATTTGGCGGAGCTGGTCTGGCTGAAGGAATGGATACAACCTCTCAAATAATTGTACAGCTAGAAGGGATAATTTCTATAGCATTCTGGACGTGGCTTTTAACTTACGTAATTCTTAAAGTGGTTGCCATGTTTGTTACTTTGAGAGTTGATGAAGATGAAGAGACTCAAGGTCTGGATATCGTATGTCACGAAGAGCAGGGCTACAATATTTAGATAAGCGATAGATGATTAAACTAGCCTGGAGTGAACCTGGATTCCAGGTTGATGGGCTCCAGAAAAAAACCAGCATAAAGCTGGTTTTTTTCTGGCTGAAATTAATCTCCGATTTATCCTGAGATTGTATCAATAGATTGGCCTGTCGCATTCCTAAACAAATCTAAAACTTGAGGCGCTCTGAATCAATCGGGGATTGCATAATTATTCTACTTTGTAAATCACTATTTGATCAGGACTTCCGCTACCAACAGGAATATCAACAGCTGGATTAAATTCCTTTACAAATCCGCTATCCAGATCTACCGACTGCACTAGAATACCGTCTGTTACGCCAACATATAAAGCTCGTCCGCTGGGAAGTATTGCCAGCTGGTCAGGGTTACTGGCAGATGCAAAGCCATCATGTTCATCAGTTCCCGGCAAACGATCAACAGCGGTCAGATTGCCTGTCTCAGGATCTATCGACCAGGGTAAAATCCAGTCATTATCACTATCTGATCCAAACAGATATTTACCATTAGGATCAATAACCAGTGATCGAACCTCACCGGGTAGTCTTATGCTACTCTCTAGCGTTAATTGTCCTTTGACTTCATCAGCGGAACTGCTTTGGGTGATATGATAACTTCTAAGATAAAAACTGGAATTATCCGAACTTCGAGTTGAAACATAAAGAGTCTTTCCATCCGGGTTAATGACAAGATCATTTATATTATAAATAATATCAAAGGGTGCCCCTGTTATTTCGTTAAAATGCCCATACTCGGCACTGGCTGGATCAACGTTAACTGAGGCGATTCCTAAATCGTTACCATGATTCATGATATAGACAACATCTCCATCTGGATGAAAGACGATTTTTTCCGGATTATATAAAACACCTGAATTATCAAAATCGACTTTTTCCAGTTGTCCTTCAGTTGTTCCATTAATACTGCCATCCTGAATGACAAAAGCATTGGTTCCATCTCTATCAGGCCCCAGGTCAGCTGCATAAACAAAAGAACCAGTAGGATCCACTGTGACATAATACCAGTTTTCAAGACCACTAAAGTTAGAGTTATATTGATAGGCATTAGCAAAAGCTGTTAACTGTCCGGTACCTTTGTTTAAGGTGAAACCATTCACTTCACCCCGTGATCCATTCACTGAATAGGCAAAGCGACCTTGAGGATCAATACTAATTGAATTTTTGATACCACTGATGTTACTACCTGGATAGGTAAGCACAGGATCTGGAACTGCTTCCAGAGAACCATCGCCAGCATCAATTCGAAACAATTCCAGTCCTTGATTAGATTTAACAATATAAGCAAAAGCATAATTGCAGGATGCTAATGATGAGCCATTAGTGGTTGTTACATCTGGTGATAAGGGATTGACTTCACAGCCATCAGTTACGCCATCCCCATCAGTGTCACGATTGAAGGGATCAGTGCCGGCTGCTTTTTCTGCGCCATCATTTAGTCCATCTTCATCCATATCATCACTGATCGGACTACTGGTTACGTGATATTCAAATACCTGAGATGTTCCATTGTTATCGATATAGTCAATACTGATATCCCATCCGGTTTTAACTTCGAAAGCATCCGTCAAGCCATCACTATCGAAATCTGTGGCAAAGCTATCATTCGGGTCATCACTAGTACCATACAATTCCTCTTCACGCTTAAACAGACCATCTCCATCATCATCCTGAATATAAACCAGTCTTAATTCTTCAGCTGGATTTAAAACCAGTTCATCAAAATTGGTGATCAGCTTATTGCTATCTGTTTCTTCACGTAAATAAATCACCCAGCGACGTTGTGGATCTCCTAACACACCATTACCAGTGAATGGATCAGGAAGTGTATTGGGAATGATTGTCCCTTTAGCATTGATACTTTCCAGTTCAATAACACTAACTGAATTACCTGAGTCATCTTTTCGGCTGACAGAAGCTACTGTGTGGGAATAACCCTCATCGGCTAAAATATCACTAAATAATTTGGCGACGGAAAGTCCTGCAAAATCACCATCCGCAGTCCGATCAACGTTTGTAGCAACCTGAAAACGGGCTACTGGATTTTGACCATCGTCAATAACTACAGTCGCTGTTCGATTAAAATTCTGTTCATTGATATACCTGAAATCATTTCCATCCACATCGGTATAAGTGAAATTAGCAGGGCTGAAGAATATAGCCTGAGGTCTTGCCAGGAAAGCCTTAATAAAATCAGCATTGACGTTATTATTCTGTAATTGAACTGTAGTCGATGCCCCTGGTGCTATAACAAATGAAGTTGTACCACTGGTTGTTAATGTAGCCAATGTTTGAAATGCACCTGATCCTGCTGATGATCCGGCACTGGGGTCATTTTGCCATTGCATCATAGTGAGTTCCGGGTTACTTAAAGTAAAGGTTTGCTCACTGGTATTGCTCACACGTATCGCTAAAGATACCGTACCGGATGAGCTGGTTTCAGTCTTTTCCTGATAATCCTTCTGGTAACGTGAATATTCTTCTGTTGCAGTGCGGGACGAAGATGTTGTTAATGTTGTCGAAGTGGTATTGGTTGTCTCTGGTGTTGGTTCATCACACAAACCAAAAGAATTGGCTACCGGATTAAAAATATTACGAGCAATGGTTGCACGAGTTTCAATGTGATCAGTCAGGACAGGCACATCTACTGGTAAATTCTGTGGATTAAACTGGATTAGTCCCAATGCATTGACATTACCTGTTTCACCCCATTCGCAAGCTGTACTGCGTCCCAGTTCTAGTAACTTTCCACCAAAAAACTTAATTGCACCTTCTTTACTAAATTCAAGATCATCAAAAAAACCTTCTCCTCCTTTAGACGCGGCATGAGTGATCGCAGTGCTTTCTGTGTCTGAACGGGATTGTGAAGTCGTGTTACTTGTAGAAAAAGTTGAACCATATTCAGTACTGCTACCACTGGTTTCACTATAAGTCACATTTAATTTAATGGCGATATCACCGGTTACCTGGATATTCGCTCGTGCAATTTCAGCAATAACAGGATCCCGGTTTTGTTCAAACTCCTGATAATCCGACAAGCCATCACCATCAGTATCAGCCTGGCTTGGTGCAGTACCGGCTAAGACTTCGGCACTATCAAAAAAACTGGAATCTGGCGGGCGAGTACCTGTTGAATCTCTGCTATCACCATCACTATCAGCACTCGAAGCATTTGTCCCCCAACGTGTGACTTCATCGAAATCTGACAGGCCATCCCGATCTGTATCTGCGCTGGCTGGATCTGAATTATTGATAAACTCTTCTCCATCGTTCAATCCATCATTATCAGTATCGGCAATATCCGGGTTACTGGTAACCAGTCTGGTTTCCAGTAAGGACGCATCAGCCAATGTGCCGTATCCACCCGCATCTATGACAATTTGCCAGCCATTTATTTCTACCGAATCTGTCAAACCATCACCATCCTTATCTGAGGTCGTATTATCCGAAGGTGCTGAGCTACCACCACCGCAACCAAGAAGGCTCGATAGTAGAATCCAGGGTACAAATCGTATGAAATTTTTCATGGTTAGTCTCCTATGAGTTACTGGCTGAGATCTATATGTGATTTCTAGCCTTATAGGAGTTAGCGTAATGAGAATCACTTTCCCTCAATTTAAAATTAATAATGCCTTTAAAAGTGAATTAATATGCATTTTTAATACTGGAGATAAATGAATGTGGCTTTGTGTAAAACCTTTTTCCCGATTTAAATTATTTGTCAGGCAATAAAGAAATCGCTAATTTTGCCGATATCCCATCCATCAACAATCATTAGCAAGTGAACAAAATTCAACAATTTGATATATTTTGAATAATTTTAGAAATCAATAAAAATAATTAAAAAAAATTCTAAAGGTTTTTCTGCTTCTGCCGTTATACACAGTGAGAAGGTTAATTAGAGCAAAAGAATTAACCGACATTGTTTTTAATTAACTTTGAACTGGCGCTGAAAAGCGATATTCAAACAGGAGATTTTAAAATGCCACAGTTTATCAACACTAACGTAGCGTCGCTAAACACACAGCGTGCGCTAAACTCATCTCAGGGTGCATTGCAGACCTCACTGCAGCGACTATCTTCTGGTTTGCGCATAAACAGCGCTAAGGATGATGCTGCAGGTCTTGCTATCTCTGACCGATTAACATCTCAAATTCGAGGTTTAACTCAGGCCGTACGTAATGCCAACGATGCGATTTCATTATCTCAGGTGGCTGAAGGTGCATTAAACGAAAGTACCACTATTTTACAACGTGTTCGTGAACTATCTATTCAGTCTGCTAACTCTACCAACTCAGCTCAGGATCGCTTGAGCCTTCAATCAGAAGTAAATCAGTTGGTATCAGAGCTTGATCGAATTGCTAACACAACTTCTTTCAACGGTCTGAAATTACTCGATGGCTCTTTTTCAGCACAAAGTTTCCAGATTGGAGCTGAAGCGAACCAGACAATAAATGTGAATGTAGCGGGTGCGACTGCTGATATATTAGGCGTGAGTAAAACGTCTACCAGCAACTCAACAAATGGAATTTCCAATGCCACAAACGGTGGTAACACCGTAATAGCCAGTACTACATTTACTGGAGTAGATCTTGCAGCAACTCTTGAAGCTGGTGCCGGATCTGTAACGGCTACTCAAACCATTACTGCTACCGATATTAATGGAAATACAACAACTGCGAGTATTGCTGCCACAGATGATACCAGTGGACAAATTGTTTCAGCAATTGGTACTAACTTGACTGGTGTTACAGCTGCAGTATCGAATACCAATACTGCTACAATGAATTTTTCTGGCACTACAGTAGAAAATAATGATTTTGTATCATTTTCTTTAGATGATGGTAATACAGCAAGTGCAGCAGTTGATAACATTGCATTCGTTAGAGATACAACTACTTTTGCAACATTAGAAGATCAAATAGTGTCTGCTATCAATGCGGGTAATGCGAATACAGGATTTAAAGCATCTACAACTGCCACCGCTGGTGAAGTAGTGATTACCAGTGAATCCTCATCCGGTGCAAGTGACATAACCTTCCAGAACTTACTGGTTGATGAGAGCGCTTCTCTGACCATCGATACCTTTGCGGGTACAGCTGACGGTGATGTCACTTTTAATTTGGGTAGTGATGCAGCCAATGGTGCTGCTGCCGCGATTACCTATGCTCAGGTAGCTGCTGATGATGCTTTATCGGCTTCTAATCTGCTAGCAGCATTACAGGCAGATGCCAATTTTGGTACTACCTTTACAGCCGCCTTGAATACTGCAGGTACTGGTGTAGAGATCACTGGTTTTGCCAATACCACTAATACTGCCGCAAGTAATCTTGATGTGGATATCACGACTGATGGTGGTACTGCTCAAACCTTCAACATAACTACTGTACCTGGAACATCAGGCGGTGGTGCTGATGGTGGTGATGCTGCTGCATTTGCTCTAGCAACTGCTGCATTCACAGTTGCCGGTACTGATGTAGATGTGACTGCTGTATTTGAAGGCAAAACACTAACTGAGGATGCAACCGATGCTGCAGGGCTTACAACTGATACCGCTACAAAACTTGCTGATGTTGAATTAACTGTAGCTGATGGTTATACAGTAACCAGTAATGTAACTAAACTGGCCGGTGGCCTGCTGGATATTACTACACCAGGAACAGCTGCTACACCAGTTTCCTATGGCACTTCAGATACTTCTGCAGGAAATAACGTAGCTGCTCAAACTCTGAGTATTAGTGGAGAAGCATCAGCGACTGTTGCTGTTTTAGATAACTCCAGTGCGCAAACCATTGCTGCACAAGTTAATCAGGTATCAGATACTACTGGTGTTACAGCTACTGCTAAAACTACAGCTGTTTTATCTGGTTTAACTCAGGACGGTGTGACTTCATTCTCTCTGAATGGGCAGACTATCTCTGCGAATGTGACCGCTTCTGATTTAACTGATCTGGTTACTGCGATTAATGATCAAACTGGTAAAACAGGTGTTATTGCAGAATTAAGTCTGGATAAGTCAGCTATTACTCTGACTGAAAATGATGGCGCTGATATCAGTGTGCTAAATTTCGATAGCTCTGTTGCTAAAGCAGGTGCAGCGAATCAGACTGTCTCTATATCCTTAACCGGTGCTACTGGTAATGCGACTACACTACAGGCTGGTGGTATCAATGATGGTACTCGTGACTCTGCAGTGGTGGGTGGAACTGTTGAATTCAAGTCTGTCTCTTCTACCTTCAATGTGAGCTCTTCACTGGGTGAGGTTTCAAATAGCCTGTTCAGTGGTGATGCTGCCAGCTTGCAGGCTTCTGCTAACCAGTCTGTAAGCAGTATTGACATCAGTAGTGTAGCAGGTGCAAATGCGGCTATCGATATTGCTGATGGAGCACTAGCCCGAGTAGATGCAATTCGCGCTGATCTGGGTGCGATTCAAAATCGCTTTGAATCTACCATTGCAAACCTGCAAACCGGAGTTGAAAACTTCTCCGCTGCAAGAAGCCGTATCCAGGATACTGACTTCGCTGCAGAAACTGCGGAATTAACTCGTAATCAGATCCTGCAACAGGCTGGTATAGCAATGCTGTCACAGGCAAATGCTGCTCCTCAGAATGTTCTGGCTCTTCTTCAGTAAATAACGGGAAAGGGACTGATTTAAATATTTAATCAGTCCCAATCCTTAAAGGAGAAATAAAATGGCTAACGAAATCTCAAGCATGACCATGGCGAATATGCCAAGAAGTCCTGCTAAAGACTCAAGCCAGATTGCAAAGCCTGAAGTTGTAAAAGCTTCTGAATCTGGTCAAAGTATGCCTCTAGAAGGCAAGACTTTGCCAGCTAAGCAAGCTAATCAAGAGCAATTACGCGAAGCAGTTAATCAAATCAATGACTATGTTCAAAGTGTTCAACGCGATCTTTCATTTAGTATGGATGGGGATAGTGGTCGAACAGTTATCAAGGTTATTGATTCAGGTAGCGGAGAGCTTATCAGGCAAATACCATCAGAAGAAGTATTGGCATTGGCAACATACCTGCAGAATTCAGGTAGTGTTGATTCAATGTCGCCCGCCGTAGTTAAGTCGGGTATTCTATTTTCTGAAAGTACGTGAGCAAACTGGTCAGTTTTTTGCTTATGTTTAGACAGAGTTAATAATCAACAGGAAGATGGTGAAAGCCATCTTCCTTTGATCTTTGTAAAAACATAGGCTTATGTCATAGTTTGATAGCTATACTTCTGTATAGTGGACAATGTGACATTAAAAATAAGGGTGGTGAGTTTATTATGGCAACTATTAGTTCATTAGGTATAGGTTCAGGCCTGGATCTATCCGGTATCGTCGATAGTTTGGTTGAAGCTGAACGAGCTCCCACTGAATCACGCCTGAATTCTCAAGAAGAAAGTATTTCAACTAAACTTTCAGCCTTCGGTGCGCTAAAAAGTTCACTCTCTTTATTTCAGGGATCATTAACAAATCTAAGTTCAAATACTTTTAACAGTAATAGTGCGACAGTTTCAGATGAATCAGTTTTATCAACTTTTGCGACCAGTTTTGCAGACCCCGGTACTTATAGTGTTGAGGTTACCACTTTAGCCAAATCACATTCACTCGCAACCAATGCCGCAACCGCCTTTGAAACAGTTGATGATACGGTTGGGACAGGTACTATGACTATTCAGTTCGGTACCACAACTACTGACCCCTATACATTTACTTCAGATACCAGTAAAGCCAATCAGGTAATTGAAGTAAGTGAAGCAAACGGTAATACTACGCTTTCCGGATTACGTGATTATATCAATGAGGGAGATTTTGGTATATCGGCTTCCATTGTGAATGATGGCAACGGATATAGATTAACCCTGACCTCAGAAAATACCGGCGCCAGTAATAGTATGGAAATTACAATCACTGATGACGGTGATGGTATTCAGGATGATAATGCTGGTTTGTCCCAGTTAGCTTTTAACAGTGCTGCTCAAAGCAGCCTGACTCAAACTGTTGAAGCTACAGATGCTCAATTAACAGTTAATGGTCTGGAAATAACACGTGATACAAATTCAGTCGCAGGAGCAATTGGTGGTGTAACTCTGAACCTGCTAAAGGCTGATGTTGGCAACGTCATTTCAGTTAAAGTAGGTGCAGATACAGCCAGTGTAAAAACAGCCATAACAGAATTTGTTGATGGTTATAATGGATTGATGACTAATATTAATAGTCTAACAGCCTATGATAGCCAGGATAATTCTGTCGGCATATTACTCGGTGATTTTACTGTACGAAGTGTTACAAATCAGATTAGAAGTGTTTTATCAACAAGTATTGCTCAGTTTTCCAGTGATTTTCAATCACTGGCGGATATCGGGATAAAAACTACCAGTGAAGGTACACTTTCATTAAATAGTGCTACATTAGATGGAGCGCTGTCAAACTCACCAGATGATGTGGCATCGATATTTGCTAAGCAGGGCAGGGCTACAGATTCCGGAGTTTCATATATTTCCTCAACTAGTGATACACTTTCCGGGTCTTATTTTGTCAACATAACCGAAATGGCAAGTCAGGGAGTTTTAACAGCTGCTACGATTAATTCACTCACAATTGATGCCAATAATGACGTCTTTAAAATCAGGGTTGATGGTACTAATTCTGGTGATATTACCCTGACTCAGGGTGATTATGCTAGTGGTGCAGCGCTTGCGACACATTTACAGGCTCAAATCAATAATGATTCCAGCTTAAAAGCTGCAGGTGCATCGGTTATAGTGAGTTACGATAGCCTTAACAATAATTTTAATATTACATCACAGAAATTTGGATCTACATCATCTGTCGCGCTCACCTCTGTAGATACTAATTCAGCCAGTACTATTGGTCTATCAATCCTTACAGGTACTACGGGAGTTGATGTGACTGGAACGATAAATGGCCAAGCAGCAGAAGGATCCGGCCAGTTATTAACCAGTACTTCAGGCGATAGTTATGGGCTGGTTGTTTCAGTAACCAGTGGTAATGCCGGAAATCGGGGAACATTGAGTTTAACCAATGGAATTATTGATTCTTTAGATAATTTATTGACCACTTTTCTGGGTAGCAATGGTTATATCAGTAATCGCGAAGATGGTTTTAATAAGGAGCTCGATGAAATAGCAACCTTAAGGTTAAAACTGGATGAGCGGATAAATAGCCTTGAAGCCAGGCTGGTACAACAATTTTCAGCACTTGATACATTGGTTTCGAAATATCAGGCTACCAGTAACTACCTTGTTCAACAACTTGACAGTCTGGTTAAACCCAATTCAATTAATGGTAATAATTAGGTAAATAGCGCTTAAGTTAATCGTAACATTGCCGATAAATTATGTATCAATAAAAATGAGATATCTATGAACACTCAAACTCAAAATGCCTTAAATCAGTACCGTAGTAGTGATAATAGTTCAATCAGTTTAGCTGATCCTCATGCATTGATATTGCGTATGATGAGTGGTGCTATTGACCGTATTGCTCAGGCAAAAGGAGCAATTCAGCAAAATATGGTTAAAGAAAAGGGTGAGTTGATTAGTAAGTCTATCGCTATTATTGGTGGACTAAATGCCTGCCTTGATCATAGTCATGACAGTGAACTATCAGCAAATCTGGAAGCGCTTTACGATTACATGAGTATGCAATTATTACAGGCAAATATTCATGAAGATACGGATAAACTGGATGAGGTTTCCAGACTGATGAATGAAATTCGTTCTGCCTGGATTCAGATTGCAGATCATAAATAAATTTACTGATGTAGTATTTAAAATGTCTTCTACCGATAAACTGGAACAGGCAATTCAACTCAGACAGCAGATAATTGATGCGATAGATCTATCAGATCTAGATTTAATGACAACTCAGCAGCAAAAATGGCAATCCCTGATTGATAGTTTTTTTCAGGAATATGAAGATAAAGATGAAAAACAAATTAGCTTACTGAAAGATTTAAATGATGATATCCTGCAACATCTAACTTCAATGCAATCACAATTAAGCGCGCAACAGTCAAATTTAAGAAAGAGTCGTAAAGCTTCAAACGCTTATCTTGAGACCGCTTCAAAATAAAGATTTAACAAAAAATCTTCAAAAAACAAAGGCTTAAAGAATTTGTTTGAATTCTTTTTCTTTTCCGCCAACTTTTTGTCAATATCATCTAAACTCTACTATACTTACTCATGCAGTAAGGGTTTCCGGCTAAAATTATAATTAACGACTCATCATGACAATATTAGTAATAGATTCAGATTTATCTCGCGCTCAATCGCTGCAGCATCTATTAACATTTATCAAATATAAAGTTGAAATAATTGACCCTTCCGAATTTGAAAAACTTGACCCCGCCAGCCTGGGAGATTATCTCGGGATACTAAGCATTGAGAATAAATCTGTAACAAAGATTCTGCTTGAGCAAAATGACAGTAACAGAGTTCAATTACCGGCTGTTTTACTGGCTGAAAAGAATGATCTGGATAACCAGAAAATAACTCTACATCCACCCTATATCGCTAGCTTAAGTTTTGATCCTGATTATTATTCACTGACTCAGGTGATGGATAATATAAAAAATCATAATCAACGTGAACGTCGGTTATCAAATCGACACTGTCAGAATCTGATTGGACGAAGTCCGGCCATAACTTATATCAATCAAATGATCGAGCAGGTTGCTGACACCACAGCCTCTGTTCTTATCATGGGTGAATCAGGTACGGGTAAAGAAGTGATTGCTCGTAATATTCATGCTCAATCTAATCGAAGTAATAAACCTTTTATTCCTATCAATTGCGGCGCTATTCCATCTGAATTACTGGAAAGTGAATTATTCGGTCATGAAAAAGGCGCTTTTACAGGAGCGATAAGTCATCGCCAGGGTCGTTTTGAAATGGCTGAAGGGGGCGTTATATTCCTGGATGAAATAGGTGATATGCCGTTATCAATGCAGGTTAAAATTCTCAGAGTCCTGCAGGAACATACATTCGAAAGAGTAGGTAGTAGTCGTACCAACAAAGCGAATGTCAGGGTCATAGCTGCTACTCATCGTCCTTTGGAAGAATTAATTCAGGAAGGAAAATTCCGTGAAGATTTATATTATCGCTTGAATGTCTTTCCAATAGATGTAACTCCATTACGTGAACGCAGAGAAGATATTCCATTATTGATTAATGAATTAATCGAACGAAATGAAAAAGATTCCAGAGGGTCTGTACGCCTGACTCGTCAGGCAATCAATATGCTATCAACTTATGACTGGCCAGGCAATGTGAGAGAACTCGCTAATCTTATCGAGAGGCTGGCAATTTTACATCCCCATGATGTTGTTGATGTGAAAGAGTTACCTGAGAAATATATAAATAGTGAAGTTGATATAGCAGATTTTGATTCAACTCATTCTGGTGCTGCTGATAGTCTAAAAAATACAGATCTGGCTTATTTACCCCAACAGGGACTGGATATGAAAAAGCATCTCACTGAAATTGAAATATCACTTATTGAACAGGCATTAAATGAAACGAATAATGTTGTTGCACGTGCAGCTGCACTTTTACAGATGCGCAGAACGACCTTAGTGGAAAAAATGCGTAAATATGAAATCTTTAGATAACAGTCAATAATTTGACCAATATATACTGCATATTTAATTAAATTAATTTAAATCATTGATTATAAAGAAAAATAGTTTAGTGGATTAATTCCTGCTTTAATCAAAGATATTTAATGGTTAAACAGTCTTTGCGTAAAAAAATGAATAATAACCCTCAAAACATAAGCCTTAAACGGATGTATAATGAAAGTAATTATGCAATTGATTATGCAGATAATTTAATCGATCGTGTTGCTGAAAGAGACGAATCAAATGTTCCAACCTCAAATGTTACAGCATTATCCAGTACAACAGAGCAAGGTATTATGAGTCAGCATTTACGTGAATTACTGGATGCTATTCCTGGTGCTGTAATTGTCATTAATTCCAGTGGTTTAGTGGTTGATGTTAATGAATCAGCGAAGGAAATTTTAGGCAGCCCGTTAATAAACGAGCTTTGGCGCGATATTGTTAACCGTGTATTTTTAACTGAACTGGACCAGGGTGAGTTACGAACTGCAGATGGTAGACAGTTTAGTATTTCGACCCGGCCACTGGGATACCAGCCGGGACAAATTCTATTATTGAGTGATGTAACTCAGACCAGGCAATTACAAAGGGCTGCTCAGCAAAACCTGCATTTAATGACAATGGGTAAAATGATGGCAAGTCTTGCCCATCAAATTCGTACACCCTTATCTTCCTCGATGTTATATCTCTCTCAAATTGTTGATGGCAAAATGTCAGCGGAAAAAAATCATAAATTTACCAGCAAAGCGCTGGATCGTATAAAACATATTGAATCTATGATTAATGATATGCTGGTTTTTGCGCATGGTGGCCAGTTTCATATGACTGATTTTGCAATAGGTGAGTTATTGATGGAATTGAATGATCAAATTCGTCCTCATTTACTTCAAAATCAGGCTATTCTGGAACTCAATTTACCTAAAAATGAATTATTGGTAAATGGAAATAAAGATGCCTTACTAGGTGCGATAGCAAATTTATGCATGAATGCACTGGATGCCGCTGAACAAAATCTATTGATTAAAATCGATGTTGATTTAAGCAAAAAAGGTGACTTAACTATGTCTGTCTCAGATAATGCCTGTGGCATGGATGACAATACGCAAAAGCATTTATTTGATCCTTTTTTTACGACTAAAATGGATGGTACCGGACTTGGACTTGCTGTCGTTAAATCGGTTATTGAGTCACATCAGGGTAAAATATCAGTCACTTCTGAGCCTGGAAAAGGAACCAGATTTGAAATTCATTTACCCTGCCAACAGGCTAATAAAACACAATTGAGTAACAGGCATAAAGAGAGAACAGAAAATGATTGATGTATTACTGGTCGAAGATGATGCTGATTTACGTGAAGCGATTGTCGATATGCTTGAAGTGCATGATATTTCAGTCATTGAAGCTGAAAATGGTGTTCAGGCTCAGAATTTAATTAAAGAAAATGATGTTTCTCTGGTATTGAGTGATGTTCAAATGAGTCCGGGTAATGGTTATCAATTGCTTGAATATATTAATGCTCACCATAATGGTACACCAGTTATTTTGATGACCGCTTATGGATCAATACCTCAGGCAGTAGATGCTATCCAGGCAGGTGCTGTGGATTATCTTGTTAAACCCTTTGAAGTATCTGAACTGGTTAGTACCTTAAAGCAGCAACTTTTACCAGCTGCCAGACTTTCAAATGAAAACATGATTGCGGTTGATCCTGTTTCGATTAAATTAACCGAACTGGCATCAAAGGTTGCTCAGTCGGATGCCAGTGTATTATTGAATGGTGAGAGTGGTGTTGGTAAGGAAGTCATTTCTCAGTTTATACATCAGCAATCTGATCGTAGAAATGGACCTTTTATCGCCATAAACTGTGCTGCCATTCCGGAGAATATGCTGGAAGCGGCTCTGTTTGGTTATGAAAAAGGTGCATTTACCGGTGCAATAAAAGCGACTATTGGAAAATTTGAACAGGCTCAGGGAGGCACACTATTACTTGATGAAATCAGTGAAATGGATTTATCACTACAGGCCAAGTTATTGCGCGTTATTCAGGAACGTCAGGTAGAGAGACTCGGTGGAACAACCCTGATTGATCTGGATGTTCGTTTAATTGCTACCACTAACCGGGATTTAAAACGTGAAGTTGAAGAAAATAGATTCCGTGAAGATTTATTCTATCGCTTAAATGTTTTTCCGCTATTAGTGCCTGCACTTCGCCAACGTCCAGCTGATATTATTCCGATAGCAGAAAAGTTGATATCTGTTTATAACAAGGCAGCCGGCCAGCAAACGCTTTTATCCAGCGATGCCAAAAAGATTTTATTGAATCATCACTGGCCAGGTAATGTTCGTGAACTGGATAATGTCATCCAGCGGGCGATGATTCTTAAACAGGGAAGTGATATTGAAGCTGATGATATTATGCTGGAATTTGATTCAGGGCTTCAGCAATCTATCAAGACGAACACTGATGAGGACAGTGGACAATTGCAGAATGATTTAAGAGATCGTGAAACAGAATTAATCCTGGATACCTTAAAATCTCTAAATGGTAGTCGTAAAAAAACAGCTGAAAAGCTGGGTATTAGTCCAAGAACTCTGCGATATAAACTGGCCAGGTTACGGGATACAGGAGCAGCAATTCCAGATTGAAGTGGAAAATTAAACCTGGAATCCGCAGTTGACCGCTCGCAATAGAGATTAACCCACTGTTTCATAAATCATTACAGTTGATGTATATAATCACCCAATCGGTGAATCCCGCTACGAACTGAATTGCACGTTTGAGGCGGCGTATCTCTTCGTTGTAACTCC
>JBNKKI010000092.1:0-79650 GCA_050291745.1 Gammaproteobacteria bacterium | reverse complement strand
CCCCTACTGGTTTTATTCGATCACTGATTCTGGTTTTATCCGATCATTTTTTCCGGATTTCCAGAATCGGTGATCAGATAAAACCAGAATCCATCCTAACGCGTTGATTTAACTTAAATACTGCTACTCTCTCGACCTTTTTTCAGGCGGAGACAGTACAGTGGCAAAAGCGAGATTAACAATGCGTAAAATTAGAGATATTCTACGGCTTCGTCATGAAGTCAAATTGAGCTATCGGGACATCGCCAAGGCACTCAATATTGGCTATGGCACAGTCGTTGATTATTTGAAACGGGCCGCTGCTGCAGGACTCGGCTGGCCGATACCTGAAGGACTGGGTGAACGTGAACTGGGACGATTACTATTTCCCACTCAGAACGTGACCGGACAACGCCGATTTACCGAACCTGATTACCTTTTAGTTCGTGAAGATCTCAAACAAAAAGGCGTAACCAGGCAATTACTGTGGCAGGAATATCGTCAGCAACATCCCAATGATGGTTACAGTTATGCTCAGTTCTGTCATCGTTTTCTAGAGTGGCAGGGTTGTCAGAAACGTTCTATGCGTCAGATCCACCTGGCTGGTGAAAAACTGTTTGTCGACTACTGTGGTCCCACTATGGAGGTAGTTAACCCAGATACCGGCGAACTGCGTTTCGCACAGATCTTTGTGGCCGTACTGGGGGCATCCAATTACACCTTTGCTTGTGCAAGCTGGAGCCAAAAACAGGTCGACTGGTTAAATGCTCACGTTAAAGCGTTTGAATTTTTTGGCGGTGTACCAGAGATCGTGGTACCTGATAATTTAAAAAGTGCCGTTCGTAAAGTTCACCGATACGATCCTGATATCAACCCAGCCTACCAACAACTGGCTGCCCATTATCAAACTACTATCATCCCTGCGCGTCCCTATAAACCGAAGGATAAAGCTAAAGCAGAAGTGGCTGTACAAATTGTGGAGCGCTGGATTATGGCGCGCCTTCGCCATCAAACCTTCTTCACGCTGGCCTCACTAAATCAGGCTATTGCGGTATTATTGGAAGACCTCAATCAGAGACCATTTAAGAAATTACCGGGATCGCGTAAGAGCCAGTTTGAACAACTGGATAAACCGGTTCTACGCCCTTTACCTGCTCACCCATACCAGTACACGGATATTAAGCAGGCGCTCGTTCATATTGATTATCACATTGAATATGACAAACATTATTACTCGGTGCCTCATCATCTGGTTAAACAGGCTGTAGAAGTTCAGGCCAGTGAACATTCGCTGTCTGTTTATCATCAAGGGCAACGTATTGCTACGCACCCACGCAGTTATCGACAGGGTACACACAGTACGTTAGCAGAACATATGCCTCAGTCACATCGGGCCATGCACGAATGGACACCTGAGCGATTATTACGCTGGGCTAATGATATCGGTTCACAAACCCGTGAAGTGGTGAGTCTGTTATTGGCCAGGAATAAACATCCTGAACAAAACTTCCGCACAATTTTAGGCTTACTTAGTTTGGCTAAAAAGTATGATCGAGAGCGGCTTAACAATGCCTGTGGCCGTGCATTATTGATCAACTCACCGACCCGTAAGAGCATTGAATCCATTCTCAAACAAGGGCTTGATCAGGTTGCCGTAGAAATTCCCGAAAAATCCACCCAGCAAGAACTCAATCTGGATAATCACGAAAATGTTCGTGGTGCAGACTATTACAACTAATTTTAACACAGGAAAAAAACAATGTTTAATAATCAAACTTTACAAGCACTACGCAGTCTCAAATTAACCGGTATGGCGGATGGGTTGGAGCAGCAAATGGCGCAACCGTCGACCCACGAAGAGTTGGGCTTTGAAGAGCGTCTGGCTTTATTGGTCGATCGCGAAAGCACTCATCGTCATAACAATAAAATCACCCGGTTATTGAAGGCTGCCAAACTAAAGCTACAGGCTTATCCAGAAGACATCGATTACAGCCACCCACGAGGATTACAAAAAAGCCAGTTTGCTGATTTACTCAGCAGCCACTGGATACACCAGCATCATAATATCCTCATCACCGGTCCGACAGGCTGTGGTAAAACTTATCTGGCCTGTGTACTGGCAACACAGGCTTGCCGTCATGGTTTATCAGTTCGTTACTTCCGCACTTCCCGCCTGTTAGAAATGCTCAGTGTTGCTCATGGTGATGGTCGCTTTACCAGGCTGATACAGCAAATTGCCAAAACGGATGTACTGATCATGGATGACTGGGGACTGGAAAAAATGAACCTGGCTCAACGTAATGATTTGCTGGAAATCATGGAAGATCGGCACGGACTAAAATCCACTTTAATCACCAGTCAATTACCGATAGATCAATGGCATAAAGCCATCGGAGATGCCACACTGGCGGATGCTATTTTAGATCGGTTATTACACAATGCTCACAAGCTAAAACTCAAAGGAGAATCGATGCGAAAAATAATGAATAAAATGACTGATTCCGATCACTGATACTGCTATTATCAGGCTCTTCGCGTTAGGCCTTCAGGTGATCGAATAAAACCGGAATGGGTGATCGGATTCGCCGGAATATGCAGATTCCAGGTTAAAGCAATGAGCCCCCCGATGTATTCTAGTTAATCAGGGGTTTGTTTAATTATTTCTTCTTTTTCACAAACTTCATTAAACGCTGTTTCTTTGTCTGCTGGCGTTTAGTCAGTTTGTTGCGTTTTCCGGCAAATGGATTGTCACCCACTTTAAATTCAATTCGAATTGGCGTCCCCATCAACTTAAGTTTTTTAATGTAAAAACTCATTAAATAGCGCTTATAGGATTCAGGTAGTGAATCCGTTTTACTACCATGAATAATGATAATAGGAGGATTTTTACCACCCTGATGAGCATAGCGTAATTTGGCTCTACGACTATTCTGCATGGGTGCATTATGTTTAAAAACAGCTTCTTCCAGAAGATCAGTTAATTCACGGGTATTAAACTGTCTGAAAGCTGATGCATAAGCCTGATCAATTGATTTCATTAAATCCCCTACCCCCGTTCCATGCAGGGCAGAAATAAAATGTTGATTGGCAAAATCCACAAATGATAAACGACGCTGTAATTCCGTTTTGTTATATTCGCGCTGCTCAGGCTCCAGACCATCCCATTTATTAATTGCAATCGCCAACGAACGACCACTGTTCAAAACATAACCCAATAGTGTTAAATCCTGGTCGGTCAATCCATCACGGGCATCGACTACCAGCACGACAACATTGGCTTTTTCAATCGCATCAAGCGTTTTTATTACACTAAATTTTTCAACTGTTTCATGGACTTTTCCACGCCGTCTGACACCGGCAGTATCAATAAGCGTATAATTTTTTCCATGGCGTACAAAAGGGACGGGGATCGAATCACGCGTAGTACCGGGTTCATCAAAAGCGACCACGCGATCTTCACCAACCAGTCTGTTTATAAGTGTAGATTTTCCAACATTAGGACGACCTATAATTGCAATTGAAGGGCCTTCCGGTTCTTCTTCGGCTTCAGTATCATCTGGATAATCCCGTAAAACCTGTTCAATAAGAGGATTAATACCTTTGCGTTGAGAAGCAGCTGTTAATGCCATGTCAGGAAATCCAAGGGCATAAAAATCGGCTTCTGCGTGATCTGGATTGACTCCATCGATTTTATTTAAAACAACTGTAGTTTGCTTACCGGCCTTACGAACCATAGAAGCAATGACTTCATCGCCACTATTTATGCCGGCTCTTGCATCAACCATAAATAAAATAATGTCAGCTTCCTGTAATGCCAATAGCGTTTGCCTGGCCATCAAATCATCCAGATCCTGTTGTTGTCCACTCAGACCACCAGTATCGACAATAATAAATTTTTTATCTCCTACTTTGCCGATGCCATACTGACGATCTCTTGTTAAGCCGGGTACATCAGCCACAATTGCATCACGTGTACGCGTGAGTGCATTAAACAGGGTTGATTTTCCGACATTAGGTCGGCCAATAAGTGCAATAACAGGAATCATAATAAATCGCTTTTACTGGGCAAATTTGATATTTGAAAAATGGGGTGATTCTAACGATTCATCCTGAGTGACTACGGATAATAGTCCACTGGTATCAAGTAATATTATTTTATTGTCGATTATTTCAGGTTGAGCAATATAACGTACATCCGAAGGTTGAATGCGAGCCAGAACACGACCATCAGATTTATCCAGAATATGAACAAACCCCTCTAAATCTGCAACCACAATTTTATCACCAATTAAACGGGGAGCCGTTAACTTACGTGCATTCATCACATCCTGTTTCCAGAAGGCACTACCAGTTCGCCGATCGATAGACCAGACATGACTTTTACTATCTGTAAGATATAGTGCCTGCTGGTCAGCATCCATTGCCTTAAAGCTGGAAAATTCACGTGACCACAGTACCTGACCACTATCCACTGTAACAGCGCTCAGATTGCCCTGAAAAGAGCTGATATAAATAATGTTATTAAGTAAAACAAACTGTCCATCAAGATCAACCAGACGTTCTATTTCAGATCGACCTCTTGGCGCACTGACTGTATGTTCCCAGACTGTAGAGCCATTCTTTCGATCGAAAGCAATTAACTTTCCATCATCAAAACCGCTAAGAACCAGGTTATCTGTCACTAAGGGAAAACTATTACCTGTCAGAGATAAAGCTGGTACTCGATGCGATACAGTCCATTGTATCTCTCCATTTGAAGAGTCCAGAGAAGATAGTTTACCATCAACAGTTCGTATAAAAACCTGTGTACCGGATAACACAGCTTTTGTTCTAATTTCACTTTTTAACTGTTGTTTCCAGCGTTGCTTAATAGAATTTTCATCATAGTCGAACAAAACCACTTCTCCATTCGGCGAAGTAGCAACCAGACTGGCGGCATCTCCGGCGAGTCCAGTGTTAGTTTTAAGTCCACTTTCATAAAACCAGTCAAGCTTACCGGAATCAGAATCCATCTGGGATATTAAACCTGTCACATCAATGGTATAAATTTTATTTCCCTGAATAAAAGGCTCCATGCTCACATATTTGTTAACGACTCCCTTTCCTGTATCCCTGCTCCACAGAAGTTTGATATATTCCGCATGACTGATTTCAGTTAATTCTGCAGGCGGTTCATCATTGCTGGGCGTAGAGCAGGCTGTCAAAGACAGTAACGGAACAAGAAAAAGCAGTCGAATCAATATTGTTCGAATTAATAGGGATCTATTGAAAAACATGAATTAACTGCTGGCCTCAGATGAACCTAAATTATCCATTTTTTGTTTTAAAAATTGTGGATTAGCTGCGGCAGGTTGCGCCAGACTGGCTCGTTGATAAGCCATTCTTGCTTCATCTTTATTACCTTTTGCAAGCAGAATATCACCCTTCAGTTCTTCAAAGGCCGCAGCAAATTGCGCGGGGTATTCTACTTCAAGCAACTTTAAAGATTGATCATATTTGCCCTGTTGTAACATTACTGCAGATAATCTTTTACGAGCTAACATTTGTAATGGTCTATCTTTAGAGGAATCTACAATAGACTGTAATTGTTGTTCAGCCAGATCATATTTTTTTGTCTCGACATAAACTTTAGCCAGAGAAAAACGCGCTAATTCACTATAAGCGGTAGATGAGTAATTATCCAGAATGGTAGTGCCTTCTTCAATAGCCTGTTCATTTTTATTAGTTTCAGTAAAACTAACCATTTTGGCAAAATGTGAAGATGCTTCAGCAGCGACATTAGCTTTATAATCAACCCAGTATTTCCAGCCATAGAGACCACCAATACCTATGACCAGGCCGGCAATGACAGAAGTACCATTGTCTGCCCACCATTTTTTGATGCGTTCCACCTGTTCATCATCTGTTACAAAATCATTCATGCTTTTTTCCAGTTTTTTAATTTATACTTTTGTTTTCAATAATGTTTTAATTTGATCAACCAGCTGTGATTGACTAATTTCAATCTGCGGTTGATCCTGACGTAAAAATTTAATATTAATGGTTGAATTCTGAATTTCAGATTCACCCAGTATTAATGCTAACAGAGCGCCCGATTTATCAGCTTTTTTCAACTGACTCTTAAAGCTTCCACCACCTGAGTGAGCGATCAACTTGATTCCGGGTATTGCATTTCGTAGCATTTCTGCAAGCTTTTGACCATGCCTGGTCGAATTAACTCCCGACATTGCAAAATAAATTTCTGTTTCTGTCTTTTTGGTTACTTTTTGCTGATCCTGTAACATCAGAACAAGTCGTTCAATACCCATTGCGAATCCCGCTGCGTGAGTAGATTTTCCACCTAAATGATCAATCAAACTATCATACCGTCCTCCGGCACAAACTGTTCCCTGTGAGCCAAGAGAAGTCGTCACAAATTCAAAAACAGTATGACTGTAATAATCTAATCCTCTGACAAGACGGGGATTAATCCTGTACGATAAGTCATTGAAATCCAGAATTTCAAGTAATTCAGAAAAATGTTCAGCAGATTGCTGATCAAGATGATCTTTTAATTTAGGCGCAGCTTCAATCAATCCCTGCATCTCAGGATTTTTACTATCAAGAATTCGTAAGGGATTAGATTCCAGACGGCGCAGACTATCGCCATCCAGTTCATCAACATGGTCACGTAAATAGGAAACCAGTAAATCCTTATATTGTATTCTACAGTCAGCAGTACCCAGGGTATTTAATTGAAGCTCGATATTTTCCAGACCCAATAGCTTCCAGAAACGTGAAGCCATGAATATGAGTTCAGCTTCAATATCTGCACCCGGCATTCCAAAAGTTTCTGCACCTAATTGAAAAAACTGTCTGTAACGTCCTTTCTGTGGTCGCTCTCTTCGGAACATGGGACCGCTATACCAGAGACGTTGCTGCTGATTAACCAGCAAACCATTTTCGATACCTGCGCGTACGATACTTGCTGTCCCCTCTGGCCGTAAACTGAGATTATCTCCACCACGATCGTCAAAACTATACATTTCTTTTTCAACAATATCGGTTACTTCACCGATTGATCGCTTGAATAATGCAGTTTTTTCCATAATAGGCGTACGGATCTGTCGATATCCATAAGCTTCTGCTAATTGCCTCCAGTTATCTTCAACCTGATACCAGGCATCCATATCGACTGGCAGTATGTCATGCATACCACGAATAACTTTAATTTGTTCAGCCATATTACTGCCCTATTTTAATCCTGGCTGTATTATCAGACCTGATAACTTTACTCAGGTCGATTTTTTCTCCCTTGTATATCATTGTCACACCATAACCATTACCCAGAAACGCTTTATAAGGTGCTTTTCCCTGTACTGAAATCTGTTCACCTGATTTCAACAGGTCATAGACCAGTCTCTTACCATCAGCGTCTTTGATAGTCGCCCAGGTATCAGCGTTAACTGTTATTTGTAAGTCTTTATTATTCTTAACTGAATCAATTTGCGGGGCTGAAGCCGGTTGATCAATTTCTGCTGAAACTTCCTCTGTATCAGCTTCATCTGTATTAGCTTCTGAGACCGATAATTGCTCTGTCTGAGAATTTATTGGAACATTATGGCTTTCAGCAACTTTTTCGCTGTCTGGAGATTGCAGTTGAATTGAATCTGCAACTGTTTTTATTTCAAGCTGTAAAGCCTCTTTTTCCGGATTAGCTTCAAGATTATCAGTAGCTTCATTTGCTTCGGATATTTTAATATCCTCTGTTAAAGAAGGTTGGCTACTATCAAGACTTACTGTTTCCGGTTCCTGCTGATAGCGATTCCACCACCAGCTGGATAGTAGTGCAATCAACCCAATTATCACCAGATAGGTAATCCATTTAACTTTACTATTATCCGCATTTAATTCCGGCGCGGTATTACTGGTTGATGTTATAGGTGGATCACCCTCCATATAATGTGTTGTATATTGCTGAATAATTTCATCTTCATCAATATTTACCAGTCGGGAATAGGCTCTCAGATAGCCTTTTACAAATATTGGGGCTGTAATTTCTTCAAAACTATTGTCTTCCAGACTGCTTAAAATTGCTTTGGATAAGTGCATTTTACTGGCGACTTCATCCAGAGACAGTCCTTTTGATATTCTGGCAGCCTGTAATTTGTCACCAGGGCCCTGTGTTGGTAGAGATTGCTCAGTAGCTTGAGTCGCTTGTTGATTCATTTATTTGATTCCAACCACTGTTTGTATTCTTCAGAATCAGGAAATTTAGTTTTTAAATTTTCCACCAGTTCATTTACTTTAGCAATATGCCCCTGAGCCAGTTCATTTTGAATATTAAGCCATAAGCTTTGCGAGGTTTCTTCTCCAGTTAAATGAAACCTATTAAGATAAACTCCTGTCAATTCATAATTTTGTTCTGCTAGAGTAATTTTAGCCATATTGAATAATGCTGGCCGATAATTATTACCTATGGCCAAAGCTCTTTTTAGATACTCTTTTGCCTGAGGTTGTTTAGACTCGCCTTCTTTGAGTAAACATATTGCTGCACTGGTGTAAGCAACTTCAGGAGAACGATAAGAATCATTATCAACTGCTTGCATAAACATCTTCTCTGCTTCAAGGATACGATTATCAGCACACAAAAACACACCATAATTATTAAGTGCTTCTGAATTTTCAGGATCTAATGATATTGCCTTTTTAAAATATTCTTCGGCTTTTGCCTTATCCAGGAATCGATTCTGTAAAACAGCATAAGCATGGTGAGCCTGAGATGACTTAGGATCCTGTTTCATGGCTTTAAGCAATTTCTGATTGGCCAATTCGAGATTTCCCCGATTGTAATAACCTATTCCCAATTGCACATTTATTTTACTGGCTTTTTCATAATCAGCGCCTCCATCTGTTACCGTCACACAGGACGATAACAATAAAACCATCAACAGAATTAATATAGTTGGAATTTTAATCCTAAGCATTCACTTGTCCTGTAATATTTTTCAAGCTCACCTGATATTTCTGGTGTCTTCTACTTTTATCATTGACCCGACCAACTAATTGACCACAGGCGGCATCAATATCCTCACCACGCGTTTTACGCGTAACAGTTACTATTCCATGATTCACCACATATTCACGAAAGCGATGAATTGCATTACCACTGGAACATTCATAAACTGCATGTGGATAAGGGTTAAAAGGAATAAGATTCAATTTACTTGGAATATCTTTAAGAATTTTAACCAGTTCTCTTGCATGATCCAGGCTATCATTAATATCCTTAAGCATAACATATTCAAATGTAATTCTACGCCGGCTATGCCCACCTAAATAAGCTTTACAGGCGTCCAGTAACTGTTTAATTGGATATTTGCTATTCAGCGGTACTAATTGATCACGTAATTCATCATTTGGAGCATGTAATGAAACTGCAAGACAGACATCGGTGTATTCACTAAGTTTCATCATTGCAGGAACAACTCCAGCAGTGCTTATAGTAACACGACGCTTACTCAAACTATAAGCAAAGTCATCACACATAATATTTAATGCTGACATGACAGGATCGAAATTTAACAGGGGCTCTCCCATTCCCATCATCACTACATTAGTAACCCCATTTTCATAACCATCTTTTAACAGGGCATGATGAGCAAGATACAGTTGGCTGATAATTTCAGCCGTCGTTAGATTACGATTAAAGCCCTGTTTTCCAGTAGAGCAAAAAGAGCAATTCAAAGTACAGCCAACCTGAGATGAAATGCATAAAGTCATCCGCTTTTCTTCAGGGATTAATACACATTCAACAGCATTTTCAATACCATCCATATGTAATAACCATTTTCGTGTACCATCTTTTGATTTTTGATCAACAGTTACCTGTGGTAGTTTTACCTCTGCCTTCTCATACAACCTGGCTCGTAAAGATTTGGCAAGATCCGTCATTAAATCGAAATCGGTCACACCACGCTGATGAATCCACTGCATTACCTGACGGGCACGAAAAGGCTTCTCTCCTATGGACAGAAAAAACTGTTCCATTGAAGAACGATCCAGATCTAATAAATTGACTTTTGCTTCAGTTAACATGGATATCTCAAATTTTTAACTAAACCCGTTGAGTCCATTTGAAGGGTTATCTAATAACCGGCTGATTTTACGCGTGTTTGACCATTAACAGAAGTTATCAAGCTTAATTTGTTAAAAAAATTGTCACTTTTTTTGAATTTAACAGCAGTTATTCACAATCATCCCGCTAAACAGATCTAATCAACACTTTCGCTGGTCTTTTTAACCGTTATAATATGCTTCATTTTTAATTCCTCCAAACAGGATTCCATGCAATTTATTGAAACACGTGGCAATGATGGCCATCATGAAACGACTGTCCCATTTTCCAGTGCCATCCTCAATCCGATGGCTTCATTTGGTGGACTTTACAGCCCTCAATCTTTACCTAAGATCACCAGTGAATTTTTAAAATCTCAGCTAAATTCAAATTATCAGCAATTATCAAAAGCTATTTTGAATGCTTTTGAAGTAGACATTGATGATGCAGTTATCAATGAAGCATTAAGTTTGTATGGTAAGTTTGATGATACAGCTAATCCTGTACCAGTCATCGAAGTTGAAGAAGACCTGTATGTCAGTGAACTATATCACGGGCCTACCAGAGCCTTTAAAGATATGGCATTACAGCCTTTTGGTGTTGTTTTATCTTCATTAGCTCAGAAACTCGATGAACAATATTTAATTCTTGCCGCTACCAGTGGTGATACCGGTCCTGCAGCGCTAGAGACATTTAAAAATCGTGCTAACGTTCGAGTTGTCTGTTTATACCCTGATGGAGGTACATCAGATGTTCAACGCCTGCAAATGGTGACTGAAGATGCTAATAATCTAAAGGTAATTGGTATTAAGGGTTCTTTTGATGATGCTCAAAATGCTTTAAAGCGTTTACTCAGTTCAAAATCATTTAATGCCAGGCTTGAAGAAAAAAACATTTCTCTATCAGCAGCCAATTCAGTTAATTTTGGCCGAATTATTTTTCAGATTATCTATCATATTCACTCTTATCTTGAACTGGTTCGCCAACAGGCCATTACTCTGGGAGAGAAAATTTATCTCAATGTACCATGCGGAAACTTCGGAAATGTGCTGGGTGGTTACTATGCAAGGAAAATGGGCTTACCGGTTGAAAAATTAATCGTTGCCTCTAACCGGAACAATGTGCTGACTGAATTCATCTCCAGCGGGTATTACGATATATCCGAACGAAATTTGATAGCCACTACTTCGCCAGCTATGGATATTTTAATATCTTCAAATGTAGAAAGAATTATCTTTGATTTATTTGGTGCTGAGCGTACTCATGAATTAATGCAATCATTAAAAACGCAGAAAAGTTACCAGCTATCCGAGGATGAACTAAAGCTGTTACAACAACATTTTATTGCCGATTTTTGTGATGATGAGCAGGGCAAAAAGCATATTAAAAAGACTTTTGAAAATGGTTATTTAATGGATCCACATACAGCCACCTGTTTTCAGGCTCATCTTAACTGTCGAGAAAAGCCCTTAAAATCAATAATCTATTCCACTGCCGAGTGGACCAAATTTTCACCCGTTATAGATAATGCGCTGACTGGACACCTTGATACCCGCGATATTGATGCATTAAACTCTATAGCAGCAATTGCTAATATTAAAATACCTGCCGTTATAAGTGATTTATTTGAAAAGGATATTGCCCAGGATAGTGTTATAGATAAAGAAGATATCGAAGATGAAATAATGTCATTCCTTGATCAATAGGTATGTATTCATCCGCTGAAATCAAAAAAAGGGGCATTGCCCCTTTTTTAAATAATATTCACGAGATCAGTTAATCAGAAGATAAATTTTCAACTCGAATTCTTGTAACAAGACCACTCACCTTATCAAGATGCTGTATCGCTTCAATAGCCTGATCCATCTGCGATTCTTTTATTCGCTGTGTCAACATAATAATTGTCGCACTTAACTCTCCATCAACTGGTTCTTTCTGCAGAATCGCTTCAATCGAAATTTCTTTTTCTCCGAGAATACGAGTTATATCCGCCATAACACCCGGTTTATCCAGCGCATTTAAGCGAAGATAATAGGCAGTTTCAATATCTTCCATAGCGAGTATTTCGGTATCATTTATTTGATCTGGCTGAAAAGCCAGGTGAGGTACGCGATTATCAGGGTCAGTTGTTAGTGAGCGTGTAACATCGACAATATCTGCAACTACAGCTGAGGCAGTTGGTGCAGCCCCTGCTCCAGCACCATAATAAAGAGATGGTCCCAATCGATCTGCCATGATTAAAACGGCATTCATAACGCCATCAACATTGGCAATAAGTCGTTTCTCAGGGATTAGTGTAGGATGAACACGCATTTCTATCCCTTTTTCAGTTACTCTGGTCATACCAAGATGCTTGATACGATATCCCAGCTCAGAAGCAAACGTTACATCATCCTGTGAAATCTTACTAATACCTTCTGTATAAACTTTATCAAACTGTAAAGGCACACCAAAAGCAATAGAGGACAGAATACATAGTTTATGTGCTGCATCAATGCCTTCGACATCAAAAGTTGGATCTGCTTCAGCATAACCGAGGGCCTGGGCTTCGGCTAGAACATCATCAAAATCCCTCCCCTTGTCACGCATTTCAGTCAGAATAAAATTGCCGGTTCCATTGATTATACCGGCTATCCACTGAATCCTGTTGGCACTTAAACCTTCACGAATGGCTTTAATTATGGGAATACCACCTGCAACTGCAGCTTCAAAAGCCACAACCACACCTTTTTCCTGTGCAGCTGCAAAAATTTCATTACCATATTTTGCAATTAACGCCTTGTTAGCTGTTACAACATGTTTACCATTTTGAATCGCTTGCATAACAAGTTCGCGTGCCGGAGAATCCCCCCCGATCAATTCAACAATAATATCAACATCAGGGTTATTAACGACGGCAAAAGCATCTTCGGTAATTTCTACATGTTCCGTACCTTCAGGTTTGCTATCCCCTAAACCACGAGCTGCAGCATGAATAACCTGAATTTCTCTTCCTGCACGTCGTGCAATTTCAGCTGCATTTTCAGCTAATACACTGGCAGTTCCACCACCTACTGTGCCTAATCCTAATAACCCAATGTTAACTGGTTTCAATGTCTTACCTCTGTTATTTTACGTTGTTAAAGCGACTGATTTTTAGTCTGGTTAAACAATCCTTTATTTTTCAGCGATTGTATTTTTGAAAAGTTCACGTATACCGCGAATAGCCTGACGTGTTCGGTGCTCATTTTCAATTAAACTAAAACGCACATGGTCATCACCATATTCACCAAATCCAATACCAGGAGATACAGCAACTTTCGCTTCCTGTAAAAGAAGCTTACTAAATTCTAATGATGTCAGATGACTAAACTGTGGTGGGATTTTAGCCCAGACAAACATAGTTGCCTTTGGCACTTCAACTACCCAGCCAATTGAACTCAAACCATTACATAGAGTATCGCGTCGTTTCTTATACATTTCACGAATATCCTCAACGACACTTTGATCTCCTTCAAGTGCACTTACAGCAGCCACCTGGATAGGAGTAAACATACCGTAATCCATATAGGATTTGATTCGTTGTAAAGCGGCTACCAGTGTTTTATTACCACACATAAATCCAACACGCCAACCTGGCATATTATAAGTTTTTGAAAGTGAATAAAACTCAACAGCAATATCTTTAGCACCTTCTACTTCAAGGATTGACGGTGCTTTGTAGCCATCAAAAGTGATTTCGGCATATGCTATATCATGAACTACCCATATCTTATGTTCTTTTGCTATTGCTACCACTTTTTCAAAGAATTCAAGTTCTACGCATTGTGTAGTCGGATTACCGGGAAAACTGATAATCAGCATCTTTGGTTTTGGCCAGCTATTTTTGATCGCATTTTCAAGTTCACCAAAAAAATCTATACCGGGAGTTAAAGGTACATGACGAATATCTGCACCTGCAATGACAAAACCATAAGGATGTATAGGGTATGACGGATTTGGAACCAGGACCGCATCACCAGGACCAACTGTAGCCATTGCCAGGTGAGCTAAACCTTCTTTTGACCCGATAGTCACAATAGCCTCAGATTCCGGATCAAGGTCTACATCATATTTACGTTTATACCAGCTACAAACTGCCTGTCGTAAACGCGGAATACCACGTGATAACGAATAACGGTGTGTATCACTACGCTGAGCGGCTTCACATAATTTATCGACGATATGACTGGGTGTAGGTTGATCTGGATTGCCCATACCAAAATCAATAATATCTTCACCTCTCGCTCGTGCGGCTGCCTTTAATTCATTTACAATATTAAAAACATACGGAGGAAGGCGTTTAATACGTTGAAAATCGTCGTTCAAGGAAGTTACTCTAATGTTAAGTTAATGGACCGGCAACCATAACATAGGGTCAGGATCACTGGAAGAATGTTTATTTAATTTTGGTGCAAAAAATACGATTGATTATTTCTGGAAACTGGAGAATTTAAAGGCCGGGTTTTTAATTCGACAGCTGAATTATTTATTAACACATTGGCTATATCAAAATAATCAGGCTACTGTATCAGGCATCATCCTAGAATCCGCAGTTGGACGAATTGAAGTGAGCGTTTGAGGTGGTGGAGATCAAGGCGCAACGACGCGGAATAGATTGCTATTCCTGGGCGTTACAACGAAGAGATACACCGCCTCAAACCTGCAATTCAGTTCGTAGCGGGATTCACCGATTGGGTAATTATACACATCAACTGTCATGGTTTATGAAACAGTGGGTTAACCTCTATTGCGAGCGGTCAACTGCAGAATCCAGGATCTTCAATTATAATGGATTTACTGGATATAGCGCTTTAAATATTATACTCTGCATAAATGGCATTAGCAGAAAACATTATCTCCAACCGGTACAGTATCCAGGCTTATGAACAGGGTCAAATTACGGTAAATGAAAGAATTTATTCGGAAAGTCTGGTACTCTCAGCCAATAAAATTATTCAGCCCTGGTCTGTTAAAGCTGTAACTGAGCTAAAACCAGAACACTTCGATTGCATTTTTGAATTAAAACCTGATGTTATTTTATTAGGTACAGGCGAAAAGCAAATTTTTCCTGCTCAGGAAATTTACCATTACTTTGCTAAAAATGGTTTTGCTTTAGATGTGATGAATACCGGGGCTCTTTGTAGAACTTATAATATTCTGGTTGCGGAAGATCGAAATGTATTTGCTGCTTTCATTCTTTCAAGCTGAACTTTAGATCTGGAACAATACGGCTTTGCGGTCAGGCATCAGGAAGTCATTCTTAATTCAACACCCTCTTCTGCCAAAGCTCTGACTCTTTGTGCATGACAATCTCTGGCATCTTTAACCATATAGTGTTCCCCCGAATGATGAAATCCAAGTTTGCTATAAAAATGTTTAAGCTGCTTTTTTAATTCAGGAGTACGCTCTTCAGTTTCCTTATCAATTATTGGATAAGCCTTTAGTGCAACCAGTGTCTTATTCATATCGACAATCTGACTCATTCGCTTGAGCATTTCGGTACCTATTTTACGATTGCGAAATTCCTTTTCAACAACCAGCTCATCGATATACACCAGGCTCTCACATGGTGTTTTCTCATCCTGTTGTTTACTACAACATTCTACAAAACAATTATTATTTGAAACAATATGTGAACCCAGATCAGAAATTTCAGGGGAAATAGAGTCAAATAATTCCTGAATATCATCATAATTTCTTCGGGCAATGGCAAGATCCAGTCGATGACCTTTTAGTTGGGCAATCACTTTTTCTTCTGCATCATCATCCCAGATGACAGCCTGTCCTTTAAAATCAACCAGCAATTCACTAAATTCTTCAGTGTCAGATGGTTTTAAGGAAAATTCGAATTCCAGTTCTGTAAGAAAATTTGTATTCATTTAATTTTATATCTATATTAGATTATGCTAATATACAGGGTATCTTATATATTTCAAGTAACTTTTGCTCATTTAGTGTAGCCTATTCCTAAAAACTTATAATTAAAATAGAAAAATTAAGAATTAATATATATTAACAAATAATAGATCCTGAAAAAATGAAAAAAACTTCTGTAGCTATCTCTATTGGAGATGAACTTGCCGATTATCATTTTGGAGATAAACACCCATTCGGCCCTTTAAGACATCAGGCATTTATAAATGGTATGTTGAACACGGGTTTATTTACTCAGGTTGAGTATTTAAACCCGGTTCGTTGCCATTTACATGATTTAATGCGCTTTCATACTGAAGATTATATCGAAAAGATAATTCAGGGTTCGGCACAGGGTAAAGGTTTTCTTGATCATGGTGATACACCAGCTCGTGATGGTATCTATGAAGCAGCTTCTTTTGTGGTTGGCTCTGTGATAGATATTTCCGACAGAATTATGAATAAAGAAATTCGTCGGGGCTTCGTTCCTATTGCCGGATTACATCATGGCTATAAGGATCACTGTAGTGGTTTCTGTATATTTAATGATTGCTCAATCGTCATAGAACATTTGCGTGACAAATATAATCTTGAGAGAGTGTTATATGTCGATATTGATGCGCATCATGGTGACGGAGTCTATTACAACTATGAATCAGATACCGGTGTCATTATTGTAGACTTTCATGAAGATGGCCGATATTTATATCCAGGGACAGGCGATGCCGATGAAACTGGTACAGGTCCTGCAAAAGGTTATAAAATGAATATACCTATGCCAAAACATGCCAAAGATGAGGATTTTTTCAGAGAGTGGGCAATAGCAGAAGACTTTATTCGATCAATGGAACCACAATTCATCATCCTGCAATGTGGCGCAGATAGTTTAAAAGGCGATCCTATTACACATCTTGAATATACCGAAAAATCTTACCGCCATGCAGCTCAAAGTCTGTGCAAAATAGCTGATGAAATTTGTGATGGAAGAGTTTTAGGACTTGGTGGAGGTGGATATAATATGGACAATATTACACTTGCCTGGCCAGCGGTTGTGGAAGAGTTTTTGCGTTGAGAACTTAGCTGATCCATCCTTTTTCAAGAAAATACCTGAACAGCATTCCAAGGCACATGATAACAATGATAAATTTGAGAATTTGAGGGTTAATTTTAAATAATAAATGAGAGCCGATCCAGGCACCTATAAATTGCCCTAACATCATGAGTAATCCAACAATCCAGACTACTTTGCCAGCCATCAGGAAAATCACTAAGGATGCAAAATTGGTTGAAAAATTAAGTGATTTAGCAATAGCTGTTGAATTTATTAAACCATAACCCTGAAGTGAGACACCAGCAAGCGCAAAAAAAGACCCTGTCCCTGGTCCAAACATACCGTCATACCAGCCTATAGCAGGTACAATCAGTGTTTGATATTTTTTTTGTGATATTTTTTGCTTAGTCTCAATCTCATTGGCTCTGGGAGATAACAGAAAATAAATAGCAATCAGGATAAGAATTCCAGGCACAATAAAATTCAGTAATTCAGTATCCATAAATTGAACTGCAATCGACCCCGCCGCAGACCCTATAAAGGCAGAAAGCATTAACAACTTCACATCCTGAAAATGAACTTTCCTCTTCCTAAACATCATCAATGTTGCTGTCGCCGTACCCATACTACCCTGTAATTTATTGGTTCCCAAAGCGGCCAGTGGCGGAATACCACTGACAATGAGTGCCGGTAATGACAGTAAGCCACCACCACCCGCCAGCGTATCAAGGAGTCCGGCAATAATTGAAATGCTGATTAAAAAAAGCAGGATTTCTATAGAAAAACCGCCTAATTCCAAAATATTTTCCTGAGTAAGTTTAAGCTATTCAGTGATACTGTCATATCCATTCCTTGCGTAATCGATCTCTGTTCAAAAGTAACCATTGCAATGCAATAATACTGGGGGCTGAACTGATTGTACCATCCTGTAACCAGGCTTCAGCCTGCTTTAAATCGACGCTTTCTACCTGAATATCTTCAAATTCATGATCAAGCCCATAAATACCGCCAACATCTTTACTATCTACCCGACCACAAAATAAAATACATTGCTCAGTGGTACCGCCCGGGCTAACATAAAATTGGGTGATTTTTTCCAGTTGTTTTATATGGCAGCCAGCCTCTTCCAGAGTCTCTCGTTCGGCCACATCCTGGTGAGTTTCGCCTGGTTCGATAATGCCTGCGACAATTTCTTTCATCCAGGGTGGATCTATCGTACCAATACCGCCAACTCTGAATTGTTCAATTAATACAACTCTGTCAAGAATCGGGTCATAAGGTAAAACAGCGACAGCTGAACCCCTTTCAAATATTTCACGTTGAAAAGTGTCAGTCCATCCTCCAGCATATTTCTCATGCTGAAGTTCATATTTTTCCATCCGAAAATAACCCTGGAAGATGATTTCGTGATTGATAACTTTCCATTGATATTTCATTGATTCATTTTTTCTAATTGTTTTGTCACCTGTATCAGGTCCTGTTCAGTATCAACACCGATTCCCGGTAATTTTATTGCCTGCTCAGTATGAATATTAAAGCCATAATAAAGAGCTCGAAGTTGTTCCAGCTTTTCACTTTGCTCTAACATACAGGGCTTTAAGCAGGCATATTTTCTTAAAAAACCAACTCGATAAGCATAAAGGCCTATATGACCAGTGTAACTAACCTGTGGAAATTCTCTCTCAAATGGAATCTTACTGCGACTAAAATATAAAGCCCTGCCATTTTTATCACTGACCAGCTTAACCAGATTCGGGTCATCTGCGGCTAATGAGGTAACTTGTTTATGCAAGGTAGCCATTTCATATCCAGATTTAACCAGATTATTAGCAACCTGAGTCAAATTTTCTGCCGGCATTAATGGTTCGTCACCCTGTAGATTAACTATGATCTCTTCATCCGACCATTCCATCAACTCGGTCACTTCAACTATACGATCAGTTCCTGTCTGGTGATCATTTGAAGTTTTACAGCATTGTCCACCGAATGATTCAACGGCTGATTTAATACGTTCATCGTCAGTTGCTACTATCACCTGTTGAGCTTCACTGGCAATTGCAGCCTGATAAACCCACTCGATCATAGGTTTACCCAGAATATTGATTAAAGGTTTACCTGGCAACCGGGTGGAGGCATAACGTGCAGGTATAACAACTTTAAATTTATTATTGATCAAAACTTTTCGACTTCTTCAGCAGTCATTTCACGGGCTTCTTCCGGCAGCATAACCGGTATGCCATCACGAATGGGATAAGCCAGACGGGAACTACGGGATAGTAATTCCTGATTTTTTTTATCGTAAGTCAACGGCCCCTTAGTGACCGGATCAACTAAAATATCTAATAAATGTTTATCCATTTAGTTTTAACTCTATAAGTGTTAACAGACGACATTGTAAATCATCTGACAGGATTAATTCGAGTGGAACCACCCAAATATTATCGGTGGCGAAAGGTCGTAATTTTACAGCATCTTTATGAGTAACCAATAATGGTGCATCTTTAAACTCAAGTAAATCCTGTCGGGTAAAAGTTTCATGATCACGAAAAGATCTACCATTCACCTGCAACCCATATTTGCGCAAGAGTTCGAAAAAAAGTTCCGGAAAACCTATGCCTGCCAGAGCATTGACTTTCTGCTGTTTAAAATCAGTTAATTCACAAACCTGTTCGGGATGATTCAAATTCCAGCAGCTAGTCAATGTTTCGCTCAAATCATGTCCATCACGATCAACCACCAGATCAGAATTCTGTAATCGACTTCGCGCTTCTCTTAGTGGTCCCGCCGGTAAACAGAAACCATTACCATAAGCTGCTTTACGTTGTACAATAATTTCTAAATCCCGTTGTAAAGCGTAATGTTGCAGTCCATCATCGGTAACCAGGATATTGATCTGTGGAAATTGTTCGATTAAAGCGGTTGCTGAACTAACCCTGTTAGCACCTACTCCCACAGGACAGGCACAGAGTTCAGATAACATATTTGCTTCATCACCTGCTCGATTCGATATCAGCCCCTGACTGAGAATCGTTGTTTCCTGTTCATGATCACTTTTATAACCTCGAGTTAGAATGGCGGGGTTATAATTATGTCGTTGTAAAAATTTAACCAGACTGACTACGAAGGGAGTTTTACCATTACCTCCTAAAGATATATTACCCACGACTATGACAGGAATGGGTAGTTTTTCACTTTTCAGCAATTGCCAACGATAAAGTTGAAAGCGAATTTTTACCAATAGGCAAAAGAGTAATGAAAATGGCCATAAAATCAGGGAAACAGGGTTATAACTCCATAACCACCAGCCTGTTTGTCTAGTAGACAGCGACATTATTTAAATGTATTAAATCAGTTTTCAATAACAGTAGGTTTTTCATCGGCAAATTGCATAGCATGTAATCGACCATAAATACCATCAATTTCAATTAATTCACGATGATTGCCCTGCTCTACTATAACACCATCCTGCAAAACCAGAATTAAATCAGCATGCTCTATAGTAGATAAACGATGCGCTATAACCAGTGTTGTACGATTTGTAATCAAGTTTTGAATCGCATATTGTATATGACGCTCAGATTCAGTATCCAGCGCAGATGTAGCTTCATCCAGAATAAGAATAGGGGAATCTTTTAATAAAGCCCTTGCAATAGCCAGTCGCTGTCGTTGTCCACCAGACAGTAAAACCCCTTTCTCACCAACCACTGTATCCAGACCCTGAGGCATTCTTTGAATAAATTCCCAGGCATATGACTGTTTGGCAGCATCAATAATTAATGATTCATCAGCGCCATTTAACACGCCATAGGCAATATTATTTCTTATAGTATCGTTGAATAAGCGCACATCCTGTCCAACATAGGCAATCTGTCTGCGAAGATCGGCCAGTGTATAGTCGCGTATATCGAAATCATCCATAATAATTTGACCATCAGTCAATTCATACAGACGTGGTAATAAATTAGCCAGAGTTGATTTACCACTGCCTGAGCGTCCGACTATAGCAATAGTTTGGCCTGGATAAACTTTAAAATTGACATTATCCAGTACCTTATTTTCATGCTCCGGATAACTAAATGTTATTTGTTTAAACTCAAGCATACCGCTGGCTTTTTCGATATGTTTAGAACCATTGTCTTGTTCTTCAGGTTTAGCCAGAAATTCAAATACAGATTCACCAGCCGCTATTCCCTTTTGAATTTTTTCATTCACAGTTGACAGACTACGCATAGGCTGTAATAGACTGGTTAATGCGAATATGAAAGAAATAAAATCGCCGGAGGTAATATGATTTTGCATCGAGTCTGAAGTAGCAAAAGCGATAATAACAGCAAAGGCAACCGCAACAATCAGCTGGATTAGTGGCATACTGATTGCCTGGGCAGTGGTCAATTTCAGATTTAGCCTGAGATTTTTCTGATTTATTACTGCAAATTTTTTCGATTCGAATTGTTCACCACCAAATATTTTCACTACCCTGTTAGAATCAATCACTTCCTGAGAAATATGTGAGACTTCTCCCATGGATTTTTGTATATTCTTACTGATTTTTCTAAACCGTCCGGATACTTTTACCACAATAAAAAATACTAACGGGCCAACAGTTAGAAAAATTGCGGATAATTGCCAGCTTAACCAGAGCATATAACTCATCAATACAACAATCCGCAACGAATCCTGAATAAAAGTCGTTAAAGCTGTTGATACCGAGGCTGCTATCTGTTCAATATCAAATGAAAATCTGGTTATGATGGAACCGCTGGAAGCTTTATCATATTCAGTCGTAGACATGGTCAACAGCTTGTCAAACATTTGATTACGCAGCTTATTGATAACCTGACGCCCTATAAATGCCATACAATAAGTTCGTACGAAAGAAGCCACCATGCGAACAATAAATATCAATACGATAGCAAAAGGTATGATTTTAAGAATAAATTCATCTCGATTGATAAATCCCTCATCCAGCATTGGTTTCATTAAATACGCAAAAGATGCCTCGGAAAGAGCAAAAACAATCATCCCGATAATCGCTAGAAAAAAATAGGATCTAAACTCTAAAGCCATGATAACCAAAGCTTTATAGGCTTTTTTCCCGGAGAGTTTTTGATCTAATGGTTGCAAATTAATCCCCTGAAAGACTTATTGGGTCGATTTTGTAGTAGCAATAGAGAGGTGTGTTAAGCCCATCTGACCGACAATATCCATTGCAGTTACCAGAGATTGTACAGGGGACTTTGCATCGGACTGTATAATGACCGGTGTTTCTTTTTTACTGCCGATTAAGCGATGTAATTCGACCAGTAATAACTCTGCAGACTGATTTTTAAGTCTTTTACTATTGATATAAAAATTACCCTCTGTATCAATCATAATAATCATTTTATTCTGCTCCACATTCTCATTAGCGGAAGCTTCAGGTAAATTGATTTTTAATTCTGAATTTTTATCGAAGGTTGTTGAAACCATAAAAAAGATAAGTAGTAAAAAAACGACATCAATCAAAGGTGTCAGGTTTACACTGGTTTCATCTTCCTGAGCCTGTGTTCGAAATTGCATCTTATGAAGCCTTCTTACTGGAGTTTACTTTACGTTCGCCATGTAATACTTCAACCAGTTTCATAGCTTCCTGTTCCATGCCGACTATAAGCTCATCAATCTTACGTTTCAGGAAACGGTAAAAAATAAGACTTGGAATAGCGACACTCAATCCGGCTGCTGTGGTAATTAATGCTTCAGAAATACCACCGGCCAATACTGTAGGATCACCTACTCCAACAGTGGTGATAGCGGTAAATACCTTAATCATTCCTATGACAGTACCCAGTAATCCCAGAAGAGGTGTTATGGTAGAAATTGTACCTAGTGTATTTAGAAATTTTTCCAGATCATGGGTTACAAAACGACCTGTTTCTTCAATACTTTCACGTACCAGCTCTCTGGTAAGATGGCGATTAATTAATCCGGCTGCTAAAACTTTCCCCAAAGGAGAGCCACGTTCAATTTCGAGAATATTTTTATCAGTTAGTTGATTTTTCTCTAATAAATTCCAGATACCCGTCATAAGTTGCTGAGGTATAACTTTTTTAGTCTGCAATGTCCACAAACGTTCTGCAATAATGCCTGCAGCAAAGATTGAACATAGCAGAATCGGATACATTAAGAATCCACCTGCCTGAAACAGTTCTAGCACATTTATCTCCTGGAAAAAATTCAAAAGTGGCAAGCCATTTACTCGCCCCTAAAAAGTGAAACGGCATAATACTGATAAAGAGTGTGTTTGTCAGTACCATACTCGCGGATGCTTGCTACGAAATTTTTCTATTTCACATTTATCTGAAGAACAAATGATCTGAATAGCTCCAGTTTTATCTGTTTGCAGAGTGTTTGCACCTGTTTTTTTATATCTCTGTACAATTTCCTGTCGTGGAAAATGCCACATATTTAAATATCCTGTCGTAAACAATATGTAATGAGCACTGACTGAAGCAATAAATTCTTTCGAGGATGATCTATCGCTACCATGGTGAGGTACCACGAGAAACGTAGATCTGAGATTATTCTTAGTTTCCTTAACCAGCTGACTTTCCCTTTCGTGTTCAATATCTCCCGCCAGTAAAACACTTTTGTTATTGATTGAAATTTTTAATACACATGAGCGATTATTTTTAGATGACTGTACTGGTTGATTACCGATAAATTCAAATTTAACACCATCCCACATCCAGCTCATTGTGTCATGACAATTTCGAATATATTTCAAATTAGGGAAACTTCGCTTTACCTCAAAAGGGGTGCCCGAAAAAACTGGAATATTCTGATAGCTTTCCTGCACCGCATAAAAGCCACCGGAATGATCCTGGTCAGCATGACTAAGCACGATTCGGTCTGGTGCATCAATACCTTCCGAAAACATATAGGGTAATACTACCCATTTGCCTAGACTAAAACCCTGTCTATTACCTGGTCCGAAATCGTAGATCAAACTATGGTTATGTGTTTGAATAACCACTGAAGTTCCCATGCCCACATCCAGAACGGTCATTTTAAACTGTGCAGCTGATAATGGATGCAGATTCCACAAAAACACTGGTGGTAACAAAAATAAAATCACTGCCCTGGAAACAAATCCTCTGGGCATTAGCAGTAATACAGTCAATATTAATAACAGGATAAGCTTCCAGCCCTCAATATCAGCAACTTGGATGGCAGCTAAACCATTATCCTGTAACCATTCAAGATATTGGATCAATACATTTAACATATTGTCCAAAAAACGATACATAAGCTGTAACAATTGATCAGGTAACCAGAAAAATAACAGCAAAACAAAATTAAATGGCACTATGATAAAACTAATAAATGGAACAGCTATTAAATTAGCGGCCATACTGGCAACATGAATCTGACCAAATATATAAACGCTTAAAGGAATAAAAAGCACTGAAAATAAAATCTGGATAATCACCAGTTGTTTTAAACGGGAAGTTTGCAATTGCAGTAAAAAACTACCAAAAGAAATAATCATCAATGCGCTGAATGTCAGCCAGAATGATTCCGATAAAACCGCAAGAGGAAAAATAAGAAGAACGATCACAAGCGCACTTGCAATGCTATTTAACAGGTTAAATGGAGATCTGACATAAAGACTGAATAGAACAACAGTCAACATAATCATGGCGCGCTGAGCTGGTAAATCAAAGCCTGATAGCAGGCTATAACTTAAACCACCAAACCAGGCCAGCAGTAATGCGATTTCCTTTCTCTTTAATCTTCCTGCATATAATAATTTAGACCAGAGCAATAATCCCATATAGTAGAAAGCGGTTGATACAATACCTATATGTAAACCTGATACAGCTATTAAATGAGCAGTTCCAGTCTGACTCAATAAATTTCTGGTTTGCATAGAAATATCGCCCCTGAAACCAATCGCTAACGCTTCTATCAAGCCTATGTGATTACAGCCCAGACAGGACTTTTCAATATGCTTTTTTAAATGATTACGTAGAGAATTGAGTGAAAACCAAGTCGTTTTCTGTAATTCATTCAACTCTGAATCCAGCACATAGCCCCTTGCCTGGATTCCACGGACAAACATCCATCGTTCATAATCGAAACCACCAGGATTTTGAAACCCATGTGGTTGTTTTAGTTTTATCTGTAATTGCCAAAACTGACCAGGCTTTAAAGTTTCAGGTGCATTTCTCCAGTTAAGCCTGATTTTTTGTGGATAGTGACTATTATATCCTTCAATAGAAACAGGCTTAAACAGAAAATTAGTTGATGTAGGTGAGGTTTTAGGGATATTTATAACTTCCCCAACAGCAACAACTCTTTTATTATTCATGTCCGAATTAAGACGATGATCTAGCTGCCAGTAAATAACTGCAGTAGTCCATAGAAAACAACTCATGAACAAACCAGTCAATCTTATTCGCGGATTTACTAAAGAAATAAATAGACTTACTGGAAGAAACGATACCCAGAAACGATCGATGAGATATGGAGAATAACAGGCTACCACTGTAGCAATTAAGACAACGATCCCAGTTTTAAGCATAAGTCCCTTTCCCATTATTCAGGAGAAAGTAACTTAATAGAAATTACTATAAATTACAATCGAGATATGCCCAGAAAAATTATCAGGAAGTTTATGCCACACCCTTCGAGCATAACTGAAAACCGCTATATCAGGAAACTGGGACCAAAACTTCAGGATCCAGGCATCTGGCATGTTAATCGCCGATCAGTTTCTGGTGCTGTTGCTGTTGGTTTATTTTGCGCTTTCATACCCGTACCATTCCAGATGTTACTGGCTGCTGTAGCTGCCATCCTTTTTCGGGTTAATATACTTATTTCTGTTCCCATGGTCTGGGTTAGTAACCCGATAACCATACCACCCCTATTTTATTTTTGTTATATCGTCGGTGTATCAATACTTGATACTGCCACCCGGGATTTTAATTTTGAACTGTCATTTACATGGCTGGCTAATGAACTGCAATTAATCTGGCAACCTTTTCTGCTTGGCTGCCTGGTCGTGGCTTCAACCTCTGCATTACTGGGCTATATATTTGTTAGACTATTCTGGCGTTACATGATCTGGAGACAAATGCAAAAGCGTAAACAAAGATGTAACTGTCCCTGAATGTATCTTATCTTACCCGGAAAATAACAATAAAAATTATTCAGGGATAGCTTAAATCTATATTTATCACGCTGGTAACATTACTCAGCAAATTTGCGGCCTATTGGTCAGATCCAATAAGCTTGCCATCATGCATTTCCCATTGATATTCCATGCTGCGGGAGATAGACATATCATGTGTTACAATGACTAGTGAAGTATGATGTAATTCATTCAAATTCAACATTAAATCCATCATAGCTGATGCTGTTTTTTCATCCAGATTTCCGGTCGGTTCATCGGCTAGAACACAATCAGGATGAGTCACCAGAGCTCTTGCCAAAGCAATACGCTGACGCTCTCCGCCAGATAATTCTCCCGGTTTGTGGTCTGCTCTTTTTTCCAGCTCAACCTGTTGGAGTAATATCATCGCCTGCTCAGTTGCATCCAGTTTCGACTCTCGTCTTATCAACAGCGGCATCATGATATTTTCAAGTGCTGTAAATTCAGCAAGCAAATGATGGAATTGATAAATAAAACCCAAATGTTTATTTCTCAGTAACCCCAGTTTTTTCTCTGAGAGTTTATCCATTGCTTTACCCATAACCATGATACTGCCAGCAGTTGGTCGATCGAGACCACCCAGTAAATGCAACAAAGTACTCTTACCGGCCCCGGAAGCTCCAATAATTGCGTGTCGTTGTCCTTTTTGAACCTGCAGGTCAAGATTATTTAAAACATCAACTGAAATCTTACCCTGCTCATAAGATTTGCATAAACCCTTAACATCCAGCACAAGATCACTCATAACTTAAAGCCTCAGCAGGTCGGGTTTTAGAAGCTTTTAAAGCCGGATAGATAGTCGCAATAATAGACAGGGTAAATGAAAGAACACCTATCCTGATCACATCAGAAAGCTTTAATTCAGCAGGCAGTTCAGTGATGGGATAAACACCTGATGGTAAAAATTGTGTATGAAAGAAATGCTCCAGAGCAGGAATAATGACATCAATATTCGCAGCTACCCCCACTCCCGCTATCAAACCGAAAAAAGTACCGACAAAACCTATCATAGTACCCTGTACCATAAATACTAATGTCACAGAACCGGGTGATAATCCCAGCGTCCTCAAAATTGCAATATCAGCCTGCTTATCGGTAACCACCATAACGAGGGTAGAAACAATATTAAAAGCTGCCACTGCAACAATCAGCGAAAGAATAACAAACATGACAGTTTTTTCCGTTCGTACAGCTTTGAAATAATTATTATGCCGAAGAGTCCAGTCAGAAACCCAGTAATCCACCCCGAGTTGTTGTCGAAGTTCATGACGTACCATTGGAGCTTCATCCATATTCGATACCTTAAGGCGCAATCCACTCATTGCACCATTCAGTCGAAACAGTTTTGAAGCATCTTCAGCATGAATTATGGCGGAACTACGATCATATTCATAAACACCTATCTCAAAAACGCCGACAACTTTAAAACGTCTTAAACGCGGTAAAAATCCAAGTGGCGACATAGTTGATTGAGGGGTAATCATGGTGACTCTATCACCTGGTACAACATCAAGATTAGAAGCTAATCCAGACCCAAGAATTATGCCGTATTCTCCAGCAACCAGATCGTTCAAACTGCCAAATGTCATGTGTTCATGGATTTCAGAAACCTGAGGCTCTGTTTCAGGTAAAACTCCCCGGATAATAGCGCCACTTACAGATGCCATATTTGATAGCATAGCTTCGGCATCAACATAAGGAGAAGAGCCAATGACTTCTTTATTGACTGATACCCGGTCTCTCAATTCCTGCCAGTCAGCCAGTTTGTTATCATAAGTAGAGACTGTCACATGGGAAACCATGCCGAGAATTCGCCCTTTTAACTCCTGTTCAAAGCCATTCATGACTGATAAAACGACAATTAAAGCCGTAACACCCAAGGCAATACCAAACATCGAAATCATCGATATAAAAGATATAAAATGATTCCGACGTTTGGCGCGTGTATAGCGCAATCCGATAAACAATTCGACAGGTAAATTCATGCGCGGCATTTAAACACGTTTAGCCTTAAGCTCCAATATGTATCTTTAAAACTATTTACATATTTAAATGACTGATTAATAGATGTGTCTTGTGTATATTTCGCTCATTATTGTTCATTTTAAAATTCAGACTTAAACAATAAAATTGAAAAAAAAGAGATATTTCTATACAGTCAATGTACTTGCTGCTTCACTATAGGTTATCATCTTAAGATATTGATTCTAAAGAATGTTAAAAAAATATAACTGTTCAGTTGCCGAACATTTGAGGCATGCTATAGTTAGACTATTAGCTTCTTCAAAATACCATGGGCTTTAAGGAGACACCGGAAATGCCTTTTAAAACAAATCTTACTTTCATCTTGATTGCATTATTATCTACCCCATTAATGGCTGATAATCTCTCTATTCCCGGACATTTTGAATCTGGATCAACAATAAAAATGCCTCAACGTGGATACAGTATGGATCGAGTTCTGGAAGAATTTGGGGAACCAGATAGACGTATTGGTGCTATAGGTGAACCACCAATTACTGAATGGGACTATGGAGAATTTAGAGTATTTTTTGAATATCAGACAGTATTACATTCGTTAAATCTCACCACATTGATCATGCCGCAATAAATCAGAAAAATGTAAGAATCTTGATTTCAAATCCACATGGAAACAATGCTTCATTCTTCTGAAAAAGTTATAGTGATTTTTAGCTTTCTTTTTTAATTGCATAAATATGCCAATTCATTACAATCCGATAGCATTATAATAAATAACCATATACAAGCAATTTATCTGAGGAGTATCATATGAAGCATATTTTAGCTGTACTATTTATGTCTTTTACATTTCTAGTCTTTGGTCAGGCTTTTGCTTCTACCACAATATTATCAAAAAAATCACTCGATTCTATCAGTTCACCTCTATATTGTGCTGATGAAACACAGACTGATGAAAAAAAGAAAAAGAAGCAGGATGAAGAGGATGAAGAACCAGAATGTGATTAATCACATACAATAAAAACCTCACTGGCATTTCCAACAAATCTATAATTTATTCTCATTCATTTACATAAGTTAAGTTATTGAATGATAATAAGTTAGTAGGGCAAGTAGAATAAATATAAACCTTATAAACTATATAAAACTAAATTGGAGAGTAAAATATGAAATTCAGAAAAATTCTTTCAGCGAGCGCTATAGCTTTAAGTATTGTTATTAGTAGCCCTGTTTTTTCTGCCGCTGTTAATATTACACCTGACCTGGAGAGTATAGACGTAAAGCATGGTGGTAAAACTGTAACGATCATGCGTAATCAAAACCAGAAAAACACTGTAAATCCAGCTTTTGCAAAAACTTCTCGCAAATGCCCTCCTTTTTGTATACAGCCTGCTACTTTAGCACCAGGTGTTGAAACTATTGCTGAAAATGAAGTGCTTCATTATCTAAAAATGGTGAATAGCGGAGATGATTCAGTTCTGGTCGTTGATTCCAGAACACCTGACTGGGCAGCCAAAGGAACAATACCTGGTGCTGTCAATATTCCCTGGACAAAGTTAAATCCAGCTAAAGGTGCTGACCCGATTTCTATTGGTGAAATTATGGAAGGTTCCTTTAATGCCGAAAACCTTGAAGGTCTGTGGGATTTTTCAAAAGCAAAAACGCTGGTAATGTTCTGTAATGGTATGTGGTGTGGTCAATCACCTAATAACATTAAAAACCTGCTTAAATTTGGTTATCCTGCCCATAAAATTAAATGGTACCGTGGTGGTATGCAGGACTGGGAAATTTTAGGTTTAACAACAGCTAAAGCCGTTGACTAACTTTCCTTCACCTTTTATGATTTGAAAACTTATTTTCAGGTTATTTTAAAAAACGACGGTCTTGACCGTCGTTTTTTTTACCTGCATAAATTTCATCTCATTTTGCATGCCCCAGGATTCCGTAGTTGACCGCTCGCAATAGAGGTTAAGCCACTGTTTCATAGACCATGACAGTTGATATTTATAATCACCCAATCGGTGCATCCTGCTACGAATTGAATTGCAGGTTTGAAGCGGCATATCTCTTCGTTGTAACGCCTTGATCTACCTACCTCAAACGCACAATCAACTCGTCCAACTGCGCATTCCAGGATGACTTCTTTATATCGATGCAGATAATCCAGGCAGGCAATACTGCATTACAGCCGTTGAAGGTGTACAATCGCAAACTTTTTAATCGCTGCTGAAATAAATGCTACAAAGGCCAGTACCAGACAAACAAACTATCCTGAAAACCGGACAACTCTATGGAGCCGGTAAAAGTCTGTTTGTCGCTCAACAAATCCGCCAGTTCAAAGGATTATCGGTAGTGGTTACAAATGATATGGCAGAAGCCGAACAACTCGAAAAAGAAATTCGTTTTTTTCGAGACGGTCAATTAAGCATACTAAATTTCCCTGATCTGGAAACGCTTCCTTATGATAATTTTTCTCCTCACCAGGATATTATTTCTGATAGATTACGTTGCCTGGCAAAATTACCACAACTTAAATCACGGGCAGTCCTGTTTCTTTCAATAGGCACTCTTTTACAGAAAATATCACCAGTCGATTATATTTCCAGTCGGTCTTTTTCTATCAAAACCGGAGAAACTCTGGATTTATCACAATTCAAAAAGCGCCTGACAGAACAGGCCTATCAAAGTGTTTCTCAAGTTGAACAACATGGAGAATTTGCCGCAAGGGGCTCCATCATGGATATATTTCCGATGGGGTCACCCACTCCATTCAGACTGGAATTTTTTGATAATGAAATTGAATCTATACGTAGTTTTGATGCGGATAGTCAAAGATCTATTGAAAAACTGAATTCGATTGAATTATTACCGGCACGTGAATTTCCGCTGGATGAAGATGGTATTAAGCAATTTCGCCAGAGCTTCCGTCAAACCTTTGAAGTTGATCCTAAAAGCTGTCCCGTTTATGAAGATATCAGTCAGGGAATCTCATCACCGGGTATTGAATACTATCTTCCTCTGTTTTTCGAAAAACTTAGTACCCTATTTAATTACCTGCCATTAAAAACTCAATTCCTAATGGAACAGACAGCATTTGATGGAGTTCAGCATTTTCTCGGACAGGTTGAGCAAAGATATGAATCACGACGTTATAATCTGCAACACCCTTTGATAAAACCCGAATTGTTGTATTTATCTGAACAGCTATTCCAACAGTCATTAAAAGATTATCCTGTCAGTATATTTTCAGCTTTTAAGTATGAAAAAGAAGATCAGTCTACCATCAATATGGCATTGTCTGCTCCTCCTCTTCTTACTATCAAACAACATAATGAGGAACCTTTATCAGCACTGAAGGAATACCTGCAAAGCATACAGAGTCACAAAGTTTTATTCTGCTCAGAATCTAGTGGTCGACGAGAATTTTTAATCGAGTTATTAAGACATCATGATATCAGGGTTCATGTTGTCAACAGTTACAGCGACTTCAAATCAAATACACTCGATAAATTATTTATCACCACTTCACCTCTGGAAAGTGGATTGCAACTTGATGATGAGTTAGTCACTTTTATCACAGAAACACAGCTATTCGGTGATAGAGCCAAGCAAACACAGCGCAGAAAATATCGAAAAACGCGTGATTCAGAAGCCATAATCAATAATCTCGCCGATTTAAATGAAGGCGCACCGGTTGTTCATGAAGATCACGGCATAGGCCGATACCTGGGTCTGAAAACCTTAACAGTAGCGGAAATAGAAACTGAATTCTTATGTATAGAGTATGCCAATCACGATAAATTATATGTTCCTGTATCATCATTACATTTAATTTCACGATATACCGGCGCATCCGAAGATAAAGCCCCACTGCACAAGCTGGGCAATGATTACTGGCAAAAAGTACGTAAAAAAGCACAGCAGAAAATTCATGATATCGCCACAGAATTACTGGAAATTCACGCTCGTAGAGAAGCATTGAAGGGCCATGCATTCTTACTCAATCATGATGAGTATCAGAAATTTTCCAGTGATTTCCCTTTTGAAGAAACACCTGATCAAAAGTTAGCTATCGAATCAGTACTGAATGATATGATCTCTGAAAAGCCGATGGATCGAGTCGTCTGTGGAGATGTAGGATTTGGAAAGACAGAAGTCAGCATGCGTGCAGCCTTTATTGCCGCTAATGCCGGAAAGCAGGTTGTGGTACTGGTGCCTACTACCCTGCTTGCACAACAGCATCATCAAAATTTCCAGGATCGTTTTGCCGAGTGGCCATTCAAACTTACACTTCTTTCCCGTTTCACATCTAAAAAGGAATTAACTGAAAGTCTATCTCAGATAAAAACCGGCAGAATCGATATCGTTATTGGTACACATAAACTGTTATCTGATGATATCAAATACAAGGATTTAGGATTAGTTATTATCGATGAAGAGCATCGTTTCGGTGTTCGTCACAAAGAAAAGCTGAAAGCGTTGAGAGCCCAGGTTGACTTACTGACATTAACCGCTACCCCGATTCCCAGAACTTTAAATATGTCACTGGCAGGCATGCGAGACTTATCGATCATAGCAACCCCTCCAATGCAGCGTCATGCAATTAAGACCTTTGTATCACAATGGAATAATGATTCCATCATTGAAGGTTGCCAACGTGAATTAAAACGTGGAGGGCAAATTTATTTTTTACATAATGAAGTTAAGAGTATTGAAAAAACAGCTTCTGAATTGCAGGAACTAATTCCTGAGGCTCGAATAGGAATAGCTCATGGTCAGATGAATGAAAAAGAGCTGGAACATGTCATGCTCGATTTTTATCACCATCGATGCAATATGCTTGTCTGCACAACGATTATAGAAAGTGGTATTGACGTACCATCAGCAAACACGATTTTCATCAATCGAGCAGATAAACTGGGACTTGCGCAATTACATCAAATACGTGGCCGAGTTGGACGATCGCATCATAGAGCCTTTGCCTACCTGATTACACCACATCCAAAATCCATCACAGCTGACGCAAAAAAACGATTACAGGCTATAGAATCACTGGAAGATTTAGGGGTTGGCTTTACACTGGCCACTCATGACCTGGAAATACGCGGCGCTGGAGAATTACTGGGTGATGACCAAAGTGGACAGATAACTGAAATAGGCTTTACACTCTATTCCGAATTACTGGAGCGAGCAGTACACTCTCTGAAATCTAATAAAGATCTGGATTTTGATCAACCACTGATGCGGGCATCTGAAATTGACTTTCATATACCGGCTTTAATCCCGGAGGATTATATACCCGATGTACACAACCGTTTGATTGAATATAAAAGAATATCCTCTTCAAATACGGCTGAAGATATTAAAAATCTAAAAATGGAAATGATTGATCGATTCGGATTATTACCAGAACCTTTACAAAATCTATTTAGAATTACCGAATTAAAGTCCATCACCAGAGAAATGGGTATTCAGAAAATTGATTTTGGAGTAGAAACTGGCAAAATTATATTTTCTGAAAAGCCAAACATTGATCCAATGAAAATTATTCAATTAATCCAGAAAAAACCATTACACTATCAATTTGATGGTAAACAAACTTTAACCATTAGCGAGTTACATGAAGATTTGGATAAAAGATTTATGCAACTGCAGAATTTTCTAAACGAGTTGACCAGTTAATGCATATAAACAGATTTATTACCTCTCTCTTCACTTTATCAATTGTCCTGTTGTATTCAGCTGGCAGTACTGCACAAGATTTACCTACATCTTCAGAAGCTAGCGATAAAAAATATTATGATATTGAAATAGTCGTATTTAAAAACAAATCTGTCCCTAAAGGAGATGAACTTAATCTACCCACCCCGTCTCCTTCAAAAACTGCACTTACAGTTGATTTATCTGATCCGAACAGTCTGCAAAAGGCCCTGCAGTTTGGCTTTAGCACATTACAACAGGAAAATCTCAGATTATCAGATCTGGTACATCAAATAGTCGTATCCAGTCGCTATGACTTACTGACACATATTGGCTGGCGACAGCCCGGATTAAGTAGCTCTGAGTCTATTCCGGTCTGGATAACAGGTGGTAAAATATATGATAAGGGGTATTCATCAATTGACCAGCAGGAACCAGTTTCAGTTGAACAAACAGAAATCTTAAACCCTGCTTTAGCTGTCACCCCGGAGATAGATACAGAAACTGAAAATGATAATACCTTAGTCACACCGCTGCAAAAGAAAGAAGGTTTTTATGAGCTTGAAGGAAGAATAATTATAACTCTATCACGATACTTACATACTCAGGCTGACCTGGTTTTGCGTAAGCCTGCTACTATGCAAAATATGGTAGAAAGAACCGATAATTTAAATACTGAAATCGAAAATGATAGTTTTATTGGCAAAAAACTTTTAAATTATGGTTTAAATGAAAAGCGTCGTATGCGTAGTAGAAAGCTTCATTATCTGGATAATCCACAATTTGGGATGCTGATATTGATCACGCCCTATGAAAAGTCTGAGGTTGAAACTGTAGATGACTCAGTGCTATTACCTGCGACTCTTCCTGATAATGAGGAAGATATTATCCCGGCTCAAACTCCAGATAGCGCTCAATAAGATCTTTTTCTTGGTGCATCATACACACCATTAGTAATTACAAAAGGTGTTGTTCTTCCCACTAGTTCTTCGATTAATGCCAGTTCCACATCCGTATGGTCGATAAATGGAGCTGGTTCAATAATTTTTTTGCCGGAATTTGCTGAATAAACATATAAGGGCTGGTCATGATGCTTTGATATGACTTCCTGCCGGGTATCCGGGTTCTCTGCTGAAGCAATCAGGGTATGCCCGTAACAGGTGCAAATATAGGATTTTTCCTCATCTGATTCTACATAAATACCAGTACCTCTAATACCAATTGTCGCGGTCAGGGTTCTAATTCTATGTGGTTCAACGCGTTTACCGAAAACCGATAGTAGTTTTCCAGACAGCATTCGAATTCCCTTAATTAGCAAGCTATCGCCTTCGAGTTGTAACACACTATGACTACGAAGAATAAAAGCATCACCACCTACAACAAAAATAATTTGACTGGAACGCCCGGTTTTAATCAATGAGTTAGCCGTAATCTGAGTTTTGATCGTAGCTTTTTCGCCATTGACTGTCACATCTCCTTTGAGTTTATAGATAGACTGTCCGGGTGGCATTTTGGCAGGAATATCCCCCATGGCAAAAGCTGGTTGAATGAGACCTGACATAGTACCTGTGGTAAATAATCCCAGACTTAGTGCATTGATTAGAAAATCTCTTCGGGGATCTTCGATATTCTCGCTCATGCTGATACCTTCTATAGTCATTATGAAGTGAGCATAACCTATTCTATTTAAAAGCTGAACTCATTAAATATTTTGACCTGTTTAACCTGGAAAAATCAGTTGTTTACTGGCAATGGAGAACGCCCTGCTTTTCCCTGCTAAAATTAAGTTAATTTATCTTACACTTACCACTTTTGCATATCTTTATGAATTGTTTATTTGAGAAGTTGATAGCAGCCATATTTAATATACCTGTAAATTATAGTGGACTAGTGATTTTTCAGATAATATAAAATAATTACAATTTTTAGTTAATCAGTGAGCCTTGTTGTTTATAACGTAAACAGGCACACTACGATGTCTTCTGGATAGTAAATATATTCCTTATTTTGAGAAACTTCATGATGCCAGGCAGGTATATAATAAAAATTACTTTTATTACTACCGCAATGCTATTTGCTTTAAATGCAAAGGCTGCAGCGCCTGCCTTTAATATTCAACTGGGACTGGCTTCAGAAGTTTTTGATGGAGAAAGGCAAAACTATAATCAATTAACTGGATCTGCTCACTATTACAAGGGCTTGAGCAGACGTTCTGTAGTTAACATTAATGCAGATCTGTTTACTCGACATTATAATGATGCAGACTGGAAAAATAGAGATGGGATATTAGGCGAATTAATTTATAGTTATATTCCTGACAGTGGTTACACTAAACCGGTTTATTCTATTGCTCTAAGACATGAAATAGAGATTTTAGATAATTCCGATCTCAACAGATCGATAACTTCACTAATCCTGGCTGATACTTTACGCCTTGATGATCAGCTTACTCTGTTAACAGGAATTCAATTTTCTTCCAAAAATTCAGATATCGAGGATATATTAAGTACCGGAGTATTTATTAATACCGATATACAGATTGATCCAGAATTAATTGTTTACATTAATCTGAAATATGAAGATGAGACTATTGGTACTAATTCTACGTCAATCGCCATACAACAACCCATATCTAATCGTAATGATTTTGCTACTCACCATACTCCGGGTGAATCGCCTATGCCCACCCCTGTATTACCGAGTTCCAGTAAAGATTTTGATACCAGTTCAAAAAATATTATTATACGGGTTGGTACTAATTACTTTTTCACATCGAATCAATCTATCGACCTCTCTTATGATTACAACAAATATCTTTTGACTAATAACGTTGAGTTAACTGGTAATGTAATTTCTTTGGACTATTTTTATAAATTTTAAAATTCATGACTAAAATTAAATCTTCCTTCAGAACAATATTTCTCATATTTTCTCTTTTTATAACTGCCCAGGTATGGGCTGAAACACGTTATGTGACTGATGAGTTTGAAATAACTTTACGCAGTGGCCCCAGTACCTCGAACAATATCCTCTCAATGTTAAAAAGTGGAGATAAGGTTGAAATTATCGAACAGGATGCAGAAACAAAGTATTCACTTGTTGAAACAGAGAGAGGAAAAAAAGGTTATGTGCTGACTCGCTTTTTAGAAGTTCTGCCTTCTGGTCGAGATCGTCTGGCTAAGTTACAGCTTATAACAGATAAACATAAAGAGACGATTGAACTACTCAGAAAAGAGCTGAGTGAGTATAAAACTCAAAAAGCAGATGACTCCAGAAGTATCTCAACTCTTGAAACATCTCTCTCAAAAACTGAGAAAGAATTGAAAGATTTGAAAACTGCAACTCATGACACTATTCTGGTTTTACAGCAAAATGATTCACTAAAATCCAGAATTAATGAGCTGGAAGCCGATAAACAAAAACTATCTGCCGAAAATGCTCAATATAAAGATAGTACGGCTATGGACTGGTTTATTCGAGGAGCATCTGTATCACTAATTGCTTTTTTATTAGGTATAATAGTTACTCGAATACGCTGGAAAAAACGTGATTCCTGGAGTAATTATTAAATGTCTAAAACACCTTCAACCATGCTAGAGCTGGGTACAACTGCCCCGGACTTTAGTTTACCCGAACCTGCAACTGGAAAAGAAATCAGTCTGACTGATTATTCTCATAAACCTGTACTGGTGGTATTTAGTTGTAATCATTGTCCCTATGTTTTACATATTCTCAATGAATTTTCACAATATGCACAAAAATATCAGCAGAAAGGCTTATCGATAATTATGATTAATGCCAATGATGTCAATAATTACGAAGCAGATAGCCCCGAAAAAATGGTTCAGCTATTAATCGATTATAATCTTCAATTTCCCTATCTTTATGATGAATCTCAGGAAACGGCTAAAGCTTATAAAGCTGCCTGTACACCAGATTTATTTCTATTTGATAAGGAACATAAGCTGGTTTATCGAGGACAGTTTGATGGATCAAGACCCGGTAATGATATACCAATTACAGGGAAAGATTTAATAGCAGCTACTGAAGCTCTATTAAATAATGAAGCTATACCTACCGAACAAATTCCCAGTTTGGGTTGTAATATCAAATGGAAAGCTGGCAATGAGCCAGAATATTTTTAATTACTATTACTATTAATTCAACAGGTGGCTACAGATCAGGTAGCTACCTTTTTAAAGAGATTCAGGTTGTTATACAAGGTCGTAAAAACTTATTAGAATTATTTACAGAGTATCATCTGACAGATCTATCCCATCCATTAAATCATCGATTCCTTCATCAAATATTTCAACGGGCTTGTTTTCTTTCTTCTTCACCTGCTCTTGTTCCATTATTTCCTGTGTAATTAAATCCGCCTGTAACTGATCATCTTCAGGTGGTTCTGTCACATTTTCCATCAAAACATCATCAATATTCATATCATCAGTAGCCATCGACTCATCCAGAACGGAAGCAGCATCAAAAACATCTTCTCTACCATCTGCTTCAAAATGAATATCACTTACTTTATTTAAAACTTCATCAGCATCCAGAGTAGACTCTTTACCACCTCCAAACATATTTCCAAATTCCGCAATCATATTACCCATCGTCTTTTTGGTAATACTCAACTCATCTGATAATCTTTCATTGTTTTCGCGTAATTCATTCAATTCTTCAATTAATGCTGGATCAGGCTCTCCGGCAGGTAAATCAGCAGGATTTCCAACTTCTGAGATTTTAGGGGATAAGTCCTTATATGTTTCAATCAATTCGGCAACATTTTCATCCATCACCATTAAGGTCTGATCGTCTCTATGCAGGTACATATTAATAACAGTTTGCATAAATTTTAATTCAGATTTATTGATAGTATTCATTACTTTTTCCAGCTCCTTGCCTTCTAAACCAAATTTTTCCCGCAGGAATGTGCTAGTTAACTCCTTTCTTGCTTTTGCCTGATCCTTAATTTTTTTAACCAGTTTCTGGCTGGCCACTTTATCCTTACTTTTTCGTTTATACTGGAAATAAAGTAAAACAGACAATAATACCAGTAACAGAATAAATCCTTCGATCAGTAAACTGAATATAATTGACGAAACTTCAAACATTAAATACATCCTCGTCCGAAGAGGCTTTATCATCTGATTCTTCAGCAATTAGATCAATATCATCATTTTTCAGACGCTTACGTATAAAAACAACGACAGCAACAACAACTAAAATGATAATTACATTGGTGGATACAATGAATATCAAGGTATTTTCCCAGTCAGAATCATTGCTTTCTTCAACTTCTTCAATTATTTCAACTGGCTTATTCTCATCTTTAATTTCTTCCTTTTTAGATTCTTGCTTCAGTTCTGCTTCAACAGGCATTTTTTCTTCTAGTAATACCCCAAAAACAGGATAAGAATCCAGTTTGTGTTCAACCATTTTGCCTTCCAGGGATTCCGCCTTCATTTTAATCTGTAACTGATGCAACCCATCCTGTTCATTAGCTCGAATTTCCAGCTTATCTTGATTTCCAGTTGTTTTTATCTCGATTTTCTTTTCAGTTTTATCGGGTCTTATCAACGTCACATCAAGCTGTAGGGAATCCGCTTTAATATATTCATCTCTTGCTTTGATCGTAAGTTCATAAATACCCGGATTAGCTGATTTATTAATTTCCACTGTGACAGGCCATTGCACCTCAACACTAAACCTTTTACTACGTGTAAAAGTACGTGTGTCAGCAACAACTTCAATTTCATGCCTGCCTTCCTCTAAAGGGGATGAAATACTCTGTAAATAGATACCTTTATCTTTAATATCCCGTGAGTTTTTTAATATTAACGGTAAGTTTTCTGTTTTATCCGCAACTTTATGGCTTAAATGAAAATCGACAAATTTTAAAAAACTATTTTTAGTTATGCGTTTACTCTGAGTATGCAGTTCAACATGAATATTTAAGGCTTCATCAGGACTCATATAGGCAGGTAATTCATCCACAACAAGTGACAAGTTTGTCACTATCATAACTCGGTTATCATCATCAACATCTGCATCCAGCGACCATTTTCCCGGTTCTGGTTTATTAACAGTTATCAGGTCATATCCAAGCTCATCACGCCAGTTAAGATTTTTAGCATGTTTAGACTGCGACTGTTTAGTATTATCAGGGCCAATTAACTGAGTTAGCTTATTATCTTTCCTGAAAACAAGTAATGTCATTTCGCTAATACTTTTATCAATCATAAAAGTATTATCTTTAATAGGGACTGTATCCGGTTTTGTTGCTCTCTCAAACATGTGTAGAAAAATTCGTTGTAAATCGTCTGCTGATTTCGCAACTTCAAAAGAGCCGGAAGTTTTTAATGCCAGTCTTTTCAATAAGGTCTCATCAGTCTGATCAGATAAAGCGATGGTATGAACCTTTATGCCCCTCTTATTGAGCTCTGGAATAGATTTATTCAATACATTTGATCGTGATATAGCATTTTTTTCTGCATTTTTAGAAATATCCACCTTACCATCAGTTAATAGAATAAGGTTTCGATTTGTATCAGGATCAGCTTTCTCCCATCCTTTAGTGGCACGTTTAAGAGCACTTTCAATATTGGTATATTGCCCCCTGGAATGAATTTTATCCGCACCAAGGTCAGCTAGTTTGCGCCAGTTTGCATTAACAGTGCCCCATTTAACTTCCATATTCACATAACGTCCAAAAGTCCAGACTCCTGCTTTTGAACCGGTAGGGATTAAACCATTGATTAAATGAAGCGCAGGAATACGAAGATTTTCCGGATCAGTTTTCTGCATACTGCCCGAAACATCAATAACAACACGAATATCCTCTTGTTGAGCAGCCTGCAAAGGTAGTGCAAATAGCATACTTAAAAGGCCAATATAAAGCTTGATAAGTATCTTATTTGAACATGTAATGAGACGTAACATTTGTATATTATTCCTTGTACTTTTAAGTTGTATTCGGCATCAAAGCCTGTTTATTGAATACTATTGTAAACTTTTCCAGTTTTTAACAATTGAACACAACCTTGTCATATACTGAGTATAGAAGCTTAATCTGGAAAATGTGAATGTCTGAAAACAGTGCAAAATCACCTAATTATGAAATAACGAATAATTATGATATCTGTGTCAGAGCTTTTCGTACTACTCGAAAATTACTCAAATTAAATATCAAACTGCATGATGAATCTCCCCAACCCTGTCATCAGACAATTAAACAGGGTGATATTTTTTTATTTAATCATTTTGCTCGTTTTGAAACCTTTATTCCTCAATATCTTATTCATGCTGAAACCGGTGATTATTGCCGATCCATCGCTGCTCCAGAATTCTTCGATGATGAGCGTTTTGCAAAGTTTCTAAGATCTATTGGTGTTGTTCCCAACACTATGCCAGGTCTTTTTCCATTTATAGCAAAAGAAATCCTGCATGGTAGAAAACTGGTCATTTTTCCTGAAGGAGGCATGGTTAAAAACAAACGGGTAGTTGATGATAAGGGAAAATATGGAATCTATTCTCGTACTGCCATGGAAATTCGTAAACAGCATCGAGGTGCAGCAGTCATCGCCCTGGCTGTAGATGCATTTAAAACTGCATTGCTGAGAGACTACTCAAAAGGAAATTATCAACAGGTAGAGCGTTGGGCAAAACAACTGGAGTTTGATGACTATGAAAGTCTGCTGATAAAGGCTCTCAAACCAACCATTATCGTACCCAGTCATATCACTTTTTACCCCATCAGAGTTAATGATAATATTCTTCATCAGGCTGTAAAACTATTCAACAAAGGTATTAATAAGCGTTTTGCTGAAGAGTTGATTATTGAAGGAAACCTGTTATTTAAACATACGGATATGGACATACATTTTTCCAGACCATTAATTATGGGAAAATACTGGAAATGGTGGGAAAAATTATTGCTACCAAATGTAGTTCATCGCTTTGATTCAATAGAGGAACTATTTAATCTAACGCCAGCAACCGGTCACTGGGGAGGAAGCATACATTCAATTGGTATGAAGAAAAAATCTCACCTCGTAAGAGACGATTATATGAAAGCAATGTACAGTAGTGTAACCATAAATTTAAGCCATATAGCCTCTTATTTAATCCTTAAGCTTTATAAGTCAGGTATTAAATCAATCAATGCTGATGAATTTCATAAAACCCTGTATCTATGCATTAAAGCTGTTCAGAAAAGCAAAGTGCACCTGCATAGGAGCTTAAAAAACCCGCAGGAATATGGAGCTGTCATTGAAGGAGGCAGTAGTCGCTTACATCAATTTCTGGAAACCACCGAGAAAATGAATTTGATCGAACTGGTACAAACTAAAGATGAAGAAGATCATTACCTGTTTCATGATAAATTAATTAATGAATTTGATTTTGATGTTATTCGGACAGAGAATTTGATTGGTGTATACGCTAATGAATTAGCCCCGCTTAAATCTATTATCCATTTACTTAATAAAAAGATTAAAAGCGTTCACAATGTTGATCAAAAACAAATTGCAAATTACCGTTATGATGACCAGTTAATTGCCTATCAATGGGATAAAAAAGCATATGACAAACCCCGTTATGAGGAAATAAACAAGTCACAAACTTATGTTAAAGATGCCAACTGGTTTCGTTTTTTATCAAAAAAAGATAATGTTCCCGGCATTTTGTTAATACATGGATTTCTTGCCTCACCAGCTGAAATGATATCTCTTGGAGAACGTTTTTATCAACTTGACTGGCATGTTATTGGTGTGCGTTTAAAAGGACATGGCACTTCCCCATGGGATTTACGGGATCGTGACTGGAGCGAGTGGGTGGCATCTGTTAAGCGCGGTTTTGATATACTCAGTGCCTACTCTAATAATATCCATGTTATTGGTTTTTCTACCGGTGGCTTACTGGCTTTACAACAGGCGATTCAGCATCCTGACGATAAGCTGGCATCAGTTATTTCCGTTTCTGCACCAGTTGAATTTAGGAGCAAGCAATTGAAGTTTGTCCCACTATTACACCAGGCAAATAAACTTGTCCGATGGGTTAACGCAGAAGGAATTATTCCATTTAGACCTAATGTAGCTGAACACCCCGAAGTAAATTATGCCCATATCCCAATACGAGCTTTATATGAATTACAAAAATTCATAGACCAGTTCTTTAAACAAGCAGCGCCGATTAACTGTCCAGTCAGATTATTTCAATCCAATGAAGATCCTGTGGTAGAGCCAGAAAGTGTTAAGTTATTATGCCGTCATATTTCAGCAAAAGATAAACAAATCGAAATTATTAATTCACAAAGGCATGGCATTTTGTATGAAGATATTGATAATACACAGCAGAAAATCATTGATTCAATCGTTCAGATAAATGAACTTGAACTAACACAGGATGCTGATGGCCAAGATACTTAAAGAACCAAAATTATTAACTGACTTTAATAATGATGCGGTGTGCATATTACCTATAGGATTCGATTTAACCGATGATAAGTGGGATAAAATCTGGGCATTACATGAAAAACTCAATCGTTTCATGGGACATGAAGAATTACTGGAATTATTTCCTGATGACCAGTCGCTGCTTCCTAAGAAAATAAAACCTAAAGAAAAATAAGGCTATCTGGATTTTTCAACTCATTGAAATACACTAAAGCTAACAGACTAAGCTGTCCGGGCTTATAAAATCAGTAGAAAGAAATATTGTCACATTACTGTCATATTATTATGATGTCATACAGATTTTGGATACGTGAATAATATGAACATACTGGTTATTGAGGACGATCAGGCCATTCGTGACATGATTTGTCTATCCTTATCACAGGCCAACTACTACACATCCGGCTGTATCGATGTGAAATGCGCTAAAAAATCCATAGCCGAAAATAAACCAGATTGCCTCATTGTTGACTGGATGCTACCTGACAGTTCAGGTATTGAATTGATCCGCTGGTTACGACGCCAGGAAAAATTTAAACAAATTCCAGCTCTTATGCTCACAGCCAGATCGGAAGAATCGGATAAAATCATTGGACTGGACTCTGGCGCTGATGATTACATGACAAAACCTCTATCCTTACGCGAATTGCAATCCCGGGTTAAAGCATTATTAAGACGCCCTTTCAATTACACGGATACTGCCCATGTTTTGCAATCTGGATCGATTGTAATAAACACAGAAGTACATGAAGTTTTCATTAATAATGACCAGGTTGACCTGACAAAAACTGAATACCAGTTACTAAAATTCTTTATTACAAATGAAAACAAGGTTTTTTCTCGAGATCAGATTTTAAATGCGGTTTGGGGAGTAAATGCCTATCTGGGAGACAGAACAGTTGATGTTCATATTCTTCGCTTACGAAAAGTATTAAAACAGTTTAAACTGGATAAAATGATAAAAACCATTCGTGGCTCTGGTTACAGATTCAGTTCAAAAAATTTTTAACTTTATCTCATTATGAATAAAATATGGCAGACGGAAAAAAGCTGGATTTTTTTTACCGTTAGCTTGATCTTTCTATTAGGACTGGTCTTTGAGAACTGGCCTATAGCAATATTAATTCCACTTTCAGCATATATAGCCTGGATATATTACCGTTTGTACAAACTGGAAAAATGGCTTTCACGCGGTACTAAAACAAGGGAAGTATTTAATGATAATGGATTTATTGGGCTCATTATTCGTCACCTGTACTTACAAAAGAAAGTCCATATTAAAAGAAAAAAACGAACTAAAGATATTCTTCGCCGATTAAATACCAATATCTCAGCTTTGCCCGATGCAACGGTTTTACTCAATCAGAATTTAGAAATAGAATGGTCAAATGCTCCAGCCTCATACCTGCTTGGAATAAACAGATATGACACCGGTCAACGAATTGACAACCTCCTTCGACATCCCGATATACAGAATTACCTGCTGGAACCCGATAACAAGGTCAACCTGGAAATTCAATCACCACTGGATAAGGATATTATCCTGCAAATGAAAGCAGTGAGCTTTGGCAAAAACCAACGCCTCTTAATAGTCCGCAATATTAGTGATCAGAAAAAATTACAGGAAGCCCTCAAACATTTCGTTGCTAATGCCTCTCACGAGTTAAAAACACCATTAACTTCAATCATAGGCTACCTGGAAATACTTGAAATGGAAGCTGAATTGTCGGATACAGGTAAAAAATCCATTTCTATTCTGCAACAACAAGCTCAACGTATGAAACAATTGATCCAGGATTTACTCTTATTATCACGAGTTGAAAGTTATCAGCTACAACCTGAAGAAGGAGAAAGAGTCTCTATTTCTGATTGTATGAATAATGTAAAAAACGTCATCGGCAAAAATTTCATTCAGGGGCAAGTCCAATGCATTACACCGGATGGATTATATTTACTCGGAATACAAAGCGAAATAGAAGGCATTTGTATCAATTTAATTGAAAATGCGATTAAACACTCCCCTCCTGAAACACCAGTATTAGTAACCTGGAGTATCAATAAACAGAATGAATATGTTTTTAGCGTGAGTGATAAGGGTACCGGTATCGTTGAGCAGGATTTACCCTATATCACTGATCGCTACTTTCGTGGCAGTGACACGACAAGAAAACAAATTACTGGTTCTGGATTAGGCTTAGCCATAGTCAAAAGAGCAGCTCAAAAACATGGCGCTACACTTGAAATAGAAAGCAAAGTGAATCAGGGTAGTAGATTTACAATAACCTTCCCCAATTACCGGACCATAGAACATATGACTAAAATCAGTAATGTATACACTTTATAGCTCATCCATATTGGAACTTTTTGAACCATAAATTTTTTTAAGGAAGCATCATTCCTCTAATAGTAAAGAAAATAATTGCCGACATAATGGCTGAAGCTGGTACCGTTATAACCCAGGCTGCTACAATTTTCATTAATGCCGAACGTTTTACTAATTCCTTCCTATATACTCTGGTCAAAGTTTTCCGCTCTCTTTTTGTCAGATCGGCATCAGCTGAATGCTCTTTCAGACGTTTAATCATAATTCCTTTGGTTTCCACATTACCTCGTCGAAACTCTTCCAGAAAATCCTCTACAATCTGCTGATCCTGTCCACTATGATGATCGATAATTTCCTGTTCCATACTTGCATAGCTTGCTTTCAGATACTCTCGCAAAAAACCTACACCAAAAATTGCACCGACCGCTATGTGCGTTGAACTAACCGGTAAACCTAACTGACTGGCAATAATAACTGTAATGGAAGCAGCCATAGCAACTGAAAATGCTCTCATTTGATCAAGTTCAGTAATTTCAGACCCTACTGTTCTTATTAATTTAGGGCCATATAAGGCTAATCCAAGGGCAATTCCAAGGGCACCAACTAACATAACCCAAAAAGGAATAGACGCTTTGCTGGCTATTCCGCCATGTAAAATTGCATCATTAATAGCTGCTAAAGGTCCGACAGCGTTTGCTACATCATTTGCTCCATGTGCAAAACTGAGTAGAGCAGCAGAAAATATTAATGGTATCGTAAATAATTTGTTTACACTCGGTTTATCATTGGCATACCTATCAGCAGCGGTTGCTATTAATGGTCTAACTATTAGATAGATAACAATAGAGAACAGTAACCCCATACCCAAAGCGGTCAGAAATTCGACTTTAATTAATTTTTTTAGCCCTTTTAAAATGAGATAGGTAGAAAAAGCCCAGGCCATCATTGCAACCAGAACCGGTACTACACGTTTAGCTGCTGCCTGCATATTCCTACGATAAGTGATTTTCCGTTTTATTAACAATAGAAATAAAGCCGCAATAATCCCACCCAGAACAGGCGAAATAACCCAACTGGCAACAATTTTTCCCATTGTAGTCCAGTTGGCTATAGACATCCCCCCCGCTGCAATACCCGAACCGAGAACGCCACCCACAATAGAGTGTGTTGTAGATACTGGAGCACCAAGGGAAGTGGCTATATTGAGCCAGACAGCGCCAGCTAACAGAGCAGCCATCATCAGCCAGATAAAGGTTTGTGAATCCTCAATTAAAGATGGGTTAATAATCCCTTTTTTTATGGTACTTACAACATCTCCACCCGCAATTAATGCTCCTGCAGCTTCAAATATTGCTGCAATAAGAATTGCTCCAAACAAGGTAACAGCTTTGGAACCAACCGCCGGACCTACATTATTGGCTACATCATTGGCACCAATATTCATTGCCATATATCCACCAATCATGGCTGCCGTGATTAACATATAACCACCAGGAACGCCTGCAAAAGAATTACCGGCAAATAATAAAATCACAATAATAAACATAAATGCCACACCAATTCGCAGCAATTCACTCTGACTTGGTTCTATGGCCTGTTCAATTTGATTTATATTTTTAAGATCCATGATATTTATTAACCCCGAAATGTATGGAATTTTTGATTTTAAAATAGAAGATATATGAATTTTTTATTATGTTTGAAGGCTAAACTATTTAGCCGTTAAATACATTTGGTTTTGTAACATTTCTGTCATATTTAATCTTCATAATGCTCATCAGTTGATTTATGTCACATTAAACTCTTGTAGGAGAAATTATGAAAAAATTAGTATTGGCAGCAGCCATAGCAACAAGCTTGGTTTCTTTATCAGCAGTGGCTGCAGGTAGAGATACTATTAACATTGTTGGATCCTCAACAGTGTACCCTTTCGCTACAGTTGTAGCTGAAAAATTTGGGAAAAAAACAAAATTTAATACTCCAAAAATAGAATCAACCGGTTCAGGTGGTGGTATGAAACTATTCTGCGCTGGAGTCGGACTAGATACTCCTGACATCACGAATGCTTCACGAGCCATTAAAAAATCTGAGTATGATAAATGTCAGAAAAATGGTGTTACAGATATTACTGAAGTACAAATTGGTTATGATGGAATTGCTATTGCTAATTCAAAAGAAGCACCGAAATTTTCATTAACCCGTAAGGATTTATTTCTGGCTCTGGCCAAACAGGTACCGAATCCTGATGGTAGTAAAACACTGGTAGAAAATCCTTATAAAACATGGAATCAGGTCAATAGTTCATTACCAAATTCCACAATTGAAGTATTAGGACCACCACCTACTTCTGGTACACGTGATGCTTTTGCAGAATTGGCTATGGAAGGTGGTTGTAAGAAATTTGACTGGATCAAAGCCATGAAAAAGAAAGACAAAAAGGCTTATAAAGCAATTTGTCATACTATTCGTGAAGATGGTCCTTATATTGAAGCGGGTGAAAATGATAACCTGATTGTTCAAAAGCTGGAAAAAAATTCAAATGCCCTTGGTATTTTTGGATTTTCATTCCTGGAGCAGAACGATGATAAGGTTCAGGGCTCACTGGTTGAAGGTGAATCACCAGAATTTGAAACAATCTCTGATGGATCTTACCCTATCTCTCGCCCATTATTTTTCTATGTAAAGAATGCTCACATAGATGCTATACCAGGTATGAAAGAATATCTAAAAGAGTTTACAACAGAAGCGGCTATGGGTGATGACGGTTACTTACTGGATAAAGGATTAATCCCATTATCTTCAGCAGATCGTACAGCTTTACGTAAAAGCATTATGATGGGTAAAAAGTTTAAAATGTAAGAGAGTTTATGACATCCTGCCTGAAGAAATTCCCGTTTATTCCGGGAGTTTCTTCTGGTTTGAAATTGTATTTACCTTTAACATTCATTCAACTTTTTACTGAATCTTTCCTAAATGAATAGTTCTGCCCTACTTCTGCTGGTTATAGGTCTGAGCCTAATCGCGTTTATAAGCGCACGTCAACGTGCGTTTATTCATGGGACAAGTTCAAAACTCAAATCTTTGCCAAAACATTATGGTGTCTTAACCGCTTTGATAAGTGGTATTCCTGCTTTAGTATTAATTTTATTCTGGATGATGTTTCAACCGGCTTATTTGCATCATCAAATTGTTCTTAGTCTGCCTGATAATCTGTCAATTCAAAGTTCAGATTCTCTTGATTTGTATATCAATAGCATTGATCTGGCTATTGCTAACGGAGAGACAAGTGATGACCCTGTTATACAAAAAGCTATTGATAGCTACTATGCAGCCGAGAAAAAAGGCCGCATCATTTTAACTATTCTGGTTATATTACTCAGCCTGTCCGGCATCATATTAGGCTTAACAAAAAAACTACTTAATAGCCATGCCCGTGTTGGCGTTGAAAAAGTAATTAAAGGCCTTTTAGCTTTGTGTTCTGCAGTTGCAATTTTTACAACTATTGGAATCGTTTTATCAGTTCTTTTCGAAGCTCTAAGATTTTTTGACTCTATTCCTTTTACAGATTTTATGTTAGGTACTAACTGGAGTCCCCAAACAGCAATTCGTTCCGATCAGGTTGGTTCATCAGGATCCTTTGGTGCTATTCCTTTATTTGTTGGTACTATGCTGATATCCGCAATAGCGATGTTCATAGCTGTCCCAATTGGTTTACTTTCGGCTATTTATTTATCTGAATATGCTTCAGAAAGGTTTCGCTCTCTGGCAAAACCAGCACTTGAATTACTGGCGGGAATTCCCACTGTTGTTTATGGTTTTTTTGCTGCGCTAAGTGTTGCTCCATTTATACGATCTGCAGGTGAATCTATCGGCCTGAGTGTCGCTTCCGAATCAGCGCTGGCTGCCGGTGTTGTGATGGGTGTGATGATAATACCTTTTGTCTCATCATTATCAGATGATGTTATCACTGCTGTCCCCCAGGCCATGCGAGATGGTTCGCTTGGCCTCGGTGCAACTAAGTCAGAGACAATTAAACAGGTCATAATTCCAGCCGCTTTACCCGGTATTGTCGGTGGAGTGTTATTAGCTGCTTCCAGAGCAATAGGTGAAACCATGATTGTCGTTATGGCCGCTGGTATGGCCGCTAATATGACAGCCAACCCGCTGGATGCAGTGACAACTGTTACTGTTCAAATTGTAACCCTGTTAACCGGGGATCAGGAATTTGACAGCCCAAAGACACTGGCAGCTTTCGCGCTGGGTTTGATGCTCTTTGTTACGACATTATTACTCAATGTAATTGCTCTGCATATCGTAAGAAAATATCGGGAACAATATGAATAATACAGATATAGTTAAGAAGGGATTGAGCAAGCGCTATGCCAGGGAAAAACGATTTCAATGGTATGGAAAACTGGCGGTTTTAACGGGTTTCGTATTCCTTGCATTACTTTTGGCGGATATATTCATCAAAGCAATACCCGCGTTTCAAAGCACAGAAATCCTGTTAGAGATTGCAATTGATAGAGAAGCACTGGAGCTCTCTCCAGATGCGATTATTAATGAAGAAACACTATCTGCCATTAATTATTATGGTTTGATAAAGAAATCACTCAGCCAGATGTTCCCTGAAGTTCACAAAAGAAAGGATAAGAAACAATTATATAAATTGATATCCAGTGGTGCTGAGTTTTCTCTGCGTGAATATATATTGAAACACCCTGAATTAATTTCTTCTAAAAATGAAAATCCAGTACTCCCTGTCTGGTTGAAAGCAGATGATGACATCGATACTTTCTATAAGCTGCAAACTAAAACTAGTCGCGTTAGCGACAGGCAGGCAATATATATCGATCATTTAATTCAGAATGAGCATATTCGTACCAGTTTTAATACAAATTTTTTGTTAGCCAGTGATTCCAGAGAACCTGAACAGGCAGGTATTAAAGGTGCCCTGCTTGGTTCATTCTGGACCTTACTGGTAACCCTGTTAATTTCATTACCGGTAGGAATAGGTGCCGCAGTTTATCTGGAAGAGTTTGCTCCTCAAAATAAACTGACTGACTTTATTGAAATAAATATCAATAACCTGGCTGCCGTACCTTCTATCGTTTTTGGTCTGTTGGGACTGGCCGTATTTATCAATTTTTTTGGTATGCCCCGCTCTGTTCCTCTTGTCGGTGGCCTGGTTTTATCATTAATGACGCTACCGACTATTATCATTTCAAGCCGCGCAGCCATTAAATCCGTACCACCTTCTATTAAGGAAGCGGCTCTGGGCATCGGAGCATCTCATATGCAAACGGTATTTCATCATGTTCTACCACTTGCTATGCCGGGTATATTGACTGGTACTATCATTGGTATGGCACAGGCTCTAGGTGAAACAGCCCCACTACTGATGATTGGAATGGTTGCTTTTATTGTCGATGTGCCTGGTGGTATAGTAGATTCAGCAACCGTTTTACCCGTTCAAATTTACTTATGGTCTGATAGCCCGGAACGAGCATTCACAGCTTTAACAGCTGCGACTATTCTGGTTTTATTAGTCTTTCTGGCTATTATGAATACCTTAGCTATCTTTTTACGAAAACATTTTGAAAGGCGGTGGTAAGAATGATGTTAACTGAGACAACAACGACATTCTCAAAGTCTTTTCGAGCGAATCCCGATACTATGCAAGAAGATATTACAGATAATGCTACTGATACAGGTAGTAAACAAAAGCAGCATGTCACGATTGGTGAAAATATTCTGCAAAATGCCAAGTTTAAAACACGAAATGTGAATGTATTTTATGGTGAAAAACAGGCGATTTTTGATGCTTCACTTGATATAGGCCGCAATGAAGTAATTGCACTGATTGGACCTTCAGGTTGTGGTAAATCCACCTATCTAAGAACACTTAATCGAATGAACGACACTATTTCAAGCTGTCGAGTTAGTGGTGAGTTTTTACTGGATAATGAAGATATTTATAGCAGGAAAATGGACCCAGTATTATTACGGGCCAGAGTTGGTATGGTATTTCAGAAACCTAATCCTTTTCCCAAGTCAATTTATGACAATGTAGCTTATGGTCCCCGTTTACATGGCCTGGCAAGAACTAATTCTGATCTTGATGAAATAGTCATAACCAGTCTTGAAAAAGCCGGTCTATATAAAGAAGTCAAAGATCGCTTAAATGAACCTGGAACAGGTCTTTCTGGTGGACAACAGCAAAGGTTATGTATTGCCAGGACAATAGCGGTCAGCCCTGAAGTTATTCTGATGGATGAACCCGCTTCTGCACTTGACCCTATTGCAACAGCAATTATTGAGGAATTGATTGATGAACTACGAGAGAATTTCACAATAGCAATCGTAACCCACTCTATGCAGCAAGCTGCCAGAGTTTCTCAACGAACTGCCTATTTTCATTTAGGAAAAATAATTGAAGTTGGTGAAACCTCTCAGATATTTACCAATCCACGTCACGAATTGACTGAAAATTACATCACTGGAAAATTTGGATAATCATCAGGATATTACACTCTATGAATACAGAATCTCCGTTAGGCGGTCACATATCGAAACGATTTGATAACGAACTGGAAGACATTAGAAATAAAGTATTAACCATGGGTGGCATGGTTGAAACCCAGTTAAACAATGGCATAAAGGCTTTAATGGAATCAAATTCAGAAATTGCACAACTTGTATCTACAGAAGATTACAAGATAAATGCAATGGAAGTTGAAATTGATAGCCAGTGTGTTGAAATCCTCGCTAGAAGACAACCTGCAGCCAGTGATCTTCGTCTGGTGGTGGCCATTATAAAAACCATAACTGATCTGGAAAGAATAGGAGATCAGGCTGAAAAACTAGGTAAATTTGAACTGGAGTTACTGGATGAAGGCTCAACTTCCTTGCAATACGCCAAGCTCGAACACCTGGGACAACTTGTCAGTCGTATGTTAAATAATGCCTTAAATTCTTTTGCCAGACTCGATGATGAAGTTGCACTTAAAACTCTCAAAAAGAATCAAAAAGTAAACGAAGAGTTTGAATCCCTGATGCGACAGTTAATCACTTTAATGATGGAAGACCCCAGAACAATAAAAAACGCTCTACGTGTATCCTGGTGTGCCAGAGCACTTGAACGAGTGGGTGACCATGCAATCAATATCTGTGAATATGTTTTATTTCTAAAACATGGCAAAGATGTTCGTCATATCGATTATAAGGAAGTCAAAAAACAGTTATCATTTTAATCTTTCATCAGGATAAATTTATCTCGTTTTTATAATTTAGAAAGCTTTGACTTAACCAGGGATTTCTTTACTTAAGTTAAATAAACTGTTTATGAATTTCTTCAATGCTTAATGGTTTATTATATAAGAAACCCTGCGCTTCCTGACAACCAAACTGCTTTAAAAAATCAGCTTGTTGCTGGGTTTCAACACCCTCAGCGATAACAATTAATCCGAGAGATTTACCCATGGCTATAATGGCATCTGCTATAGCCATATCATTTGTATCATCAGGAATATCCCTGATAAAAGATTGATCAATTTTAATTTTTTGAACCGGTAGCTGCTTTAAATAACTGAGAGAGGAATATCCAGTACCAAAATCATCTATCGAAATTGTGATACCCATTATCCTTAATTCATTTAATTGTTGTATAGCATCCTTAGCCTGTTGCATGATAAAACCTTCCGTAATTTCCAACTCCAGATAATTGGCAGCTAAACCGCTCAATTTTAATGCTTCATTGACATCATTGATAAGATTACCTCGCTGTAATTGAGGTCCGGCAATATTAACGGCAATTCTGCCAAAGTCATAGCCACTGTCCAGCCATTGTTTTGCAACAAGACAGGCTTCAGTTAAAACCCATTTTCCAATAGGTATGATAAGACCGGAATCTTCTGCGATAGGAATAAATTTCACCGGAGATAAGATTCCTAGATCAGGATGATTCCAACGAATCAGGGCTTCGAATCCTATTATCTTTAAATCCGTTAAATTATATTGCGGCTGAAAATGAAGCAGGAATTCCTTATTATCGATAGCTTTTCGTAAATTATTTTCAAGCAATACTCTTTCAAAAGCATTTCGAGTCAATTCCTTAGTGTAAAACTGATAGGTATTGCGTCCTTCAGTTTTCGCAAGATACATAGCAGAATCTGCATTTCGCATAAGCGTTTCAGTATCCTCCCCATCCTCTGGATATAGACAAATTCCCATACTGGCTGTGATACCGATTTGATGATCCTTAAGATCAAAAGAATGCTGAAAAATAGCGAGTAGTTTATCAGCCATCAGAATTGCATTTTCAGGCCTGGAAATATCTTCCAGTAATAACACAAATTCATCGCCGCCGATGCGAGCTACTGTGTCATCCTGGCGAACAGTTTCCAGCAATTTAGCCGTTACAGCTTTAAGTAAACTATCACCGGTAGGATGCCCCAGACTGTCATTAATGTGCTTAAAATTATCCAGATCCAGAAAAAATATCGCCATCTTAGAGGATAATCGTTTAGCATGACGAATTGCCTGATTTAAGCGCTCGTTGAGTAACAGCCGGTTAGGTAAATCAGTTAAAGCATCATGATGAGCCAGATAGTCAAGTTTTATCTGCGTATTTTTAATCTGACTAATATCTGAAAAAACAGAAACATAATGCGTCCTGTTACCCTGATCATCAAACACACTACTTATATTTTCCCACTCAGGAAAAACTGAACCATCTCTACGTCGATTCCAGATTTCACCGCGCCATTGTCCGAAATCATTAAGTGACTGCCATATTTGAGCATAGAATTTTTCATCATGATGGCCCGATTTAAATATTCTGGTATTTTGACCAATCACATCCTCGTAAGAGTATCCTGTAATATCGGAAAAAGCAGGATTTACATCAACAATATTTCCATCAATATCGGTAATTAGTATGCCTTCCAGTGAATTTTCAAATACCGCTGTTGATAAACGTATTTTTTCATCTTTATATTTACGTTCGGTAATATCCTGTAAAATCCCACTCAGTTTTTTGACTTTCCCAGAATGATCTTTAATATTTTTGGCTTTACAGTATACCCAGTGCGTAGATCCATCAGCTGCTTGAACTCTATATTCAACCTCATGTTTTTTATCATCAAATATCGCTGATTCAATAGATTTCTTCAAAGCAGACCAATCGGCTTTATGAACATAAGACTCAAGTAAACCAAGACCCACATCCATTTCAGCCGTGGTACCTAAAAGCTTATGTAAATCATCAGACCAGAATGCTTTAAGCGTTTTCGCATCCAGTTCCCAATTACCCATTCGCGCAATACGCTGGGCCTGAAGTAATTGTTGCTGGCTTTTCTTATACGAAAGTAAATGTTTAGTATCACCAGTAACATCAGCAATAATCCCTATCAGGCTTAGGATTTCATTGGCTTTATTTTTCGACGCTTTACCCCTCGCTTTAAAATATTTTACTTCATCGCCTTTACTGATACGAAAATCAACACGAAAATTCTCACCGGTCTTTATACTATGTTCTATAGATTTATAGATAAGCTCATGATCCTGCTCATCAATTATTGCAATAAACAGTTCAAGGGGAATTCCTTTTTCTATCTGAGCAGTATCAAGATCAAATACTTGAGCCATCCTTGAATCACTGAATATTAATTTATCACGGGCGTACAGCTTCCAGGTGAAAATTTTTCCTGCATCTAATGCAAGTTCAAGCTCAATTTGCTTTTCCTCTAATAGCTGTTGAGTTTGAATCAGCTCATTCATTATACTCAGCTGTTTCTGAGTCAGCTTTAACTCTTCTTCACGGTCTCTAATAATATTCTGTAAATGCTCTATATGGCGATCATACAGTTGTTTAACGATATCACTTCGTGTTATCAGTCCGATTATATTATTTTGATCATCAACAACAACAAGGCGACGTATTCCTGAACGTTCCATTTTTTCAATAGCGTTGGGTAAAGATTCCTCTTTTAGTATTGTCTTAACAGGTGAAGACATAATATTTCTGATTGGTTTAGCAAGCAGACCTGGAGAATGGTTATCCAGTTTAATTAAATCTCGCTCAGTGAAGATCCCCTTCGGTAGACCTTTAGATTCCAGAACTATGCAGGATATTCGATTATGAGCCATAAGTTGAATAGCATCTTTTATGCTCGCATCAACTGGTAAAGTGATAACAGTCTGAGTCATTAAAGACCCAACCTCTTTATATCGAACAAGAAATTCATTTCCCAGATGATCCAGGAAATTTGATTCAGAGAGAATCCCTAACAGATTTTTCTGTTCATCAACCACGACCAGATGACGGAAGTTATGACTTTTAATCATTCGATAGGCTTCGCGATAATCCATCGTCGCAGCAGCGGAAATAAGATGGGTAGTCATCACATCTTTTAACAGAATATGACTGATATTTTCATTATTGAAAACCATCATCACGGCATCACGCTCAGTAAAAATACCTATCGGCTTGCTGTCCTGAACTATGACAATTGCACTTATTTTTTTCTCACGCATTTTATCAAGAGCATGACTAACCTGGCTATCGGGCGGTAGAGTTATAACCTGACTGGTTAAAATTTCGCCAAGTGATAAAGATTTAGTCGCCATAGAAACTGTACTCTTAAATTAAGTGTTAATAGTGGAATCTCTCATTAATACGCGAACAGGTGAATAGTGGTCAAAAATTTCAATTCCACCTTGAAAAGTTTTGTAATAACTGGCATTTACCTGCACTTTTAGTCGCGTCCAGAAACATTTCATCACACTACTCTCTGGATCCGGCATTAATCAAGGGTTCCTCAAAGTTAAAATACATTAATATCAGTATATTGCAAAGATTAATACAATTTTCCATATCTTAAATTTGTAATAGATTACTTATCAAGCTCCAGAAACCGTTTAATTCGCTTCGGTGTTTCAACCTAGAAAGATAAGATGAATATTTTTTAAGCGTTTGTTTCTCAATATCAGTTTTTACTGTCGTATCTAAATTCCGATTTTTTTCAACTTGCAGACGGTTCATACTATGCACGTAATGCTGTGTAAATATTTTACGTCTGAGAGTTTCGAAATAATCGTCATTGTTGAATAAAATGTAACGAGTTGTATTACTCAGGCGCGGAGAAACTCTACATGAATCTGGATTCCGCAGTTGACCGCTCGCAATAGCGGTTAACCCACTGTTTCATAAACCATGACAGTTGGTGTGTATAATCCTGGAAAAATCGCCCAATCGGTGCATACTGCTACGAACTGAATTGCAAGTGTGAGGCGGCGTATCTCTTCGTTGTAACGCCTAGATCTACACTACCTCAAACGCACAATCAACTCGTCCAACTGCGAATTCCAGGTTGACTTGATGTCACTCATGATTTTCATTGATCATTAAAAACTTCGACCTGATCATACTGATTGAAAGCTAATATAGAAGCTTGACGACGAGACCTCCTGTTTGAAAAGAACGGTCCCTGAATCGATATCATATAAAGGAAACTTCCACATCAAACACGCCACTTAATTCGTCACCCAGAGCAGATACTTTTTGTTGTTCTACAGCGATAAAATTATCAACTGATCCCTGTACCTGTAAACTGAGACATTCAGCTCGATATCTAGCCATTCTGACCATAGCCCAGGGAATCATTAAACCAAGGCTTAAAATTATAAGTAAAATATTGGTGAAATATATCCAGCTTACCTGACTTACTTTGAGAGAAGAAGTAAACCCATGTTGGACAAGATGTGTAGAATTGAATTGTAAATTAGATAAAGCTGTTGTCAGGTACGCAAAGAAGACAATATAAGTTAATGTAAACAACGGAGAAATAACCACTACAAGCGCTGGTCCTGCTATGGTTGTTAAAAAGGAAAGTAGAATACCCGCCCCGAATAAACCACCCAGAGCGATGAAAAATATATTGAAATATTTACCGACCAATGTGTTGAAGTTAAATGAAGTAGCGCCATAAGCACTATTACTGACGATGAAACTGGTTTGTTTATACCAGATTAGAGGTGTAATTAATCCAAAGGTAAAGATAATTAAAATAGGCCAAAGTATAAAAACTTTAAAAGCATCAATCGCTTTTCCGGTAAAATTGAAACGAATATTTCTATACATACTGTTACGAGCATTGAACGCCAGTGATCTTACGATTAGCCAGGGTATAAAGCCGATTAAAATAAGCATAAGCAAAAGCCCCAGTAAAGGTAGCAAATTAACAATCAGGCTGTATAGAATAAATATAGCTACAGCAATAACACGGCCTTTTAAAATTGTAATCGGTGTTGCAGTGTATTGAAAACTGCTACCATCAATAATGGTATTACCATAAAAATATTGCTTATTTCGCACTTTGGCCCAGGCAGAATATATACCCAAAGTAATAATCGTCAGAAAAATATTTACAATCCAGATTTTGAAATATTCCATTCCAGTTCCATTAAATTTAACAGCAACACTTTTACTGGAATGATCAAAATCTTTTGTCTGATTAAGTTGAGATTTACCCTTTAAAGAAGAATCCACCTGTTTTTTACCAGTTTGCGCCGGTTGCTCTGATTTAACTTTCTGCTGATCTTTTTCAGCTGAGGAAGGTACCTCATCCTCACCCTGACCCTGACCCTGACCCTGAAGAGTCTGCATTCTTACCTGTAAACCAATATTATCAAGCGCATAAAGATATTTTTCAGCCTGTTCTCGAGTAAGTCCGCTTCTAATGACGCGATTGAAGGATGAGATTATTCGTTCAGACTTATCTTCAGGAAGCTTTAGTAATGCAGCTAGTTTTTGAATGACTTCCTGTTTATCCAGACCAGCTTTTATACCGTCATAATAATATATTTCAAATGTGTTTTCAGACATAGGTTTCTCCCTGTTTAACTCTTTTTTTAAATATTTTATGGTCTGTTAAATAAATATTAGCTGTTTTTAAAACTATTTATTTATTTTTCTAGTTATCAGATATCGGATTTGGATTGAATCGTTATAGTTTTTTATACTGATAAATTAACAATAATTTTTGGTAACACTGACTGCTCTAAATGCCATCGAATCCATATAGGAAAAATTCAACTGAATAATAATTAACTCTAAATCAAGAATTAGCCGTAGAAGATTTATGATCCATTGAGTGAAGAAAAGCATTTAATAAAAAAGATAAAATGACAAGTACAATGCCAAGCGCCATACCCTGAGCAAAATTCCCTTTACTGGTTTCAAGAGCAATGGCCGTCGGAATATTTCTCGTGTAATGCATAATATTACCACCAAGCATCATAGAAGCGCCAACTTCGGCAATAATACGTCCATAGCCAGCTAGCAATGCTGTCAGTAATCCAAAACGAACTTCATACATGAGTGTCAACAAAGCTTGAATGGGATTAGCACCTAAAGTTCTGGCAGTTTCCCAGGCACGATTATCAACAGACTGGATGGCAGCCAGAGACATAGAAACCAGAATTGGATAACTTAACAGAAATTGTCCCATCACCATCGCAGACTGGGTAAACAATAATCTAAAATCACCAAAAGGTCCCTGCCGGGATAAAAGTATGAATAAAGTCAGCCCAACAACTACGGCAGGTACAGACAATAATGCACTAAATATAGATATTAAAAGATTTCTACCTGGAAACCTGAAATGAGCCAGTATAAAAGCTGTCATTATACCCGGAGGAATAGCACACAGAATTGCTATAGTTGAAACACGAAATGATATGCCAATGATACCCCATATTTCCGGATCCCCACTGAATAGTAGCATAAATGCATCTCGTGTAGCTTCATATAAAGTATCCATAGTCTATTGATATAATTGAACTTTGTGTAACATCAGGAATTCACATTTGTAAAAAAAATCAGGCATTTTATAGAAGAACAATCGATAACGAAATTTTTATCTAACTCATGTTTAAAACTGGCAGTAATATTCAGTTTGAAAATATATCAGTTATATTTCCTCTATCAGCAGTCATTTTAAGACGCCAGACAAAGTATAAACCCCTTATTTAGTAGTATTTTATAACTATAAAAAACCATTTATAGAATATTTTTATTAACATATAAGGCGATATTTATGTAAAATCAAAAAACAATACAATTATAATCCAAAGCCAGGAGAAGATGATGCAAAAATCTTTACATATTGATCCGGTGAAATGTACCGGATGCCTTCAATGTGAATTGGCCTGTTCTTATGAACATACCGGTTTATTCAATCCCTCTCGATCATTTATTAAAGTTTTTACCTTCCATCATGAAGGCAGATTTGCCCCTTATACCTGTACACAATGTGATGAAGCCTGGTGTCAACGCGCCTGTCCTGTCAATGCCATTAGTTTAGACGTATCAACCGGTGCCAAAGTAGTGTCTGATGATAAATGTGTTGGATGTAAAGTCTGCACCATCGCCTGTCCTTTTGGAACAATCAATTATTCCCAGGCAACGGGTAAAGTCGTGAAATGTGATCTCTGTGGTGGAGACCCTGCCTGTGCAAAAGCCTGCCCTACTGCAGCCATCACTTATATCGATTCAGACTGGACTGGATATAATCGTATGCTAGCTTCAGCTTCTAAAAGTTTACCTGCCGCTGAAACAGCTGCATCTTGAATTGAGGAGATAAAAAATGTCCTGGACAAGAAAAATATTACGCGTAAACCTCACTGAAGGAACCTGTACAGCTGAGCCCTTAAATATGCAATGGGCTGATGAATACCTTGGTCAGCGAGGTCTTGCTTCTAAATATCTGAGTGAAGAAGTTGATCCAACCTGCGACCCACTAGGCCCTGATAATAAATTAATCATGGCGACGGGACCTTTGACTGGAACCATGGCTTCAACCGCCGGTCGTTACTCAGTTATCACTAAAGGCCCACTAACTGGCGCTATCGCCTGTTCAAACTCTGGAGGTTTTCTGGGAGCTGAATTTAAAAATGCCGGATGGGATATGCTTATTTTTGAAGGTAAATCAGAAAAACCTGTCTATCTATGGATAGAAAATGATAAAGCAGAACTTCGCTCTGCTAAAACTCTCTGGGGTAAATCAGCCTGGGAGACGGATGATATCCTGCATAAAATTCATCAGGACCCCCAAATTCGTATAGCCTGTGTTGGTAGAACAGCTGAAGCCGGTTGTCTTTATTCAGCCGTAATCAACGATAAACATCGAGCTGCAGGTCGCTCTGGTGTTGGTACAGTGATGGCATCCAAAAATCTTAAAGCTGTTGCAGTAAGAGGCACTTTGGGAGTTGGTAACATTGATGACATGCCAAAATTTATTGAAGCTGTAAATGCCGGCAAAGCCGTACTCGCAGAAAATGCGGTTACTGGAGAAGGTTTACCTGCTTATGGCACACAGGTATTGATGAATGTTATTAATGGAGTCGGTGGTCTACCTGCACGAAACATGAAAGATGTTGGATTCGAAGGTGCGGGAAATATTTCCGGAGAAGCAATGCATGAACTTCGTGCTAGTGATGGTAAAGCCAATCTAACCACGAATGCCGGTTGCTTTGGATGCACTATTGCCTGTGGTCGTATATCGACTATTGATAAAGGACATTTCTCAGTTGAAAATAAACCTGAATACTGGGGTGCATCTGGTGGTCTTGAGTATGAAGCAGCCTGGGCGCTCGGTGCTGATACGGGCGTAGATGATCTGGATGCATTAACTTATGCCAATTTTCTATGTAATGAAGATGGCTTTGACCCTATTACTTTTGGCTGTACTCTTGCTGCAGCAATGGAAATGTTTGAAGATGGTATTCTAACTTTAGAAAATACTGGCGGAATAGAATTAAAATTTGGTTCAGCAAAAGCTTTTGTGGCAGCGGTTGAAGCACTGGTAAGTGGAAAAGGCTTTGGTAAAGATCTGGCTCTAGGCTCAAAAAGACTTTGTGAAAAATATGGTCACCCGGAATTAGCAATGCATGTGAAGGGACAGGAATTTCCGGCTTACGACCCTCGAGGGATACAGGGAATAGGTCTAAACTATGCCACTTCCAACCGTGGAGCCTGCCATGTTCGGGGTTATACCATTGCCTCAGAAATTCTTGGCATTCCTGTAAAAACCGAACAGACAGATACCGATGGTAAGCCTGAACTGGTAAAAGCTTTTCAGGATGCGACTGCACTTGTTGATTCTGCTGGAATCTGCCTTTTCACCACTTTTGCCTGGGGAATGGATAATATTGCACCACAAATTGATGGTGCTTGCGCTGGTGACTGGAGCGTTGAAAAATGTCTTGAGGTTGGTGAGCGAGTTTGGAATCTGGAACGGCAATTTAATAATAAAGCCGGTTTTACATCAGATGATGACAAGTTACCAAAGAGACTTCTGGAAGAAGCCATTAAAAGTGGACCAACTGAAGGACAGGTTAATCGTTTAGGTGAAATGCTACCTCATTATTATGAAATTAGAGGATGGACGGATAAAGGTGAGATAACTCAGGAGACCAAACAGCGCCTGTCTCTTTAATAAACTAAAGCTCATCCGGGGAATATTACCCGGATGAGCTTTAAATAAAATAATAACGAACCAAAGAGAAATCCTATGCATTTCCTCATAATCGGTGCCGGTACAGCCGGTGTAATCGCAGCTGAAACACTCAGAAAGAATAATCAGGATGCTGAAATCACCATCATTGGCAGTGAGCCTGAGCCTCCCTATTCTCGAATGGCAATTCCCTATTTCCTGGAGGGAAAAATCGAACAGGCAGGCACTTATATACGTGATCCATCTACACATTTTGCCGCTTTAAACATCAATATTATCCAGGATACTGTAACCAGTATCGATACAACAGCACAGTTGGTTATTTTGCAAAGTACTAATAACATACATTACGATAAATTATTAATTTCAACTGGTTCGAAACCTTATACACCACCTATACCAGGTATTGAACTGGATATAGTCCACAGTTGCTGGACACTACAGGATGCTCGTGACATTATTCAACTAGCTCAACCTGGCTCTAATGTCGTTTTAATTGGTGCAGGTTTTATCGGTTGTATTATCCTTGAGTCATTACTAAAACGTGGCATTAATTTAACCGTTGTTGAAGCAGGCAATCGCATGGTTCCCCGGATGCTCAATGACAAAGCGGGTGGCCTGATAAAATCCTGGTGTATAGATAAAGGTATCAATGTCAAGACTTCCAGTAAAATCGACTCTATAATCAAAGATAGCAATGGTTCATATTCAGTCAAATTATCTGATGGTCAATTATTACCAGCCGATCTTGTGATAACAGCAACAGGTGTTATGTCAAATACTGATTTCCTCGAAAATACCGAAATACAAATTGATAAAGGAATTCTGGTGAATCAATACCTGCAAAGCAGTAACCCCAATATTTATGCAGCCGGTGATGTCGCTCAGGCACTTGATTTTTCTTCAGGAGATCATGAGGTACAGGCTATCCAGCCTACAGCAACCGATCATGGTAGAATCGCAGCTCTGAATATGTGTGGAAAAAAAGTAAATCACCAAGGATCACTCAATATGAATGTCCTCGATACACTGGGGCTTATTTCCTGTTCCTTTGGAAGCTGGATGGGCATTGATGGTGGTGATTCAGTAGAAATTTTTAATGAACAGGATTATCGATATTTAAACCTGCAATTTGAAGACGATATTCTTATCGGTGCTAGTTGTACAGGATTAACACAGCATATTGGCATTTTGAGAGGTCTCATTGAAACACGTTTAAAGCTGGGAATCTGGAAAGACAGATTAATGCAGGATCCTACTCAACTTATGGAAGCCTATATGTCCTGTACTCAGGAATTCAATTAAATTCAATGAAAATATATATCGAATTATATGCATCACTTATGCATTTACTACCTCCAGGCAATCAACGTTTTCGAAGAGAAATTAATATCGATGATTCAACCACAGTACAACAGTTGATTGAATCTTTTAAAATAACTGACGAACAGGCTCATATCGTATTGCTTAATGGCCTATTTGTATGTGGAGATGATCGTAAAAATAAAACCTTGCTAACCGGTGATACTATATCAATCTGGCCACCAGTAGCAGGTGGTTAATTGATGGCTTTTGCATGAGTGAAGCAATTAAATATCAATATGACATGGGTTATACCAGAACTGAATTTAATAATGTTATCCACGGTAATTTTACTGGCGAACATTCAGAACTTGAATGTCTCTCAGAAAAACAAAATAGCTGGACAATTTCCCATAAAAATTCTTCAATGATTGTTCAGATTGAAGCTCAATTACAGCCTCCAAGAACCCTTGGAGCAATTTCACTTCCAGTATTACTAGTAAGTTTTTCAGTTACGTCAGCAACAAAAGAGCAGTCTGATTTCTTTTTTGATAAATTTTTCAAATACTTTCATAAAGGTGGTGGTTAAATGACCAACCAGAATATCTTATGACACCAGCACAGAAATTACGTTTTGATCGGCAGATAAAATTACCTCAAATAGGTGAAGATGGTCAAAATAAAATCTTACATAGCAATATATTAATGATTGGAATGGGCGGTTTAGGATCTCCTGCTGCAATGTACCTGGCTGCAGCTGGGGTCGGTCACTTAATTATTAGTGACTATGATGTAGTTGAAGAATCTAATTTACAAAGACAAATTATCCATCAAACTGCAACTATTGGTGACCTGAAGACACATTCAGCTAAGCAAACTATTGTTTCCATTAATCCTGATTGTAAAGTAGATATGATCGATCATGAACTTGATCAGGAAGAGCTTGAGCATTACATATCTCAATCGGATATAGTGCTGGATTGCAGTGATAACTTCCCTACCCGTTTTGCTGTTAATCGTTTATGTGTCAAAACTAAAACACCACTCATCTCAGCTGCTGCAATTCGTATGGAAGGTCAAATCATGAGCTATATACCAGACACTAACACCCCCTGTTACCAGTGTGTATATAACGGAGAATATGAGAATGCTCAAACCTGTGAGATGGAAGGCGTTCTTGGTCCGGTAGTCGGAATTATGGGAACCTTCCAGGCCCTGCAGGCTTTGCTGGTTTTAACAAATAATAGTGAAGAAATAACTGGGAAATTATTATTATTTGATGCACTGAACATGCAATGGCAACAAGTTCAAATACCCAAAAACCCTAGCTGTCCAGTTTGCTCATCTGAAAAATAAAGTTCCTTTCCAATAGCTAAATTGAATGATGATGAATAGAGTATTAACTTCACACATAAATTGTGGTAGATTAAAAGATGTCTTATTAGCCTGAAAAGATTTTCTCACCGGGGCTTCTGCAATACATTGAATTTTAAAAGCGGGATATATAAATGTGAAGGAACTACAACATCATTATAAAACTCACCTAAAAAGCCATGTGAGTATTTCAAAACCTGGTTACAAAAAACCTTTATTCCTTCAGTGAACAAACAATTTAGTTACTCACATTATCAAGGACATCTAAAGGCTCTGTTACTTTCTGAGTATCACATTGCTCACACAGAGGTTTCAGCTATTTAACTTACTGATATTTATCTATATTTAAACAAGGAGCACATAGGCATTATTTACTCGGAGGATTAACTTTACTGATCCTGTTTTTGGCATTACCACTTAAAGCACTTTTGATTATTGCGGCATTTCTCATTATTTCGGCATTGATCGTACAAACTAGTGCTTCTATAGTTACTAAAACAAAAGTTCCACTTTCAAAATCGTTTAAAGCTATTATCTACGCTTTCTTTTTTTCTGTTCTTTCATTAATTTTTCTAGGCTCTGTTGGTGGTCCTATAACCATTATTGCACCAATAATAGTCTTTTTAGCTCAGGCACTTGCATATAGTATTGCATTAGAAGTTCAATTTGTTGGCAGTATTTTAATTTCAATATTAGTCATGATTCTTGGATGGGTGACCATGCAAGTATTTGGTCTATCCGTATCAGCAACGCTTAAGCTAGTATCCTGAAAATATAACAGGGCCATAGTTTGATTTATATAAGTTCAGTTTCACTTTAACTGAAATCATTTACTATTGTAACTTTAGTCATTATTTAAAAGTATCATCATCCTAGAATCCGCAGTTGGACGAGCTGATTGTGCGTTTGAGGTGGTGTAGATCAAGGCGTAGCGACGCGGAATAGCCAGCTATTCCAAGGAGTTACAACGAAGAGATACGATGCCTCAAACGTGCAATTCAGTTCGTAGCGGGATTCACCTATTGGGTGATTATACATATCAACTGTAATGGTTTATGAAACAGTAGGTTAACTTCTATTGCGAGCGGTCAACTGCGGAATCCAGGATCATGGAAGTTATTGAAAACTGGTTTTGAAATTATTTAGATTTATAGACGAAAGACTGCATTTCTATACTTACTCGTTTGGTTGATATTTACGAAGTTGAAAAGAACAGAAGTTATAAAAAAATTGAATGTATCTGCGAAGTTTTTGAACCGGGAAAAATCAGATCAGCATGAAAAAGATGCGTAACAGATTGATGTGCCTGCTCCAAGCCAGGGATGACTGTCGTTAGAGCAATGCAGGCGCAATTGCCAAGAAATCAAAAACACCGTTATCAACTGATTTTTCCGGTTTAAACTAACAGCGATCAAAAAAAGTTAAATCACCCTGTTCTGAGGAGCAATATTTGCTACGCTCATCTGATTTCTTCCATTATCTTTGGCTTCATATAAAGCTTCATCAGCAGCCATTAACAATGCATCGGGATTACTTTCGTAATGAGGTAATGCGCAAGCAATACCTATGGAACAGGTAATCGAAAACGAATGCTGTTGACAGCTCATTGTTGTAGCCCGGAAATGCCGCAATAATCTGGTAGCAATTCTTTCGGCAGAATCTTGTCCTGTATCAGGCAAAATAATGACAAACTCTTCTCCTCCGAAACGTGCAACAGTATCTGTTTCACGCGGAAATTCTTCAGTTAACAGCTGAGCAACTAATTGTAGACATCTATCTCCACAGATATGACCATATTGATCGTTAATTTTCTTGAAGTAGTCAAGGTCAATCATCATGATACTTAAGGAAAGATTTGACCGCTGACAGCGATTCCACTCATCAATTAAACGCTCATTAAAAAGCATCCGATTATATAAATTAGTCAGTGAGTCAGTTATGCTTAAAGTATGGAGTTTACCAGCAGTTTGCTCGGCTAATTCACGATTGCTAATAGCAGAATAATAGTCTTTGGAAGAAGATTCAGAAGCAAATAAAATGTAAATAGCAGAAAATACGGCCATGCTACTGAGCAAGATAGCTTCTGAACTATCCTCACCATGAAAGAATACAACAATAATCGAAGGCAGATAGATGAATAACGGATAAATACTTCTGATTGATCTTGCAATAGATAAAGTCGCAGTACCACCCATTGCAAATGCAGCCATCGCGATCATAGCGATATAATTTAACTGATTATATGGAGATATATCGATTAACCATGCCGACATAACTCCCCAATGTAAGGCACTAAACAAAACCATTGATATCAGCCAGAGGTACATCCATTCAATATTCCAGAATGGTTTTTTAATATGCAACCAATAATGTATCGATCTTAGAAAGATAACTATTATAAAAAGAAATGTATTTAACCAGAAAGCATCGGGAGTATTCTGTCGAATATCAGCATAGTAAGCAAACATACCCCATATAAGTATATATATGAAAATTCCGCCTCTGGCTCGAATAGTCAAATCATGATGCACTTGCTGCAAGATTTTTTCAGGATGCTTAAATAACATTAAACTTATAAAAACTCATTAATATTAATGCATTATTAGAAATTTTTTGAAATGAAGAGATAATCAAAAAATGTAATCCATCGAGGAATCAGTAATCTTCATTTTGCAAGTTAACAATTGCTCAATATCAATTAAATTAGTGCCTCTAATACTAAACTGAAACCCCTAGCTCGATTATAGACTAGTAAAAAAAATTATCCTGTAATCCATTCTGATGAATGTAGTTTAAAATTGGAAGTAAAGCTGCCCTTAATGATCTTGTTACAGAGTACTTTTAACCTGGAACCCGTAATTGGACGAGTTGAATGTGCGTTAGAGGTGGTGCAGATCAAGACATTACAACGAAGAGATACGCCGCCTCAAACCTGCAATTAAGTTCGTAGCGGGATACACCGATTGGGTGATTATACTCATCAACTGTCATGGTTTATGAAACAGTGGATTAATCTCTATTGCGAGCGGTCAACTGCGGAATCCAGGTTTAATTTGGAGTGTGTAGTAATAATCACTCTATTGCCAGGAACTTCGGGGCGAACAGGGCATATCTAACCAGCTTAAAAACTATGAATTATTCAGAGAGCTTCTGAGCAACACAGCTTTTAATGAAAAAGCCAGATAAAACAGAAAGAGTGAAAGTATATTAAAAAAGCTAACACAACCACTATTACCACTCACGGTGGTTAAAACACCGTTTTCTACTCTGTACTCGGTACCAGAAGGGTCAAAGCATTTACCATTACTAACCGTACATGAGTTTCCATCATGGAGAAGAAAGGACTCCCCTTCGAGCTTGATTAAATCACTTTGCGAAAGTAAAACAGGTGCTTCCATATTTAGTAAACTTTCCTGAGCTTCATTCAAATCGACTGATGATAATGGCAAGTCAGTATCTGATATATCTAAGAGACTTCCATATGTATAAGAACCTAAATCAAGCGAACCATCCGAATCAATGGATAAAATACCCCCTCCTGATATTAAAGTATTACTTTCAGGAAATTGCAGTCTAGCTGAAAGAGATGCATCGCTTTCTAAACTTAAAGTTCCATTCAAAGAGATAGTGGAATCACCATGAAAAGAAATTGTAGCAGATCCGCCAACACCAGCTAAGCTCATATCACCATCAACAAACAGATTCATTGTTGTATAATCAATATTACCAGCTTCACCCAGGTCCAGCTCACCACCAGCATTAAAAACCAGGGTATCACCAGCTCTTAGTAATAGAACATCACCTGCTGAATAACCTGTAGCCACTGAGCCATCATTTACCACCCCACCTGAACCAAAAGTAATGGTCAGGGTATCGACAGCTTCTATAGAACCCGATCCGGTAAAGTCAATATGGAGGTTACAGGCTGCATCGCAAAGATTTTCTGCAGAAGCGGTATGACTGAATAATGCCTGAAGAATAATCAGGAATAATGAGCAATTGTTAAATAATTTCAAAACGAATCCATCCTACTTTATATTGATTTTATATAATAACCAATTTCTTTTCTTAATAAAACCATCGTATCAATCATATAATCGACAGGCTCAGTAATGTAGTGATTCCTTAATACCGTTCTTCGTATAGTTTCGAGTACAGTAAATGCTATCGTAAAGCCATTGTGTTTTAACGGTTGAGTTAGTCACCATAGAACCTCGGTTAGCCATCATTCTTGATTAAATGATGTGCCTTTTATGACTCCAGATTTTAACGCCATAGTAAAAATCTATGAAATAGCAGCTTCTGTTGGGAATAGAAGCCAGGAAATTTAGAGTTTCATATAAAAAAAGTGAAAACACGGACTTAATAAGCTGACTTTACATCATCCATTCTGCTGGAAATCAATACATCTTTACCCAGATGTTTATCAAAAATTGTAGCGTAAGCCAAAACTGCCTGAATATAATTTCTTGTTTCATTAAATGGAACAGTTTCTACCCATAAATCCGCTGGTAGTGATTCTTTTTCAGGTAACCACTTTTTAACATTTTGTGGACCAGCATTATAAGCCGCTGTCGCCAGCGATACATTATTTTCAAAACGGTTAAGCACTGATTTGAAATAGCTGGTACCCAGTTTAATATTATTGCTGATACTTAAGATTTCACTCTGTGCAAGCTTTTTTAGGCCCAGATTTTTTGCTACATATCTTGCAGTAGAAGGCATTAGCTGCATTAGCCCTAATGCGCCAACCTTCGATTTAGCCAGTGGGTCAAATAAACTTTCACGTCTCATAACACCATAAATGACGGAAGGATCAAGATCATTCTTTTTAACATTCAACATTACCTGCCGTTTATAAGGCATAGGAAATCTCAAATCATAATCATTTCGATGTGGAGTTTTAGCGACAGTTTTTATTGCGTTATCATACCATTTCCAGATTGAGGCGATACTTGCAGCCTGTTTTATTTCAGCCTGACTCAATTTTCTGATGCCCTGAAACCATTCGCGTCGGGCATCCAGTAGTCTATCCAGAAAAAATAATTCTTTTGCTCGCAACAGATTAATACTTTTATTCAAAAGTTTCTGTTCATCATAAGAAGATTCAGTTGCAGCCTGTTGCTGATTTATCAGATATTTCCTGTTCACTTTATCTGCAGCCAGAAAACCGTAATAAGTGCTTTTTTTAGATAATTCATCAAAAATTTCAGTTGCTTTAGCATCTTGCCCTGCTTTTTGATAAGAGCGTGCAAGCCAGTAAACCCATTCAGATTCGGCTTTTAAATGCTCAGGCATATCGTTAATAGTTTTGATCAAACCTATCCAGTCTTCATCACGCAAATGAATACGAGCCAACCACAAATACGCATTATCAGACTTTAATTTATTGGGTAGTTGCTGCAGTAATTGTTTTGATTCAGGTTTATGCTGATAAGCAGCCGATAAAGCTATTCGCTTAATTATTTGTTGTTCTTGCTGATCAGTAAATTTAAATTTTGTCTTAATTTTATCCCAGTGCTCTTTAGCGATCAGGCTATTTTTTCGAGCCAGGCGATGTAATGCATGAATAATGATTTTACGATTTAGTTCATTATCGCTGGATCTGGATAGAGACAGCAGTTTTTTTTCTGGATGACGGTGTGCCTGGTACCATAATTCAACCAGCTTTTTATCTTTATCATTAAGCTTTTTGGCTAGATATTTCGCCAGTGAGGGACGACGGGCTTTGAAAGCTTTTTCTATTCTTGACCAGATAATATCGGTTACATTTTCTGCATTGTTTAGAAAAAAATCGAAAGGATAATCACATTGTTCAGGTTGGGAATACCCTGTTAACCAGATTTTTTCAATTTCGCTTAGTAAATTCTTCGTATTGTTGGTCTTCAATCTGGCAGTGAATGATAGACATTTATATTTTACGCTATTTCTTCCATCATAAAATGCCAGGTAATTAACCCAATCCTGACGTTTTGCCAGTAAATTTAACCATTGACCTAATAGCTGATAAGCAAAAGGATAATCCTTATATTTAATCAGAAATTGTTTCACCTCAGGTGAACGCATTTTCTTTAAATTCTTTTTGAATGCATCATATTCAAGATACCCCACAACAGGGTAATCTTTTAACTCTGCTAATAGTTTTTTAAACTGTTGATTATCAGATTTTGTAAGTGCTATTTCTGCCTGTTTAAAAACTAAACGTTGCTTTTCAAGAGAACTGGAAGTTGAATTTGCTAACAACGGCGATGAAATCAGCAGAATAAAAAATACTATGCCAATTGAGAAAAGATTAAAAACATCTCTTTGATAATTTTTCTCTATATTAGAAGTCACTAAATTTCTTTTATTTCATTATGTTATAACTGATTCTAGAAGTTAATTATCAGATAAGCAAGGCGCTAAAGAAAATTATATTTAGTCAGCTAACAACTGATCAATTCATTAATTTTCACGCCCGATAAATATACTCCGATTCATCAGTTAACCTGGAAAAATCAGTAAAGCATCTTTTTCACGTTGAATTGATTTTTCCAGGATAAAAAACATCAATAGAATGACTATGGCTACTCACATAAAACCTGGAAATATCAGATCACACAAAAGCATAAGCTTGTATAAGCCGATCACTAATATCTGAGTCTAAAATGAAACAGCATTATTCAGAGGCTTTCTTAGAAAGAAATAGATTATCCGTTATCGACATCATCCATGTCCACCTGACCGGACATTCGACGACGAAGATGAGACCAGGACATGCCTACCGCCAGAATGACTGCCAGTAAAACTTCAATAACATAAGCGAGCATTTTTGAGCCATCTAAGGATATCCACCCCCATTTAAATAACATTGCGACCAGCAGACCAAAAAATAAAAATGCCAAAATAAGCCCGACTAACCCCAGGGAGCGCAGAGTAGCTCTTAAATAAATAACCCAACCAATAATAAGTAATACACCAACAAAAGCCTGTTCGATGGTGATTGATGGGAACACACTATTAAGCCAGTGAAAATATGAATAACCTTCAGGGTTATAAGTAGCAAATATTAATACGGCTGAAAAAAGGAAACGTAACCCGAAACTGGAAAAGTTGAAATTCATAATACGACCATAAAGGAAATTAAAACATTATAACCCATCATTTCAATACAGTTCATCAGCCATTGAACAGTTCTTTCAATCTATATTAGTTTATGCTAATATTCGAAAATTACATTTACCTAGCAATAGGACAGAAAAAAATCATGGCAAATGAAAATTCAAAGCTATCGTCTGACACCCTCCACTCTCAGACGAAAGATAACCTCGTCTCTATTAAAAATTCAGCTAATGAAAAGCAGGTATTAGAAATTAATAGTCAGATGACTGCACTGGAAAGTTCTATCAGTACTCTGACAAAAAAACTGAATACGACCAATAAACAGGTAAAATTAGATATTGAACGTCTGACAGCATCAGATACTGATATTTCTAATAAAGTAACTGACACATATAAACAATTAGCGGTTATAGATACAACTTTTACTGAATTAAGTTCACAATCGAAGAAAATTACTACTGATTTAAAAAAAGTTAACAGTAGCTTAAAATCCTTCGAAAAAAACACGACAGAAGCGCTGAATAATGCCATCGAGAGTCAAACCGAAATTAATGATGAATTAAAGTCACAGCATGAAGATCTCATCAAACGGGCGGAAAAATTATCCAAAAACGCAAAAACAATCAGTACCAAACTGACTAAAAGCATCACTGCTAACAACAAAGCTTTATCTGAGCTGGAAGCAAAAATTGTTACCGAACTGGATAATATAGCTCAATCATCTATTTCCAGAGATGCAAACCTTGATCAAAAAATCGATGCCAGCATCGATGAAATAAGCAGTCAAAAAGCTAAAATGCTTTTAATGCAATCTGTTGATGAAGCCTTAAATAAACGTGCTTCAGCGCTTGAAGAAACTTCTTCAAAATTAATTGAAGACAGTCAAAGTTTAAGAGATTCGACCGAATCACTAGATGTTTTGACCAGTAAATTATCTTCAGATGTCGCAGCTCTGGAAAATCATACTGCTCGCCTGGCTGAGGAAAATATTGCCCAGCAGGGGCAGATTGATGCACTTCAAACAAATACCAATTCTATCACCAGAACTTTACTGGCACTGGCTACACTTGAAAAGAAACATTTCAGAGTTCTGGCATCTGCTAGTCTACTATTGCTACTAGCCGTGATTGCCAGCTTCTTTTATGGAGAATACTCACGTGATACTGAACAGGCGACTGAAATGCAACGTAATAAAGTGGTCAATGAGCAGGTTACTGACTTGCAGAATAAAGTTGAAGATGAACAAATGGCATCGCAGGTTTTTTATTCAGAAATTCTTGATTTGCAAAGTAACCTGAGCGAAGTGAAAACAGAATTACAGCAAAAGACTGAGCAAATTAAAGCTGAAATGACTGAAATGAACGATGAAGTTGCAAGCCTAGATGGTCGTGTTCAATATCTTGCTCCCTTATATAATTTTGGCTCAGACAATACGATTCATGGCACTCAATGGATATCTGGACTTGATGCAAATAAATTTTCTATTAACATCGCAACTGTTAATGATAAACAGGGAATGTATGATATTGCACAGCGTTATAGCAATTACTTCACTGAAGACCTGGCTTACTTTCAAACAGAAAATCAGCAATATACATTAATTTATGGTGGTAATTTTATTGATGAGCAGCAGGTTAATGAAGCTCTGAGAAGAATGCCCAGTTATATTAATTATGAACGAATTAGTTCAATTTCTAACGCTGATATTCTGAAGAAAATTAACAAATAAAATTCACTTGCCATTCATCTAAATTATTGAATGGCAAGTAATTATTCTTCACAGAAATACGTGGGTTATCAAAATGTTAATTCCTTTTTCTCTGGATTAACCAAAAATATCCTTCATCTGCTGTGCCGATAAAGACCTCATCACTTCGATATTACGTAAAGGAATTTTATCCAGATCAGAATTATGTTTTACAACTTCATTAATTGAGGATTCTCTTATTAAATGAAGCAATGGACAGGGAGAACGATTGGTCCAGTTAGATTGATCGTTAACATCCGTATCCGCAAAAACATAATCAGGATGAAAACTGGCCACCTGAAAAACACCCTCCCAATTTTGTTGAATAAGTAACTCGTCAACCAGACTTAAAAACTGGTTATAATCATCAAAGTTCTGTAAATGATCAGGAATAATTAATACCATTGTTTCTATATCCGTCTGTTGTTCCAGTTTTTTCAACATTAACAGGATATCTGTCAGGCAGGACTCATCACTATTCGCTTTTGACAATTCAAATGAAATACTACCCTCCTGATGAGGTTTGGCTGCGAATGGACAGAGATTCAAACCCAGAACTGATTTTTCAAACCAGCTTTTTACAGAGTTGACTACGTCTATATCTGTTGTATTCATAATTTAAAGAAATATCAAAAAGTAAAAATAATCTTAATGACTAATACCACCTTTAGTCATTTTCGCCGGGTCTAACAGTTGTTTTAACTCATCTTCAGATAAATCACATAATTCTTTTGCAACCTCAAGAACCGGTCTTTTTTCAGCATAAGCTGTTTTAGCTATTTTTGCACCCAGCTCATAGCCTATGACAGGATTTAATGCAGTAACCAGAATCGGGTTAGCTGATAATGCCTTATTAATGTTTTCATGATTTACCGTAAAATCAGCGATTGCCTTATCAGCCAGCACACGTGCAGCATTCGACAATAATTCGATACTTTGAATTAAATTATATGCAATTACAGGTAGCATCACATTTAATTGAAAATTACCAGATTGACCACCAATAGTAATTGTCGTGTCATTGCCCATAACCTGAGCACAAACCATAGTGACTGCTTCTGGTATCACCGGATTCACTTTACCAGGCATAATTGAACTTCCTGGTTGTAAAGCAGGTAGAGCTATTTCACCAATACCAGCCAGTGGACCTGAATTCATCCAGCGTAAATCGTTAGAAATTTTCATCATGGATACGGCAACCGTTTTTAACTGACCACTCATTTCAACCGCTGCATCCTGAGCACTTAAGCCTTCGAAGAAATTTTCTTTTGGAGAAAACCGTATTCCTGTCAAGGATGCCAGTTCTGAGCTGACCTTTTCGGCAAACAATTCATTCGCGTTAATACCAGTGCCAACAGCTGTTCCACCCTGTGGTAATTTCTGTAAGCGAGTCAAACTGGACTGAATCCGATAAAGTCCCATTTTGATTTGAGTCGACCATCCCCCCAGTTCCTGACCCAGTGTAATAGGCATTGCATCCATTAAATGTGTTCTCCCTGTCGTCACCACATCTTTCAGTTTTTCAGCTTTATTATTCAGAGTTTCTTCAAGATGTGATAATGCCGGGATGAGTTGTTCATGAATAGCAAGACAGGCTGCCACATGAATGGCAGAAGGAAAGACATCATTAGAACTTTGCCCCATATTGACATGATCATTGGGGTGAACCTTAAAATCATCATGACTGGCCAGTGTAGAGATGACTTCATTCGTATTCATATTACTACTGGTTCCTGAACCAGTTTGAAAAATATCTATTGGAAAATGATCATCAACCTCAGCATTGACTACCTTTTGAGCGGCAGTATCGATGGCTGAAGCAATCTCTTCATCCAGATCACCGAGTTGAAAATTACTTTTGGCACAGGCCATTTTGATCAACCCCAAAGCTCGAATAATTTGTCGAGGCATGGTGATTCCACTAATTGGGAAATTATCTACTGCGCGTTGAGTTTGTGCTCTATAGAGTGCGTCTACAGGAACCTGTAATTCACCCATACTATCTTTTTCAATACGTGTTTTTTGTGTCATATGAAGTCTCATTTTTTTATGCGACTATAGCACAGGCCATTAATGCTTAGTTCGACGTTTTAGTAATTTGAAAATAACTGTTGAGCATAATAGCAGCGATAATAATCAAACCGGCAACAAATGAAATAGTGCCGGGGTATTCATCCAGAAACCACCAGACCAGTAGCGAACCGAAAACAGCTTCCAGGGGCATAAAAACGGCAACTTCCGCAGCCTTAATATATCCCGGCGCTAAATTAATTAAAGTCAGGGCAATGCCAACAAATAGCCCCAGTAAAAAACACAATAAAACCTGATGTGTGCTTATAGATGACAAATTTATATTAGGAATACTGACTAGAGCCATACCAAAGCCACTGAGACATAAAACAGCCAACAGGTTTTTCGTGGTTGTTAATCTAGCAACAATGATATTCAATGACCAGGCTAAACAGGCAATCAGAGCATACATATCACCTGAAACCTGACTTTGTTGATTATCATAAACAACAAAAATGAGACCTGTCACAACCACCAGAATTGTAATCCAGGTACGCGTTGATACATGTTCATGTAAAAAAAATAAACCGAGTAAGGCAGCAACAACAGGAGATGCACCGACAATAATAAGAGTATGGGCCACACTGGTATTCTGGATCGATAATACAAAAAATAATGAACTTATCAGCATTAATACGGCAATTCCCCAGGCGTATTTATCCAGTAATGTAAACTGTTTAAAAGACTGACCATAGTTAAGCAGGATATTGATAGCAAACAGGCAAAGCCCCATGAAAAGTCCTCGAAAAAACATTAATGTCCAAAGATCAATATTGATCAGTCGAATCAGTAAACTATCAGGGCTGAGCAATATTATGCCTACAACCGCAAATAAAATACCCTTGCCATTAATTGTCAGGGTCATTTGAGTTTCAATTGCCTTATATTCATAAATTCAATAATAAGCTAAATTTTTTTGAAGATTAAAAATTAAATAAATCATGTATGCTAATATTAAATTAACCCTGAGAAAATTGCATGACAACCGGCCCAAGAGAAATTACCACTCCGTTTCGCCCTATTCCACTGGATGTACCGGAAGGTATGAAACCCAATGAGTTTTTCAATAGCACTGAAAACTTGAATGATCTTGAGAATAACAATGGGTTACTTCGTAATGATGAAAATCTCCTGATGTACCGTAAAGCATTAGGGCATTCTAATATTTTTGATACTTCTATCATTTACAATACTTCTAAAATCATTCTGGATCCATTAGGTAGACCGGTTAGAAGAACACAGGTACCTGAAAATGTTCGTAATGTCTGGAACAGAATGAACCAGATATTAATAAGCTATATGCAGGAAGCTTTCCCGGACCCTGAAAAGCATTTAATACTATGTGGAGAAGCCAGTCTTGATGCGACCTGGCCAATGACCTCTCCAGGTGTACCCAGCATACGAATGCTACACAATCATTTTATTGTTTTTGATAAACATCAGTTAAAAAATGCCAAAATGGCCGCAACAGATAATCCTAATCTGACTGACGGGGGACAACATAGTCTTTTTCAAAGTTATATGCATGATGCCTACTGTTCCTTTTTTGAAACTCTAGACTTTGAACTATTAATGCCGACGGTTGGGGATTCTTCCCAATTAGCATTAACAGGTTATCCTCAGGGTCTCCCCTGCTGGGAAATTAAGGGTGGTCTGGAAACAATTAATGAGATCAAATTCTGGAAAGAGTATGATAAAATTTTGAAAGGTTTTATTGATTTTTATCGAACTTTTTTTAGTCAGGTTTCTTCGCGTAATAGCCCTTTACCCAAAGATATTAATTTCGAAGATCAGGTCATTGATAAATTATTATTTAATAATGACTTCCTGAGCACAGCCAAAATTGTCCGTGATCAGTGTATAAAAGATGCCAAATATGCTAACTCCATCAGATGGCAACCTGCTTTTAAGCAGCTAATCTATAGAAATGACGATGGAAAATGGGTAATTACGATCAGCCAGAATTCGATAGGAAATGCCATTACTGAATTACTGGGTGTCGTGGTAAAACGCACACCCGATGCAGCGGCCTATGAGCAATCAGAACCAGCACTAATAGAACGGCTTTTAGAAGTCAGACAACGTCTGATAGATGCAGATTTGGGGGAACCGGTTGCAACCGATTACTGGCCGGGTTAATTAAACTAAAATATTGCAGGTAAAAACTATGGATGATGATATTACTGAAATTTTAAGCGATGAAGACAAAAAGAAAATCTTACCTAAGGAAAAGCAGGATGAAGAAAAACCTTCATCTGATGATCAGCAGGATAAAGAAAGTAAGGATTAATTTTTGATTTTATATTTATAGGGTAATGGTGGGAAAAGCCCCAGGTAGCGACGTTTCCACCAGTGCCCGGTTCGCTGCCGCTCTTGTGATGTTGTAAATTCATAGTGCCAGCTATGTACTCGAATAAAATTCGGAGCCTGATTTTTAAAAGGATTATCTTTTAACAAAGCCGTAACATCGGTCGAGTTTTCCAGTAAAGAAATCAGAAACGAGTCAAACCAGGGTAAAAACCTCGAATGAAATGGAACAAACCACATCATCCAGTCAAGTCGTGGATGATGTGGGAATACTATAGATGGCATTTTATCCAAAGCATCAGGACGGTGAATAAACTTATATTCCTTCCAGTTAACACCATCAATCGAACCCTCAATTTTCAATTCTATTTGTCGAGTCGTCATAGTTGGAAAAACATGATAAGTATTGACGACATGCCATTGCTGTAATAGATCAACTGTCAGATCAGAGTATTTCCCCAAACTATTGTCAGTCATCAACCGATGAATACTCAAAAGTCCACCGATAAGGACAACTGAAGCCAGTAAATAACTACTATTTAGCGCTAATATGGAAGGCTTATTTTTAATCCTGCGAGACCAGCTCATAGTCAACCAGCGTTCAACACCAGCAGGTACAATTTTTCTGACTGACTTATCATCAAATAAAAATAAACATAGCGAGATAGTCAAAAAATTAAACCAGTTATGATTACTCGATAATAAAATAAGTACTTGCAAACTAAGAGTCACCCAGGCAGCGATTAAACGATATTTTCTGGGTAAAAACATCATAAATGGAACGATAATTTCAATAATAAGAACTAATACAGTTGCAGCTATCAGTAAGACTTCCGGTAAATTATGAAAATACCAAGCACCGACATGTGGCAGGGGCTGGGTTTCAAAATAATAAATTAACGCTGTCATTCCCAGCCATGAGGTATCCCCCATCAGCAGCTTTGAAATACCGGACATAAATCTTAATCTAAACAGAAGCCAGCGGAATAAAAAAATCATGACTTTTGAATCGGGACGTAAGAATATCGCCAGAAAACCAGCTTCCAGTAATAAACCATCCCATTGAAAATTCATAAAAGTCTGACCCGCCGTGACCAGTGACAGGTAAAAAATGAATAACAGGATCAGGTTAAATCGAGGCCATATGTTAAGAAATAACAGGAAAGAGAATAAACAACCAGCCCAGCTGACGAATTGAAGAAATTCATTACTCTGGTTGAACCAGAATATCATTGGAAATTGTAGAAAAGCGGCTCCACCCAGATCATTCAATAAATAATCCAGCCAGGGAGTTAAAGGTAGAATTCCATTCTCTCCAGCCAGACCGGTAATTTGAACCTAGAATCCGCAGTTGGACGAGCTGAAGTGTGCGTTTGAGGCGGTGTAGATCAAGGCGTAACGACGCGGAATAGCGAGCTATTCCAAGGAGTTACAACGAAGAGATACGCCGCCTCAAACGTGCAATTCAGTTCGTAGCGGGATTCACCGATTGGGTGATTATACACATCAACTGTAATCGTT
>JBNKKI010000091.1:0-67018 GCA_050291745.1 Gammaproteobacteria bacterium | reverse complement strand
CTACGAACTGAATTGTACGTTTGAGGCGGCGTATCTCTTCGTTGTAACTCCTTGGAATAGCTCGCTATTCCGCGTCGTTACGCCTTGATCTACACCACCTCAAATGCACACTTCAGCTCGTCCAACTGCGGATTCTAGGTTGAACAGTGGAAATGGAAAAAGTTACTAAAATGGGATCGAAATTGTGACTATGTTGCCGACCTTGAAACTCATAATATAAATAAACAATTTCAATTGCTAACCATCCAGTGTGTACCCGGTTCTTATCAGTCAATGTACTATCTCTTCTTATTTGATGTCATCACTGAAAAAAGTAAACAGTTAAATCTCGGACTCCCTGATAGCACTGATAATCCCAGAGAAGTCATTGGCAGAATCGAATTCAACAAAACTAAACAACAAATGTCTATCCTGTCTTTATCTCGTGGAGTCGGAGATTGCGGCAGCTACAGACTGTTTGATTTTATTAATTCAAATGATCTTAATAAAGCGGGATTTCAACAAACGGAATTTCGACAGCAGACATGTAAGAATTACGCTCCAGAAAATCTCGATAATCTGCCCAAAGAGATATTTGATTATAAGCAATGGCCATTAGTGAAGTAGTGATTTTAAGTTTAATTTGAATAATATAGAGATTATCCTGGATTCCGTAGACTTTCATGATTCAACTGATTTTTCCAGGATAATAGTGAGAGGGATAGATTAACTTACCCCTCTCACACAGTCATATATCACCCTAATTTGTTTACAGTAATGGTCAGTACTCCATCATCTACATGTGTAATAAGACTGTTTGGTTTAACAGGTTCAGGTAAAGTAAAACTACGTTGAAATTTTCCAGAATGATGCTGCTGGAATATAACATTACCATTCGCATCCTGTTTCTGCTGATCCAGATTTTGTTCACCATTCACTGTCAATTGCTGCCCATCAAGATTCACCGAAATATTATTTTCATCAGTGCCGGGTAAATTCAGAGTAATCGTATATTTTGAATTATCTTCCTGCATATCCATCTGGGGTAAACCACCAGTATTATCAAACATACTGTGGAAAACGGAACCACCGTTAAAACCACCAAAGGCATTGTTAAACATTTGGTCCATATTCTGTTGCATACGTTCTATCTCAGCATAAGGATCCCAGTTACCACCTGCAGCGGCAAATGGTTGATTAAAAAAATCATCATTTTGCGCTAATGCTGATGGGTTACCACTGGATTGATTCTGCTGTTTGTTTATTGCAGGAGTAGCGATTTTTTTCTGCGTAATAACAGGATTATTTTGAGCTATTTTATTCGCCAACTTTTCCTGCGACAGCTGGTTGCCCGAGCTAAGACTATCCATTTTATGCTTCATATCCATCATATACCAGGTTTGAAATCCGGCAAAGGCAATCAGGACTATTACCAGGGTTGGAAGTAAATATTGTTTAGAATGATTTGTGCTATTTTCTGACATAATATATCTCCTAAAATAAATGTATTAAATGATTATATTTACAGCATTCAGGAACCTCTGGTTAATGCCTGTTGTTTTCTAATACAGTATATAAATCAGGAATTGATCAGAATTTCCTTAATTATCAATATTGATAAAAAACTGATTTTAAAGTTCAATTTTCTTAAAATAATTTCCTGCTTTTTCCAGCTTGAAGGATTTGTCAGAAAAAACTAAACACCGCAAAAAAAGGTGAGACAGTAATACGACTGATCACTATTATCCTAGAATCCGCAGTTGGACGAGCTGATTGTGCGTTTGAGGTGGTGTAGATCAAGGCGTAACGACGCGGAATAGCGAGCTATTCCAAGGAGTTACAACGAAGAGATACGACACCTCAAACGTGCAATTCAGTACGTAACGGGATTCACCGATTGGGTGATTATACACATCAACTGTAATCGTTTATGAAACAGTGGGTTAATCTCTATTGCGAGTGGTCAACTGCGGAATCTAGGATTATGTTATCTCTTTTGAAGAGCTGAAATTATGAGTTGGTCACAACGAATGAACCTGGCAATTGAATATATTGAGGAAAACCTGAATGCTGAACTTGATATTGATGATGTTGCTAAAATAGCATGCTGCTCAAAATATCATTTCCATCGTATGTTCTTTGCCAGTTTTAAGGTTACTTTTGCTGAGTATATTAGAAAACGCAGACTTACTTTGGCAGCAGTTGAAATTATGAATGGTGATAAAAGAATCGTAGATATTGCATTAATGTATGGTTACGATTCTCCTAATGCTTTTACTCGGGCCTTTCGGAATATACATGGTATCAATCCCGGTAAAGTTCGCGCTTCTGCAGTAACACTGACTTCATATAAACGAGCTTTCATTCCTGAACAAACCAGAGCTGGGGATAAGATGGACTATAAAATAGTAGAGAAACCTGCATTTAACGTAGTTGGAAAAAGCAGAAAATTCGAATTTGAAAAATTTTTTAAAGATGCCCCTGCATTCTGGAAAGAATATGTAGGCTCAGATGATTATCAGAAACTGTGGCAACTTAATAATGGAAAGTCCGGCCCAGTTACAGACGCCACTTTACTTTCAGCATATTTTCCTGATGAAAATGGAAACAAAGATGAATTCCTGGATGTACTGGGCCTTGAATTAAATTCAGAACTGAATGTCGTTGATTTTGAAGTCCATAAGGTAGCTGCTGCTATCTATGCAGAATTTAATTGTAGTTACAAATCCGCCGCGAAAACTAATCGCTATATTTACGCAGAGTGGTTTGCTTCAACAGGCTACGAGAGAGATGGAAGTAAACCAGATATTGCTGCTTATTTTCCAATACCATTTAGACCGATGAACGAAATGGGCGTTCGCTGGTGGATACCAGTTATCAGAAAGTAGTAATATCAGGAAACCTTTATACTTAAAGTTCCATAGTTAATTATACTTTAGCAATATACTCTTGCAGATCCTCAAGATTCAGAGGTTTTGAGAAGTAATATCCCTGTAATATATGACATCCAAATTTTGTCAATAAGTCGACATGTGCCTGTTGTTCAACACCTTCAGCTACAATATTCACATCAAGATGCCGTCCGATTTCAATTATGATTTCAGAAAGATGGGCATGATTTTCATCTATCAGTAGATCAAGAATAAAACTCTGATCAATTTTAAGTTCGGAAATAGGCAGTTTACTAACCATACTTAAAGAGGAAAATCCTGTTCCAAAATCATCCAGTGAAATACCTATCCCCTGATCGCGGAGTAATTGAAGTTTTTGAATAATTTTATCACTCTCTTCGATCATGATACTTTCAGTCACTTCCAGAACGAGTTTATCTTTTGGAAATGCTAATTCATTTAGTATCAGACTGAGGTTCGATATAAAATTCTCTTCTACCAGTTGACGAACCGAGACATTAACTGAAAGTTTAAAGTCGTGATTGCCATGCTTCCACATCGTTTGCGTCGCTTTGCAGGCCATTTTCAGGATACACATCCCCAGCGGAATAATAAAACCAGTTTCCTCTGCAATCGGAATAAATTCAGCAGGAGATATCTCACCTAATTCTTTACTTTTCCATCTTGCCAGAGCTTCCACACCAAACAATGAACTGGTTTTCGCATCAATTTGTGGTTGGTATGCGAGGTAAAATTCATCATTATCCAGAGCTTCTTTCAATAACTCCTGAATAATAGTACGACGCTCTACTTTTTTATGAAATTCCTGATCGAAAAAGATAAAACGATCTTTTTGCTTTTTCGCCTGATTCAGTGCAATGTCTGCATAACGCATGAGTTCTTCTGAGCTTTCAGAATCAACAGGGTATACAGTTACGCCCATACTGGCACTAGTACGCAACGAGCTATACTCCAGATCGAAAGGTAGTTTTATCAATTCCAGTACATGTCGATAGACTCTGGCCGCTTTTTCAGGTTTATAGGGAATCACCAGCGCGAATTCATCTCCGCTAAATCGTGCACAATGTATGTCTTTATCCAGTACCGAAGTCAATCGTTTTGCCACCTGTATCAAAACCTGGTCTCCAGTTCTGTGTCCATATAGATCATTGATGGTTTTAAAATTATCCAGATCAATAAAGGCAAGACAGAATGGTTTTTTCCTGTCAATGCAGATACCTATCTCCTGACTGATGGCAAAACGGTTCATTAACCCTGTCACACTATCGTGTTTCGCCTGATACTCTAAGGTGATTTGAGCCGCTTTCTCTTTTTTCGAAACATAAAAGAAGAAAAGATATAAAACACCCCAGAAGAAAAGTGCTCCAACAGAAATTTTTATGGCGATGGGTTGAAATCCTTTAATAGCTTCACTGTATGCACGAGTCAGTGAAATATAAACCTCATATTTAGGGATATAGGTCACCGATATATAGCGCAGATGACCATCCCGGTCGGTATAAGGTTGCAGAATACGCTGGTTTCCTTTGAGCTTACGTAAATTGAATTGCTCGATTACAGCCTCAGGCAGGGGTCGTTGAAAAAATATCGTATCGCGCGGATACTCAACTTTATAATCCAGCATAACAAAATCACTGGATATTACCGCTGAGGTAAGATCATGGGGAATATTGTCGTGATTAAATAATGCATCTCCACTTTCAGCATCATACCATGAGGCAACAACATACTGCTTACCCGCCGGGGTTCTAAACGCAAAACGTAGGGGAAGAATCCATTTATCAAAGAAAGGGTTATAGTAGGTATGCCCCAAAACCATATGATCACTGTTTAAGGTTTTTAGAAAAGTAGATGCAGTTGCATCATTTTGTACAAGATTGGGAAACTTATCTTTACCGTGATGTGTTGTGACGATTAAATTTCCTTTTGAATCAAAAAGCCCAATTCCAATCACATTGGGGCTGTTTTTTATCAGTGAATCCAGCAAATTCATAGATCGATCAGGATGTGTAATGCCATCCATCTCAATGAGACGTTCTGAAAGAATCTTCAGTACCGATTCCTGTGCGAAAAGACGGGACTCAAGCCAGCCTTCCTTTACAAGAGTATTGAATTGATCCAGATCTCTGAATTTATTCTCTAACACATCATTATAAAAATAGCGCGCAAGAAAAAGCGACATTACCATTATTACAAGTGATAACAACCAGAAGAGTCGCCAGAGTGGAGTAATTTTTTTAACTGCAAAAATTTTCATGTATCAATATTATAGTAGCTACTCAGGAAATTGTGAGCTTCCTAAACTTTGCTACCATCAACAAATTTATAGATATAGACAGGATAAAACGGGGTAAAATTAGTTTACGCACTTAAAGATACCTTAATTCAATGGATCAAACGATTTATTTTTAAAAAAAACGCCATCTTCATTGATCTGTATTATAAATTATAATGCCATTATGTGTATTCCGACCGTTGATTCCTTATAGTAAAATATCAGCCTGTGTAAATAGACTTTCACTGATATATAGTGATATAACTCTTCTCCAACAGAGCTATACTTATATAAAATTCATTACTTTCAGGAGCTTTCAACAAAGAATTAAAGGATAGTGAATCTTTGATCTAAACAATCATGAAAAAAATAGTAGTATACCTGCCGGGTATTTTTATCGCTGTATTTATCCTGGCCTATCTAATTATTCAGGATCAGCGTAATACCGAGGTAGTTAAAAAAGGAATTGAAGTAGCCTCCAGTAGTATTAAATATGATCCATCACCGATCACAGCCATTCCATTAACACACCATGAAAATGCCGAAAAGGCCGCGCTCGGTAAGCTGTTGTTTCATGATAAACGCCTTTCAAGTGACAATAGCATAGCCTGTTCCAGTTGCCATGATCTCAAACTGGGTGGCACCGATCGTCAGCAAGTCTCTACGGGTGTTAATGGAGCAAAAGGCATGGTGAATGCACCTACCGTATTCAATAGTCGTTTTAATTTTCGTCAGTTCTGGGATGGTCGCGCTGAAAGCCTGGAAGCTCAGGCTTCTGGTCCGGTTCATAACCCGGTGGAAATGGCTTCTAACTGGCCACAGGTTATTGGAAAACTGGAACAGGACAGTGAGTTTATGCAAAAATTCAATGCGATATATGATGATGGACTGTCTGATAAGAATATCGTAGATGCTATTGCCAGCTTTGAACGCACGCTGATTACTCCAAATTCACGTTTTGATCAATTTTTACGTGGGAATGAAGATGCCCTGACTCAAAATGAAAAAGAAGGTTATCAACTGTTCATGGACTACGGCTGTTCCAGTTGTCATCAGGGGATTAATATGGGCGGCAATATGTACCAGAAGCTGGGAATTCTTGAAGCTTATTTCTCTGCTGCGGAAAGTAAATTGAATCTGAATTTAGGACGCTATAATCAAACGGGAAGAGAAGAAGACCGCCATGTCTTCAAGGTGCCATCATTAAGAAATATTGGCCTAACATCGCCATATTTACATCTGGGTGACATCGAAAATCTGGAAGACGTCATTATAGTAATGGCCAAATATCAGCTAGGCAGGGAAATACCTGATGAAGATATCCAGACTATTAAGGCGTTTTTGCTAACTCTAAATGGTGAGTGGCAGGGCCAGTTACTAAATTGAAGAGCATACAGCAGATTAAAGATTTCTTTTCATCATACCAACAGTACATTAGTTTTTTTCTGGTTATCGGATTAACTTTAATGATGTTGAGCTGGTTTTACGTCAAATCAGAGTCTTTATTAACGCTTGAACATATGAATTACACACTCAGCCTGTTAAAGGCACGTGAGGCGGATGCCCAGGTGGATACTGAAGTTCTGGCCGGAAGAATGGAATTATCCCGTAACTTCGATACTTTGAATGCGCAAATGCAGCGCTATACTGAATCCTTTAAAGAACTACAATCTTTACCTGATTTTTTAGCCGAAACAGATAAAAATCAGCTAATCACTCAACTGGATCAAGTCGATAAAGCCTGGCAACAAAAGCGTTATTTAATCGACCAGATTAAGCGCAATTATTCTGTTTTACGAAATTCCATATCCATTTATCAAAAACTTTCTAATGAAAAGCTGGCGAAGATTGGTGGACAGGAAGTCAGGTTACAACTGGAAGCTCTGGTCAGGGATGTACTGTTTTTCATACGTCAATATGATTTGAAAAATCTAGCTGACATTAAGGCGAAAATGCAAAAGTTAGAGACGATCAAGTCCGGACTCAAAACTTACATTGAAAAGAAAGAACTGGAAAACCTGCTATTACATACCCGGGTTATCATTGATTACCAGCCCAAAGTGGATCAGAACATTCGGGAAAGCATACAACTACAGTTACCGGTTCTGTTTGATAAAATATTTAAACAATATTATATCGGTTATATAGCAGCTCGCGATCAGGCTCAGGTTTTTCGTTACCTGTTATACATGGGTTCCATATTATTAACTATTTATCTGGCCTATTCGTTTATTCGTCTGGATCAAACAAGGAAATCACTTGCAAAAGCGAATGATCAGATTATTCGTCGTTTCCACGCTCAGAAAAGAGCTGAGAAAAATGTGTTATTACACGATACAGCATTCAACAATACGCATGAAGCCATTACCATCACCGATGAAGCGGGAGTTATTATTGAAGTAAACCCGGCATTTTCCCGCATCACAGGATATGAGCGAGGAGAAGTATTGGGTAGAAATCCGAGAGTCCTGAAATCAGGTTTGCATGACAGAGAGTTTTACCGCCATATGTGGAAAAACATTACCTTAAATGGTAGTTGGCGTGGGGAAATCTGGAACAAGAACAAATATGGGGAAATATACCCTGAAATTCTATCGATCACCGCAGTAAAAAATTCAAAGGATAAAATCAAAAATTTCGTCGCCGTTTTTTCTGATATCAGTCATCTCAAGGAGCATGAGAAAAAGCTCGATAAAATGGCACATTATGATGGACTCACCAACCTGCCCAACAGGGTATTATTACTTGATCGCCTCCAGCAGTCCCAATCCATCATAAAAAGAAGTAACAAGTTGCTTGCAGTCTGTTTTATGGATCTGGATGGCTTTAAGCTTGTCAATGATACTTTTGGTCATGATGCTGGTGATGCCCTGCTGGTAGAAATGTCGAACCGTATTCAGGGACGCTTACGAGCCAGTGATACCGTGGCTCGTATTGGCGGTGATGAGTTTGTCATCCTGTTGACCGGTCTGGATAAAGTCGAGGAGTGTTTTTTATTCGTAAAACGCCTGATGCAGTCGATAGCTATACCCTACCCGATCGACAATAAGTCCATTTCCATTTCAACTAGTATAGGGATTACACTTTTCCCAAAGGATGATTCAGATGCTGATACCCTGTTGAGACATGCCGACCAGGCTATGTACCAGGCTAAAAGAGAAGGAAAAAACACTTATTGTCTATTTGATCCGGAAAAGGATACTGAGGAACGTAGCCTGAATGAACGCATCAAACACATCAAACTGGCCATACAAAATAATGAAATGGAGATCCATTATCAACCAAAGGTAGACCTCAGGGCGGCACGGGTGACAGGAGTCGAAGCATTGATTCGCTGGTATCACCCGGAACAGGGCTTGATCATGCCCAATGACTTTTTACCATTGATTGAAGATCATGAAGTGAGTCTGATACTTGGCAACTGGATAATCAAACATGTGTTGTGGCAGATGCAACAATGGAAGAAACAGGGCATAGAACTTCAAGTCAGTATCAATGTTAGCAGCCTGCAAATTCAGCATTCTGATTTCGTAGAAGATCTGAAAACTTTGTTACAGCAGTTTCCTGATATTGATCCATCCAATCTGGAGCTGGAAATTCTGGAAACAGCTGCACTGGAAGATATTGTGAATATTTCCAGAGTCATTAATGAATGCCGACAAATAGGTGTTCGCTTTTCACTGGATGATTTTGGCACTGGATATTCATCACTAACCTATCTGAAAAGATTACCAGCTACCACTTTAAAAATAGATCTGAGTTTTGTTAGAGATATGCATCAGGACCCGGAAAATCTAGCCATTATTAATGCAATTATGGGCCTGGCGGGTGCATTCCAGCTCAATGTTGTTGCAGAAGGCGTAGAAGAGCTGGTACATGGTCGTATGCTTTTACAGATGGGCTGTACGCAGGTTCAGGGCTATTGCATTTCTCGACCAATGCGCGCACATGATTTCAGTGAATGGTTAAAAACCTGGCAGTATCCTAAAAAGTGGGCCAGCATCCAGCATTTAAAATGGGATGAAAAAGACTATCAGATACTGTGCGCAGAAGTGGATCTTCAGCGTTATATCGCCCTGACCAGTTACTCAGTCAAACAACAGAAAACCTTCCCTTTTGTCAATTCAGATCAGACTCATCCATGTGGATATGGGAACTGGTATCATGGTTCCGGTAAAAAATTATATGGTCATTTAATGCCACTCTATCAGCAAATCGGTGATGCACACAAAGAGTTACACCAGTTGGCTTTTCAGATCGAGGCCAATATGAACGAGGGAGATTACGAGGAAGCAGACAAGAACCTGAATGAGTTACTGGAAATAAGAGATAAAATACTGGCGCGCATGCTACAGTTATCTATCCGGGTGGCACATATAGATTGAAGATTGCTTAGATTATATGAACTTAAGCTCTGGTATTCATACCAGGCCATCATCGCACTGATTATAGTCTTATATCTGATAACAGGGTTTTATCCAATATAAACAGGGCATTGTCTTGCGTTTTCAATGAAAACTATTCATCATCCTGAATCAACAACTGGATTAGTTAAACTGTGTATGCGTCGTTGAGGTTCAAACAGTAACAACACAAAAATACTCCGCCTTAACTGACTATTCAGCTCGAAGTGGAATTCATCTACTGGTAATCAGATGTAAGTAGATAAATAGGCTATAATGCTCTACAAAACAAAGGTTAGATTTCCTGTGCAAGCAGTTAAACACGGAATATAGAATCAGGGAAAAACATGGATAAAATAAAAAAATAGTGCTTTTATGACCCAGCAAATTACCTGTATATTGAGCGGAAATTCAGTTAGATGACAAATATTGAGAAAATGTTTGCTGCTAATAACTGGACTAACCGGCTGTTTAGTTCACTACTATTGCTGATTGCAATATTGGCGTATTTTCATCCTCAGATATGCTCAGCAAATGAATACAAAATCTACACCGAAGAGTACCCCCCTTACAATTACACTCAGAATGGCAAAATAACAGGAATCTCCACTGATATTGTGCGTGAAATTTTACGCAGGATCGGCCATAAAGATGAAATTACGCTCACCTCCTGGTCATATGCTTACCGCCAAACTCTGGAAAAAGATAACATCATTCTATTCTCAACAACCAGAGCACCATTTCGAGAAAATTTATTCAAATGGGTGGGGCCACTAGTACCCAACAATACCGTTCTTTTTGCAAGATCCTCATCCGGTATGACAATTAAAAAACTGGACGATGCCAAAAGTGTAGGAAATATCGGCGTTTATAAGGATGATTATGGCGAGCTCCTGCTTAAAGAAAAAGGATTCACCAATCTTCGGTCTGTTCAGGATAACAAACTTAATCTTGAAGATCTTGTCTATGGAAAAATAGACCTGTGGATTATCAATGAATTGACCGGTAACCAAATGGCCAGGGAAATGGGCTTAAACAATAAAATCAAAAAAGTTTTTGATGTACAAAAAGAGTTTATGTACCTTGCTTTTTCAAAAAACACCCCTGATGCTATCATCACTCAATGGCAGCAGGCACTGGATGAAATTAAATCTGATGGAACCTATGCTCAAATTTTCAGTAAATGGATTATGTTCTCATTAACGGAGGATCTCAAACCAGTTCAATCTATTCAGTTAAATAATGAAGAGCGTAATTTTTTAAGCAAACACCCTGTGATCAACATGGCTCCTGATCCTGCCTGGCCACCAATTGAATTTTATGACAGTAATGGTAGTTACAAAGGTATGACTGCGGACTATATGGCTTTACTGGAGAATAAACTGGATATTACTTTTTCAAGCAGGCAATTAAAGAACTGGGAAAGTGTTTTATCTGCAGCTAAAGATCGGCAGATAGATATTATCTCAGCCGCTGTCCCTACTGCAAAAAGAAAAGCATACTTATCCTTCAGCAAGCCTTATCTCCATATGCCGGCAGTAATAGTTGTTGACGGCCATGTAAAAGGAAGTTTAAGCATGGCTGACCTGAAAGGAAAAAGAGTGTCTGTCGTTTCAGGATATTCTCTACATGATTATATGAAGGAGAACTATCCGGAAATAATCATTGACCCTGTCGTCAATACGCTTGAGGGACTTCGTAAAGTTTCATTTGGTAAATCATATGCAATGGTTGAAAATGTTGCGACAACTTCGTATCTCATTGAGCAGGAAATCATGCCTAATCTACGAATAGCGGGGGAATCCGGATATACCTTCAATCTCGCAGTGGCAACAAGAAAAGACTGGCCACTTTTGAACAGTATTTTTAATAAAGCACTAAATTCAATTACAGCTGAAGAACGTCAGACAATCTATCGAAAATGGGTCCCTATTAAAGACAAACCCTGGATAACAGTTAAGGTATTTTTTATCGGATTAATCATAGTACTTGGTATCGTTTTTATCGTTGGTATTGTGGTCTGGAATTTTCAGCTCAGCGCAACCGTGAACAAAAGAACCCAGGAGTTAAGGGCAAGCAAAGAAAACTTCAAAAATCTCTATAAAACAGCTTTGGTGGGACTTTTTCGAGCTAGTATCGATGGCAGTAAAGTTTATTCTGCCAATCCAGCATTTGCGAAATTATTTGGCTATAAGTCAGATGGCGATGTTATCAGACATTTTATTCCAACTAAAATTTATGTTGATAAAAACCAACATGGAATTCTCATGGAAAAACTATTGAAGACTGGCAAAGTCGAGGAGTACGAATTTATAGGACAGCGTCTTGATGGAAACCAGAGAGATTTTTTATTGAATGCTTACTTATACAGAGATGAAGGTTATATAGAAGGAGCGATACTGGATATTACCGAACGAAAGAAAAAAGATGAAATCATCCGTAAACTGGCAATGACTGATCCTCTGACAGGTCTATCAAACCGCAATCAATTCAATACCAAACTGGATGAGGCTATAGCCTATAGTAAGCGTTTTAAAAAGTTAGTTGGCTTACTTCTTATCGATCTCGATGACTTTAAACCAGTGAATGATCTCTATGGTCATCCTGTCGGCGATAAACTGTTAATTCATGTTGCAAAGGAACTCACAAGAAATTTTCGCGAAGTTGACACAGCCGCGAGAATGGGTGGAGATGAGTTTGCTATTATTCTTAATGGTATAAATTCAAAAGCAGATGCAAAGCGACTGGCAGAATCAGTTCTGGAACGTATAACATCAGTAGTTAATATTGATCAACATGATATCCGTTTAGGGGCAAGTATGGGCCTTTGTTTTTATCCTGATGATGCAAGTGATATTGAACTCATGTTACACAATGCTGATAAAGCACTTTATAAAGCGAAAGCTCTGGGTAAAAATCAGATATATTTATTCGATCCAGTTATCCTGAAAAAATCAGTTAAACATGAACATGGTCATTGATGCCTAACAGATTTGAACTCGTCCAACTGCGGATTCCATGATTATTCAGGCTGACGAAATGCCGCAGCTTCCAGATGATGTTTATTTAGCAATTTATAAAAATCTGTGCGATTTCGTTTGGCTAACCTGGCGGCTCTGGTGACATTTCCTTCAGTCATTTGTAATAAACGAATCAAGTATTTCTGTTCGAACTCCTGCTGAGCCTCTGCCAGTGGCGGTAATACTGCTGTTTTACCACGTAAGGCCCGAATGACTAACTGTTCCGATATCACCGGGGTATTACTCAGAACGGCGACCTGTTCAACAACATTCAGTAATTGCCGGATATTGCCCGGCCATGGTGCGCTCATCATGTGCTGTAAAGCTTCCGGTGAAAAAGATCGTGCTATACAGTCATTTGTAAGCTTCAGCGTTTTTTGAAGAAAGTGTCTGGCGAGTAATGGAATATCTTCGCGGCGCTCGGTCAGTGAGGGAATTTCAAGTACGACGACATTCAAACGATAGTACAGGTCTTCGCGGAAGGTTTTGTTTTCGACAGCCTGATCCAGATTAATGTGTGTTGCTGATATAATGCGAACATCAACATCAACCGTTTGATTTGAACCAACCGGGCGTATGCTTTTTTCTTCCAGTGCACGTAGTAATTTAGCCTGAAAATCCAGCGGCATGTCACCAATTTCATCAAGAAATAAACTACCATGATTAGCCGATTCAATCATTCCTGTATGATTATTATCAGCGCCCGTAAATGCACCTTTCTTATGACCGAATAATTCAGACTCCAAAAGATTATCATGAATAGCCGCACAATTAATCGCAATAAACGGGTTTTCACTTCTTTGACTGGCCTTATGAATAGCCTGTGCGAGTACTTCCTTACCTGTCCCACTCGCCCCCTGAATCAGGATACTGACATCTGACCTGGCTAGCCTTAACGATTGTTTTAGCAACTCTTCCATAAGCTGACTCTGGGTAATGATATCGTTACGCCAGAGATGATCTTCAGAGTCTTCCTGCTGTGTATTAAAAGCTGGAGACTGTTGCAGGGCCAGTCTAATTTCTCGTAGTAATTGCTGACTGTCGAAAGGTTTGGTGAGATAGCTAAAAATGCCTTTTCGGGTTGCGTCAACCGCTCCGGAAATTGTACCGTGCGCTGTTAACAGTATAACTGGAAGTGATGGATATTGCTGATGAATCCGGTCAAACAGTGCAAGACCATCCATCTCGCCCATGCGTAGATCGGTGATCACAAGATGTGGTTGAAATACAGCTAAACGAGATAAAGCATGGTGTGCATCAGCTGCTGTCTGGATATCATATCCTGAACTTTTTAATCTGATCGATAAAAGCTTTAACAGACTCACATCATCATCAACCAATAAGATTTTTTGTTTTATCATAATAAATTACTCACTGATCGGACTAAACACTGAACGCTCTTTTTTATCGATCTCAATTTCAATATTTTTCAGCTGATCAAGTTGTGACTGTAATGTTTCAAGCCTGGATTTCAGTGCCATATTTTCCTGCCTGATTTTGATTTGATGCTTTTCCTGAAGTGCAATCATTTTTCGCAACTGCTGTCGTTGAGATACATGTTGCAATAACAGCATGGTAAATTTCAGATCTCGACCAGTTAAAGATGAATTTTGTATTAACTCATTTAATAAACTGAGAGCCAGTTGATCATTTTGATTTTTACCACCCGGTAGACTTAGTTTAATTGCCTTACGTAATTTGACACAATCTACAGCATGCTCATCAAAAGGTATCTGGTTATAGTTCTCGGTAGGTTCAGCATCAGCCAGCACAGGCATGGCATTATAAAAATCCAGCGGATCATCCTGACAGTCAGCAGACTCTATTTTTTCTGCTGTAGAGACACTGGATTCATGGCCATTTCTAACATTGTTTCGCAGACAGCCAGTTTGTAAAATCATGATGCTGGACAATACAGCATATAGAATATATTTAATCATCAGGCACTCACCTGCTCAGTAAGCCGTAAAGGTAAATTCACTTGCAAGTGTGCCCCCTTTAATGATCGAATCACTTTTATAGATCCATGATGCAGTAAAACAAAGCGGTTAACAATGGCTAGACCAAGACCAGTTCCTCTAACAGAGCCCTGTTGAATATGACGCCCCTGATAGAATGGTTCGAATATTCGAACTTCATCCTGCTGATCAATACCCGGACCATTATCCATTACATCCAGTTGAACACTGTCATTATTTTCTTTTAAACAGATGTGAATTTTTGAATTTCTGGGTGAGTATTTAATAGCATTGGAAAGCAGATTATCTATGATAGTCATCAATTGAATTCTATCTCCCTGTAGTTTGATTTCAGGTAAATCCTTTTCTACTTTAACTGAACGGGACATGAGTTCAAGCATATGTTTTTCTATACTCTTTAGTATTAATTGATCGAATGAAATGAGTTCAGTATTGACTGCCTTTTGCTGGCTTAAGGCTAAATTAAAATTCAGTAATGCCTCCACTTCTTTCTGTAACTGCAGGCCATTTTTATACAGGATATCAACAATCTCAAGCTGATCACCAGATAGCGGCCCTGCGACCCTGTCCTGTAATAATGAAATACCTTCACAGAGAGCCGTTAAGGGAGTTTTTAATTCATGTGAAACATGTTGCAGAAATATTTTTTTCTGCTGATCGAGTTCAGCTAATTGCTGTCTTAGCCAATCCAGTTTATTCCCTAACTGCTGAATATCCTGTGGCCCTTTTACCCGAATCTGACCACTAAAATCTGCATTACCCAGCGTGTTAATAATACTACCCAACTGCTGCAATGGACGCGTAATTAAAACACTAAATACCGTGGCAATTAATAAAGCCAGTGGTATTAAGGCCAGTACCTGAACCAGTAATAATCGTTCAACATTATCAATACGTAAACTCATTGCCTGACTTTTATCATTCACCAGAGTGCTGACATCAAGAGGTAAATCACGTACTAAAGACGACAGGTCAGATAAGCTGGTTTGTTGCGCAGACTTCTCTAGCTGTTTATCGGCTTGCTGTAATTTTTCATATAATTGATTCTCAGCTTTAGTCAATTGTTGCATGCGTCCAGATATGACTGAGCCTAAAGGATTTCGGGCAAAACTCTCTATACTACTGAGTAATTTTTGCCGCTGCCCCTGATAACGCTTCAATAATTCCTTTTCTCGCAAAACCCAGTATTGGCCAGCGGTACGTTCCAGGTTAAGTACCTGAGACACAATGATGCGACTGGACTCAGTAGTAGAAGAAGTTTCAACTAAGATTTTTTGCATTTGCCTGGATAAAGAGTCAACCTGATAAAAAGTACTTATCAATACAATGGTTAATGGGAAGACGACCAGAAAAAAGCCAATTAAAATTAATTGTTTTATGGAGGTTGCTGCTTTAAAGCGCACATTTACTCCCTTAAGAATGGCGTTAAACGACCGGCATTATAGCCTAAATGTTAAAAATAATTATCACAACTATGTAACTTTTGATGTAATAAACCCTTCGCTAAATAGTACAAAATTCTGTCTCTATTTAGCGACAGCCTCGAACAGTTATATCTAGCCGCTGATCAGATTATGCGCGATTTCACTGTCTCCAATTAGCGACAGTTAAACCAACGAGAAACAACTAAAAAAATCATAAGTTATTGATATTAAAGATCTTTTAAAGACTGGTTCAAGATCTGCTATATCCATACTGGCAAAAGGATTCACGATCCAGACCATTTTTTTTAATACACAATCTTTAGGAAGATATATTATGTTTAAAAAGTTAACACTTACAGCACTAGTTGTTATTTTTTCAGGCGCAACAATTGCCGCTGATTCAGATCTGTACAAGAAAATCGACACGGATAACGATGGTACCATCAACAAAGAAGAAGCCTCTGTTATCCCCATTTTATCGGAAAAATGGATAGAGCTGGATGAAAATACTGATGGAAAATTAGATCAGGCCGAGTTTGCCAAATTTGAAACTATGTCAGACTAGTGATATTTCTCGGGTCTTTGATAATTCCTTAACCTGCTCACCCTTCGAGTACTATCAAAGTCTCTGGATGCTTTCCATGATGGAGAGATTTTACCAGACTTTATCCGGCCTGACCCCGGATTGAAGTCTGGTCGTTTTATTGAACCGTTATCAGTTTATGATCATCTTCAAGACTCACCTGTTGTTTAGTCATCTCACACTGATTTAAAGTGAGTACCGGTGGATCAAACGACATTCCAAAGGGTGCTGCTCGCATCAGGGTTGAAATGCCAATAATTTGCCTGGCGTTACCATTTAAAATAGCCACATCTACATCTTTAATGTAACAATTTCCACCAAGATTTATTGAAGAAATTCGATAAAGTGGTATGACTTTTTCTGAACCATCAGCCATTTTCCCACGTAACTGCTTTATAAATTGCGCCTGACCATTACTACTTAGGCTGGCAAGTGTTTCTTCATTAATAACAGAGTATGCAGAACCTGTATCGACCAGCATCGAATACTGACCGGCACCGGGAATTTCAGTATTTATATAATAGGTGCTTGCACCAAAGGTTTGCATTGGGATTAATTGTTCAACAGGTTCAGCCCAAACCCATGGAGATACAAAAATAATTAGCGTAAATATTAGCTTTTTCATCAGATTTCACCAGTATTAAAGCAGACTGATATTCAACATCCATATCAGAAGTACTTTAATTGTAGTTTATAATTTCCAGCTTAGATGAAGATGAAGTTTCAAAGTGGGGGATATGTCACAGATAGAAAAGATTCTGCTAATAACTGGAATCATTCATTTTATTTAAATTATAGTAAAAAAGTACCTCTCATTATGAATTGATCAGAGACTTCCCAAAATCTTCCTTAGAGGGATCAGGCAGCTAACTCTCAACAATCCCGTGTTTATTTCAAAAGGATAAACTGGTTTCATAGATACAGATTCTGTAAATCAATATAAAAATAAATACCGCTCAATGAAATACTTCGTAATAGATTGCGATCAACTCAGCTGAATTTGCTCTGACTCTTTTTTCTTGTTTACGGCAGGATTATAGTTAATCCCTAGCTGTAAATAACAGAAGATAAATCAATTCACCATTAGCAATAATAAATGAATTCCTAGCCTGAAACCCATCCAATGTAATCTGTTAGAGTATCTTTTTAACCCTTCTATTGACTATAGGGCTTTTGTGTAAGATATTTCGACTAATGGTACTAAAATATCGATAATTTATATCAATAAGATATGTTAGCGTTTTCCGACAATCACAACCAAAGGATAAAAAATGTCTATAGATTTTGCACCTATGCCCGATGATAGAGGGTATTTTGGAGAATATGGTGGCCAGGTCATACCACCTGAATTAATTAAAATTATGGATGATATCAATGATGCTTATGAAAAAGTTCGACAAACCGAAGCATTTCAACAGGAGCTTGCATCACTTAACGCTGATTATACCGGACGACCGAGCCCTATTTACTATGCTAAAAGGTTATCGGAAGAAATCGGCGGTGCAAAAATCTTTCTAAAGCGTGAAGATCTTAATCACACTGGTGCTCATAAAATTAACCATTGTCTTGGAGAAGCTTTACTGGCCAAGCATATGGGAAAAACAAAAGTACTGGCAGAAACGGGAGCTGGTCAACACGGCGTTGCACTCGCTACCGCTTGCGCTCTTGTAGGTATTGACTGTGAAATTCACATGGGTGTTATAGATATTGAAAAAGAACATCCCAATGTCACCAAAATGAAAATACTGGGTTGTAAACTGGTACCGGTAACTCGTGGTACAAAAACCCTGAAAGATGCAGTAGATAGTGCCTTTGAGGAGTACCTTAAAGATCCGGTCAATTATTTTTACGCCATTGGTTCAGTCGTTGGACCTCACCCTTTTCCCAAAATGGTGCGCGATTTCCAGAGTATTGTTGGCCGGGAAGCACGCCAACAATTTCTCGATAAACAAGGAAAACTGCCTGATATTATCACTGCCTGTGTCGGTGGTGGCTCTAATGCTATTGGTTTATTCACCGCTTTTCTGGATGATGAGGAAGTCAAAATCGTAGGTGTAGAACCTGCTGGTAAAGGATTAGATAGTGGACAACATGCTGCTACTCTGACTCTGGGTAGCAAGGGTGCTATTCATGGTTTTGAATGTTATAACCTGCAGGATGATAAGGGTAATCCATTACCGGTATATTCCATTGCTTCAGGCCTGGATTACCCGGGTGTTGGTCCACAACACTGCTATTTGAAAGACATTAAACGAGTAGAGTACGAGACAGCTGATGATCAGCAGTGTCTGGATGCATTTATGAAACTGTCTCGAATGGAAGGTATTATTCCTGCACTGGAATCGGCTCACGCTGTCTCCTATGCAATGCGAGTTGCTGCAACTATGAATGAGCAACAAACTATTTTAATTAATCTTTCTGGACGAGGCGACAAAGATGCCGACTTTGTTGCAGAAACATTAAAATTATAATCAACATAAAAAAACTCAATGTCAGGTCTTTTAGAAAATTGGCCTGACATTGATTACCAATATTGAATTTACTATCACCTGAAAACAGTAATTGAGTAAACACTCACTGTTGGGTATAAGTCAGGATAAAACCAAATTCTTCATCAGTTGTTTCATCTTTCAGTGTATATCCAATAGAGATACCATTATCTACTGTATCAAAGTCTAACTGATAAGCTATTCCAGTATATTCTCCTGCTGATAACACTCCGCCACTTAAAAAATTGGGATCTGTTACTGGTGAATCAGCAAAAGATACGCCTCCATTGGCAGCCTGAAAAGATGTCAGAATAAATTCACGGTTCGAAAGATTCCTCATATAAAGCCCAAACTGACTACCCTGAAGATACACCCCCTCACTATATTCAACATTGTTAACAGGAATAATGCTAAGTACCTGAATAAAATTAGACGTACTCAATACACTGGTAGTGGCCAATACATCAAAGTCAGAGATTTCAGCCTGTATAGATATAAAGCCTTCAATTTGTGAAGATAACTCGACAGTCGCAATCCCGTCTAGTGTTAATACCTGCTCTACACGACTCTCACCATCTTCTATGATTGTAATATCAATGGCAGTACCATCTGCAATAACGCCCTGCTCCTGTAAAGGTTTAACAGTAAAAGTTAGTGTTGTCGTATCAGTGCCATTATTGAAAATAACATTAGGGGTAGCCTGAATAGTGACTGCCGAAGGAAGATTGGGGTCATCGACAATAGTGATAGCTAAGTTTTCTGAAGTAATGTCTGAAAAAACCGCTATAATATTAACCTGACCAATAGCTGATGCAGTTACCAGACCGGGGTTATCCTCACTATTAGCAACTGAGGCCAGTTCAGGCTTATCACTTGCCCAGATAACCTGATTAGTCAAATCCTGGGTACTTCCATCTGAAAAATGACCTTCAGCACTAATTTGCCTTTGTTGATTAATTGATAGTGAACCACTATCAGCAAGTAATTGTATCTGCTGTAAAACGGCTGAATCCACCGTTATATTTATTGAACTGGATACCTGCCCCAAATTGGCCGTTATCGAACTACTACCCGGGTTTAAGCCAGTCATTAATATATCTGTAGAATCATAGCTAATGCTAATCACTTCAGGATCTATAACCTGCCAGATGACTTGCTGAGAGAGATCCACACTACTTCCATCGGAATATTCTCCAATAGCCTGCAATTTTTGACTGATACCTGTCGGTAAGCTCAAAGACTCTACTGTAATTAAAAGCTCATTTAACTCAGCTTCTATTACTTTTAATCTGGTGAAAAATTGCTGACCATCCAGGGTCGCAATAATATTGCTTGATCCCACCGCATTCGCTTTAAATAAGCCCGCTTTCTCACCAGTGCTAAAACTGACCTGATTATCACTACTTGACCAATTTACCTGATCAGTCACCAGTTGTTGTGAACCATCTGAAAAATAAGCCGTTGCTGAAAATTGTTGCTGCAACCCATTAACCAAATCAATATTTGAAGGGCTTAGCTCTATATTGACTAATTCAGCATCCTGAATTGTCATCCGGGTAGATGCCGTTTGTTGCTTATAAGAAGCAGTAATAGTCGGTGAGCCGACACTATGGGTATAAGCTTCACCATTGAAATTTATTCTATTATCTATCTCTACCAGACTGGCGTCAGAAGTAGTCCAGTTTACAAATTGTGTAATATCCCTGTTTGTATGATCACTATAAATCGCTGTAGCTTTGAAAGCCTGACGCTGTCCAGCAATCACAACCGGATTTGTCGGCTGAATTTCGATACCTACTAAACTGATATTGCTGGTAACCTGTACTGAGACGACATCGCTATAGCCTTCATAATTTGCGGTTAAATTTGAAGAACCGGCAATCACAGCACTCAACACAGCAGTTTCATCATCAATGCTGATAATCGAATTATCAGCTATCTGCCAGCTTACCTGATCAGTGATATCCTGGCTTGAATAATCACTGAAAAAGCCATTAACGAGCAGCTTTTGCGAACTGCCTCTGACCATAACATTGTTAAAAGGATTAATTTCTATTCTTTCAAGCAAAGCCGAAGTAACCTGTAAATCAGCTGTAGCAGTTACATTTCCGATAGATCCGCTAATTTTAGCCTGACCTGCAGTTAATGCAGTCAGAGTTGCGCCACTGAAGGTAGAAACAGAAGTATTACTGCTTTGCCAACTTACCTGCTCTGTAATATCCTGATAGCTACCATCCGAATAATAGCCAATAGCTGTTATCTTTTTCTGAATACCAGCAGAGATTTCGATGATTGCAGGGATTATTTCAATTGAATCCAGAGTTACATCAGTTATCGTCAATTGTTTACTAACACTAAGATTATCTTCAGCTTGTGCAGTTATGGTGACAGTCCCGGCCTTAAGTGCTTGTAGCTTGCCGGAATTATCAACACTTGCATTAGTGGAATTATCAACAGACCAGGTTACCTGCTGAGAAATATCTTCATTAGAGTTATCCGAGTATAATCCTGTAACTGTAAAGCCCTGTTCACTGCCTTTTGGTAAAGTATTTATAAAAGGAGCAATACTGATACTTTGCAGAGTTCTTACTACCGGATCCGGGGTGATAATATCTGCAGGAGATGAAGGAGAACTGGAACCTCCACAGCCCTCTAACCCGAATGAAGCAATTAGCAATATAAAAATATAGCTAAACAGGCGGGAAAATGAAGTTAATCTATAACTGCTCATAATTAAATTTAAATTCAAATTTGATTAACTAAGCATAGTTAATTTTTTAAATAAAAGTGAGAATTCATGCTCATCACCGGAAAAAAATGTTTATTTTACAAAGAGGTGCAAAGTTTTGTGATTCAATTCACATGACAGGAAGATCAAAACCAGAGACATTAATCTTTCGCCGGCAACAATCAATTAAGGGAAAAACCTGAGTGTGGATGATGACTGTGAATTAATCCTTATGAAACAACATTATCAGCCTCAATTTTTCCGAACCAGGCTATTTGAGCAAAATATGTTCCACTGACATGCGACATATTGTCCCAGAGATAGAATTTAAGTGATTTTCGGTCAACACAAACTAGGCATATACAGGGCTTATCCGTATAATCCCCCTCCATGACTGAATACCTACTAATTCTGGTCAGTACAATTTTTGTTAACAATATTGTACTGGTGAAATTTCTTGGCCTGTGCCCGTTTTTGGGTGTTTCCCGCAAAGTGGAAACCGCCATCGGTATGTCTGCGGCCACCACATTTGTATTAACGCTTTCCGCTGTCCTCAGCTACATGGTTAATAATTGGGTTCTGGCGCCCTTAGGACTTGAGTTCCTGCGTACTATAGCTTTTATCATAACCATTGCAGCAGTCGTAAACTTCACTGAAATGGTCGTTCATAAAACCAGTCCCTTATTACATAATGTTCTGGGTATATTTCTACCCTTGATCACAACAAATTGTGCTGTACTTGGGGTCGCTTTATTAAACATTCAGGAACAACATACATTTCTGGAATCTGCCTTCTATGGTTTTGGAGCTGCAATCGGTTTTTCACTGGTTCTCATTCTATTCGCAGCACTTCGTGAAAGAGTCAATGTAGCTGATGTACCTGCTCCATTTCAGGGAGCTGCAATTGGTTTAATCACCGCTGGATTAATGTCTCTGGCTTTTATGGGCCTTGGTGGTCTGGTTAAAATATAGTGGTAATTTTAATTGCTGTATTAACCTTGAGCTTTATTGCAGGTAGTTTTGGCCTGATACTGGGTTATGCCGCAATTCGCTTTAAAGTCGAAGGAAACCCAATTGTTGATCAAATAGATGCGATTCTTCCACAAACACAATGCGGCCAATGTGGTTATGCCGGTTGCCGCCCGTATGCCGAAGCCATAGCCAAAGAAGAAACCACAATTAATCAATGCCCTCCGGGTGGAGAGTCTACCATTGTTGCACTGGCTGATTTACTGGATATTGAAGTATTAGAGCTAGATGCCGAAAAAGCTGCGGCCAGCGATATACCTCTGGTAGCAGTGATAGATGAAATGAACTGCATCGGTTGTACCTTATGTATTCAGGCCTGCCCTGTAGATGCTATTCTTGGCTCTGCGAAACATATGCATACCATTATTGAATCAGAGTGCACAGGCTGTGAACTATGCCTGCCACCCTGCCCTGTAGACTGTATCGAGATGGTTCCTGTCAAACAAACTCTTGCAGACTGGAAATGGCCTGCACCAGAAACATTATCGGAAAAAGCGCATGTCTGATAGTGTCTATAAGTTTCATGGTGGTTTACACCTTGATGATCATAAAGCAGAATCACTGGTTCAGCCTTTAAAGCTGGCTAGTCTGCCTGAAGAAATTGTCATTCGAGTAAGCCAGCATATTGGAGAGCCAAATGCTCCAGTGGTGAATATTGGTGATACAGTTAAACGTGGACAATTACTGGCTGAATCCAAAGAGTTTGTCAGTGCGCCTGTTCATGCGTCCACTTCCGGTACTATTAAAGCCATTGAAGATCGTGACATTGCCCATGCTTCCGGTCAAAAGGCAGCATGCTTTATTTTAATACCAGACGGTAATGATGAAGCTTTCGAACAAACAGAAAATTCCGGACATAATGACTTACAGCAATCTGAACTGATAGAGCTAATTCGCAAAGCTGGTATTGTCGGTTTAGGTGGCGCTGTTTTTCCAACCGCAGCTAAACTCACGACAGCCATTAAACATGATATAAAAACACTTATTATTAATGGTGCAGAATGCGAGCCTTATATCACTTGCGACGATGTATTGATGCAAAATTCCCCTGAAGACATCCTCCGGGGAGTTTCATATTTGCAAAGAATTCTTCAGCCCCAGGAAACCATCATTGGCATTGAAGATAATAAACCGCAAGCGATAAAAGCAATGCAAAAAGCATTAACCGATAGCGACTTAACGGCTACTCGTGTTACCAGCATTCCGACTTTATATCCTTCTGGTGGCGAAAAACAACTCATCAAAATACTCACAGGGCGTGAAGTTAGCAGCGGTAAACTTTCATTTGAAATTGGTATTTTTTGCCAGAATGTGGGGACCTGTGCTGCAATTTCTAAAGCCGTTGAGGAAAACCAGGCACTCACATCACGCATTGTGACTGTAACAGGTCCCGGCGTGAAAGAACCCGGAAACTGGCTCACTCCGATAGGCACCCCAATCAGTCACCTGATTAAACTGGCAGGTGGTTACAAGATAGAAAACCCCAGACTCATTATGGGCGGTCCAATGATGGGACTGACCGTAAAAACTGACCAGATCCCTATCGTAAAAGCCACAAATACAATATTGGTCATGGAGCATGAGGAACCTGCACAGATTTCTGAATGTATTCGTTGTGGTCGTTGCACAGAGGTCTGTCCAGTCCAGTTGCTACCACAACAATTGTACTGGTTCAGTAAAACCCGTCAGCTGGAGCAAAGTGAAAAATTACATCTTTTAGATTGTATTGAGTGTGGTTGCTGCTCCACTGTCTGTCCAAGTCATTTACCACTGGTACAATTTTATCGCTTTGCAAAAAGTGAAATCTGGCAGCAGCGAAAAGACACTTATAAATCAGACCGTTCACGAAAACGTCACGAATTTCGCGAAGCACGTATTGCTAAACAGAAAAAGCTGGACGAAGAAAAGCGTCAGCAAAAAAGAGAAGCCCTGGCTAAAAAGAAAGCAGCTGAAGAAGCAGCCAAAGCAAAAGATGGTGATAATCAACCTGTCAGCCAGACAACTGATGCAGTACAGGCTGCACTGGAAAGAGTTAAGGCACGTAAAAAAGCACAGCAGATTACCCCCAAAAATACCAGCGATCTGACTGCAGAACAGCAGCGTCAGATTGATGAAGCTAATGCCCGACGCAATAATCAGAATCAGGATGAAGTATGAAGACTGTTTCCTCGCCCTACATAACGCCTTCAGCCTCAACCAATCGATTGATGCTCAATGTCATTATCGCACTGATACCAGGAACTCTTGCTTACATCTGGTTTTTCGGTGTCGGTATAATCATCAACCTGATATTTTCAATAAGTTTTGCCCTGTTATTTGAAACCATCATTCTGTTATTAAGAAGAAGAGCTTTAAAACCCTATCTGTCCGATTACAGTGCAGTTGTCACCGCCTGGTTATTTGCCTTATGTATTCCCATGCACAGTCCCTGGTGGTTAATTGCTGTAGGCATAGGCTTTGCAATGATTGCCGGAAAACATTTGTATGGTGGCCTTGGCTTTAATCCATTCAATCCAGCCATGGTTGGTTATGTTGTTTTACTTATTTCATTCCCACTTGAAATGACAACCTGGTATTTACCTTTACAGATAAGCGGGGATTCCCTCAATTTGATGCAGGCTTTAAGCTATACCCTTGGCCTGGTTGATATTCAACAATGGGATGCACTCACTTCAGCAACACCATTAGATCATCACAAAACCAGCCTTGGATTAAATATGATGATCAGTGAAATCCAGAAAGCACCTATCTATGGCGATTTCGCCGGACTCGGCTGGGAATGGATAGCTAACTGGTGGTTTATTGGTGGTCTTTATCTAATTTTTACTAAAACAATACGTTGGCACATTCCAGTTGCAGTAATCGCTGGCATTTTCGTTATGTCATTCAGTTTTTATATCGTTGACCCGGATAGTGTCGCCTCTCCCGCTTTTCATTTGTTTTCCGGTGGATTGATGCTAGGTGCTTTTTTTATTGCCACTGATCCCGTTACCGCATCAACGACCATAAAGGGTCGCCTGATCTTTGGTTTCATGATCGGGGTTTTGATTTATGTAATCCGTAACTGGGGAAGTTATCCGGATGGTGTCGCTTTTGCAGTCCTGCTGGCAAACATGTCTGTACCACTCATTGATTACTACACCCAACCTCGAGTTTTCGGTGTAAATCCACCCGATGATCATTAGGTTCATGTAATGAATTTTAAGCAAATCATGATTTCAGGATTTTTGTTATGGCTATTTTCAGTCATTGGAACCACATTGGTGACAGTGACTCAGCAAAATACTCTTGAACTTATTGCTGCCAATGAAAAGAAAGTCTTGCTCAGAAATCTATATGCTTTGATTCCATCAGAGCAGATGGATAATGACATTGCTTTAGATACTCTACAGATACCTCCCTCTGAGCTTTTAGGAACAGATGCAGAATCAACGGTTTATCGTGCCCGTAAAGATCAAAAACCGGTTGCTGTCGTTTTTAATGCGATTGCCTCCGGTGGTTATAGTGGTAATATCGACTTATTAATTGCGGTATATGAGAATGGAACTTTGGCCGGTGTAAGAGCGGTCAAACATAATGAAACGCCCGGACTGGGAGATGCTATCGAAGTTCGCAAGTCTAACTGGATTTTGGGCTTTGATGGCAAATCGCTAGAAAACCCAGCCAGAGATTTATGGAAAGTGAAACGTGACGGTGGCGCTTTTGATCAAATAACCGGTGCTACCATTACACCCAGGGCTGTTGTAAAAGCTGTAAAAAAGGCTCTGCAGTATTATGAAATTAATCGCGAGAAGCTTTATCAATGACTATAAAAACTGGCGAAATTACAAATAATGGTTTATGGAAAAACAATGTTGCTCTGGTTCAACTTCTAGGGCTTTGTCCCTTACTGGCTGTTACCAGTACAACCGTAAATGGTATCGGGCTTGGCCTTGCTACTTTAATAACACTGGTATTATCCAATAGCGCTGTTTCAGCTATAAGAAATGTTGTTAGAACCGAAGTAAGACTGCCTGTATTTGTACTCATAATAGCTTCAATTGTCACCATCATTGAGCTCACGATGAAAGCCTGGTTTTATGATCTCTTTCTGGTGCTTGGAATTTTTATTCCATTAATTGTTACCAATTGTTCTATCATTGGTCGTGCCGAAGGCTTTGCATCCAAAAATCCCATACTTGCTTCCGCACTGGATGGTTTTATGATGGGTCTTGGATTTCTTATTGTACTTACATTACTTGGACTACTTCGTGAAATTATTGGTTTTGGAACAATCATGGCAAATGCCGATTTAATGTTTGGAGAAAGTGCAAAAGCATTAGAATTCACGATCAATCAAGATTATGGCGGGTTTCTTTTAGCCATTTTACCACCAGGTGCATTTTTTGGATTAGCGTTACTGATAGCGGCTAAAAATCTGATTGAAACCAGAATCAAACAACCTCTGCCTTCTGTAACCGTTGTTGCTGAACCCGAGACTGCGAATTAGTAAACGACCCAATATCTATATCATTCTTATAGATGTGATTGTTTTTTTTCAGTATGAACTCTACCTTTTATGAATAAAAACAAAAGAATAGAAATCTTTAGCCGGCTTAAAAAGCAAAATCCCAAACCTCAAACAGAATTAAATTACTCCTCTGCGTTTGAGTTACTAATCGCTGTCATGCTCTCTGCTCAGGCCACTGATATCAGTGTAAATAAAGCAACAGATAAACTCTACCCTATAGCAAACACACCCGAAGCTATTCTGGCTTTAAAAGAAGATGGCCTGAAGAAATACATTAAAACAATTGGCCTTTATAACTCTAAAGCTAAAAATGTCATCAAAACCTGTCAAATTTTAATAGATCAGCATAACTCACAGGTTCCTGAAGATAGAGAGAGCCTGGAAGCATTGCCAGGTGTTGGTCGAAAGACCGCTAATGTTGTACTGAATACTGCATTTGGCCAACCGACTATCGCGGTTGATACTCATATTTTCCGGGTTTCCAATCGTACAGCAATTGCACCTGGTAAAGATGTCAATGAAGTAGAAAAACGCCTGATGAGACTGGTGCCAGAAGAATTTAAACTGGATGCTCACCACTGGTTAATTCTGCATGGTCGATATACCTGTATTGCAAGAACTCCACGCTGTGGAAGCTGCATCATCGAAGATTTATGTGAATTTAAAAAGAAGACATCTGATTGAAAATACAGTTTTAACCGGGAAAAATTAATTTGAATAGCTTTAAGCTGTTATAATAAATTCTTATTCATAACCCGTACATAATATGTTCCAAAATCGAGATGAAATCAGACAGGTGTATATAACCGTCTGGCAAAAGCTTCAACAAAAAAAAATACTCGAACCGATGGAATCTATTATCGCTGAAGTCATTCAGCTACACCCCGAATACCATACACTACTAGAACAGCAGGAAAACGTTAAACACAAGGATTTTAATCCGGATTCAGGCCAGACAAATCCTTTTTTACACATGGGAATGCATATCGCCCTGCACGAACAAACTTCAACTGATCGACCACCCGGAATAGGGGAAATCCAACAGAAACTATGTCAACGAATAGGACAACATGAAGCTGAACATGCGATGATGGAATGTCTGGGAGAAGCTTTATGGATAGCACAGAGAAATAATTCTATGCCAGATGACAGTAGCTATCTGGATTGTTTAAAAAAACTCTAATCAGCCAGCATTTCAACCTGGAAAAATCAGTTGAATCATACGAATCAGGTCAAGCATAAAAAAAGCCCGGTTTCCCGGGCTTTGAAGAAAGCACTAATCCTTTTGTTTAAATATATAATTCGGTTTCATCCAGTAAATCAAAATAGGTAAAAATGTGAATGCGGTGAAGACATCAATAATCAATGCTTCACTGATATACACACCTAATCCCCAGGTATTCGCAAGATCTGTCGATACTAATGGTATGAAACTTCCTAACAGGACAATAACCGATGCCAGTACAGCACCACCGGTTGTTCTTAATGTATCGTAAACTGTTTTAAACCAGTCTGCGTTTGAAGCCTTATATTCTTCTTTAAACCTTTCAACCAGATAGATTGAATAATCCACCCCAAGTCCCATAGCAATGCTAAGCGTGACCAGTAGATGAAATGCCAGATTGCCTGACCAGTTTTGTATTGAAGTAAAATAAGCCCCCATACCATATTGCGCAAAAAGTGTTATAAACAGCAGGATAACTAATGAAAATGCTATAGACACTGAACCGAACATCAATGCCACTATCAGAAAGATAGCCAGAGCAGTCTGTAACGGGCTAATTAACCAGTTATCATAAGATACTTCACGTGAAGCTTCGGTAGCGCCCAGAAATCCTCCGACACCAGGATTCGCGGAACCATTTCCTTCTTCAATAGTGACCACTTCACCCGTTTCAGGCATTTTAACCACATCTCCTTTTGTAAAACCAAATTTAATTTTATTAAACCCGGGAGCATCTTTGTGTTCGATTAAATAATTATGAATATCTTCAACAACCTTATGTGTCAACACAGGATCCATGGTATCGACAAAGCCCATCACAATCGCATCATTCCAGGTAGAAGAATCGAGAAAAGCATCCAGATCACCATCACTTACATTCACTTCCAGCAAACCATTATAATTCTGTACAATAAAGTTAGCGTCAGGTAAATATTCAGGATCTTCGGGATCACCATAAATATCCATTCTATTTTTCACAAACTCAGGCGTTGGGACATGGAACAGGCTCATATCATCCCCTTTACCACCTTTTGATGATAGAAGCATATTAGTCAAACGAATATATTGAACATATGAACCTGTAAAGCCAATATTCGGTTGAGTTCGCATCCAGGCTTCAAACTGTTCAATCGCCCCCATCACTTCGGCATCATTCATAATACCCTGAGCACCCATTGTTTCTTCATCCCAGCATCCTTTTGGTAATAAATTCCCTTCATCATCTTCATCATTACATAATGGAGGCAAAGGTTCTCTGCTGGTAAAAGGAATATTAACTGATATTACACCTGGCATAACCTGTCCCAATCTGACGATATCCTTAACCACAATCGAGGAATCCTTAAAAGCAGCTCTAGAATAATTAATACCTTTTTCCACACCCGGCATAAGATCATCCATCGTGCCATTTCTAAGATCAGTAATAACTGTTGACCAACCAACAAGAACGCCAACAAGCAGAACAACAAGCCATTTTCCCGGCCCCATAATTATTGAAGTTACTTTACCTGCAGCCATATTTTCTACCCCGGACGGCTCAAAAATATCACTATGGGCAGCATCAATTTTTGGAGGAAAATAAGACATCAAAACAGGAATCAATGTTGTGGTGGTAATCAATAAGGTCGCCATTCCGAATACACCGAAATAGGCATAAGCCTTGTAGAAGGAAATATCAACCATAGCAAGTGTTGCAAAACCAACCATATCAGTAATAATCGCCAGCGTGGCAGGAACAATGGTATGAGCAATTGCTTCTGTTGAGGCGATTTGTGTATCTCCATGACTTTTAGACATTTCAGTCATATATCGCCGTGTTACCTGCACGGCGTGTCCGGTCCCCACTGCCAGCAATAACATCGGAGTCAGTACCATCATGGTGGTTAATTTAAAAGCCGTAAAACCCATCACGCCCAGCGTCAGTGTAATAGTCGAAAATACACCAATCAGTGGGAAAATTGCTCCACGCCATCCCTTATTCTGCCACCATAAAATCACGAAAACGATAACAACCGAAATAACAAATAACCACCATTTGTCGACCAGATCGTAAAGCATATGAGCCAGAAAATAGGGTTCGCCAGCGACCAGAATTTCAACCTTATCACCGTATTTCTCATTCACTTCAGCGGCGATACCTTTAACCTGAGTTACCCAGTTAAGGTAAACTTCTTTTACACCATCATCATAATCTCCAATGATAAATGTTCCACGTGCAGTACAACCCGGTTGAGCAAATTCTGCACAACGTTGACCATTAGCATCTTCCATATATAACAACATGGGAGCCATAACAGGGTTAGTTTCCAGCCCCTCTTTTAGAAAAGCCAGCTCTTCTTTTGCATTAACCGGATCCTCTGAAATACCTGAAGTCGGGATAAGTCTTTTAAATACCAGACTGCCATCCTGAGCCCCCATATATTTAATTTTCTGAGCCGCAATATCCATGAAATTATTATCACGGGAGTTGGGTAAAGCGACCATTTTGTCATGAATTTCTTTAACCAGATTAATGAACCATGGCTGGTATATATCACCGGGTTCTTTCAGAATAAAACCCAGCACCATAATGTTACCCATACCGAACTTTTGTTCACCATAGGCATTTGTAGCGACATATCGGTTAGAAGGGGGAAGCAATGTATCCGGATCATTGCGTACATCCAGATGCTTAATTTGAAAGGCTGCTAATACGGTTGTTATTAATACGACCAATACCACCAGAATTCGATTACGCATTACCCAGGCGGCATATCTGGAAGCTAAATTTTGTTCTGAATTAGAACTACTCACTGCTGTATCCTCAATAAAGGTTTTATTGTTTTGTTTGATTTTTCCCAGTTAGAAATATCATAAATTAATATTTCTAACAACAACGCGATAAGAAGAAGCTTATAGCATTGTATTATGTATTCTTAGCACTCTCATGTAGTAGCGCAAAATTTTAGAAAAAAAAGGGGGCTAAGCCCCCTTATAAAGTTTTATTATTATTAGAATATGTATTTGAATCCTAGTTGTAGATTCGAAGAATCTTTAAACTGGCCAAACATCGTATCTTCATCCCCCCAATAACTATTTAGTTCAACAGTACCCACCATTTCATCATTAAAACTGTATTCAACATCAAAACGGTTCCAGTATCCACCATCATTTTCAACAATGATAATATTATTCCAGCGATGCTGAACATCAGATCCAAAAGGCTTGGAGAGGAAGAAAGAAACAAAGGTCTCAACTTCATCACCCTTTTTCATGCCATTACTTAATGACATACTGGAAAAATCACCCGTATAGCGATTACCCTCATCAATGTAATCAAGGTTAAAGAATTGAATCAACTGGGTGCTCACCATCATATTAGTCGCTACTGTCAAATCAATACCTAGTACATATTTAAACATATCGGCATTTTCCATTTTTAATGCACCTGTCAGGTTACCAATACTTAATTCATCCTTATCAATAACAGGTTGTTTGGTATCAACATCATAGGAAAATTCACCACGTATAATAACCGGAATAGAAGTGCCATCTAAAGCGGTATCAAAAGATGCACCTAGTGTACTAATTTGATTTAGCTTTTCTTCAAAAACCAATGTAGCTGGTGTCGCACCACTATTAGAGCTAAATGGATTACCACTTTCGTCAGTCATGTAGAGTGTTGTAACCGTATAAGCTTCTGCATTGGGACTATCGATAGTGCCATTACCATCAAAATCACGAGGTTGACCAAGTGCATCCATCGAAGAAACATTTTTATTTACCGTTAATTCTCCTCCAGCAGCATCTTCCCAGTGCATTTCAACATAAGGATTAGTATCCCAGCGATACGCATAATTTAAAGAATAATTAGTTCCTCCTTCTGTGGAACCTTTATATCTAAAACCCAGATTAGATTCTGAAAAAGGATCTGTATCATAATCTTTTCGATACTCGGTTTTCATACCTATAAAAGCATCAAAGGTAGCGAATGTAGTATTACCCATGTAATCAAATGCAGATGTTGGATTTTCTGTATCCAGAGTACCAGTAAATTGATTAGTAGTAGAGTTACTGAAAAAAGAAGATGCCATACCCTGCATAGCAGCAGTCTGAATTGCAGCATTAAATGCAGCAGCATCTGTTGGATCTACATTAAGTGCTGTAGCTATTGCCGCAGCAGTTGCAGGATCAGATGGATCAAGCCCCATTCCACCGGCTACCGCAGCATACATCTGAGTCCCTAATTCATTTAATGCAGTGCCAATTTGTGCATTAGAAATATCTTCTACAGAATCATTATCGAAATCGATTCCGGTACCAGCCATATAGGCAGTTTGTAACTGCCCCATATAACCACCAAAATTGGTAAGAAGATCACCAGCTTGATTAGAAGCCATATTCAATACCATATTACCTGTTTGCAATTGATTCATAAAAGGCAGGAATACGACATTTAACAGAGCATTATTGGGATCAGCTTGAACTGGACCAGCAAACTGTACAAGATTACTTCCATCACCAAGCGCATCCATACTAACAATCTCTAAACCATTGGCAGGATTTCCGTCACCATCAATAGTTCCCGGCATTTGCAATCCCTGACCAACTTGAGAGAAAGTTTTATTTGTTCCACCAGTTCCTAATGCAGTAAATTGACTAACCGTCGTTAGCGCCATTGGTCCCTGATTCAGATTAGTCAAACCACCCATACCCAGTAAGGATTGAAAAACTCCAGAGGTTTTACCCATATCATTGGCAATATTCAGAAAACCGTTAGTTTTTCCGGTTATTGTATCAACACCTTTAAAGATGAAGGGCGCACCACTATCACCGTCGGCGTCCAGACCTGCGATAAAATTTGGTTGTGCTTCAGAAATAATAATTTGAACACTATCTCCGCTATCAAAGTATTTTTCAGCATTGATCATCCACACTGGAATTCGTGAATCTTCAGAAACATTCTGATTTAATTCGCGATAGTCAGTTGGATTCATAATATCCAGTAACTTGATACCATCAGCAGTTCCCCAGACAACCTGCTGTTTACCTATACGAAAATCCCAGCCACCCGCATTGGTATCTATATACAACTCACGAAGTATTTCATACTGTGTATATTGTTCTCCACCTTCCAGACGATCACTGGCTGCTTCGCCATCATCAGCAAGTAATAATTCTGCATGAAAAGATGATTCTTCACCTACATCTGAATTAAGAAATAGTTTTACACTATATTCAGATTTTAATGCATCTCCTGATGAATGCTCTTCAGCAGAACCGGTAACCTGTCCATCAGCAGTAAACAGATCATATTCAATTTTTGCTACACCACTGACTTCCATTTCAGCATAAGAAACGCCAGGTAATAAAATGGCCAAAGCCACAGCCTGCGCGAGAAGTTTAGGTTTCAACATGGTTTATCCTCAAATTATTTGGTAGTTCGTTAATATTATTTTTTGCGGATTGACAGACTGGAGGTTTTGGATATCCAGTCCGTCAGACCATTTATGTATTAACGTTTAATTTTACGCAGTGTTTTTTCAGTCCACAAACTCTGCTTCTTGCTATCATCATTATAAGTTACGACTTCAGGAGGAATGACCGCCCAGGTTTCATGATCGGTAGCAAAAGTTTTTCCATACCAGTAACCCCAAACAACCTGACGTGGATCTTCCTGTGTGGCAACTGGTTGCCAGTCACGATCGATTACCTTGATGTGCTTTCCATCTTTATAAAAATCGGTTCTGTAATCGGCAAATGATTTTGTGTCGATTAAGCTGATTCGATAGTCATACCACCAGTTCTCAAATTTTGAAGTACTCTTGACCTTATACACTTCTTTACCATCAGATATACAGGAAGCAGCCGGTAAATCTTTGGTATATTTATTTTTTTCATCATCTGCCAATGTGATAGCGCCAAGACAACCACTAAAAGTTTCTTTACCCATTAATTCATGAGTTTCATGATGTGGCTTACGTAACGTTACATCACCAAAAGTAAAGTCAGTTCCACCCCAGGAATCATCATGAGCCGGTTCAGCAAAACGACGTATCTTCCGTAGCGCGGGTATCCAGATAGCATAAGACTGACTCTTATTGACATCATCGAAGTCAGTAATCAACATACCGGTTCCACGTAATTTACCTGAGCGGAAAATCGCCAGATCACGTGCTTTAATAGCAGGATCATCTGCATAATCATTATTCAGATATCTTTCCAGCGTTATAGTAGTGGGTTTATTGCCAGAAGATTTATTAACAAGCACGGTAATGTCTTTACCTTTCGTACCGATGCCATAATTTTTGAAGCCATAGAAATGGTTTACAAAATAAACCTGATCCATAATTTCATTAGCTGATGGAGTACCGGTTGGTATAGCTAAATCCTGCGTGACATCTGCGAGAGATACCGAACTTGCCAATGAAGCCAGAATAGCCACAGTGATTTTGATTTTATTAAATTTTAGATTAAACAAGGGAATGTCCTCACATCTGTTATATTTTGTTCTGATTATTTACTTATAATTTTTATATTGCGATACAATACCGTTTTTTTATACCGTGTCAAATTAAATACCATAAAAAATAGTATTTAAATCAATGGTTTGTATATTAACATATTTTAATTTACTTATGATTAAGCTCAATAAAACGATACAATTTAATGTAACTCATGCCTTAAAAGAAGACATCGGTGCAGGTGACATAACTGCACAACTCATACCTTCAGATAAGCCACTTGAGGTAAGATTAATTTGTCGCGAGAATGCAATTTTATGCGGAAGAGACTGGTTTGAACTTAGTTTTTTTCAAATTGATTCCAATATTCATATTGACTGGTTAGCGAAAGATGGAGATCAACTTGAAGCGAATCAAACCGTCTGTAAATTGAAGGGAAATGCCCGCTCAATTTTATCAGGGGAGAGAACTGCTTTAAATTTTTTACAGACACTGTCTGCCACTGCAACCGTCACTCATCAGTATCAAAGCCTGATAAGCAATACTGGCTGTAAAATTCTGGATACCCGAAAAACAATCCCTAACCTGAGACTGGCTCAAAAATATGCAGTGCAATGTGGTGGAGGGGTAAATCACCGAACAGGTCTGTATGATGCATATCTGCTTAAGGAAAATCATCTGGCGGCTTGCGGAGATATGGGTACCGCTGTAAATATGGCCAGAAAACTGAATCCGCAAGTTTTACTGGAAGTTGAAGTAGAAGACCTGCAGCAGTTGCAACAGGCTATAGACTGTAAAGTGGACAGAGTATTACTCGATAATTTCACCCTGGACATGTTGCAAGAAGCTGTAAAAATTAATGATGGCACGCTCAAACTGGAGGCATCAGGTGATATTACTTTACAGAATATTGTTGAAGTAGCTAAAACAGGTGTCGACTTTATTTCTATTGGTGCACTCACAAAACATATTCGTGCAATTGACTATTCTTTGAGATTTATCGATTAAACCTGGATTCCGCAGTTCAGCATGAAAAAGATGCGTAACAGATTGATGTGCCTGGTCAAATCAAAAACACCGTTGTCAGCTGATTGGTGATGAGCGTGCTTTTGATTTTATCAGCTGCATTAAGCTGTTACCTGGACTTTCATGATTAACTGAATTTTTCCAGGTTAAACCTAGATTCCGCAGTTGACCGCTCGCAATAGAAATTAACCCACTGTTTCATAAACGATAACAGTTGATGTGTATAATCACCCAATCGGTGAATCCCGCTACGAACTGAATTGCACGTTTGAGGCGGCGTACCTCTTCGTTGTAACTCCTTGGAATAGCTGGCTATTCTGCGTCGTTACGCCTTGATCTACACCACCTCAAACGCACAATCAACTCGTCCAACTGCGGATTCTAGGTTAAAAGTACTGTAATTCAATTTGTCGAAACCATGTGGGAATTTTACTCACCCTGATTAACAGGCCACATAATACACCGACACTATTTGCCAACATATCATAAGCTTCCATTGACCGGTAAGCAGTCATTCCCTGCAAAAATTCAATCAGTATGCCGTAGCTGATTAATCCACAGGCAACAAGCAGTAACCTGTGGTTATAGCGAACCAGAGTAGTGAAAGCAGAAGATAGTATGAAATAAATAAAAAAATGGATCAGTTTATCACTGCCTTCTACCCCTATATCTGGAACAGGAATCAGTGACAACACTGCCACGACAACTAGCATGGCATATGCCATGCCAAACCAGACAACAGGACGCTTTAAAACGGGTAAGAGCTGTTCTGTCACAGTAGTTTGTAAATCAACTGGAATAAATAGATTGAGCAGCAGAAAGCGCAACACCTTTTTTAATGGGAGCATTGATATCTGACAGAATTGCTTCAAGTGCCGATAAACAGAAAATTACATTTTCAGATCGAGCTGAATTTCCCATCAGACCAATTCTCCAGACTTTGCCAGCCAGATCTCCAAGTCCTGCCCCAATTTCAAGATTATATTCATTCAATAGCCTGGAACGAACCAGCGCATCATCAACACCATCAGGAATAGAAACGGTATTTAACTGTGGCAATCTATCTGCTTCATTAACCAGAAAATTAATACCCATGGCTTCCAGTCCAGCTTTCAGAGCAGTATGTTGAAAAGCATGTCGTTTCCATGAGTTCTCCAGCCCTTCTTCACGTAACATCACTAATGATTCATGTAAGGCATATAGCGCATTAACCGGAGCAGTATGATGATAGGCCCTTTTAACACCTTCCCCCCAATACCCCATAACCAGGTTCAAATCCAGAAACCAGCTTTGCACTTTAGTTTTACGGTTCTTAATCTTTTCAATTGCTCTTTCACTAAAGGTTACTGGTGAAAGACCTGGCACACAGGATAAACATTTTTGAGTACCTGAATAAACCGCGTCCAGTCCCCACTCATCAACTAGAATAGCTGTTCCAGCCAGTGAAGTCACACAGTCAGCGATAACCAGACAATCGTGCTTATGTGCTAAATCCCAGATGCTTTTTGCATCTGACTGAGCACCGGTTGATGTTTCAGCGTGAACAAAAGCCACGATTTTAGCATCAGGATTTGTCTCCAGTGCCTGTTGAAGTTTTGCCAGATCGACAGCTTTACCCCAGTCGTCCATTACCATCACAGCTATTCCACCTGCTCGTTCAACATTCTCTTTCATACGTCCACCAAAAACACCATTCTGGCAAACGATTACTTTCTCACCCGGTTCAATCAGGTTAACAAAACAGGTTTCCATACCAGCAGAGCCCGGCGCAGAAACAGGGATAGTTAATTCATTATCTGTTTGAAAAGCATATTGCAACAGCTTTTTTACTTCATCCATCATACTGACAAAAGCAGGATCTAAATGGCCAATAGTAGGACGGGAAAGTGCTTCCAGTATACGCGGGTGAACATCAGATGGTCCAGGCCCCATCAAAGTACGAACTGGAGGATTAAAAGATACAGGCATGATTAAGATTCCTAAGGTTTATTAACTTAAAATTTATTTGAGTCTGTATGAATATCCATTCAGAGTAAACCCTGTAAATGTAGGTATTCTACCCATTGATTAAAAAAATTATCAGGATTTAATACAGTATATAAACAAATTTAACTATAACTACCAGTTTATTTTCATTCTCAACAAACAATCATCACTATAATTCTCTTCAGAAAACTTACATGATTACAGTGAAATCGACTCCTTTAAAAAAATAACCCCCTAATTCATTTGTTTTTAATTACTGTCCTGATAACCTACAATCCATTCACTATAATAAAACCCTGACAGGTCAATATTCAACTATGGCATTTGATCCACAAAGCGGGCAGTTCGAGTTTAGCGACTGGGATATACAGCATGTTATATCTGATTTATCAGAGTTTATTCCATTACAAAACTTACTTAATAAACCTTCACAATTATCACCCTATGAATGCGATGGTTTATCAGCTTACCGGAAAATACCCAAAATGGTTGTACTTGCTGAAACCATTCAGCAATGTCAGCAACTGGTCAAATATTGCAGTAAGCACAATATACCCTTGATAGCTCGTGGTGCTGGAACAGGATTATCAGGAGGTGTCTTACCGGTAGAACAGGCTATCGTGCTCAGTCTTGCAAAATTCAATCGAATTGAAAAAATAGACCCGTTACAACGTCTTGCAATTGTGCAACCGGGAGTACGCAATCTGGCTATTACTGAAGCCGTCAGTCAATATGGTTTATATTATGCGCCGGATCCATCTTCGCAAATAGCCTGCTCTATCGGAGGAAATATCGCTGAAAACTCCGGAGGCGTACATAGCCTTAAATATGGTTTAACAGTCAATAACGTTCTGGGACTGAAAATAATTAACAGCGATGGAGACTTAATAGAAATTGGTGGAGGCGAATGCATGGATAGCCCGGGTTACGACCTGCTTGCACTAATGCATGGTTCCGAAGGTTTGCTCGGTATTATTGTTGAAGTGACTGTACAACTGATTGCAAAACCGCAGGCAGCTCAGGTTGTGCTGGCGGCTTTTAATAAAATCACCGATGCCGGTAAAGCTGTTCGCGACATTATTAGCTCAGGAATTATTCCAGCGGGTCTGGAAATGATGGATAAACTGGCCACTCAGGCTGCAGAAGATTTTATCCATGCTGATTATCCAATGGCGGAAGCTCTGTTACTATGCGAACTGGATGGTACAATCAGTGAGATACAGCAACAGATGACTCAGGTTAGAGAAATTCTTGAAAAGTGTAACTCTCATGATATTCGACTATCTGAAAATGATCAGCAGCGTGCTCTGTTCTGGGCAGGACGAAAAGCAGCCTTTCCCGCAGTAGGTCGAATTTCCCCTGATTATTATTGTATGGATGGAACCATTCCGCGTAAATCACTTCCTGAAGTACTTGGACGAATAGCGCAATTTTCAACACAATACGGATTGAGAGTGGCTAATGTTTTTCATGCCGGAGATGGCAACCTGCATCCATTGATTTTATACGATGCTAATGCTGCTGGAGAATTACAAAAAGCAGAAAGTTTAGGTGCTGATATTCTCAAACTATGTGTCGATATGGGTGGCACCATAACAGGTGAACATGGCGTAGGTGTAGAAAAAATTGATCAAATGTGCCACCAGTTTCAAACAAATGAACTAAAGCAATTTCATTTAATTAAAGCACAGCTTGATAGTAGCGGTATTTTCAACCCTGGTAAGGCTATACCCAGCCTCCATCGCTGCGCAGAGCTTGGGGCAATGCATGTACACAATGGTGAATTGGCTCATCCAGAAATTCCACGGTTTTAAAACCACAAACAATCATGTCTAACGATCAAACACATTATATTCTGGATCAGGTGAAACAGTCACTGCAGCAACATCAACCCTTATCGATTCATGGCGGAGGGAGCCATCAATTCATGCTGGCCGATTTTAGCGAAAAACAGAAAATCGATTTCTCCTCTCATCGCGGCATCATCGATTATCAACCAACCGAGTTAACACTGAAAGCTCGTGCAGGCACCCCGATTATTGAAATTCAGACATTGTTATCGGAACAACAGCAACAACTTGCTACCGACTTTCCTGTTTACAATGACAGGACAACTCTGGGGGGCGCAATCTCAGTTGGATACACGGGTTCCGGTCGACCTTATCTGGGTGCCATTCGTGACCATATTTTAGGTGCAAGTCTTATTAATGGCGCTGGAGAACATGTTAATTTTGGCGGTCAGGTCATGAAAAACGTAGCTGGTTATGATGTATCCAGATTACTGGCAGGCTCCAGAGGAACTCTGGGACCTATTCTTGATATCACAGTTAAAGTTCTACCGGTTCCACAGCAGCAAATTACCCTGTACTTTGAAATAGAGCAACAGGCTGCCATTCAAACCATGAATGAATTAGCCGGGAAAGCTGTTCCCATCACAGCATCAATTTATGTAGATAATAAAATGTATTTGCGTCTTGAAGGTACCCGGGCTGGTATCAGTCAGGCAAAAAAAACACTCGGCGGTAAACTGTTAAATAATTCCAAAAGTTTCTGGCAAAGTATCCAGCAGCAGACGCATGATTTTTTTAAACGGGATATCCCACTCTGGCGCATTATTGTTCCAGCCATGACTGATGAATTAAAACTGGAACACGAATACCGTAGTATGATTGACTGGTGCGGGGGCTTACGCTGGGTTTCCTGCGACTGCTTAACTCAAAAAGATATTATGAATATAAAAGCAAAAGGGGGCTATATCGAAAGCCATGGTAACAGTACAGCAACCTCTCCATCTGATCTAATGTCTCCACTGATTCTGCAGATGCACAAAAAAATTAAAACAGCTTTCGACCCTGAAAATATTTTCAATCCGCAATTATCATTTTTATAAAACTGAATTTTTATTACCTATAATGCAAACCAGTATTACAGCAGAGCATTTAAAATCCTATCATGGGCAACGTGCCGATGAAATTTTACGAAACTGTGTTCATTGCGGATTTTGTACGGCCACCTGCCCTACTTATCAATTACTGGGAGATGAACTGGATGGGCCAAGAGGAAGAATTTACCAAATAAAAAATTTGCTGGAAGGTCAAACAGCTGACCGCGAAATACTAACTCATCTGGATCGCTGTCTCAGTTGCAGATCCTGTGAAACCACCTGTCCATCCGGTGTTGATTATGCCGAACTCCTTGATATAGGTCGTCAGCACCTAGAAACACTGAATATCAGATCATTTAACGATAAACTAAAACGTAAAATTCTGGGCTTTATATTGCCACACAAAGCCCGTCATACACATTTATTCAAACTGGCCAGTTTACTCAGACAGTATTTACCAGTTGTACTTAAATCAAAAACCCCTGTTATTCGTCCGGCCAAAAATTATCAGCAAATGCCTGCTGCATCATTAAGAACAGTTTTACTACTGGAGGGTTGTGTACAAAGCACCCTTAGCCCGAATACCAATGCAGCAGCAACCCTTGTTTTACAGTCAATGGGCTACAGGGTTATTAGAGAACCCGTATCATCCTGTTGTGGAGCCGTTAACCAGCACCTGAATCAACTGCCTGCAGCAGAACAATGGGTTGTTAAAAATCTCAGAAAATGGAAAAAGCTGGATAATAGCTATCGATTTGACGCGATTGTTTCAACTGCTACCGGCTGTGGAGTAATGCTGAAAGATTACCCTAAAATTTTAAAAAACATGCCTCAGAATTCAACACTATTTGAGACTCAAATCAATAAAATTAAAGATATCAGCGAATTACTGGATACTGATGCATTACTTAAAAATATAGCCAATTACACTGCAAATCAGAAAATGATTTCTTTTCATGCACCCTGTACTTTAACACATGGTCATAAGCTGGCAGAAAAACTGTATAACAAGCTTGGCAAACTGGGTTATCAACTGAATATTCCACAAAATGCTCATATATGCTGTGGTTCAGCAGGTACTTATTCCCTGCTACAACCTGTATTATCAAAAAAATTAAGAGACAATAAATTACAGGCTTTACAGGAATGTTCACCCGCAATCATAATTACAGCAAATGTAGGTTGTGAACATCATCTCAATAGTGCAACTAACACGCAGGTTATTCACTGGGTTGAATTGATTGCCAATGATATCGAATCTTCTTTTTAGGGTATAATTCAACTATGTTAGAAACTGCAATAGTTGCTTTTACCACTTTTTTTGCCACCATTGGCCCTGTCAGTATTGCCGTCATATTTGCGGTAATGACTCATGGCAGCCGAGCGGAAATAAAAAAAACAATGGCAATAAGAGGCTGTCTGATTGCAACCGCAATATTAATCAGTTTTGCGCTGGCTGGTGAAACTTTATTATTTGCTCTTGGAATATCTCTGGCTGCACTGAAAGTATCCGGTGGTATTCTGCTGCTGTTAATCGCTATAGATATGGTCTTTGCTCGCTCATCAGGAGTTTCATCTACCACTGATGAAGAAAATAAAGAAGCTGAAGATAAAGATGATATTTCAGTATTTCCTTTGGCTACACCGCTTATTGCCGGCCCGGGTTCTATGGGAGCATCTATCCTGTTGATGGCCAATGCTGAAAGTGATTTCACTACTCAGGCGATCGTTATTTCAGCCCTCATCAGTGTATTAATAATCACCCTTATCCTGTTATTACTGGCCAGTAAAGTACAACGTTTACTAGGTGTAACAGGTATGCATGTTATTACTCGTGTATTTGGAGTACTGCTGTCTGCACTGGCCGTGCAATTCATGTTTAATGGTCTTGCTCAAAGCGGTCTATTGAATTAAAACTCAAGTAGTCATAATGAAGAGCCACCTGGAATCCGCTCAGATAAAAAGATAAAGCAGAAAACAGCCTAAAACTAGCCGGTAATAAACAAATGGCATCATGCCTACTTGATTGATCAGCTTCAGAAAGAAATGAATACATACCCAGGCACTGAAAGCAGAGAGGCCGACTGCCATAAATAATAATGAAAAATCAACAGCTTGTTGCGATTCAACAAGATCTTTGGTTTTGAATACACCACTGGCAATAATAATCGGTATAGATAACAGAAAGGAAAAACGGGCTGCAGCATCACCTTTCAAGCCAAGAAATAACCCTGCCGTCATCGTAATACCTGAACGAGAGGTACCGGGAATTAAGGCTAAAGCCTGCATAAATCCAACAATCAAAACATCTTTTAGAGATAAACTGTATTCATCACGTTCATGCTTTTTAATTTTATCTGCTACTCCCAGCATTAAACCAAAACCAATAGTAGCCCAGGCAATAACTAAAGGTGAGCGTAAATCTGTTTCGATAATATCCTTAAATAAAAGACCGGCAATCACAGCAGGAATAGTTCCAACAATAACCCACCAGGCCAGTCGGCTATTTTGATTATGCTGTTGTTTAAACACACTACCGAACCAGGCGGTAGTCATATTTAAAACTTCTACCCGGAAATAAAGTAAAACAGCCATTAAAGAGCCGACATGCATAGCTACATCAAAAACCAGTCCCTGATCAGGCCATTTTAAAATCACCGGTACCAGAATCAGGTGAGCAGAACTGGAGATCGGTAAAAACTCTGTTAATCCCTGTACCAGAGCGAGAATAATAATCTGTAATGTTTCCATGTTTTATTTAAAAGGTCTGTTTATTTAAAAATTAAAATTAAGATCGATATTTTTCTGAAAACCAATGACCTTGAATTTTTCACCCATTTCACCTGGCAGGGTCAAAGTTTTTATCTGCTGAGCAAGCTGCAGTCGTTGATTATCATTAATTTTTTCATCAGATGTTATATCGAGTAAGCCATTATTCATTAAAAACCTGGCCTGTGAGGTCAATCCACTGATGCTAAATCCTGCTTTAGCTGCAGCATCAGCAACAGCATCAAAATCAACAAAAGCCGTAATATCCTGTAAGCCGGGGTATATAAAGGGATCCGGGTGCACACGATGCTGATAAAAACAAACCAGAGTACCTGTCGATCTTTGCGGATGGTAGTACTGGCTTTGCTCATAACCATAATCTATCAATAATACAGCCACTTCATTACAACTTTGATACAGACTTTTAAACCAGGGCTGGTAATTCAGATTTACTTCAGTACAGTAATTTTCTGGCAGGCTATTATGCATATCGATCTGCCGCATTCTCTGTACTGCTTCACTATTTCGGGAAAACTCTACCCATTCAAATTTTTGCTCATTAAAAGATACGCCAAGTTCAATCCAGTCTTTATTTTTTAATACCACATTGACAGGCATTGCATCCAGTACTTCATTACCAATCACCAGACCGTTGAAATTGTCAGGTAATTCAGATAGCCATTGCAGTTTGTTAAAATCATCTGTTGAGAGATGTTCTTTAACATATGATTGCTGGCGTTGCTGTAAATCGCTACTGAGTTCCAGAATTTGATAACTAAACCAGTCAACCTGGAGTTCATTCAATCGTTGAATAATGTCGACACATAACTTGCCGCTGCCTGCACCAAATTCAAAAATATTTCTTTGCAGCCCACTGCTAAATAGTGAGCTGGCCTGATTGGCCAGACATAATCCAAATAAAGAAGATATTTCTGGCGCTGTCACAAAATCTCCACTAGCACCAAATTTTGTGGAACCGGCAGCATAATAACCCAGTCCCGGTTGATAAAGACAAAATTGCATATAGTCTCGAAAAGAAATGACAGCACCGGAAGACTTAATATGCTGAAGAATAGCTTCAATCAACAAAGTGCTATGATTAATCTGTTCACCCTCGGGAACTGGTAACTCAATGCCTGAGTGATATGATGACATAATAAAACATGAACTCTCTATATAAGGTAGCAAATGAAACTAACTGGTAAAACAGCATTACTGACTGGTTCAGCACGCCGTATTGGCGCACAAAGCGCGCTGACTTTACATGAAAACGGGGCGAACATCATTATCCATTATGGAAGATCAAAGAAAGAAGCAAAAGATTTAGTAGATAATCTCAATAGCAAAAGACCGGGTTCGGCGATTTCATTACAGGCCGATCTATTAAATATAGATGAAATCAATCAACTGGCTGAACAGGCCGGTAAAGCTTTTGACAGTCTCGATATCCTGGTAAATAATGCTTCAACATTTTATCCGACACCACTCGATAGCCTCAATGAAGCTAACTGGAATGATTTAATGGGCAGTAACCTCAAAGCCCCCATGTTTTTATCTCAGGCCTGTTATTCAGCACTGAAAAAAACTAAAGGCTGTATTATCAATATGGTCGATATTCATGCCCGCTCCCCCCTCCGGAATCACATTATCTATTCCTGCGCTAAAGCAGCCAATATTATGCTAACCAGATCTCTGGCGCTTGAGATGGGACCTGATATCAGAGTTAATGCTATTGCTCCCGGCGCTATCCTTTGGCCTGAAAATGACAGTCAAATGGATACTCAGGCTCAACACAATATTATTCAGCAAATCCCATTAAAAAAAGCTGGTGAAGCCACTGATATCGCAAATACGATTCTATTTCTGGTATCCAGTGATTACATAAATGGTCAGGTTATTGCTGTTGATGGCGGCCGCCAACTTTATTAACCATTAAATTTTTAAATAATAAAATTCAATTATGTTAAATAAATTAATATCTGCTAATATTTCTGCCACAAAATACCTATAAAATCCTATGAAAACTTAATATCCAGTCAAACATCAACTATAGTCTTCATTAGATTATAAATTTAATGCACGCGCTAAATTTGTTAAAAGGGTTAAAATAGGAATAACTTTAATTACTTATACTTAAACATGCAGTCAAACGGATAATAGCTTGAGTTTAATGAAAGTTTTTCGGAGATAAAAATGTCGGATTTAATGAAATCAGTTGATGATCGCACCCGCCTGGCTGGCACAAACAGGTTAGAGGTGCTGCTATTTAATTTAGGCGTAGATGCAGAAACTGGACGTAACGAACAGTTTGGCATCAATGTATTTAAAGTTAGAGAAGTAATGCATATTCCCGAGATTACCCGAGCTCCCGATATGCCAGCTGGTGTAGAAGGCATCGTAGGACTCAGAGGTGTCATGGTTCCTGTCATTAATCTCCAAAAATTTTGTGGAATCAATACTACTGATAAGCCCGAAATTTTAATGATTACAGAATACAACAAGCATGTTCAGGGCTTTCTGGTTAAATCTGTAGATACTATTAAACGATTAAACTGGGAAGATATTAAAGAACCACCTCAGATGCTGGCAAACCGACTGGGGGGACTGGTAACAGCGGTTACTGAGCTTGAAGATAAAACACTTGTTTTAATTATGGATGTTGAAAGAGTATTAGCTGAAACAGCTGAATTCTATAACAAAGATGATCTTTTTAAAGGTATAGCCAAGCTGGATTCTGATCAGGAAATAACCATATTATTTGCAGATGATTCAAATATTGCCAGGCAACAAATCAAGGATACCCTGAAACATATGGGCATTAAGTATATTGGTACTAATAATGGTGCTGAAGCCTGGCAAAAATTACTTGAAATTGCTAATCAGGCAGAATTAGCAGGACAAAAAGTTTCTGATCAAATCAAAATAGTCATTACCGATGTAGAAATGCCGGAAATGGATGGTTATGTTTTAACCCGTAACATAAAGAAAGATGCCCGTTTTGATGATATACCAGTTATTATGCACTCTTCACTCTCCGCAGAGGCAAACCAGGCGCTGGGAAAAGGAGTAGGGGCTGATGCCTATGTACCTAAATTTGAACCAATTGAGCTATCAGTTATGATAAATAAACTGGTAAAAAATTCAGATTAACCGAGAATCTATACTGCTGAATTTTCGCTTTTCAAAAAGCTCAGATCATAAGTCCTGTGACATAGATATTCAAATAAACGATTATCTAAATAAAAACACCAGTTACCGCTGTGTTTTTATTTAATTGACGGTTATTCTCATTAGCTATAAAACAAAGAACTAAACTTTATTTTTTCTCTTCAGAATCTGTAGATTGTAAAGATTTTATTAAATCTTCATCCAGTTCAGGCACTTCAATTAAATCCTTCTCATCATCACTAAGAGATTTGATTTTAGTGTGCTGTTCATTACACACGGCATGCAGTTCTTTTAGCTTCTCAACCAGTGTCGCTGCATTTTCAAGCAGTACTTTCTGTTTTTCAAGATTAGCTTCCAGATCAGCTTTTTCTTTACGGACGGTTTTTAGCTGAGTTTCAGCCTGTGTACGTAATTTAGATTCATCAAATTTTTGCTTTTTAAGATTTTTAAGCTTTTTAATGACGTTTTCAGGCGTATCGGCTAGCGACTTGGAAATAGCTTTGAGTTTATTTTGCTTATCTACAACTTCTGCTTTCGCTTTTTTGACTGCTTCACTACTTTCGGCTTTGACCATTGCCATAGAGCGCTCAGCAGATTCACGGGCTTTATCCGAAATGGCGATTTGCTCTTCAGCTTCTTTACGAGCTTTTTCACTGTCGGCTACCAGTTGCTTCATTTCTGCTACTTCTTTTTCAGCCTTTTCCCTGGTCTGAGTTACAGTAGCATCAGCCTCTTTAGCCCGCTGGATAGCGTTATCCAGAGCCTGTCTTAGCTCTGTAGTCGTGCATTCGGCATTAAGACCAAGAGCTTCAGTTGCTGCACTCATTAGTAACTGTTTACTCAGCGCCAGGTCTTTCCAAACTTTTAGCTGAATATCTATATCTGCTCTCACTTATTTTGTCTCTCGGCCTAAAAAAATTGGGCGCAGATTCTACCATAGAAAATTTTAAAATACTCACTATTTTATTAAAAAAATTTTCCTGCTGATTGAGATTATTCAAATAACTAAAATCCATCACTATCCTTGCTCATTGATCAATGAGGGAATATATTACCCACTCCTCAACGGGGTGCCCATTATCCATAGAATTTATGGATTTTAGCTGAGAGGTATTATTCCAACCCGATGAACCTGATCCAGTTAACACTGGCGTAGGGATGTGAGCGAATCTGTAAATTTCCACATCTCTCCGTTTTTTGATTTATTAATGGAGAATATTCAATGCATTTTTCAAATACTTTAGCTGGTATATTGCTGGCTACACTGTTCAGTATTTCAGCACAGGCAGAAATACCCGAACTAACCGTTTATACCTATGATTCTTTTACCAGCGACTGGGGCCCCGGCCCGAAGGTTAAGCAAGCTTTTGAAAAGCAATGTAACTGCACACTCAAACTGGTAGGACTGGAAGATGGGGTTTCATTATTGAACAGGTTAAAGCTTGAAGGTAAAAAATCTAAAGCTGATATTGTAATGGGTATAGACACTAATCTGACAGCAGAAGCCCGTACCACCGGATTGTTTGAAGCGCATACTTTAACCATGCCCGAATCCTCACTACCACAAAACTGGACTGATACTCTATTTCTACCTTACGATTTTAGCTATTTTGCATTTATCTATAACAAGGAATTACTTAAATCTCCTCCATCCAGCCTTAAAGAACTGGTCGAAAATCCAAATGGACCAACCATTCTGATACAGGATCCACGTACCAGCACGCCAGGCCTGGGGTTATTATTATGGATGAAAAAAGTTTATGGAGATAATGCTGATAAAGCCTGGCATAAATTATCAAAGCGTATTGTGACAGTCAGCAAGGGATGGAGTGAAGCTTATGGTCTTTTTCTCAAAGGCGAAGCAAATATGGTACTCAGTTACACAACTTCACCTGCTTACCACATCATTGCTGAAAAAGATAAGCGGTTTGCTGCAGCCCGTTTTAATGAAGGCCACTACCAGCAAATTGAAGTTGCCGGGTTATTAAAATCAAGCAGACAAAAGGATTTAGCAAGGCAATTTCTACAATTTATGCTGTCCGAAAAATTCCAGAGCATTATTCCTGAAACTAACTGGATGTTTCCGGCTACTTTACCGGCCAGCAGCCTGCCTGAGGGCTACAGCAAGTTAATTGACCCATCCCCTGCTCTTTTATTCGATGACAGTATCATTGCAAAAAATCGAAAATCCTGGGTCAATGAATGGCTGGAGTCGATGACAAAATAATCCATTTATGAATAGACTGCCTTTATCAGCTTATTGGGTATTAAGCATTGTTGTACTGGCTGTGTTAATACCTTTAACAAGTCTATTAACTGTTGGTAGCCAGCCAGGATTCGAAGCAGATAGCCTGCAGTTCTGGCACAGTAGCTATATTCGCAAAGTCATATTTTTTAGTTTCTGGCAGGCATTTTTATCCACCATATTAAGTCTGTTACTGGCCTTACTGGTCGCCCGTTCAATCACTAAACGTGGCGACTTTCCTTTGCGCCACTTATTACTAAAATTATTCGGTTTACCTCTGGTAGTTCCTTCCATCGTCGCTGTTATGGGTATTATTTCAGTATATGGCTCTGCAGGATGGTTTCCCATAGGGCGTTCACTATATGGTTTAAATGGAATTCTTATTGCCCATGTATTCTTTAATTTACCCCTGGCTGTACGCCTGTTACTGCCTGTATGGCAATCCATTCCTGAGCATTATGGTCAACTGGCAGAACAACTACGCTTTAGCGGCTGGCAACGCTGGATTCATATAGAATGGCCTGCATTACGTGAAAACCTGCCAGGAGTAGCGCTATTAATATTTATGCTATGCATAACCAGCTTTGCCGTGGTATTAACTCTCGGTGGCGGTCCCAAAAGTTCCACTCTGGAAGTCGCTATTTATCAGTCCCTGCGATTTGATTTTGATCCTGCCCAGGCTGTCATACTGGCTTTACTACAATTATTTCTGAGCTTACTCATTGCTATTACCGGCCTCATCCTGCAAAAATTACCCGAAGTTGAAATCACAATTTCATCAAAATGTTATAGCGAAGCAATAAAGAATCGGTTTTTTCATAATTTAATCATTTTTATTGCCGCAGCATTTATCGGTCTACCATTACTGGCAATGGTTCTCGATGCACTGAGCGGACCGATATTTGAAGTATTAAGCGATCTTAAACTCTGGTTCGCTGCCGCTTATTCATTATTCATTGGTATTAGCTCAGCAATATTCTCTGTTTGTGCAGGATGGTTATTGCTGCGTACCAGTAGTGCACTGGCTGAGCGGGGGAAAACCCATCAGGCAAAATGGCTTGAACTGTCTGGATCTGTCGTTTATGTGGTGCCACCTCTGGTACTAGGTACCGGCTATTTTGTATTACTGGCACGCCATGTCGATGTTTATGACTGGGTATTTCCGATTGTTATATTAATCAACTCTATGATGGGCTTACCTTTTGTAATCAAGGTACTCAGTCCTGCAATGCGTAAAAACCAGATGCGTTACCATAAGCTCTGCAATAGTCTGGCTTTATCCGGCTGGAATAAATGGCGCCTTATCGACTGGCCATTATTACGCAGACCGCTGGGGTTAGCATCCGCTCTGGTATCGGCTATGGCAATGGGTGATCTGGGCGTGATAGCACTTTTTGGCTCAGTGGATACCAGTACACTTCCATTAATGCTGTATCAACAACTCGGGGCTTATAGAATTCCTCAGGCAGCAGTGACTGCGGTATTTTTATTAGTATTATGCCTGATCGTTTTCTGGTCATTTGAACGTGGACTGGGTGGGAAGAAATATGCTGAAAATTGATCAACTGGTTTTCACCTACCCTCAACAGCAAGAGCATAATGCAAAAATGCAATTCAACCTGAGCGCCAGCCAGGGTGAAATTTTAAGTATCATTGGCCCAAGTGGCAGCGGCAAATCAACATTACTGAATTTAATTGCCGGATTTCTACCGGCAAAAAGTGGTAATATTGAGATAGATGGTAAACAAGTGCAGAACCTGCCTCCTGCACAACGACCACTAACTATGGTGTTTCAACAACATAATCTATTCCCTCATCTTGACCTTTTTACCAATGTCGCTCTGGGTATCAACCCTTCTTTAAAGCTATCAGAACAGCAAAAACACATAGTGAATGATGCGATAAAAAAGTTATCATTAAATGGCCTTGAAAAACGTAAACCAGGACAGTTATCCGGTGGACAAAGACAACGTGCAACCTTAGCCCGAGCATTGGTGCGTCAACAGAAAGTCCTGCTACTGGATGAACCTTTCGCGGCTCTGGGCCCGGCTTTAAGACAGGAGCTTATCGAACAACTCAAATCAATGATAGAGCTCAAGTCTATGATTGCATTAATGGTCAGTCATCAACCCGAAGATGCCTTATTAGCATCGAAACGTTCAGCATTTATTCATCAGGGAGAAGTATGCGCAATTGATGCTACAGACCAAATATTGAAAAACACGGAAAAACCTGTCATTCGCGAATACCTGGGTTCTCTGTGAAAAAAAATTTACAGGCCTCACTTAATGAAATTTTTCAACGCATCCCGCTGCTTGCAGATCATCAGGCTGAACTTTTCGAAATAACTGAATTAAAGGGTTATAGCAATAACAATTATCGAATAAAAAATCACAATCTGGATCTCATTTTGAGATTACCCCGCAATGAAACCAGTCAATACATCAATAGAGCAAGAGAAACCTATAATGAAAAAATTGCATTTACACTCGGTTTAACCACTAATTGTCTCTGGCAAAACGAGCGCGGCGAAAGCCTTAGACAGGTTATTCCCCAAAGCAGGACTCTCACCGCTGAAAACCTTAGAAACTATGACATCATCGATTTACTGGTCGAAAAATTACTGTTATTACACAATAGTCCACAGACTTTTCAAGGACAGGTTAATGTGCAGGTATTAATAGATCGTTATTCAGCACTGCTCAATAAACAGCAACAAAAAAAGTTAAAACCCCGAATATTACAGACGAAGAAAATATTGCAAACTCTAACCAGGGATCAGGCCATGACCGTTCCTTCCCATAATGACCTGAATGAAAATAATCTATTACTCGATAACAATAATAAATTATGGCTTATCGACTGGGAATATTCATCGATGGCCTCACCCTACTGGGATCTTGCTACAATCTGTAACGCAGGAAATTATCAACAATCACATAATCGCTATTTACTGGATCGCTACAATCAACAACACCCCTGTCTTAATCTCGACACTTTAAATGTTTACCGGGAAGCTCTATCACTTTTAAATGATTGCTGGATGACAGCTTTTACCAGAAAATCTTAATTTCCTGCCAACCTGGCATCTCTATAAGGTATTTACTGCACTAATCATGCGACCTGAGACAATTAATAGGTTAATATTCGACTATTGTTAATACTTTTTTGCTGGAATTTCCATGAGTCAGTACTGGACAGATATTGTTAATAAACTAGATCCCTATATCCCCGGTGAACAACCGCAGGATCAACAATATGTCAAACTCAACACTAATGAAAATCCACATCCACCTTCTGCAAAAGTCATACAGGCAATAGATAATTTCAATAAAGATAAATTAAAACTTTATCCTGACCCCGAATCAACCCTGCTTCGAGAAGCACTTGCATTGCGTTTTAACATGCAAAAAGAAAATATTTTTATTGGAAATGGCTCTGATGAAGTACTCGCACATAGTTTCCAGGCTTTTTTTAAACAGCAAAAAGCACTTCTATATCCAGATCTGAGCTATAGTTTTTACCCGGTTTATTGCGGCCTGTATGAAATTGAATCCATCACCCTGGCTTTAAATGATGACTTCAGCATTAACTGTAGCGATTATAATATTGAAAATGGTGGCATTATCATCCCCAATCCTAATGCCCCTACCAGTATATTAATGCCACTCGCCGACATTGAAGCTATCTGTCAAAAAACTAATTCGGTGGTAATTATTGATGAAGCATATATTGATTTTGGTGGTGAATCAGCCATTCCATTAACCACAAAATACGATAACCTGCTGGTCATCCAGACATTCTCAAAATCCAGAAGCCTGGCTGGCTTAAGACTGGGTTATGCGATTGGTCATGCTGATCTAATTGAAGGATTAAATCGTATTAAAAATTCCTTTAATTCTTATCCGGTAGATTCTCTTGCTCAGGTTGCAGCTGTAGAATCTATTCGTGATGAAGAATATTTTCAGCAAACTTGCCAGAAAATAATCCGTACCAGAGAAAAAGCAACAGCCGATTTACAACAACTTGGCTTTACTGTTTTACCTTCAGCGGCAAATTTTATATTTGCGACTCACCCGACACATAAAGCCCTGCACCTATACACTGAATTAAAGAAGGCTGGTGTACTGGTGCGTTATTTTAATAAACCCAGAATCGATAATTATCTGCGAATCACTATAGGGACAGATGAAGAGATGGAAATATTGACATCCAGATTGAATAACATTCTGGCGGCTCTATAGACTAGCAAAATGACCAGCCTTTTAATTTTGGGTTTTTTAATCGGTATGCGTCATGCAATGGATGCTGATCATCTTGCTGCAGTTGCCGCCATTTCCACACAACAAAGCTCTATTCGCTCCACTGTTAAGCATGGACTGGTATGGGGTGCAGGACATACAACAACTCTTTTCCTGTTCGGATCAATGATCATCTGGATGGATACCATCATACCCGAACAATTAGCTCTCTACCTGCAAATCGGAGTTGGTTTAATGCTGGTAGCCCTGGGACTGGATGTTATTCGCAGGGTTATTCGTGATCGGATACATTTCCATCAGCATCAACATGAAACCGCAGAAACACATTTTCACGCTCATTCTCATTGCGGTGAAACAAATCATCAACAAAGCGCACATCAGCATAACCATGATCGAAAATTTCCTTTTAGAACTCTATTTATAGGTTTTATGCATGGCATGGCAGGGTCCGCCGCATTAACTTTAATCACAATGGAAACTATCGATTCCCTGTGGGCCGGCTTGCTTTATATATTGTTATTCGGCTTTGGTTCAATGCTGGGTATGGCAATACTATCCGTTATTATTGCTATCCCCTTACGCGCATCAGCCAATGGCCTTACCTGGATGCATAATGGCTTACAGACGGGGATAGGTTTAATGACTTTTGGACTGGGTGTAACTATTATCACTCAACAACTCGGTTAAGCCGATTAAATTACAAAATTTCGAATTTTTGCACACCTCTTTTCGCCAGAAACATGGCTTTATCCGCCCGATCCAGCAAACTATATTCATTATTATCCTGAGGCTGCATGCAACTAATACCTATAGCCAGTGAAAAAGGAATTACCTGAGACTGTATTTGTAAGGGCTTGAGTTTAACATCAGCATAAATCTGATCTGCAAACTGCTGAGCCTGATCAATATCATGGGTAGGCATGATAAACAGGAATTCGTCACCTGAAAGTCTACCAAACATTTTCCTACCGGATACATGGCTTTTTAGAATTTGGGAGATATGCAATAATAGATTATCCCCCACCAGATGACCGTATAGATCATTAACCTTTTTAAACTCATTAACATCAAAGAAAATAAGACAAAGATTGGAATTTCTCTGTTTAGCCTCAACAAATTGAATATGCAATTCATCCATCAAGGCACGTCTATTAGGTAAACCGGTTAAACTGTCTGTTAATGCTAATTTTTCCAGTTTCTGTTCCAGCTTTTTCTGTACAGTTACATCTCTGGCTAATCCTTCAATACTGACCACTTCACCTTCTGAATTCTTCCTGACATAAGCATTTGTGGAAATCCATACGGGAGAACCATCTTTTCGCTTTAGAATTGCTTCAACATTAGTCACTACACCATTATTCTGGATAATAGCATCAACCACTTTTTGTCTTTCTTCCGGTGACCAGTAGTAATCAGCCATTTTAGTGCCTAACATTTCCTGTTCTGTATAGCCCAGCAATGATTCTACGGTACCGGCAATAAGTGTGATTACACCGTCAGTATCGGTCTGATAAATGGTATCAGACATATTATCCATAATACTGTGTAATTTCCCTTTTGTTGTCTCCAGCTCATTTTTGAGAGATTTTAATGAGCTAATGTCCCTGACCGTAACTGCAACCGCTACTTCTTCTCCCTCATCTAAAACTGTATCGATTTCTAACCAGGCATCAACACTGGTAACGCCATCTACTTTTAATAGCTTGATTTCATAATGCTTCGGAACATCCTGTCCTTTAAGCCGATTTTCATAGCGGGACACCACTAATTCCAGCATTTCAGGATGCACATAGTCACCGAATGACTGACCTATTAACTGTCCTGGTTGTGCACCTAACATTCTTTCAAAAGCAGGATTCACATACACAAAACGATAGTCTTGCAGGATAACAAACCCATCAGTCATTAAAGATGTTAATATTTCCCAGTGTTTATCGTTATCGAAAATCATATATTAAGAATTAGTTTTTCTCATATTTATAGTCAAAGATATTAACTTTGCAGTTTTATTTCTTAATGATAGAAAATTTTTTATAGGCAGGGTTAATCAAGATTCAATTCATACAGTTCAATTCTATCCGCCTGACTCTCCATTTGCTTCCATAATTCAATATAACTCACGCCAAGCAGGGGATGAAGATCATTACCTCGAATATCACTCAGCGGTTTTAAAACAAAGGCATTCTGTAAAATCTCATGACGTGGGATTTGAACACCTGAGTCATCAATAATCAGATCATCATATGTTAACAGATCCAAATCTATTGTTCTGGCAGAGAATTTGGCCTGTGACCTATCTCTTCCAATACGATCTTCGATCGCTTTTAACACGGCTACAACTTCATATACAGTATCATCCACTTTAAAGCTGACAACCAGATTCAGAAAATCCTCCCCTTTAAAACCAACCGCTGCAGTCTTATAGACAGGAGAAATAATCATATCACCGAATATTCGGGTTAGCTCGATAATCGCAAGTCTGATATTTTGCTCAGGGTTTATATTACTTCCCAGACTGATAGTAACTTGAGCAGACATTAAATCTTATTTCCCCGTTCAATCATTACCCCCACAGAACGAGAACCACTAACCGCACCAGGTTTATGGAGAGTCAGTTTAACCCAGGGAACAGCAAATTCAGACAACACAATGTCGCATATTTTTTCAGCCAGAGTTTCTACCAGTTCATATTCACTCTCAGAAACAAAACTAATCAAACGTTTGGCGACCTTCTTATAATTTAATGTATCTTCAATATCATCGCTTTTTGACGCTTTTTTTATATCAGTGGCCATATCGAGATCAATACTGATAGTTTGTCTGATTTTCCGCTCCCAGTCATAAATACCAATAACGGTTTCAATTTGTAAGTCTCTAATAAATACGATATCCATTAATTATTCTATATAGTGATTTAATACTTCCCATTATTACCATAATTAATTCATAATCCCAGAAAAATAAGCTGGACGCGAAAATCTTTCATTCCCTGCTAAAAATAGACCTTATCCTGCTTGAAACCTGCATAAGGTTCTGGTAGAGTTCGCGCCCTTGTGCAATCTGACCAATTTTTCGGAGTTTACCATGTCCCGAGTATGCCAAGTTACAGGTAAGAAGCCTGTTACTGGAAACAATGTATCTCATGCAAATAATAGAACGCGTCGTCGTTTTCTACCTAATTTGCATTCCCATAAATTCTGGGTAGAAGCTGAAAACCGTTGGGTTAAACTGAAGGTTTCATCTAAAGGTATGCGTATTATCGATAAAAATGGTATCGATGCTGTACTGGCAGATATGCGTAAACGCGGCGAAAAAGTCTAAGTTAAGAGGATAGAAAGCGATGAGAGATAAAATCAAATTAGTGTCTTCTGCAGGAACTGGTCACTTTTACACAACTGACAAGAATAAAAAATCAACACCGGATAAACTGGTCATGAAGAAGTATGATCCAGTTGTTCGTAAACATGTTGATTATAAAGAAGCGAAGATAAAGTAAGTAATTCGCTCTTAAATAATAAAAAAAACCAGCTAATGCTGGTTTTTTTATGCCTGAAATTAGCGCTATGATCCTGGAAAAACCACCCAATCGCTGCATCCCGCTACGAACTGAATTGCAGCTTAGAAGCGGTGTATCTCTTCGTTGTAACGCCTTGCAATAGCTCGCTATTCCGCGTCGTTACGCCTTGATCTACACCACCTCAAACGCACACTTCAGCTCGTCCAACTACGGATTCTAGGTTCAAATATCATCAATCCCGTTCAACTGAGGGCCGGCCTGCACCAGTTTAGCACCAGCCGGAGTATCGGTAAATCTATCAAAATTATTAATAAATAATTCTGCAAGCTCTATCGCTTTGCGATTCCATTCAGATTCATCAGCATAGGTTTTACGCGGATCCAGTATAGAATCATCAACTCCAGGCAAGCTTGTTGGTATGTTCAAATTAAAAACTGGTATCTGTATAGAGGGAGCATCATCAATACTACCATCAAGAATAGAATCAATTATAGATCGGGTATCTTTTAATGATATACGCTTGCCAGTACCATTCCAGCCGGTATTGACCAGATAAGCCTTAGCACCTGATGCCTGCATGCGTCTGGCCAGCACCTGGGCATATTGGGTAGGATGTAACATCAGGAAAGCGGCACCAAAACAGGAAGAAAAAGTTGGTGTTGGCTCAGTAATTCCACGTTCTGTACCAGCCAGTTTAGCGGTAAAACCAGATAGAAAATGATATTCAGCTTGATCGCTGGTTAAGCAGGATACCGGAGGAAAAACCCCAAATGCATCAGCTGTTAAAAATATAACCTTTTGAGCTGGTCCCCCTCTGGAAACAGGCTTAACAATATTCTCAATATGCTCAATCGGGTAAGAAACTCGTGTATTCTCAGTGCATGATCGATCAGAAAAATCAACCACATTGTCACTATCGATTGTAACATTTTCAAGCAAAGCATCACGTCGGATAGCCCTGAAGATATCGGGTTCCTGTTGCGCATCAAGATCAATAACCTTGGCATAGCAACCACCTTCAAAATTAAACACACCCTCATCATCCCAGCCATGCTCATCATCACCTATTAGACGGCGATTTGGATCAGCCGACAGAGTTGTTTTTCCAGTACCGGATAAACCAAAGAAAATTGCGACATCATCCTTTTCACCCATATTAGCGGAGCAATGCATAGAAGCAATACCTCGTAAAGGCAACAGATAATTCATTACCGAGAACAGACCTTTTTTCATTTCACCGCCATACCAGGTGCCACCAATCAATTGCATGTTTTCGGTCAGGTTAAAAGCAACAAAGGTTTCAGAATTTTTACCGTGGCGTTTCCAGTCAGGATTAGAAGTTTTTGAGCCATTGATAACAACAAAATCAGGCTCAAAATCTTTTAGTTCCTCTGCAGAAGGGCGAATAAACATGTTTTTAACAAAGTGCGCCTGCCAGGCAACTTCCATCACAAACCGAACCCGCAAACAGCTATCTTTATTAGCACCACAAAAACCATCCACTACGAACAGTTTTTTTGCGGATAAATGGTCAGTAACTACTTCTTTTAAATCTTTCCAGACATCTTCATTAATTGGCTTGTTATCATTCACATGTCCATTGCCAGTCCACCAGAGAGTATCTTTGGTGGTTTCGTCTTTTACAATATACTTATCCTTTGGTGATCGCCCTGTATAAATGCCAGTATATACATTAACTGCTCCAAGATTAGTGACATGTCCCTGTTCATAACCTTCCAGTTCATCACTGCATTCTTCTTCGTACAGTAAATCGTAAGAAGGGTTGTAGATTACTTTTTCAGGATTCTTTATTCCGATCCCGGCCAGGTAACGAATTATTTTATCTGTCATGAGAACATCTCAGCTCAATATTAAAGTTTCGTTACAATATCGAATATAAAAGAATTTGATAATATTTATTCCCAATATCGATAAAACTTATCAGAATATTCAGAATTAGCTAATTTCCGACATTTTTTACATTATCCTAGAAAATCTAAACAGCTTATGCCCCGAATATGCAACTTAACCAGCTTTCACAGGTCTACAGGAAAACAATTTTTATCATAAAGTTTTAATAATTTTCGGTACTGCTAAAAGTTTTATAGTTAGCGCTTTTAAACAGTCATCATAGTCAGTAAAATCCCGTCTCTTAGTTAAATACAGATGTTTCATGGAAGCTGCAGAAAATGATCATAACCTGCTTGTTCAGGTAGAAAATTTATCCCGTCGATATAGTGATATCCTGGCAGTCAATCAAGTTAGCTTTAAATTAAAAAAAGGCGAAGTACTTGGCTTTCTGGGATCTAATGGAGCGGGTAAATCAACCAGTATGCAAATGATTACCGGAAACCTGGCACCCACCTCGGGACAAATCACTATCAATGGATACGATATGATTGACCAGGCTATTCAGGCAAAATCAAACATAGGCTATCTTCCGGAAAACCCTCCTGTCTACCGGGAGTTAAGCGTGAATGAATATCTAACTTATTGCGCAAGATTGCATCGAGTACCCTCTTCCCGACTGAAAGATGCCTTAGAGACCGCGAAACAACAATGCGGGCTGGAACAGGTAAGCAAGCGATTAATCGGTAATTTATCGAAGGGCTTTCAGCAACGCGTGGGAATTGCTCAGGCCATAATTCATCAACCACCACTGGTTATTCTGGATGAACCCACTGTTGGGCTAGATCCCATACAGGTTCGTGAAATACGCAAACTGATCCAAACTCTCGGACAGGAACGCAGTGTTATTTTGTCCACCCATATTTTGCCGGAAGTCCAGGCTACCTGTGATCGGGTTCAAATCATCCAGGGTGGAAAATTAATATATCACGCAACGATTGATGAATTAAATAAACGTGGTCAGGGCAATAGCCTGACAGTCGCATTGAGCAATCCACCTGCAGTTACTGAACTGGAATCTTTAAGCGGTATTAGCTTTGTAAAACCGATAGATGCAAATCGTTTTAACCTGCAATTTGAACAGAAAGATTTTCCTGAATATCTGGTTCAGCAATCAGTCGCCAAAAACTGGGGATTATTTGAACTGATACCGCAAAATTCATCACTGGAAGAAATTTTTGTAGAAATAACTACATCTGATGATTCACAAATAGAGTCAGTCAGTTCCGGTCAGGAGGTTGATGCAGCATGATTTTAACAATAGCCCGACGTGAATTTACCAGTATGTTTATATCACCGCTGGCGTGGATCATGCTGGCTGTAATTCAGGCTATTCTTAGCTGGATGTTTCTGGCACAGATTGAAAACTTTTTTACAATACAACCACAATTAATGGATTTGCAAAATACCCCCGGTGTTACCGATATTATTGTGACTCCAATTTTCTCACTTGCGGCCATTATTTTACTAATGGTAATGCCTTTGCTTACCATGAGAACAATCGCCGAAGAAAAGAAAAACAAAACGATTTACCTGCTTTTTTCAGCACCAATTTCGATCACTCAACTGGTTTTAGGTAAATATCTGGGGTTAATTTATTTTATTTTAGTACTCACCAGCATGCTGATGCTAATGCCGATATCGCTACTATTAGGCACTCAACTGGATGTCGGGAAGCTAGTTTCTATCTATCTCGGCATGATTCTGTTACTCGCCAGTTTTGCTTCTATTGGATTATATTTATCCAGCCTGACAGATAGCCAGACTATCGCAGCGGTCAGTACATTTGGTGCTTTATTAATGTTATGGATAATTGAATGGCGAACTGATCAAACCCTGTTTCACTATCTATCTATACTCGCTCATCATAAACCATTGCTGGAAGGAGAATTCAGCTCTGTTGATATCAGTTACTTTATTCTCATTATTTTTCTATTCTGTGGTTTAACCATTCGCCAGCTCGATGGTGACCGTTTACAGCATTAAGGGAATCAATATATGCAAATCCATACTGCAACGGTAAATTTTATCCTATGAAAATAAATAGCAGAACACGTTTACAACTAAAATTACAATCGAGTTTTTTTGTTGTCCTGTTTATTTTGTTCATCGGTATTCTGGCCTGGCTGAGTACGCAATATAAATTTACCTTCGACCTCACTGCAAATAAAAGCAACAGCCTGTCTACTGCATCTACTCGCCTGCTTGAAAATATCACTCAAGCAGTAAAAATTACCGCTTTCATATCTCCAGTCAATGAACAGAAAGAAATATTAGACAAATTATTTAAACGCTATCAGCAAAATCAACCATTAATTGATTATCAAAGCATTAACCCGGATCTGGCACCCGAACAGTTAAGAGAATTTAATATCCAGCGTGACGGTGAAGTAGTGATTGAAGTAAATGGACGGCGTGAAAATATTATACAAGTTGATGAATCCAGCATCACTAATGCAATAGCCCGTCTGCAACGCGAAGGTGATAACTGGGTTGTCTTTTTACAGGGACATGGTGAACGTGATCCTTTTTCGGGAGCTAATTTCGGTTTACAAATCTTTGCTGACCGCCTGAGCCAGAAAGGTTTTCAAATTGAAAATCTGAATTTAATTAATACACCGGACATTCCCGACAATACCGATGTACTGGTCATAGCAGATGTTCAGTCGAATTTACTGGAGGGTGAACTCAAACTGATCAAGCAATTTGTAGAATCAGGGGGAAGCCTGTTTTGGCTCACTGAACCAGGTGAAAATAGCTATCTGGAAAGTCTGCAGGAAATACTGCAAATTGAATTTCTGCCGGGTATCATAGTCGATCCAAGCACACAGTTATTAGGTCTTGATCGAGCCGATTTTGCACTTGCTGCGGATTATCCCCGGCATGCAATAACCACTGCTATTGATAGCATCACTTTATACCCGAAATCTCAGGCTATTGAATTACCTGCTGAAGATAGCGAATGGCAGGCAACACCATTAGTAGTGACTCATGATAGAACCTGGAATGAAACGGGAGAAATGACAGGGCAAATTACAATGGGAGATAATCCCGGTGAGCAAGCTGGCCCTCTCAATATTGGAATCAGCCTGACACGCAGCCTGCAAAAAGAAGATGGTGAATTATTCACTCAACGTATTGTAGTCACCGGCGATGCTGATTTTTTATCCAATCAGTATCTGGGTAATGGCAGTAATCAGGCATTAGGTTTAAATATGGTCAACTGGTTAAGCCATGATGACAATTTGATCGCCGTTTCTCCCAGCAGGGCAATTGATACAAAACTTGAATTATCACCTACGCATCAGGTATTTATTGCCGTTTTCTTTTTTCTGGTTTTACCACTGGCATTACTGGCTAGTGGAATCAGTATCTGGTTAATCAGGAGAAAGCGCTAATGTCTAAACGCATGCTTATTAACTATGTATTACTGGTGCTTATACTCATATTCAGCTGGATTGGTATAAAGTATCCGATAACCGAAGATCAGTTAATTAATCGAAACGCCATTACCATTCTTAAAGAAAAAAATATCACAGATATAAAAATAGAAACACTGGATGCCACAATTGTATTAAAGAAACAGGGATTAAACTGGGTTATACAAAGTCCAGTACAGTGGTTTGCCAATAATATCGCTGCAGAACGATTAACGACGCTGGTTAGTGTAGAACCTCACTCTACATTACCGAGCAATCAGATCGATATATCGACATTAGGATTACGATTTCCCAAAGCGGTTGTTACATTAAATAATAAGAGCATTTATCTGGGGGATACGAATCAAATTGGAAACCGCCGATACCTGATGGTTGACTCCAATGTTTACCTGGCCGATGACAATCATTATGTTTTTATCAGAGATGGCTTAACCGGTTTACTGGATAACCGGTTATTACCTTCGCAACTGGAATTGAAAGAACTGCAGTTTTCAGACTTCAAACTGCAAAAATCAAATTCCGGCTGGACCTCAAATGATCAGAAGGCGTCTACTGAAAATATTAATCAGCTAATTAAAAACTGGCAGCAAAAGCAGGGACTCATCAAACCATATGACAAGTCAATAATACCCCTCAATAAGGTTAAAGCTATTCTTCAAACCAGTGAGGAAATAGATTTTTTTGTTTTAGCTATTGAACCTGAAATAATTATCGCCAGACCAGATTTAAATATTCAGTATCACTTTACAGATCACGATTACTACAACTTACTATCACTAAAAAAACCTGTCGAGGCAATTAGTGAATAAGTTTCTACCGGTTTTAATTCTGCTTTTAAGCCCGCCTGCCTACTCTGATAATTCTACTCCTATGCCGAAACTGGAATGGGGTGCAGGAGCAGTTATGTTCAACACGCCTGATTATATTGGCTCAAACTATTCGCAAACTGTTTTTGCACCCTTCCCTTTTCTGAAATACCGGGGAGAATATTTACACATTGACGATGGCGTCGAAGCATGGCTATTCAATACGCCTGATCTACTCCTTTCTATTAGTGGTAATGGCGCATTACCTGCACCAGAGGATACGCCATTACGGAAAGGCATGGATAAACTGGATGCCAGCATTGAGTTTGGTCCTTCAATTGAATACCGTCTGACTCATAATGAGAGCACATCCATCTGGCTCGAAGTTCCATTACGAGTAGCTTTTAGCATTAGCAAAAACCCATCTTATATCGGTAAAACTTTTCATCCCAAAATAGCCTGGAGAAAGCCTGCTAAAAGTAAATATGACTGGAAGCTGAGACTGGCAGGTGGCCCACTTTATGCTGATGAAAAATTTAGCGGGTATTACTATAATGTGCAGGAGCATGAAGTCACAGATGACAGACCTGCCTTTAATAGTGACAAAGGATACCTTGGTTTTAGAACAGATTTCACATACAGTAAAAGAATTGGTAAGTACTGGCTGGGTGGGTTCATTCGCAATGATAATATTCGTAACAGTGTTATTGAGGACAGTCCGCTGGTAACGGAAACCAATAACTGGACAGCAGGAATCGCTCTAGCCTGGGTAATATCTGATCTGTAATTTTAACCTGGAATCCGCAGTTGGACGAGCTGATTGTGCGTTTGAGGTGGTGTAGATCAAGGCGTAACGACGCGGAATAGCCTGCTATTCCAAGGAGTTACAACGAAGAGATACGCCGCCTCAAACGTGCAATTCAGTTCGTTGCGGGACTCACCGATTGGGTGATTATACACATCAACTGTAATGGTTTATGAAACAGTGGGTTAACCTCTATTGCGAGCAGTCAACTGCGGAATCCAGGTTTAACCAGCCTGTTAATCAAAAATAAACCTTAACTACGGGACACTATACTAATATGCCTGAATTACCCGAAGTTGAAACGACCTTACGAGGACTACAACCTCACTTAATCGATCGAAGCATTACCTCGATAGAAATTAGACAAGCAAAACTACGCTGGCCCGTTTCAGCAGAAATTTTAACTCTGCAACAGGCAAAAATTATAACCCTCAGTCGTAGAGCTAAATATATTTTAATGTACACAAACAAAGGTAATATGATCTGGCATCTGGGTATGTCGGGTAGTATGCGCCTGTTAAAAGAACAGCAGGAAAGTAGTAAACATGAACATATCAAGATAACACTGGATGATGGAAACTCACTTAGATACATAGACCCACGCCGCTTTGGTGCCTTATTACACACTAACTCTGACCCTTTAAATCATAAGCTAATATGTAATTTAGGCCCTGAACCACTGACCGATGATTTTAATACTGACTATCTCCAGCAACAATGTAGCGGAAGATCCAGTCCTATAAAAAATGTGATTATGGATAGCCATATAGTTGTTGGTATTGGCAATATTTATGCCTGTGAAAGCCTGTTTTTAAGTGGGATTAACCCCAAAACAAAAGCCACTAAAATCAGTTTAAAGCGACTGGAAAAGCTGGTTATATCAATTAAGTCAGTGCTCAGGCAGGCTATTCAACAGGGCGGAACTACATTGCAGGATTTTACCCGTACGGATGGTCAACCCGGATATTTTGCCCAACAATTAAATGTTTACGGAAATAAGGCTAATTGCCCTAAATGTGGCAAACCAGTAACAAGAATCACACAAGCTCAACGTTCTACTTTTTATTGCACTCATTGCCAAAAGTAATTGATACCCGGCAACTTGACCTGAAACATTTTATGCACCTATTAAAATAGACTATAATCGAAGAAAAATAAACTATATCTTCGGGAGAGTCTATGAGCGAAAAAAAGAAGAAGCCAAAAAAAATTGACAAAAAACGCTACGAAAAAGAGTTATTCAAGCTGCAACTTGAACTTGTCAAATTACAGGCCTGGATCACTCATAAAAAACTTAAGGTTGTCGTGCTTTTTGAAGGCCGTGATGCTGCAGGGAAAGGAGGGGTTATTAAACGTATAGACCAACACCTTAATCCTCGTGTATGCAGGGTAACAGCATTGCCAGCACCTACTGAAAGAGAGAAATCCCAGTGGTATTTTCAGAGATATATTGCGCATTTACCTGCAGCTGGTGAAATTGTGCTCTTTGATCGCAGCTGGTACAACAGAGCTGGTGTCGAGAAAGTCATGGGGTTTTGTACTGATGAAGAGTATAGAGAGTTTTTACGTACCTGCCCGGAATTTGAACGCATGCTGGTTCGCTCAGGCATTATTCTGATTAAATACTGGTTCTCTGTTTCAGATGAAGAACAGGAACACCGTTTCCAAAGTAGACTGGTTGAACCTCATAAACGCTGGAAACTCAGCCCAATGGATCTGGAATCGCGCAAACGATGGGTAGAATACTCCAAAGCCAAGGACGTAATGTTTGCTCATACAGATATCAAACAGGCACCATGGTATGTTGTTAAATCGGACAATAAAAAACATGCCCGACTGAACTGTATTTCGCACCTGTTAAGCATGATTCCCTATGATGATCTTACTCCCGAACCGATTAAGTTACCCAAAAGAGAAGAAGGTATCGGATACGTCAGACCACCAATGAGTGATCAAACATTTATTCCAGATATATACCCATAGGAGCCTGTGGATGCAGAGTGAACCGGCAGAGGAAAGCATTCCCCCACGATGATCACCTAAATCCGACTGACTCCAGGCGTTGAATTTAATAATCCGTTAACAGGGATAGCAAAGAAAATTGTATCCCTGATTTGATATCCACTTTTTTACTGGATAAGTTAGTTATGAGTAATGAACAGGAAAACAGCGATACCACAGTCGAAACAGTCACGCCTATAGAGGAAAAAGAAACCGCTATCCCGCAAGAGAATAAGGTTATGAATATTAAAAAAAGAAAAAAGAAGGCTTACCGTCGCTTCCTTCGTGAAGAAGAGTTAATGCCATACCAGGCAGAACTAATTAGATTGCAACAATACCTTGAGCAAAGTAAGAGACGCATGATAATACTATTCGAAGGTCGTGATGCCTCTGGTAAAGGTGGAACAATCCGTCGTGTCTCAAGATACATGAATGAAAAACATTACCGTATTGTTGCTCTGGGTAAACCCACAGAATACGAGAAAACAGAATGGTTTTTCCAGAAGTATGTCAGACAGTTTCCCCGCGGTGGTGAAGTCGTGCTATTTGATCGCAGCTGGTATAACCGTGCCATGGTAGAACCTGTTTTTGGTTTCTGTACTGATGAAGAATATAAAAACTTTATTCGCGGAGTCACCGGTTTTGAAAAAGATTTAATCAGACAGGGCACTGTTCTGGTGAAACTATATTTTAGTGTCACCAAAGAAGAACAGGACAGAAGATTTAACCGGCGTAAAACAGACCCTCTGAGACAGTGGAAATTAAGTGAAGTCGATGTTCAGGCACAGGAACGTTGGGATGATTTTACTAATGTTAAATACCAGATGCTGAGAAAGACACATACTACTCATGCACCCTGGAAAATCATTCGATCAAATAATAAGCATCTGGCCAGGTTAAATGCCATGAAAGTGATTTTAAATTCAGTACCTTATGAACGTTTAGACAATTCCTTAAATTTCGTTCCCGATCCGGAAATTGTCGTATCAGGAGCCAGAGAACTGGAAACCATGGAAGCTCAACGTTTAAAAAGTGGTAAATTCCAGAGTTAATTCAACCTAGATTCCGCAGTTGACCGCTCGCAATAGACGTTAACCCACTGTTTCATAAACCATGACAGTTGATGTGTATAATCACCCAATTGGTGAATCCCGCTACGAACTGAATTGCACGTTTGAGGCGGCGAATCTCTTCGTTGTAAC
>JBNKKI010000090.1:0-10285 GCA_050291745.1 Gammaproteobacteria bacterium | reverse complement strand
AAAAGGTCGAGAGAGTAGCAGTATTTAAGTTAAATCAACGCGTTAGGATGGATTCTGGTTTTATCTGATCACCGATTCTGGAAATCCGGAAAAAATGATCGGATAAAACCAGAATCAGTGATCGAATAAAACCAGTAGGGGGGATCGGAAAGTTCCGGAATTAGTGATCGGAATGAGCCAGAATATGCACCATGGATGCAATTAGTTATTCTGCTGCCAGAGCAAACCTTGCCAGAACAATGGAAAAGGTTTGTCAGCTTGTCTCCAGTATATGATATGTATATGAATCATATACGTGTGATATCAGGTTGGCAATATGCTAAGCGAGGGATTTGACACAGATTAACAGGCTGGAAATGGTCAAGTGTTACCGCCCACCTGTCGAGCAAAGACGATAAACTGGTGAAAGTAGTGCCTGTTCTTGAACGTTATAGTGACCTTAAAGAATTTCTCAGCGCAACAACAGAAGATCCAGCAGCTTTAAAGCCGCTGTTTAGTCAATCTGAAACAACGGGACGCCCATTCGGCCGCGAAGAATGGATTGATAAGATTGAGAAAGTGACTGGCAGAGCGCTAAAACCTCAAAAGAGAGGACCCAGGAAAAAGGCTAAATCGAATAAATAAGTGTATTTAGTAAACTGTCACCGTAATACTGCACTGCAATGGGCTGAATTGTTGATAAAGCTGACGTTCGCGTTGTGCGGTGCAATAAGGCAAGTTAGTGCCAGGAGCGGACATTGATTGTTTTACCCATGATTGAGAGTATGATGCAACATAAGTCAATATACGTGCGTGAAATATAAGTCAATATTCGTGTGTGTCATATAATCAAGCTGTTAGGTGTGAAAATATCAAGTATCGGGTAAACACATGAGCAAAATGAAACCAGATGAAGTGGCCGACTATTTCCTGCTTCTTGCAAGAGAACATGGTGACTACTTAAGTCACTTAAAACTACAGAAACTAATTTACTATGCTGATTCTTGGCATTTGGTAAATTTTGGTAAGAAACCGTTAGTTGAAGAAGAATTTGAAGCTTGGGTACATGGCCCTGTATTAAGGAGCCTATACAATAGGTTCAGAGATTACGGTTGGCAACCAATTCTAGAAGAAGTTTCGATGCCTAAGGTTTCAAAAAAACAAGAAAAGCATCTTAGAGAAGTTTATGAAGTATTTGGCGGTCTCTCGGCGTTCGAGTTAGAAAAAATGACGCATGATGAAGAGCCATGGCTAAAAGCCAGAAAAGGTTTGGCTCCAGATGAATCTAGCAATAACAGAATTAAAAAGTCAGTAATGTATTCTTTTTACAAATCTGTTGCTGATGAGGAAGATTAATTCTTATGGCGAAGAAAATCAGGGCACGGAAACCAAACCCAGTAACCGATTCAAGTATTAAATCAAGGAAGGTCGAAAACGAAACAGATGCCTTGATCTTTTCGTTTAAACATCTTCAGCTCAATCATCCAAAAAACAAATTTGATATTAAAGAGAGGAATGCTGACTATTTCTGCAAGGTATTTGAGCGATTCAAAGGTATATCCTCCCAAAGAGCCACTGAAATACGGCAGTCAGGCGGGAAATCGCTAAGAGCGCATTCTATCGACTGGAAGCAAACTACAGAGCCTGATGGGTTCGCACACCTAAACGAACAGTTACGTTCGCTTATGCCTTATCAATTCCAATTTAGTGCAAATGAATATGGTAGGGTTCATGGTTTCTTTATTGATAATGTTTTTTATGCAATTTGGCTAGATCCTTCGCATGAGCTTTATGAATAATCACCTAACAAGTTCAATTCACTAGGGATTTTGTTACGTTCTGAGCTAGAAAATTCCAGTGGTTGCGACGTTATACGGAGGAAGGAAATGAAGTTATTTGTACCACATGTTGAAGAAGGCAAAACATTGCATGAGTGGCAGCAACTAAAGCATAGAGCAGAAGAATATTACGGTCGTGATTTTTCTCCTTTAGAATTATATCAAATGTCCTACTCACATAATGGCACTAGGCTGGAATCAATTGTCGGCAAAGAAGAGCCTGATTACAAAGGCAGCCAGGTTTTAGCAATATTTGAGTCCGAAGATAAAACCATATTCACAAGTGTCTTTCGCCAACGAAATGGATCTATTAACTTTGCAATGGTTTCAGCATCAGGCACTTCAGTAACAGAGTTTGATAGTGAAATAGTTTAAAAAAATGATATGGGCACCCACAAGGGCTCGTCATCATACTGTTCTGTACTTATCTAGGAAATTATATGGCGGGATCATTATCGGACATAGAGGCACTCGTTTTGCAGTGCCATACAGAGTCTTCCAGATTATATATAGCTGAAGCTATCTCTTGCTATAAGGCTGGAGCTTATAGGTCGGCTATTGTATCTACATGGATCGCTGTCGTATTTGACCTAATTGATAAGATTCGAGAGTTAGCGATAAGCGGCGACGGAAAAGCTAAAGTATTATATGACAAGTACGAAAAATACATTGCTCAGATCGAGAACGGAAGCCAAACCGGCGTTACTAAGGCTTTAGAGTTTGAGCGAGAAATCGTAGATTTGTGCAGGGATGAATTAGCATTTTTTGATCAACAACATCAATTAGAAATTCTGGAGTAAAATCCATTATCGTTTTTCCACTTGGCTTAATTAAATAACAGCACGAAATCATCTTAAGGATCGAATTCAATCAAGCAGGTATCTCACTTCTACATATGCTGTAATCATATTTCTTGAGCATATTTCCAACTACTAACCCCGTGAGACTGCCAAGAATCAGACCATAAGCAAAATTTCCATTTCTCTTACCGATTGCACCACAGATTAGCCCGCAAGTTAAAGCGATTTGAACTTGTGGGCTAATTTTACGACCGTTGGTTAAATAATGAGCTACATGTTCACAGTTATTTCCAAACAGACTATAGCTCTGGCTATCACCAATAATCTCACGTAGCCGCTGAGATAGTAGCTGTTGATCAAAGCTATTGATACATGTCACCAGAACACTCTTCCCCTCAGCATACTCGGTATAGGTAGTTACTACAGTCCCTTCTGATGGTCGGTTGTGCAATACCAATCCAGCGCCAAGATATACTCCGGCATGTTGAACGATTCCTTTGCTACGGTGTAGCAGGTCACCTGGTTTAAGTTTAGAATACATTTATTAATCTCCTAACAATTTACGTTAAATGGTTTATTTTACGTTAAACCTAAATTAGTACAATTGCAAGTCATAATAGGATTATTTGGTGTCATGAATACTGAACAAGCTACATATTCCGCAGTACTGGGGGTCGTATTGGCTGGATTACGCAAAGAACGCGGCATAGAGCAAGGCAATATGTCTGAACGGATGGGGCTTTCACAGGCGAGTTATAGTCGACTGGAAAGTGGAAAGTCATCGTTTTCTGTTGATCAGATGTATCAAGCGGCTGCAGCGCTTGAAGTTAGTGCCGAAGAGCTAAGCGAGCGATTAAATGGGACAGTTGCTCAGCTGAATTCAAATGGTATTGCCGTTGTTCCACAGCTAAGGGGAAACACAACTCAGGCTAAAGAAAGTGATGGAATGGGGCATTTACTCGCTGGAGCAGCTCTAGGTGCTTTACTGATCGGGCTACTTAGCAAGAAATAAACAAGTAATAACGACAAAGGAATTCGCCGAATGGTAATCAAAAAAACCGAACTCTACTAATCTCTATCGGCAAGCTGCGACGAACTACGCGGCGGAATGGATGCCAATATTAAAGACTATATTCTTACCTTCCTGTTCCTCAAGTATATCTCTGATAAATATCTGAATGATCCAAAGGCCATGATCGTGGTACATGCTGGTTGTGCCTTCCCAGATATGGTCAGCCTCAAGAGTGATGATGTCATTCAAGCTGAGGCCTATCATTTTCGTTTCCGAAACGCCCAAGGTGGCATAGCATCAGGTAAAGACCAAAGACCGATGTATCTTGCTCGAGCCTCCATTTCGGCTGAACTATAAAGTACCTGATCGAGCTTTGTTTGCTCATGTTGATATTTTTTATAATGTTTGTTTGAGCATTGTAATTGCCCAAGCTTGTCAATACTATTGACATAGGTAGCGATTTGGCAATAGTATAGACAGTAGGCATTTTGGAGGTGCCTGGCGTTCCGCCTCAGCAAAGTCTTTGACGCTCCTTTACCACCAGTAAATATTTTTCTTTCTCTTAAGGTATTTTCTCTTAGCGGACAAATGAAAGTCGACTTTATTGAGGATAGAAAAATGTCAAATATTCATGTCACTTCTTATGCTATAAAAAACGTTAAGAATTTTGCTAAAAAACTGAAGTCAGCATATCCAGATCTTTCGCACAGCCAAAGGCTTAATGAGGCATCAAAACAGTTGCTAGGTAAAAGGCATTACCATGAAGTTCGAGAGCTATACAAACACTATCTAGATACCATCGCGTTACCGAAAAGACCTATTAAAACCTCAGGTTTCCATAAATGCTCTTATTGTCGTCTTGAATATTGTTTAGATGTTGAAGAAGATGTGGCACTGCATGAACAGCGTCACAAGGTATGGGAGAAAGCAGAATTTACATTACGTTATTCTCCACAGCATCACAAGGAAAGGGAAAATCAGAAAGGGCAGGCAAGAGATAGAATACATAATAGCGACTTAAACTTAGATCTTGAACAGCGTTATTCAGACGCCATTACCGTAATACAGGCTCAATATGATCGTTCTTTAGAAGCTGCTATAGAAGGCGGCTATTGGGAATCTCATCCTTCTATTGATGAATATATTCCTATGTATGATCCTGTTGAGTTCCCTGATGATATCCAACAAAAAATAAGGAATAAGCATGGTTCAATAATGGGCAAGATACCCAAAGGTCGGAGTTATTGGTACCCCAAAACTGATTCATAAATAGTGTGGATTAAAAGTACAGTAAATGGACTTTTAATCTTTCCTTGTCTAGCTGGTAATCTATTTTGACGTGGTATGTTAAAGATTACCAACTGGTAAATTGTAAATAATTCGAAATAGAAATATCAGCAACGATATAACCCTTGGGTTTGATAATAAACTATAAGATGCTTCTTAGGAAAAGAAGCGGTTGTGCCTGACAATGACAGAATTGGCTCATCTGAAAATTGTCATTTTGGAAATATGAAAGTGAACTTTTATACTCGAGAAATGCTTTATCTAAAATCGATGAGTCTGAGCTTTATGCGCAATTTACCAGACGCAGCTAATGGGTGAGCCTATCGCTCTGGGGACGCTCCTAGATCATTTCTACGCCGTAACGCCGCTGTATTTCATGGACATCGATTTCAACGGAGTAGAGCTTATGAATTAGCTTTCTGGAGCCAGAGATTTCAATAGGGAAAACTAGATTCCGACGCTTTACACTGGCTCTTGAGTCGGAAAGTTGTGGGGGATTTACCAAGTAATCCTCTAGTATGCATCCAGCATCAACTGCATCAGTGTAGAAAGTAATTGCGTGTCTTTGGACAGTTCTTCCTGCCTGCCGTGCTTCAACCTTCACATGCTCGTTCTTGAAAAATGTTCCGAGTATAGACAAGTCTACGATAGGAATACCATTAATAGGGAAGCCAAAGTAGACGGCAGAGTTGGTTAGCACGCAGGCGATAACAGAAGAATTGGGTGGAGCAGTACACCCAAGTTGTTTTAGCCTCTCAGAAAACGCATTATAATTTCTTCGAACTGCATCACGTTTGCGGACGACTTGAACTACTGCCTTTTCTACGGTGTTGCGATAGTTCGAAAATTGAAGTGATTCATCCGGCCACAGTATGCATTTCGCTTCAATGAGTAAAATGGTGTTGGAAACGACTACAACTATATCGATTTCCTCCTCCCGCCCCGTCGGTGGTGTAAAACAGACAGGTTGATCTAGTAAAAGGACAGAATCTTTGATGGGGGAATCCAGCAACGATGATTCAAGGTCTTTCCGGCAGAACTTCTCAAACTCTGGGCCTCGCCGATCTAGCTCGAGCCCACCCAGTCGCATCCACCCTTCGATAATGTGAATCAATTGAACGGAATAAATACAAGGAATAACCAAGCAATAGTCGTCCTGCAACGAAACCAGTGGTTGAAACCAAACTTCTTGACTGCGAGATGAATCAAACACAAACACGCTTACTAGTTGATTAGCTCGTTCGCGATCTAGCGATAGTGCTTTGGTAAAAGTGGCGCAGAGTACGTGCTTAGAAATCCGCGGTGCGAAGCTGAGTAGGTTCCTAACATTTCCATCATTGATTGGTTTAAGTGAAGCAAAAATAACCTCAGAGAGACTTTGTAGAAGTTGCCAGCCGAGAATTATCTGGTTAAGAGAAAAGCCTGATAACTGAGGCAGTGGATCATCCAACAGGAATTTATAGTAGCTGTTTTGTAGCCAAAGTTTGGCAGCGACTGCCGAAGAGGCGGCAGACAATGTTCTACTATTTTTGGCCAATTGAATGTGTTCGATGCGATCATGGCCGGAAACTCGGCTGACCAGTGGAATTTCGCATAAACGCTCTTTTAGTTTTCGAGGCCAGGTGTGTATCCACCGCTCATTAATAAACATCATGTCCTGCAATGCAATATTTAGGCGACGATATGTTGAAACTGTACGTGCAACTTCCAATGCCTCATCAAATGGTACAAGCGCGACTCCTTGGTCATGATCGACAAGGCCATAGCCATTGCCAACACAGTCATTCCAGTATTCGACTGCGCACTGGTAAAGGATCGCTATGTTTAACTCAAAATTCACCTGGTCAACAGAGTGTGATCCTGCCTGATATTCGGTAAGGTCCCCCGGTTTTTCCTTCGCCACTAGCAACTCACGAAGCATGTGTTTTAGACCATCTCCTGCGCCTGTGATAAGTTCGTCTGGAGAGAACTGTTGCCCATTATGAATCTCCATTTTCCTCTCCATGACCTGAGACATGATCATGGTAGGTACCGTATCACCCTTTGATCGAATGAGTCTGGTTTGTTCATGTATATAGAATAGGTTTGACGTGGCGATCGCTATTGCAAATCTAATGATTGAGTCTGGTGTTAACGGTATGTCAGAAATCCTCTTTTCCTTCCTGAGATGAGACAAGAGTTTGTCAAAGAAGAGTCCGGCATGTAATAGTCTCTTATCGTCATTATCCGCTGTAGCTTCATCGATTTGTGATTCCCAGAAAGATCGACAAAAACCTCGCTGGTTAGGGCCAGGAATTTTGTTGCGGCGAACTCTTTTGGCAAATTGTCCCATATTAATTGCTCAGTGGTTGAGTACCAGTAAGGTTGTGTTTACTATTCAGGCTCACAACACTAAAAATAGGTATTAACTAATGAGGTGAAATTCCTCTGTAGGAAGATAAGCATCTATCATTATAGAGACATTAGATGATAACTATTTGTGAATGGCAAGGGTTGATACAAACCGTTAATACTGTGCTCGTTTAAAATGGCACTTAGTTAAGGATGGTTTTGATAGAAAACCTATTTTCGAAGCCGTGAATTGTATGAAATTTGTCATAAGGGGAGAAATCATAAAACACGATCTCATTCAACAAAGTAGCTGTTCTAAGCGCAACCATTAGGGTTGAACCTAAGTAGGTTATTGATTACGATCGATTGCTAATAACGAGGGTCAGGTACGAGTTAAAAAATTTCATCTCCAGATAAAATACTGTGAACGGCTGTTTTGGGTTGATAGTGACTATTCGCCATAACGTGATTTGCTGCTTCTGAATGACCGCTTATTTGACACTGCAGAAGTTGGTCTGGCCTTCCCGGAATGTCGGTAGTTGGCACATTCTTACCTATTGCGTCGCAACATACCAATGTCTGCTTTATCAACATTGGTTTAAAAAGTGTAAATTAACCCCAGGTATATTTTCCTGATCTGTTTTTCTGCCACAATAGGGCTGTCTGTAATACTGGAGTCAAGCATAAGCTGTTCGATACCGGCTAGCGCGAGTAATTGAGCATTGATTGAATAGCCCACCGTCAGGGATGTCAGTGTATTGATGGCTTGACTGCCCCTGTAGGCTGGCCGACCAGCCTGAGCTTCAGAAACCAGGACTCCGTGGTAATAGTCCACCAGATCCGCACTTTGCAGTTGCAGGCCAATGGATGGTTCGATCAACCATTTGCCTGATTGTTTTGGGTAGCTATATTTTGCGCTAAGTTCATAACCCTTGTGTGAGTTGTTTACATCCATAACGCCTTGCAGAACATACTTTCCCCATGGTGTTTGATTGTTAAGACCAAGGCCAAGCTCAAATGCCGAATTTCGATCTTTCATTCCTTCGATGTTTAAATCATCGTTCACTTTCAGGCTGGTCGAATAGAAGTTACGCGAGCGCATTTTGCCTAAAATGTATGTCTCTGCAACACTTCCAGTGCTTAACTTATATTGAAACTCCCCTCCAACAAAGCTGAATCTATCATCCATATAATTGACCATGGGTAAAATATTGGTCACTCTCTTGTCACCGACAAACGGTGGTTGACTGTAGTCAGCCAGAACCCCTAGCTGCCAGGTTGCTGCTTCAACTGAGGTAGTGATAATAAGTAGTAGGCTTAACCATGCGTTGTGAGTTTTGTTATTCATAAATCACCTGTTTGATTGATCAATGAAGCTACTATCGCAATGAATGTCCGCTGATTCGTCCTGACGTGAAAGAACGGATAAAAATGGCTCCGCAAAACTGGCGAAATGATTCAGTAATCGTCCTGACTTACAGGTCAGGACGATTAATTATGTTTCTGATGCGAATTTAAGAAAAAAACACAGGAATAGATCATGTCTAAATTTTGGCTGTTTATTGCAAATACAATTGGTATCCTGATTCTGGTACTGCTGGTTGTCTGGATGATTCGGGGTTTGTAGTAAAATCCCCTCCGGATAGCAGGCTGAACATCGATTAGTCATTTTTAAAGATAATGGGGTGTGTCAATTACCGTATGGACAATAGTTTTAGCATACTGTCTACGCTTACCTTACTGGGCGCTGCTCAGGGTGTATTCCTGTCTCTGGCGCTGGTGAATGCGCGAGGTGGGGATGTCCGTGCTCATCGTTTACTGGGTCTGCTGACATTTGTGTTAGCTCTGGATCTGGGTGAGGAGTTTTTGTATCAAGTTGGTTTTTTCGAATCAATGCCGGACTTGCTTAATGTTCTAGCGCCTATTGACTTGCTGTATGGCCCGTTGATATTTCTGTATGTATCACAGTTAACGAGTCCTCAAAACACTAAGATGGCAAAGGCGAGTAACTGGCATTTCCTGCCTTTGCTTATCGGCATCATCCTGCTGCTGCCATTTTTTATGATGGATGGATCACATAAGCTGGCGTTCACTGAGGCCTTGCGCAATGGTACTGCACTGCAAATCGATATACCTGATGCGCTGTTCATCCAGATTGGTTTCATCCTTTTTATGCTGGGGACTATCGTTCAATTTGGTCTGTATCTTTTATTTTCCATTAAGCGCTTAATCAGTCATGCCAAAACAATTAAGGATGAATTTTCAGATATCGACAGGATTAATCTTGCGTGGCTGAGGAATTTACTACTGGGTTTGAGCACTATCTATATATTGTTACTTGCTGATCAGTTCTTTCCTGATCTGATGGGGATGAATATTCTGGGTGATTTGGTTACCGTTTTAGCGGTTGTGCTGATTTATACCATGGGCTATTTAGGTTTACGTCAACCGGCAATCTTCACTCAGACTACAACGTCTTCACAAACCGGGTCAGAGCAAAGTGAGGCTCCTGCACAGGAAAAGTACCTCAGATCAGGACTGGACAGGGAAACGAGTCTTGTTTTTCTCAATGAATTAACCAGCTATATGCAAACCAACAAGCCTTATCTGGAAGGTGAACTGGTTTTATCTGAACTTGCGCAACAACTCGGTATCTCTGCCAACTACCTTTCACAGGTCATTAATGAACAGTTAGAAGTCAATTTCTATGACTTTATCAATGGCTATCGTGTGGAAGAAGCGAAGCAGTTGATGGTTAGTGCCGGGCAGGAAAAACTCAATATCCTCAGCATCGCCCTTGACTCAGGATTTAACTCAAAGTCTGCATTTTACACAGCCTTCAAAAAAGTTACTTCAATGACACCTGGCCAGTACCGCAAAACATTATAGCCAGCGCTTTAAACCTAGTGTACTGTCCTAAACTGTATGCAGGTTATAGCGAGACGGGAAATAGTCATATGCAAGGCGTCATCCGCAGGGAATGGCATGCCCTTTTCAAGGATGACAACGCAGCAGATGGCTGTTTCCCGTCTCGCCCG
>JBNKKI010000089.1:0-5341 GCA_050291745.1 Gammaproteobacteria bacterium | reverse complement strand
CTTTCGTCAAACACCACCTCCCCCTGACCAGAATGTTTGGCGACTAATCAACAATCCGTCTGCATGGGCACTGAGTCACGCTATAGCCGCAGAAAAGACTCAGCTACAACTAGAAAAAACCACTTCCTCAATAAGTAATATATTGCAAGCAACAAATGCTTTCCGGGTTAATAGTAGCAGTAGGTTTCTTTGCTGCTTTCAGGTCTTAAAATTTGGGCTGTTGCCGAGAAGAAAAAAAGGCACCCGAGGGGAAGGTGCCTGAAAGGAAAAATTGTAATCGCGTGTAACCGCTATTTATCTCCGCGACTAAAAGTCGCGCTTGAGAGCGATGCGGATACTTGCGTAAGAGTCATCAGCGCTATCCGGGTCAAATGAGAAAGCTTCAGCCCAAACCAGCGTCTTTGGACCAAGCGAATGGCTGTATCCAAAACCGATGCTGGTAGGCGTGTTACCACCATCGACATCTACGGCACCATACCAAACATACATATTATTCATGTAAGCCTGTATATTGATACCGGTTTCTTTTGCACCACCAGCGTAATCCTCATCTTCAGTACCCAGAGTGACTCGTCCATGCCAGTCACTGGCAGCATAACCGACAGTCAGGTTAGTAGCAGTGCCGTCAGAACCGGTCAGCGACTGAACGCCAGCGGCCAGGGTCAGCCCATTGTCTGAGTATCTAACCGCTATATCAACCAGGTCCAGTGCGTCATTATCGGTATCATCCGGGTCCATTTGGCCGCCGAGGGCGAAGGTTACACTGTCAGCAGTTTTCGTATAAACGAAACCACCATTCTTTTCATTACGGTTGCCCAGCAGGCCGTGGTAACCACTCCACCAGGTATCGTCAGAAGTGGACAGATCGAAAGCAGTATCGCGGACACCCATTTCAAATATACCAAAATCACCTTTTAAACCGACAGAGTAAAGACGATTCACAATATTTCCGTTCCTGCTATCCGAAAAACGCAGTTCATAGGAAGCCAACCCGGTCAAACCGTTACCCAGATCGATATCACCTTTGGCTTTAATGCGGGAAGCCTGGTCTTGCAGGGAGGTATCACCATCGCCTTCGGTGGTATGAACCAGGCCGTAGCGTAGTGAACCGGTGATTTCGCCGGCCATGGCGAATGGTGCCGCAAGTATCGTCGCGACTGATAGTACAATTGCTGATTTTTTCATTAAACGCATACCTCTCGTTTTTTATGTAGTAGTTGAAATAATTTGAGAAGTTGCATTGCTTTTCAGACTAAGCTGTAAAGCAATGTGACCCTCCTGTTTTAGATATTTGTCGCATATCTATAATCTGCGCGACTGAAACCAGGGCTTCGGCCGAACCTGAAACCTAAAAAACCAAACCAGTTTCAATACCTCCAGTGAGGTTGCGCTGGAACTGTTGTTTCCTGGTTAGTTAATGTTGTCAGGAAGTAACATCATATGTGCCATCCAGACGAATAAACTGTTGTTTGGCCCCCTATATAAAATTTTATCTTTGGCATTTAGATACACATTTAATGACATATCTTCTCATAGCTTAATTGAGGCAGAGTGCTTGTATCGATGAGATAAATTCTTAATTAGGCAGGTCCGTACTACGCGACTACTATTTCAAGAAAGACTGATGCAGAATATATAAAAAAGGAAAACAGCCGTGGTATCTCTGTACGACCAGGCTGAAAGCATTTATTGCATGACCGATTCCAGTTTAATCTGTCATATATAAATAGTAGCAGAGTTATTCTATTTAGCGTTTCCAGGCTGAGAAACAGCAGGGTAGCATTCGTTGTAATTTCGGCAATATCTAAGGAATCCCTGATTGATTCAGATATTCCTGCAGCACAGGGATGTGCCAGCCAAAGTAGGTTGAGAGTTTGTAAAAGAGCACATTGTTCAACCGGTTAAAATAGTTGATCAGTCGATCAATATGCGAGTCAGCGTGAAATAGTGTTTAACAAATAAAGATTGCACCACAATGAATGTCATCAAGATTCATTTCGTCTTCTTCAGTTTCAATCTATGTCCCCTTTAATAAATATTGCACCTCAAGCGGGAGTCATTATTAATGGCATAACAAGACTGAAAACCAGCATCAAAAAGCTAACCGAAGTATTCCGACATATAATTACTGCGCTTGCTCTTTATAGCATTAGGGCAAGCGCAGCAAACAATCATCATTAACGATAAAATACTTCCAGATTTTTAATATATGCCAGCCCACGAACTGAGTCGGAAAGTTTTTTCGAAATTGCAATGGCATCATCAAACGCGGATAAAATGCTTAAGGATAAAATCACCTGAATGCGTACCTTGCCATCAAGGTAATGAAAAACTACATCTTCGATTTTGCTGGTTTCCACTACTTTGTCCCAGCATTGTTTCAAATCAGTCATAATTTCATTCCTAAGTGGCAAATCTGAACTTTTTGGACTTTCTTCGTCATCCTCAGGGTCAATATGAATAAGCACCTGACTAATATCTGAAAACTCTCTGGTAAGCTCCTTACTCACTTCGTCCCCAATTCGGTGTCCTTCTGAAACACTCAGTTGTGGTGCCACTTCTACATGTACGTCCAACAGTGCATCTGCACCCATTTGTCTTGTACGTAGCATATGCATGCGTTTAACCCCTGGAATCTCGGCAATATGTGCACTAATACTTTCAACTTTATCGGGATCAAGACCTTTATCGACCAGTTGCTCAATACTCTCTTTGGCGATCTCCCAGCCAATCTTTGCAACCATCATAGAGACAATCACCGCAGCAGCCGCATCCAGATAGGGGAATCCCGCAATACTGCCGGCAATACCCACCAGAACAACAATGGACGAAACCGCATCGCTACGATGGTGCCAGGCATTGGCTTTAAGCAGAGAAGAGTTAAAGCGATTGGCATAGACCATGGTGTAGCGATATAAAGCCTCTTTCGACAACACAGAGAGTAGAGCGACCCAGATGGTTATACTTTCTGGAGTCAAAACATGACCAGAGGTTAGACGTTCCACCGCATCAATAACAATGCCTACCCCAACAGCAATTAATATTCCGCCTAAAACAGCAGCGAATGCCGTTTCAATACGCGCATGACCATAAGGGTGATCATCATCCGGAGTTTGATTGCCGTGCTTGGCCGCATAAACGACCAGTCCATCACTGAGTAAATCGGAAAATGAATGAATTCCATCTACAATCAATGCGTGAGAATGACCGGTAGTACCAATAATGATTTTAAAAATAGCCAGGATAAAATTCACTACCGCACCAACGACAGTCACTCGTGTGGTGGCCTTATAACGTTCAGTTAATGCTTGTTGTTCTGTTGACATATTAATTCGCTCATTCGTTTAGATTTAAAAAAACCTGCTTTCTAATTTAACTGCCTGAATATTGACTAACCTAGCGTATGACTGGCCAGGGCATAGACATGATCAGGCGAGTTTTCGGGGCCATAGGCCCGCCCTTTGGTCATAGGAATGACCGTATCGTATTTCTCCAGGCCCATTTCGATTAGCAACTGGCCCAAATCTTTATGGCACTCGTCCACATCCAGGCGCAGAAACTGGCCCGCGTAATCGGCCGCAAAACTGCTGACAAGCGATTTAGCATCGACTTCAGAACCTGCAACCATCGGACCAACAACATAGCCGCGGCCAAAAGGTCGGCACAGGGCGAAGCCGGTAATCTGTTCACCCTCAAAAATTACGCGAGCTTCAGAGATTTCCAGCAATCGAGACAATACAACTGTACGATCAGCACCAAACACCCTGCGATCCAGATCAAAAATAGATGCCGAGTCATCGACTCCTGCCGTACGAATATTGCTCTGTGAAACAAGTGCTTGCTGAGGTTTCACTAAGCCTTGATACAATACGACGACACTTCCGGTATCTCTAAATCCGGCTGACTGATAGAGTCTCAAACCTGACCGGGTAGAATTCAACCGTAGGCGGCGACCCGCAAGCCCGGATTCGATTTCAGCAAGAATACGTCGCCCAAGACCACCAGCCTGTAGCTTGGGATGGGTCATCATCATGCCGATCATGGCCGCATCGCTACCATAACTAAATGACATGCCCGAACCGAGTGGTCTCCCTATCGCGTCCGGAGCGATCAACCCCTGGCCCAGAGAAAGCAGGATCTCTAAATCCTGCAAGCGATGTGGCCAGCTAACCGCAACAGAAAGCTGGTGAAGATCTGCTACGTTCGAGCTTTTCAGCGGTTCCAGCTGTGTCCAGTAACTTTCAAGAAGATGAAAATAAGGTACCTGCGGATCCATGACATATCTCTCTTTGTGTTTTGAATTTTCATGCCCCCAGCTATAAGCTTTTGTAGCTGGGGGACATTGCTTTTAGTCCTTTAACCAGACTTTATTAGTTAACACACGGTAGTTAAGCGGATGCGGTACATAACCCTGGACCTTATCCGATACTCCATCTACTGTTGTCTCGTTAATAACAAAGATCGTCACCGCCTCATCGTAAAGATACTGAGCCAGTTCTGCATAAGCTGCATTACGCTTGTCAGCATCGGCTATAGCCGCTGCAGCACTGACCTTTGCATCAATCTCGGGATTACAATGCTGTGAAATATTGTAACTACCTTTGCAGGTGTAATCGGCAGTAAAGAAACCAATCGGTTCCGGCACATCCGTCAGGTAACCTCGTGACATCATTGCCAAATGGTAATTACCGCCAAGAAGGTCAGGTTCGAGTGCTGAATAGGTGGAGGTACGGATATTCACTTTGACACCAATTTCGGCAAGTGAAGCCTGCAGAATTTCGGCCGTCATACCCAGTGCTGGTTTAGAGTTGTACACCAGCATGTCCAGTTCAAGACCCCTGGGTGAAATCCCTGCTTTCTTAAAAAGTGCAGCAGCTTCCGAAAGATCAGCTGTCACAGTTGGCGCATTGCGAGCAGCCCATGCTTCATTATCGCGAAATGGATCATTAGCTGGCGTGGCAAGGCCTTCGTAGACGGCTGCCGCGACACCTGAAACATCAAGTGCTGCACGCACGGCCCGGCGGGCATAGACATTATCAAAAGGTGGCTTGGAATTGTTGATCAGGACTTCAGCTACACGCGGTGCCTTAGCTTCGACAACAGAAACACCTTTTTGAGCACTAATCTGAGCTGCAAATGTTGTTGGGATGGTACGTGAGATATGAGCTTCGCCACTACGAGCCATTGTGGCACGGGTATTTCCGTCCGGAACAAACAGAAAATCTGCACCGTCCAGCTTGCCCTTTTCTCCCCAATAACCATCAAAACGTTTAACTTTAACAAATTGCTTGGGGTCAACTTCGACAATTTCAAAGGGGCCTGTACAGTGACCTATAGGGTC
>JBNKKI010000088.1:0-16440 GCA_050291745.1 Gammaproteobacteria bacterium | reverse complement strand
TCCTTGAAAAGGGCATGCCATTCCCTGCGGATGACGCCTTGCATATGACTATTTCCCGTCTCGCTATAACCTGCATACAGTTTAGGACAGTACACTAGATTCCGCAGTTGACCGCTCGCAATAGAGGTTAACCCACTGTTTCATAAACGATTACAGTTGATATGTATAATCACCCAATCGGTGAATCCCGCTACGAACTGAATTGCACGTTTGAAGCGGCGTATCTCTTCGTTGTAACTCCTTGGAATAGCTCGCTATTCCGCGTCGTTACGCCTTGATCTACACCACCTCAAACGCACAATCAGCTCGTCCAACTGCGGATTCCAGGTTAAATCCTCAGATTTTATATCGGCAGTGCAAAAACTGCAGATAAAATCCGGGCAAATCTATCGCCTCCATTCATCAATCAGGGAGGCAACCAGCGCAGTCCAGCCTGTCTGGTGTGAAGCCCCCAGTCCTTTACCTGTGTCACCATCAAAATATTCAAAGAAGCTGATATATTTATTCCATTGTGGATCACTCTGGAATTTTTCTATCTGACCATACACAGGTCTTTTTCCATTCTCATTGCGTGTAAAAATGGAAATTAATGCGTCGGCAAAATATTCCGCAAGGTCACCTGTTGTGACATCACTATCATCGGCTGTTGGTACTTTAAGATGCAATCCATAAGCGGTATCAAGTTTACGCAATGATTCAATCATCAAGAAAGTCGTTGGAAACCAGATCGGTCCTCTCCAGTTAGAGTTTCCTCCTTTAATCTTGCTGTCAGCTTCAGCGGGTTCATAATTCACAGAACTATCACCCATTTGAAAAGGATGTTCCCGATGATGGCGTGACAGGCTTCGTAAACCAAAATCAGAACGAAATTCCTCTCTATCCCAAACACGGTTTAAGATCCGCTTTAATTGTTCAGGATTGACGATAGTCAAAACATGAGTAACACTTCCATCATGACTCACCGGGTTGACACAATGCTCAACTATATCCTGCCGATTTTCTACAAACCAGCGAAAATCAGAAGCAAATCCAGAGAAAGGCTTTATCCACTCTTCTTCAAGACGCTCCACTGCAAACAATGGGATTAAACCAACAAGCGAACGCACTCGCAATTTTTCAAATCCTCCATCAGGATAACGTAATACATCATAAAAGAAACCATCACGCTCATCCCAGAGATTGTGATTAGCTTTTGCCCCCATACGTTTCATTGCCGCCCCAACATACACATAATGCTGAAAGAATTTAGTTGCAAGGCCCTCATACACTGGATTATTTTTAGCCAGTTCCAGTGATATACGCATCAAATTCTGACAAAACATTCCCATCCAGCCGGTGGCATCAGATTGTTCCAGTATCACCCCTCCTGAAAGCTTACTGGATCTATCAAACAGAGTGATATTATCCAGCCCCAGAAAACCTCCTTCAAAAACATTATTTCCATCCGGATCAACTTTATTAATCCACCATGCAAAATTTATCAGCAGTTTGTGGAAACACTTTTCCAGAAAAGCAGTATCTGCAACACCGGAACGAATACGATCCATATTATAAACACGCCATACAGCCCAGGCATGTACTGGTGGATTAAGATCAGAAAACTCCCATTCATAAGCTGGAATTTGACCATTAGGATGTTGAAATTGCTCAAATAGCATTAACCATAACTGTTCTTTGGCAAACACTGGATCAATCAGTGCAATGGGAATAGTGTGAAAAGCCAGATCCCAGGCAGCGAACCAGGGATACTCCCATGTATCAGGCATAGAGAGAATTCGTAACGAATTGAGGTGACGCCAATGCTGATTACGAATATGCTTTCGTGATTCTGCCGGAGGATGATCGGGATCATCACCATTTAACCATTTATTGACATCGAAAATATAATTCTGCTTTCCCCACATCAATCCGGCGAAAGCCTGACGCTGCACAAGACATTCATCTTCACTCGCTTTTGGTGGATGAATTTCAGCATAAAAAGCATCAGCTTCAGCCCGTCGTGTTTCAACCATTGAATGGACGGCTGCCAGCGGATCATCCAGCTCTTCATCTGTCAGCCGTAGTCTGAGTGTAATTGAACCGTTTGCAGGTATTGTACGGCTAAAATTAATACAGGCTTTAGTCCCTTCCCGATCATGATTAACACAATCTTCACCAGCAATAATATATCGATGGAAAGCATCCTTGGTAAATTCATTATTATTCGATTCTGCATTATTACTGAATCGGGCATGATTGGTTTCATTATTGGTAAAAAGTAACTCACCATCAATTTCTGCATACAGCCTTCTTTGCCCTAATTGATAATTAAAAGGTAAATTGGTGAGTCCCGTTGAATCACTGTCATCAGCGACAAGACATAAGGAACTGGTAGCGCTATCAGTTGCACGAATAATGGGGGCCTGTTCCTGAGGTTGAGTCCAGCTCCAGGTATTTCGAAACCATAGATGCGGTAGAATATGGAGGGTTGATTCCTGTGGCCCGCGATTATGGATAGTGATTAGAATACAAATATCTTCCGGTGCAGCCTTGGCAAAATCAACAATAACATCAAAGTAACGATCATTATCAAAAATCCCCGTATCCAGTAATTCGTATTCCTCTCCACGTCCATGACGATTTTGATTTTCATCTATTAACTGCCGATAGGGATATTCAGCCTGCGGATACTTATACAGGTAACGCATATAACTATGGGTAGGTGTACTATCGAGATAAAAATAATATTCCTTTAGGTCTTCACCATGGTTACCTTCTGTCGGGGTAAGTCCAAAAGCCCGTTCTTTTAAAATAGGATCTTTTCCATTCCATAAAGCCAGGCTGAAACAAAGCAATTGATAACGATCACTGATAGCAGCAAGACCATCTTCTCCCCAACGATATGCTTTACTACGGGCCATATCATGACTAAGATAATTCCAGGCTTCACCATCTTCACTGTAATCTTCGCGAACAGTTCCCCAGGATCTTTCACTTAAATATGGCCCCCAACGACGCCATGCTGAAGCAAAACTACCAGCTTCTCTTAGACGTAATTTTTCCGGATTAACTTCTGCGGCACTATTGTTTTTTTTATTAGCCATATAATTTACCTGAAAGTTATTTACAAATGACTAAAAAACACCGTACAACATTTCACTCTTAACTTGTAGCTTTTAGTAAAGATAATAAAATTGAATCAGGTAATTCTGATGCAAAAAGACCTGATATGCTCGTTAAGGTATAACATTAGATTTTCTCATTACTATCAATCTGGATTTGCTGGTTCAATTGTTAGCGCCCATATATTATAATAAGCCTTAAAAATAAGAGCTGAGCTTTGTCTTAGACATATTTATGATCAAAAGAAATTTTTTCGCTCGACAATTCTGCTGTACATCTAGTTCAGCCACCAAAAAAGGTAGATAATCATGGTAACAAAATATACTTGGGACGACTCTATAGCTACTGGTGACAAAATTATTGACTTACAACATAAACAATTTTTTGTTGTTTTATTCGATTTTGCTGAAGCTTTGGAGCAAGGAAGAGGGGCGGAAGAGTTAAGGAAGTTACTTATCTTTTTAAAATATTATGGCGAATGGCATTTTGGCAAGGAAGAAGAAACCGTCGCCTGTTGCAACTGCCCTCTAGCTGATCAAAATATAGATGCTCATAAACAGTATATGGTCACCATAAATGCCCTTCTTCAACAAATACGTGAAACAGGTACTTCTGAAGAATTAGCTACAGCATCTTATGACAAATTAACAGACTGGCTAGTTAATCATATTATGAAAATTGATAAGATAAATGCCGACCATATTAAAGTCCACAAAGAAAAAGTACTGGCTGATCAGGCTGATAATAACTAAAAATACCACTCCTCTTAATACTCAACTTCCTGAGTAAGTTGAGTATTAATGTGAGCAGAATTCTTTCAATTTAAATCAATTTAGCAATATCTGCTGCGGCTCGTTTAACATCTAAAAAGATAAGACCCAGCTTTGAATTTGGCTTGGCTAAAACAGTCAAAACGGCTTCAGTACCTGCGGATGTCATTAAAACATAACCCGTAGCACCTTTAATGAGCACCTGTTCGAGATTACCACGCGCTAATTCCTGGGCTGTTCTATCACCCAGTGATAACATAGCCGCACTCATAGCACCAACTCGATCTTCATCCATTCCCGCAGGTAATTGTGAAGCCATCATCAATCCATCAATTGAAATAACACCTGCTGCTTCAATATCCGCAGAGGTTCCATTTAATTCACTCAATACCGAATCAAGCATATCTGAACGCATTTTTACTTCTCCTATCGCATTAATCTAAATTGCTAAACTATAAAAAAATAAACTGCTCAATGTAGTATAACAATTTAACCATACTGCTCAAATTAACCAAGAAACACGTCAAATCAGATTAAAAAATCATTATTAATTAAACTTAAAGCAGTAAATCAGTAACCACATGAGTCCGTCCGGTATTCTGCAATCTTGTAGCCGCTTATTCCAGCAAAATAAACATTTATTGTGCATTAAAAAGGCATATGTCATGAGACAAGCCAATTATTAGACAATTTTTATCTATCTAAAGATAAAAACTCAACTTCCATAGCGATCATACAAGGCCCAGATCAAACTCGTCAGATCAGGTTGATTTAAATAGGGAAGCCCCTGAATGACTAGTACAAATCGCTGATCTCCGATATACATTGGCCAGAACCCCACCTGACTATTCCCTGCAGCATCGACCAGAGACCAGGCACTAGTATTTAACCCCAGGCTGTTTTGAATTAAATCCTGGTGACGATCATGCATTATCGCAATATTAGCACTGAGGGCAGATAATTCCTCGGCAATTTCATGAGGAAACCCCTTCGATCCAATATAAAATCCCTGTGAATCGGCCAGCAATGCCTTTTTAGTATCAGACAGACCAGATAAAAGATCTGGCAAAATATCTTCAAGCACTCCCTTAGGAGCAGAAACAGAGCTCTCCAGGCCGCCCACCCATTGTTGACTCTGAACCTGATATAGAACCTCCATTGCTTCATCATCACTCTCTATCTTCAACCATTTCTTTAACTTTCCAATAGTTAGCAAGGGAGATTGTTTCTGACTTAACAGGGTATGCAGGAGAGTTCGTGCCGGGGTTTGATTATCCCCGGAAACACTATAATAAGCACCAGCAGGTGTGGGAAGAATATATAACTCCTGATTCAGTGAGTAATGATCCATTTTAAGCTACCAGCCCGGGCTTAAAAGCAGGCTAAATAGGGGGGCAAGATCTGGTTGTACTAGCATATACATTTTCTTAATCTCAATTTTTTATCCTGAAATATTATTTCCCAGGAAGAATAGCTGTTTTGCTTACACAATAAAATTAAAAACGCCTCAAACAGGAGTTAAAATCTTAATGGTTTTTTTACAGGAATATAGTCTATTAAATCAAATTCAGCAGACATTCCTGTTCCTAAATAAGAAAAATGATGAATAGATCAGAGTACCTGACAATGATGATAGCTCATTTATTTCTTTTTTTTGCCTTTTGAACCTGGAAACTGTTTTATTAGTTTTTCCAGTAAATTACCTGAGCCCTTATTTTTTTCAGATTTCGGGCTAATTTCATCATTCTCAGAACCTGCGCTAACATAAACAATACCAATTGAATGACATGCACTATAAAACGCAAATACAAAACGTTGTGGGATTTGCAGCTTCTTTGCTGTTTCAATCAGTGAACAGGGACCTTCAGACCATAAGTCAGCAATTAATAGCGCATTAGGAAACAATAATGAATTAGAAATATCCGTCCAATTCTGAAAGTATACCTTTTTATGTAGACTTGTACCGGCAGGAACCCTTCCTCTGGAAGCCCAGATAGCTGCTTTCCATAAAAGCTGCTCTATAGAAATTGTTGTCGATTTTTTTTCATAAGCCTTAAGATCTTTATCATCCAAAAGTTGACTATTCAGGGTTTTATCTGCAATAGGTAAAGCACAGAAAGCCCTTAATTTGGATTCTTTAATATCAATCAAAGCATACTTGGCATCTGGAAGAATAATCAGAGAACCGTAAAAAATTGAAATTAAAACTGCTTTGTGAGATTTCTTTGCCTTTAAACTGGCCTGGTGAATGTGATATTGAAAATAAATCTCAGGTTGATATTGTGCACGAGCTAGTTGAGCGGGATCATCAGGATCTATATCAGGTGCTGAACCTATATATCCACTTTCACTTCGTGAATTTGATCGAGAACTCTTCGAAGAGTGATCAGGCTCTGTATCTACTTTTTTATAACTATCAGTGAATTGATCAGATTGCAGAATTTCCACTTCACGAGTAATTTCCATTTGCCATTCAGCAATAGCTTCATCGGCAATACCCCCTTCCTCTGAAATCTCCTGTTCCGAAATCTCTCGCTCTGAAGCTTTCTGCTCTGAAGCTTCCTGCTCTGAAGCTTCCTGCTCTGAAGATTCCTGCTCTGAAGATGCCTGTTCTGAAGCTTCCGACTCTGAAGATTCCTGCTCTGAAGATTCCTGTTCTGAAGCTTCCTGTTCTGAAGATGCCTGTTCTGAAGATGCCTGTTCTGAAGCTTCTTCATCTTCCCACATAGTGCCATCTTCCCAGAGAGAATCATCCTCCCAAAGAGATTCATCATCTTCCGGGGGTACAGCCATATTAGATGATTCGGGCAAATTAGTCGTATCTTCCAGCTCTTCCTGAACAGGTTCAGCAACTGACTGGTTTAAGCTTTTACTCTGCAATATTTCTTTAGCCTTTCCAATGGCAAGCATCAGCTTTTCAGGGTTTACCGGTTTCTGAACAAAAATAGTATTTTCAATGCCTTTATTGTCAAACGATAAAGTAATTACGGGCCGACCTGGACATTTATCAGGAAGCTCGTATATAAGTTTTCGACCATCAACTGTGTCCTGATCAATAATAGCTATCCTGGCTGATTCATCATAGACAATCTCATATTCATCATTACAGTGATTTCGAAAAAAATACTGCAACATATTCTTCATTTTATCCGTGACACCTGTAACACAGATAGGCAAAGGTTCCTGATCCAGTAAATTCATTGTTGAGAAGATCCTTCTAAATCTTTTTGCTCAGATTGCGGGCTACTATCCAGTTTTTCAACCAGTTTAAAAGTGCCTGAAAAGCCTTTAGACAGAATTGAACAATTTCCAGATGGCAGCTGATCCAGCGTTGAAACATCTTCACTCAACAATCGATACAGGCTGTCATATTGAGCTTCATCAAGTAAAGGACGAGCATAATTCAACATACGCTCTCTTAAAGAGGTACCGTGATTTTTCAATACAATAAAAAGATCGATTAAAGCGCCGTATACACCATCGGTATCGTTTCGCTTAATATGATGCATGATACGTTGAACATGGTTCAGAAGGTTTTCAGGCGTTCTAGCTGAACGAGCAGCAAAAAAGTTAGCAGCTTCATTACTCCAACTGCGAGTATCCAGCCATAAGCCTCGAAAATCAGGAATTCTAAATGCAGCTTCAACTTTATCAGTCAATGAATCTGATTGAGTAACTTCACTATCAGCTGTTAAAACCACAAGAGGCTTAAACTGCATTCCATTAGTTTTCAATACATCCATATGAACCACCTGAGTTTAAAAACTTTAGTTAAATCAAATTTACAGGTACAACCCCGAAATATTAGCCAGGTAGACAGGCTCTGGAAGGAATTGCAAGCCTCCCTTAGCACATAGGAAGGCAACCACAAAAAATTATAAAACACGTTTTGTGGGAAAATTATACCAAATTTGAACACCGAAAGAAACATCACATAAAAAATAAACCTCAAGTTATAACATGATAAAAATCCCAAATCCTGAATCAGATTCTTATTCAACTGATGCTACTCTAGACAAAACAGGCTCAATCCCAGATTATTCTTATTCAAACTAGCGAATTATTTTAGCTCCTTTTTAACACATTGAACAGAATTTAAAATAACAACACACTGATATACATTACTTTTCTGTAACAAATGATGGAAACTTTGATTAACTTCAACTTATTCTAAACTTTTTTAGCGCATATATAAAAATCATGACTTGATCAAAGCGCTTTAAAGCTACTTCTAATCAACTTTAACGGTCACTGCCGAGGCTACTTTTAAGGCCTTTTGCCTGGCATCTTCAATATCAGTACCACGTGCAAGCGCTACTCCCATGCGGCGCTTTCCCTTAACTTCCGGTTTACCAAATAATCTTAATTGGGTATCCGCTGCATCCAGTGCAGATTCAATTTGACCAAACTGAACATTATTAGAACTTCCTTCAACCAGAATTACTGCTGATGCTGAAGGGCCATGCTGCATAATATTTGGAACCGGCAACCCTAAAATGGCACGCGCATGCAACGCAAACTGGGAGAGATCCTGGGAGATCATGGTTACCATGCCGGTATCATGAGGGCGTGGAGAAACTTCACTAAAAAACACATCATCTCCTTTGATAAAAAGTTCAACACCAAAAATCCCTCTACCACCCAAAGCATCAGTCACCTTCCTGGCAATTTCTTTAGAGCGTAATAATGCTGTATCACTCATGGGTTGTGGCTGCCACGATTCCTGATAATCACCATCTTCCTGCCTGTGCCCTATCGGCATACAGAAACTGGTACCATTAATGTGACGAATAGTTAACAGGGTAATTTCATAATCAAAATCAACAAAACCCTCTACTATAACCCGCCCTGCCCCGGTACGACCTCCCTCCTGTGCATATATCCAGCTGTTTTCGATATCTTCTTTACTTTTAATCGTACTTTGACCTTTACCCGATGAACTCATAATCGGTTTGACAACACAGGGGATACCAATTTCATCAACTGCCTGAATAAAATCCTGTTGATTATCAACAAACTTATAATTTGATGTAGGAATACCCAGTTGTTCAGCAGCCAGGCGACGAATACCTTCGCGGTTCATGGTAAGGCGTGCAGCATTAGCGGTAGGGATTACTGTAAAGCCTTCAGACTCAAGATCAACAAGTGTATCGGTAGAAATTGCTTCTATTTCAGGAACAATATAATGCGGTTTTTCTAATTCAATAACCCTGCGTAACTCATCTCCATCAAGCATCGAAAAAGTATATGAACGATCAGCAACCTGCATGGCGGGTGCATTTTCATAACGATCACAGGCAATCACTTCACAGCCATATCGCTGCAACTCAATGACGACTTCCTTTCCCAGCTCACCGGAGCCACAGAATAGAACTTTAGTTGCAGAAGAAGAAAATGGTGTGCCAATGGTGGTCATGGTAAAATCCTGAACAAAAGAAGCATAATCTCGTAAAATCACTTAGATCGCAATGTAAACTGTACAAATCTACAAGCTGAGTTAAACACCCAATGTGCATCTTTATGGTTTATTGAGCAAAGATTAAAATCGGGCAGCATATAAAAAAGAACTGGAATACATACCTTCGAATATTTGATTACTATGGAAATAGATGAACAGAGAGTTGCGGTATGGGAAGCATTGTCGGAACTTTTTCTGGACACAGTACTAACAGCTTCTGCCATTGATAGCACTGCCAGAAGACTCGCTGAAAGTTCATATTCTATTTCCGAAATCAGGAATATTCTGTATTACGAAGTCTATCCGATATGTAAATGGAATTTATTATCTGTTGCTGGTGAATGGGCTTTTTTTGATCGAGAATGGTTAATTGAAAAAATCAGTCCAAAACTTAATAAAAGGCCTCTATTAAGATTTCCACCCGTATTTAAATTCATGTTCCGGTTTGAATGGTTACAGATTGAGAAGCAAATTAAACAATATAGAAATGAATAATCCGGCATTAAAAGTGATTAGATACTTATTCTGCATACAGCTTCTGTGTTTATCAATGAATACCTATGCCAACAATCAAAGCTGCAGCTATTCTGTTTACAAGTGGAATACTATTTCACGAAAAGCAGTTGAATTTCAACAAATCAGAAAGTCTTATCAGGATTTAACTGCTGAAGAAATTGATCACGCCACTGGTTGTAGTGTTTGCAGCGAAGATCAGGTCAGTGTAAAAATTCATGGTATAGCAGAATTTAAAATCTGTAAAAAAATTGCTGCTAAAGTCAAGCTCGCTCTAACAGAAGCCATTAAGTCCGATCAGAAAATAAAGCGGATTGTGGGTTATAGAGTGGGTAAAACGCGTGGTCCGGTGGATATTTCCGGCAATAGAACAGGATTGAGCAATCATTCATTTGGAATAGCAATTGATATAAATCCTGACAATAATGGCTTATACGATCACTGTATTAACTTTAATCCATCATGCCGATTAATTAAGGGAGGACTCTGGCAACCGGAACAGGCTTTATCCATTCACCCCGATAGTGCTCTGGTCAAAGAGATGCTTAACATTGGCTATCAATGGGGTGGTAGAATAAAAGGTCAGCAGAAAGACTTTATGCATTTTTCACCCTCAGGTTATTAATTGCTTTTTAAACCTGGATTCCGCAGTTGACCGCTCGCAATGGAGGTTAGCCCACTGTTTCAAAACCATCACAGTTGATGTGTATAATCAGCCAATCGGTGCATCCCGCTACGAACTGAATTGCAGGTTAAAAACTAGCATAAACAACCACCCACAGTGACAGTATCACTGCACATAACAGAGTATAGAATCCATTCCACTGTCTACCGACCTGCGCAGAACTGAGTCCGGCAAAATTACCGACCAGCATTGTGGTAGCAGTATATGGAGAACTTACACCACCCAGAATCCAGCCAGCAGTTAATGCAGTCACAATGGATACAGGAGAAATACCCATCACGGAAGCGTCCGGTAATATCGGTGCTATCAAGGCCACCGCTAATATCGGATTCATTCCAAATTGTCCTAGCAGAGGAATAAGCCAGACCAGTAGAACCAGAATACTCCATACGGGCAGGATGCTCAGATCTATATTCATTATCATCATTGCCGATGCTAACAGAGGAGAAGCGACAGTTCCGATATACCCTGCCATCATCAAAAGTACCAGTTCACTACGAAAATCCACCAGCTGTACCATAAGATAGTCAAATGTACGCTTGCCGACCTGCAGTAATGGTCTTTCAGTTCTAGCTTGAATCGCGACCCAGGCAATAGATAATAAGGGAACAATCATCATCACCAAAGTCAACACGCGTATGCCAGTCAATAGATAAGCTGTTGCTAATAATGTCACCAGCAATAGTAACAATAGAACTAAAGGTAAAATGACTACCCAGCTACCTTCAGGTTGACGAACAGCAGTAACACCGGTTGATAGACGAGGCTTGAATATAATATCCAGAAACCAGCCAACAGCAGCAAGTATGAGCCCGTTAACCAGTCCGGGAAAAAAGCATAAGGCCCAGGAAGTCCCCGGAATTAATGATGTTGATATAGCAATAGCAAAAGATAGCGGTGACCAGGATAGTGTAGAAATAAAGCCGCGCTGTATTGCCAGTAACATACGTCGAATCCGGTGATTACGAATTTCTTCATTGCGTTCCAGGCTGGCATTCACCATCGTCATACTGCCCAGCAATGATATTGACCCATAATTTAATAACAGACCAAACATTTGACCACCTACAGTCAATGCAGCATATCGCCTGCCTGGTGGTTGCTGAGATAAAAAACGCCCGCAGTTCTGAATTGATGGAGAAGTGGTTGCTGCATATTTAAGCGATGTTAAGGCAGCAAAAAAAGTAGCGATAAAAGCACTGGTAGCAATACCATCCAGAATAGTCCGGGATGACTGCCCAGCCCATATCAGGTTAATAACAGTTAGAATAAGTGCCACCAGCACGAAAGCTTTGCGCCCTGCTGACACATAAAAACTCAGAATCATAACCAGTAATACAACAGGAATAAAAAGAAAATTATCAATACCAGGGTAGAGCTTTAATTCACGACAAAGAACCAGCAAACCGATACAAAGAATTAACAGGCCAGTAATCTTACCCATTATGGGCGGGGCGACTTTCATGGACTTTTACAGGTCAAAGTTTAAATCGGAATTGTAAACTATTAACTATCTATATTTGACAGCTTAAAAATAATATAAATATAAGAAATCTGAGTAAAAAGATCGCCACCATTAACATAAATTAATATGATATTTTAAAAAAATAAGGTATAAATTTCTCTAAATAGCAGATATGACTAATAGAAAGCTTTCAAATTTGAGCAAATATTTTATTCTGATCAATAACTGCTGGGTATGGACAAATAAATATTCAATATATTTATTAAACTACTAAGGATATTTAATTATTAGAATATACTAACATAGTTGATTTATGTCATTATGAATTTGCGATTACTGGAATAATCTTCGGAAAAATTATACGTACAACCTATGTCCAGGGACTTCTTAAATACCATAATACGTATCTTTATCGCTTTATGTATGACAGAAGCAATGTTAATGATACTTCAGAATTACTATTTTACTGAATCAAATTCTGTTGCTTCGGTATTGATAAACATATTAATTCTAAGCATTATCTCGTCTTTGATAATTTGTAATGAATTATCAAAAAAAACTTCACAAACAGTAAGGAATCCTGATAACGATCAGGATTTTTATAAATCTGCGATTGATCAACATTCCATTGTTGCAACAACCGACCTGCAGGGCACTATAAAAGACGTCAATGATAAGTTTTGTGAAATCAGTGGTTATAGCCGTGACGAATTAATTGGTCAGGATCATCGAATTATAAATTCCGGATACAAGGATAAAAGTTACTGGAGAAAAATGTATCGAACTATCGCCAGAGGCAATATCTGGAAAGATGAAGTTAGAAACAGGTCAAAAGATGGAAACTATTACTGGGTTGATACCACAATTATTCCCATGATGAACGATAAGGGAAAACCCGAATCATATATATCGATCAGAACAGATATTACAAAGCAGAAAAAAATCCAGCACGCATTTAAACAGGCCAATAAAAAACTGAAGGAACTCAGTCAGATTGATGAATTAACCGGTGTAGCAAACCGCCGCTCATACGAAAAATATTTACAAAAAGAAGCAAAAGCAGCACAACGGGCGAATCAATCATTATCACTATTAGTAGTCGATATTGATGATTTTAAATCAATAAACGATACCTACGGGCATGACTCCGGAGATATTATTTTACAGCAGATCGCAACCACAATTGAAAAATCACTAACACGCACCACAGACTTTATAGCTCGGCTTGGCGGTGAAGAGTTTACAGTTATTAACCCTTCTACTGATACTGAGGGTGCTTTTCAGGTAGCTGAAAGAATTAGAAAAAATATCGCTAATTTCGATTTCTCAAGGCTCCAAATTGATATGAAAAATCAAATCACTGTCAGCGTTGGCTTTTCAACTCAAACAGGTGTTTTAATAAACAAAGACCGGCTTTTCAAACAGGCGGATACAGCCCTGTATCAGGCTAAAAATTCCGGAAAAAATAAATCAGTCGCTTTTCAAAAAAAACCAGTTATAAAACGACCTGAAGAAAATATTTTTTCCTGACAGCTAAAAATCAGAATAATTTCAACGCAATAAAACCTCAGCTATTATCCAGAAAACCGCAGTTTGACGAATTGGAGTTCACCTTCGGGTAGTGCATATCAAGTCATGATATCACTCAGATATGCTACCCAAAACCTGCAATCCAGTTAATCCGCTAGTACAAACAATCAATAGCAAAACCCTGGTTTACTCCTGAAAAAATCCCTGCATGTGATCGAACACTGCATGATCAGGCGGGTGCCTTCTTACACTATGAACATCCTGTAATTTCTGCAACTGACTTTCGACCTGAGATAATCTTTCACCTTCCTGGACACGCAACCAGATCTGACTGGTTTTTATATCATCCAGAGGTAAACAAAGAATGCCATCAACATTAAAAGCGCGACGGGAAAATAAACCGCAAACATGTGACATCACACCCGGGTGATTATCAACCGTTAATTCAAGGATAGCCTGCTGTCGAATATTCTGATTACTGTTTTCCATGATCTACTCCTGTCAGCATATTGTGATTTGCCCCACCGGGAGGCACCATCGGATAAACCCTTTCACTACCATCGATAGGTACATGAATGAATTGCGGCCCTGCTGTATTAAGTGCCTCCATCAGACTTTGCTGATTATAATCAACTTCTGCCAGATCCAGAGTCGACCAGCCAAATCCCCTGGCTATGGCACAGAAATCAGGACTGTTTGCAAGATCCGAAGCAAACCGATTACCACCATAAAACAAATCCTGTTGCTGACGAACCAGACCCAGCGCACCATTGTTTAGCAAAATCAACTTTATATTCAGCCCCTGCTCAGATGCTGTAGCCAGCTCCTGAATATTCATCAGGATACTTCCATCTCCGCTAAAACAAACAACCGGTCGATCCGGTTCTGCCAAAGCTGCTCCTATAGCGGCAGGCAATCCAAAACCCATCGTACCCAGCCCACCGGATGTAAGCCATTGCCGTGCTTGACTAAATGGATAAGCCTGAGCCGTCCACATCTGATGCTGACCAACATCAGTTACAACCAGAGCATCTGACCCGATAATACCTGCAACCTGGCGAATTAAATCCGCAGGATTAGCGAGATCGTTTCCATAAAGTGGAGCAGGATGCAGTTCTTTAAGCAGCTCAATCTCCTTTCTCCAGCTATCACGTTTTTGTATTGATATTTTCTGTAACAGCAGTTCAAGAGTTGGCGCAACATCTCCGCGCAGGGGAATATCTGCAAATCGAAGTTTATGAAATTCACTGGCATCAATATCGATATGAATAACTCTGGCCTGAGGACAAAACTCAGCCAGTCGACCTGTAGCACGATCATCAAAGCGAGCACCGACAGCGATTAATAAGTCACTTTTATGCAGCGCATGATTTGTGGCTGCTGCACCATGCATACCCAGCATACCCAGTGAAAGAGGATGCTCTACATTGATAACGCCCAATGCCATCAATGTCATTACGGTGGGAAGATCAGACTTTTCAGCCAGCAATTGTGCAATATGAGCGGCACCTGCATGAACAACGCCACCACCTAAATAGAGTACGGGTCGTTCAGCCGCTTCGATGGCCTCTACTGCGTCATCTATAGCTTGAATGGCTGCAGCCTCTGCAACATCAGCAACACCCGGTTGCGGCCAGTCAGCAAACTCCAGTTCCTGCTGTTGAATATTTTTTGGGATATCAATCAGAACAGGCCCCGGTCGTCCAGAGCTTGCAATTTTAAAGGCAGCCGGAATCACTTCGAGTAATTCTTCAACAGAACGTACAAGAAAATTATGCTTGGTGACAGGCAGGCTCATACCATAGATATCAACTTCCTGAAATGCATCAGAACCAATTAATGATAAAGGCACCTGACCTGTTATACAAATAACAGGAATGGAATCAAGATGCGCATCAGCCAGTGCCGTTAACACATTGGTCGCACCGGGTCCTGAAGTGGCAAAGCAAACTGCCGGACGCCCGCTAACACGCGCCATACCCTGTGCCATAAAACCAGCTCCCTGCTCATGGCGAGCCAGTACATGATGTATAGTGCTTCGACTTAAAGCATCGTATAAAGGAAGATTGGCACCACCTGGAATACCTGCAATATGGGTTATACCCTGGCGCTGCAATAGCTGAATAGTCAGTTCAGCACCGGTTCGTTTTATCATCAGATCGATCTCCTGATTAATCGTCCAGTAAAAACCGACCGGGCCTAAACAAAAAAAACCCCGCCGGTTTGCACCGGACGGGGTTTATGGATTCGTTAAGCTCCTTCCCGCTACGGTGCAATAAGCACGACCACGACCACCACGAGCTGGACGACGACATTGAGCAGAGAATAAGCGTTTAGTTTCATGTTATCTTTTAAATTAAAAATGAATGCAAACTATAAACGCCAACAAGTAAAGCTGTCAAGACTGATAATCCTGGAATCCGCAGTTGGGCGAGCTGATTGTGCGTTTGAGGTGGTGTAGATCAAGGCGTAACGACACGGAATAGCGATCTATTCCAAGGAGTTACAACGAAGAGATACGCCGTCTCAAACGTGCAATTCAGTTCGTAGCGGGATTCACCGATTGGCTGATTATACATATCAACTGTAATCGTTTATGAAACAGTGGGTTAATCTCCATTGCGAGCGGTCAACTGCGGAATCTAGGGTAATATAAGAAGATCCTAGTAATTTTGAAATATTGAAATTAAGTCGAATATTAACTGCAAACACTGCTTTGACCCCAATGTGTTTCTCAAATTAACCTAGAAAAATCAGTTGAGCGTGAAAAAGATGCGTAACAGATTGATGTGCCTGGTCTAAGCCAGGGATGGCTGTAGTTAGAGCAATGCAGGAGCAATTGCCGGCAAATCAAAAACACCGTAGTCAGCTGATTAGTGAAGAGTGTGTTTTTGATTTTATCAGCTGCATTAAGGTG
>JBNKKI010000087.1:0-55573 GCA_050291745.1 Gammaproteobacteria bacterium | reverse complement strand
TATCCATAGATAATTGATCGGAGTTATTCGCTAAATGTATATGATCTGTTCGTACGCTAAACTGACATTTATCTGATGGCTGAAGTGACATATCACCTTCCACTTCGTAGAGGGTTTCGGCAGGCCCCTTGAGGATAACTTTGTCTCCTTTATGCTCAAGGTAGTCACCATCAAATACATTATGATTACCAATAAATCGTGCAACGAATTCATTTTGAGGAAACATAAAAACATCTCGAGCTGATCCATCCTGACTAATCTTACCCTGGTTCATCACTACGACCTGATCTGCCAGTGCCAAAGCTTCTTCCTGAGAATGTGTCACATGGATAAAAGTGATGCCCAACTCTTTCTGTAAACGGCGTAATTCAGCACGCATTTTAATGCGTAAAAAAGGGTCCAGAGCAGATAAAGGCTCATCCAGTAATAAAACACTGGGTTCGTTTTGCAGCGCTCTTGCTAATGCCACACGTTGCTGCTGACCTCCAGATAACTGGTCAGGCATGCGCTCTGCATAATCTTGCATATGAACAAGTTCCAGTAGTTCAAGTGCTCGTTTATTGCGCTCTGCTTTTGGTATTCCGCGCAATCTTAGTGCAAAAGCAACATTTTCGGTGCAACTCATGTGCGGAAATAGTGCATAACTCTGAAACATCATAGCTGTGCCACGCTGTGAGGGAATAGCATCAGTAAATTCTTTTTTATCTATCACAATCTGCCCATCTGAAACAGATTCATGACCCGCTATCAGGCGAAGTGTTGTGCTTTTTCCACAACCGGAAGGTCCTAACAGGCAGCAATAACTTCCTTCTTTGACTCGTAGTGAAATATTATCGACGGCAACGCTTTCACCAAATCGCTTACTTAAACCAAGTAGTTCAACACTACCCCGAAGCATGTTTAAACCATCTTAACAACGTCATTAATATGTTCCTGCTTGAAAAATTATTTATTTTTCTTAGCAATTCACGCGCCAAATCATGCAGGCTTGATGACATTTGTTAAAAATCGAGAGATAAAGCGAGGTAATTTTCGGCAGGAAAATGAATCAGCATTAACAGGTAACTGGGTAAATCTATAAGGCTGAATAACTCAAAATAAACGTACTAGTTTGCTCTGGTTAATATCTTCCAGCCAAACTCCAGTCTTCTTTAGATCAAACCAGTGTAGTGCGTAACTTCATAGCGAGTGTGTTTTTGATATCCCGGCAATTACTCCTGCATTGCTCTAACTACAGCCATCCCTGGCTTAGACCAGGCACATCAATCTGTTACGCATCTTTTTCACTTTCAATTGATTTTTCCAGGATGATACAGATCAACTGTAATGCTTTATGAAACAGTGACTTAACCTCTATTGTGAGCAGTCAACTGCGGAATCCAGGATGATAACAGTCAACACTATAATCTTGCATATTCCGCTGAATCCTATCACTGATTCCGATTTTATTCGATCAGCTGAACAGTTAACGAAAAGAGCTTGAAAATATCAGTATCATTGATCGAAATGAGCTAGAATATACAACCCTCGTTATTACGGAACTTGATCGCTTTCAAGGCTCTATTTCATTATAGTGACTACGGATGCATGATACTGATGGTAACCTGTGATAATCTAAGGAAAGAATGCACGTTTTACACTAAGTAGATATCCCGATATATGAAAATGAAAAATTTATTCCGCTCAAGCCTATTAGTCAGCCTCTCAATCCTTTGTGTTGGCTTCCTACCTGTAGCCTTAGCGACCACCGCGACCGAATTAGCTCACTCAAGCATCGACACTGAAGTTGCTACTCACCTTCAGCCTCTGCCTGAGCATACAAAAACAACACGTCTCATCGTGAATATACTGTCATCGTATCATTATGTCGATGCGGTTCTGGATGATGCTCTATCTTCAAAGATTTTTGATAGTTACATTAACAGTCTGGACCCTTCTCGAAGTTATTTTCTGGCATCAGATATTGAACGTTTCAAAAAACTACGTTTCGAAATGGACAATACCCTGATAAAAGGTGATGTGTCACCTGCTTTCGAAATTTTTAATACCTATCACGACCGGGTCATCACACGTTTTAAAAAGGTCATCAGTAACCTGGAATCTGGCGTAGACCAATTTGATTTTACAATTGACGAAGAGATAATTCTGGATCGCGCTGAAGAACCCTGGCTACAGACTGAGGCTGAACTGGATGATTTGTGGCGAAAGCGGGTAAAACACGCTGTACTCAACCTGCGTTTAGCCGGAAAAAAACCTGAAAAGATCCAGCAACTATTACTGAAGCGCTATAGAAACCGTCTATCCCGGACTATCCAGACAAATAGTGATGACATATACCAGGTTTACATGAATGCTTTCACTAAATCATACGACCCTCACACGCAGTATTTTTCACCAAAAAAATCAGAAAATTTCAACATTAATATGAGCCTCTCTCTGGAAGGAATCGGTGCCGTGTTAAAACGTGAGGATGAATATACACGTGTTGTCAGTCTTGTACAGAAAGGTCCAGCAGATAAATCTAAGAGCTTGTTTCCCGATGACAAAATTGTTGGCGTTGGTCAGGGGCCTGCAGGTGAGATGGTGGACGTCGTCGGTTGGCGTCTGGATGAAGTTGTAGAGTTAATTCGGGGCAAGAAAGGTAGCGTTGTCAGATTGGAGGTTATCCCCGCCGAGGCTAAAGATTCGAGCTCAAAGCTTATCAAAATTACCAGAAACACGGTAAAGCTCGAGGAGCAGTCAGCAAAATCTGAGATTATCGAGATCGAACATTCTGGTGTAACAAAAAAAATTGGTGTGATCGAAATACCCACCTTTTATGTTGATTTTAAAGCTTATCAGCGAGGCGATAAAAATTATAAAAGCACAACCTCTGACGTGCGTAAACTGCTCAACAAGCTGATGCAAGAAGGGGTTGAAGGCGTGGTTATTGACCTGCGCAACAATGGCGGTGGTTCTCTGTCTGAAGCAAAGACCCTGACAGGCTTGTTTATTGATCAAGGTCCGACGGTACAGATTCGCAGCAAAAGTAATAAAGTCGATATCTTGAATGATAGCGATAATCAAACAACTTACGATGGCCCTATGGCTGTGTTGGTAAATCGACTAAGCGCCTCTGCCTCTGAAATTTTCGCTGGTGCTCTACAGGATTACCAACGCGCTGTTGTTATTGGCAGTCAAACCTTCGGAAAAGGCACGGTACAATCTCTAGTCCCGCTTGATCGTGGACAATTAAAATTAACTCAGGCAAAGTTTTATCGTATTTCCGGTGAGAGTACTCAGCATAAAGGCATAGTACCTGATATCTCGTTTCCGGCTAATTTTGACCCTGAACAAATTGGTGAAAGTACACTCGACAATCCTCTTCCCTGGGATCACATCAAACCTGGTAGTTACCACATCAAAGGTACAGTCAAGCCACTATTGGCTGATCTCCAGTCAATGCACGAAAAGCGCGCATCATTGGACCCTGAATTCATCTATGTAAGCGATGCGCTAGCCTATCGACAAACAAAGTCGAACAAAAATTCCATTTCGTTAAACGAGCAAACCCGCTTGCATGAAAAAGAGAATGCAGATGCCTTTTGGTTAGCACTAGAGAATACAAAGCGACTTGGCTTAGGATTAGACCCTGTTGCTTCTCTGGATGATAAAAACGGTGAGAAAAAATCCATCATCGCATCCGTTGGACACAAATCTGGCAACGCGGCTGGCCTATCCCCGGCAACGAATGGAGATGCTTCTACTGAAAACGAATCGTTGCGTGGCAATGAAATGGTCGGCGTGGGCTTTGACACTAATTCAAGCAATCCTGCAGAGGAATCGAGCGATATTGAGAAAGGGATTCAAGATGCTAATGACAAGACGACAAAAAACGACAAAGAAGCAGACCCCTTCCTGGTCGAAACAGGCAAGATCGTGCTTGATATGATTGACCTGGAGAAAGGAAAAATAGCATTATTAAGACATAATTTGAATTAGCAAAATATGACCTTGCAGGAGCAATTGCCAAGAAATCAAAAACACCATAATCAGCTGATTGGTGATGAGTGTGTTTTTGATTTTATCAGCTGCATTAAGCTGTTACCTGGACTTTCATGATTCAACTGATTTTTCCAGGTTAAACCTGGAAAAATCAGTTGAGCGTGAAAAAGATGCGTAACAGATTGATGTGCCTGGTCAAATCAAAAACACCGTAGTCACCTGATTGGTGAAGAGTGTGTTTTTGATTTTATCAGGTGCATTAAGGTGTTACGTAGACTTTCATGATTCAACCGATTTTTCCAGGTTAAAGTATCCGATTATTCGAAAATCACAAAACCACCCCGTTCGGGTGTATTAGAGATATGGTTAGTAATACCTTTACGCTGATAACTGCCTGACCAAAAGTTCCAGTCCGTTCGCTATAACTGGCAATTTATAGCCTATACTTGATATAAAACAACAATTATTAACGCACCATGATGTTATATTGGCGCTCCGATTTATAACGCTAACAACTTGTATATATATATGGCTAAGTCCTTCTGGAAGAAAGACTGGTTTATTGGCTTATCGCTGATATTACTCTTCCTGCTACTAGCAAACTCGCATTTCATACAATCGATTGAGTGGCAGGCTTATGATATGGGGTTGCGCTTTTCTTCAGTCAAACCGGCCAATAAGGACATTGTAGTCATCGCAATCGATGATCGCTCGTTACAAACCTATGGTGCCTGGCCCTGGCCACGCAGCCTTCTTGCAGAAGCCACACGTAAGCTAGCCAGAGCACATCCCGATGTGATTGGTTTTACTGTTCCTTTTGATGTCCCGCAGAATAACCGCAGTCTGGATCAGATTGAAAAGCTTAAACAGGCTTTGACCAGTGCCCGGGTTATGCATGGAGAGGTACGTGAAGCATTTCGTGCAACTCAGTCAACGCTGCTAGCCGATCAGGTTTTAGCCTCTCGTTTTCGTACTTCTGGTCGCATTGTACTGGCAATACCCTATGGTAATGATTTCAATCAGGAGGCTGATCCTGCAGGGCCTTTACCTGAATATCTGAATAAATTCACCCTGCAATATGTTAATAAGTCAGAACCCGATAACAAGCTTATACCGTGGCTGAAACAGGTTCCTGTCCCTAAGGCTGATATTGTTTATCCTCCGATTGAAACTCTTAGTAAAGAAGTGGGCGGCGCAGGTGTAATAAACCTCGGCGGAGACAATCCAGATGCAGCCAGACGACAACCGTTGATCGTCCGTTATGCAGACCAGTACCTGCCCTCTTTCGCACTAATGCTGGCTGTACGCCACCAGCGCATGGCGACCAGCCGTATTAGCGCTACTCTTGGCAAAAGCCTGAAACTGGATGGAAAAATTTTGCAAACCGACCGCCAGTTACATATCTACCCGCGTTATTACAAACCACAGAACAACCACTCTGCTTTCAATATTTTTTCGATGTCAGATTTACTGGGAGACCAGATTGATGAAGCACAGCTACATAATAAAATCATCATTGTTGGAGTCACTTCACGACAACATGCTCGCCCTGTCATCACTCCTATAGGTGAAGCCATGTCACCAACGCTGGTAATCGCACACACGGTATCCAGCCTGCTCAATCATGAACTCTATCAAGCACCTGACTGGACTAAGATTGTTCAGGCTTTGGCAGTAATTCTTATTGGTCTGTACCTGATATTTGCATTGCCGCTTTTACGAACGGGTACAGCCCTTGTGGTTACTTTACTAATCAGCCTGGCGATATTTAATATACATTTCTTTTTCATGATTTCAGAATCAACCTGGATTCCGCTGATGACTGCTCTACTGACATTGCTCTGTGGGCATCTACTGATTGGCATCAAGAATGTGATTAAAAACCGCGCAAACAAGTTTTATGGCGAATTATCTGATGCCAATCATCAACTTGGACAATCCTTTCATTCACAGGGGCAGCTCGACCAGGCATTTGAAAAATATAGTAGCTGTCGCATCGATCAAACCCTGTTGCAGCAGATGTATAATCTGGGTCTGGACTATGAGCGTAAACGCCAGTTCAACAAGGCGGTTTCAGTATTCGATTTTATTTCTCAACACGATAAATCATTCAGGGATGTTGCCGATCGCATTATTCGCAACGGCGAAGTTTGCGCAACGGTAGCACTAAACGGTATCAGCACAACGGGTAATAATAGCAGTCTTTTTCTGGATAAATCCGGATTGCAAAAACCAGTGCTGGGCCGCTATCAGATTGATAGCGAGATCGGTCATGGTGCAATGGGTATGGTATACCTGAGTCACGACTCCAGAATAAGTCGAGACGTTGCAATAAAAACACTATCGCTGAATGAAGAATTTGAAAGTGAACAACTGGAAAAAATCAAGAAGCGATTCTTCCGTGAAGCTGAAGCGGCAGGCCGGTTAAATCATCCAAATATTGTCACTATTTACGACATAGGTGAAGATCAGGATCTAGCCTATATTGCGATGGATTATTTAAAGGGCAAAGACCTCAGTTCATATTGCAAAAAGGACAAACGTTTAGCTGATATTAAAGTTTTAAACGTGATCGCTCAGGTTGCCAGTGCACTACATTATGCGCATTCAAACCATGTTGTGCATAGAGACATCAAGCCTGCGAACATTATCTACGATGAAACCAAGGGCAAACCCACAGTCACTGATTTTGGCATAGCTTTTATAACGGATTCAACTAAAACTAAGACAGGGTCCGTGCTTGGCAGCCCTTATTATATGTCACCAGAACAACTATCTGGTAGCAAGCTAGATGGTCGCTCCGACCTTTTTTCACTTGGCGTCACAATGTATCAAATGCTATCCGGTGAACTACCTTTTATCGGCGAATCAATGGCTAACCTGATGTATCAAATCACTAACGGGAAACACCGGGACATACGTATTTTCAGACCTGATCTACCAAGCTGTATTATCAACATTATTAATAAAGCCTTAGCAAAAGACATGGATAAAAGGTTTCAGTCTGGCAAGCAAATGCTGGTTTCTATCAAACGTTGTAGTGACAAGATGACTGATAGCCTGAGTTAAGTAGTCAGCCCTGAAAAAAGAATTGATACCTGTTAGCATCATCACAGCTTTCAGGCAGATAATTAGGACAAGCATATCATGCTCACCGCTCTCTTCTAGGCCATGTTTCTGACACAAGCCAAGCATTTCCCTGTAATAATAAAAGCCAAAAAAAGGCAATTAGCCATTTTTTCAGATTCCAGGCAGTAGCCGCCATCAGTACATTAATTTCATCACCAATAATCCCTTTCAGAAAGTTTCTGGAGAGTCGGAAGTCTGATTTCAAATGACCTATGATGGGTTCGATAGCAGCTCGCCTTTTACATTGCTTTCGTTTCTTATCCCGTTGATACCGGTTATCTCTTTTTAGCCCTTTTGACGGTAACAGGATACGCGTTCCATTGACTTCTTTTTTACCCCGATACCCACGATCACAGACAGCCGTCTTAACGGCTTTCCCTCTCGATTCTTCAATGTGCTTTAACACCTCTGGCAGGGTTTGGCTGTCATGCAGATTAAGCTCATGGCTGACAACACCTACAATCAGGTTGCTCTTTGCGGTACAGGCGATGGAGACTTTATTACCATACTCATACTGCTTATGGTCTTTGCCCTTACCGATACAATACACCTGCGGTTCATGCAGGGCGTAAATTTTATGACTGTCTTTGGGTTGCTGTGCCAGTACGCGTTCATAAAAGAGAAAGTCTTTCTGGTAACACTCAAATAGATAGGTTTGTGGTAATTTTCTTCTAAGCTCTCTGATCAAAATATGGGCGATGGTTCTTAATCGTTTCAAGGCCTTTCTAGCTTTGGCTCTTTTTTTAACGTGACGAAAGTGACGAATGGATAAACGAAGGTTTTTGATTTCTTTAACAAACGTTCGACGTTGTTGAATGCCGTGAAATCTGGCCACTTTATGCAGCCGGTTAATGATCTTGATGGCGAGCTTGGCATCCGTTGGATAGGTGATGTTCTTTTCCTGAACCGTGGTGTCTATATTAACCGTATCCTCCAGTGCCCGTCGGCCATGCAGGCGCACACTCATCTGGAATATCTGTTCGATACCAGCTTTCCCTATGCGTTTTCTAAAATGTACCAGTTCTGTGCTGTGACAAGGTGTGCGGGGTTGATACTCGGTGAGCCCACAAAAAGCCTGATAGTAAGGGTTACGCTTCCACTGCAAGACAACCGATTCATCACTGAGGTTCTCTAGTTGCTTGAGGATCAGTAATCCCACCATCAACCTGATTGGCTTGCTCGGAGCACCAATTCCTTGTGTGTAATGCTTTGTAAAGGCTTGATCAAAATCTGACCAGGGTATAACGGTCGATAATTTAAGTAAGGGATCTGCTGGATCGAGTTGCTGCAGTAAATCATTTCCAAATAAATTGAGTTGATGTGCATCGTTGCTACTGTTGACTAGCATTTTTTCACCATTTCGACCAGAAACTGAACCACTATTTTACTATTTCTGGTCGATAGGGCCACTTATTTTTGTGGATTTATTTAATTTAATCAATAGCTTGGGGTGTTTTTCAGGGGCGACTATGTAGACTTTCATGATTCAACTGATTTTTCTAGGATCATACAACATCAACTGTCATGGTTTATGAAACACTGGATTAACCTCTATTGCGAGCGGTCAACTGCGGAATCCAGAACTATGTCATGGAGATGATATTTTCACGCCTTAAAAAAATCATCTTTAGCATGACTATCAAATCTTTCCAGCATATTACTGAATAGCTCTTTGATAAATTCTTTAGAATTGTCTGTAATATCCTGACGATCCAAAGTATATAAATCAGCCATATGATCAAATATTTTACGCGCTTCCTTGAATGGATTTTCAAAGCTATTTGAAGAATTTAATTGTGCTACTACATTCGATATATCATTCAGCATAGCAACAACTACCTGACTGGCAGCCAGAACCGGGCGAGAAGCCGGTTCAGCTGGAACATAATCTGAAGTCAATGGAGCGGCTATTACATCTGAAGTTCCCTGACTAGCATCTTCCCGCATATCAACGACCGGCAGCATATTATCTACTGTAGTCAGTATGGGTTCTTTAATGGGTGTCACGACCATATTACTCACTTCATTATAGGCCGTAACTGCAGAGGAAGAAAATTGACTCGACATATCCAATGTTAAACTTGATAACTGCCTGGAGTTAATATTTAAATCGCTTAATTTTCCGATGGCATCGACAGACTCCCCATTAAATAAGCTGTCAGCCAGCTGACCGACCTTTTTAACAACTTTAAGTATTGCATTATATTCTCTATCACTTAAATCACCCTCAATACTAATCGAGAGCAGAGACTCGGACATAGAATCTGCATACATCAGATACCCCCCTGAACCCTCAAAACTACCGGTGGTTAAGGACTGACTTTTGTTGAAATGAATAGTTACCACATCGCCCTGTTGCGTTGTAAGCTGAAGCGATGTATTGACTTCACGAGCAACGCTGGTGGAATTCAGTAAAGATGAATCAGTCACAGCTGTCATATTATTCATGACATCAGCATTTGAAAAAGTATTTTCAATCTGATCAATTACCCGCATAAGTTGAGATTCTGTTTGATCTACTTCTCTGGCAATAGAATCACTCATCACAGCAATTCTGTTTAGAATGGAGCGAGCCTGTTGAAATCCATGCTCTACTTTTGAGCGCACTGATCTGGCATTGTCGGATAAATGATGCTCATCTCTTTTAATATGATGCGAGTCATTATGCTGATGAATTTTATCTAATACATTGTTTACCAGATGCTTTCGATGTTGCTCATGACTATTATTGACGCCTGTATCAGTCGTGCTTGAAGTATCTAGCTGTAACGCGATACTGATCTGTTGAGTTATTACCTGACGGGCAATCAGTATATTATCGGATGTTAAAGATATTGTATCTGAGACTGGAGCAGTCACCCGACCACTCGGTTGAGAATTTAAATCCTGCTCCTCAAAGTTTTTTGATAACTCAAAACCTGTCGAAGCAGGAACAGACTGTAAGTGATTATTAACGTCCATTACTCCCCCCCCATGCACTTAATATGCAATTAGCTCTTTCAAATATATGTATACTGCTATCGGCTGAACCCTGCTAGACTTTAGAAAAAAGCATATATTTATGGTTTTACTAAATAAATAAGATAAAAAATACTAAAGACTATTTTTAATGGAGTATCGAAAATCCACTCTTTGGAAAGATAAAGATGCGTGAAAAATCATTGACTTAGCTGAATAAAACCACAGGCCGGACATACCGACAAGACAATTCATACTTTCATTTATTTGTGGTATAAAAACTGAATCAGAAAAATACTTCAATCAATAACATATTCGGTGGCATATGTATTCTGAACTTACACAGCAATTAGACATTCATGAACTTGAATTTTTAAGAGATTCCCTGGAATATTCAGCATCTACCCACGTACAATGGATTTCCAAAATTAATCAGGCACTTATCTGCCACGACAACAGTGCAGAATCATTATGTACAGATAATCCGCCACACATAAACTGCCAATTTACTCAATGGGCTAACAGTATTTCCAAAAAATTGATAACAAATGATACATCATTTTTAAATATCAATAATTTACATGAACAATTGCACTTAAAAGCCTGCCAGTTAATATTAACCTTAAATAAAAACCAGCCAATATTAGCGGAAGATTACAGTCAGTTTACGGACATACAATTTAAATTTTTTAAAGTTCAATCAGCTTTAATTCAGGAATGTAATGAAGCGCTCGGCATTATTGACTCATTAACCAGCTTACCAAATAAACGCGCTTTTCAGGAAATATTGCTACAGGAAGAAAATCGAATTAAACGTAACAATTTCACCTCAATCATAGCGATTGCTGACATTGACAACTTTAAAAAAATCAATGAAAGCAGGGGGTTTATCTCCGGGGATCTGCTATTGATACAACTGGCAGAACTTTTTAAAAACTCCCTCAGAAATTTTGACACTATAGCTCGTTACTCCGGTGATAAATTTTTACTTTATCTACCAGAGACTGACTCAATATCAGCTAAAGTTATTCTTGAGCGCATTAGAGAAACTATAGAAAACACGAAATTTGAAATAGCAGCTGATATAGAGACAAATATTACCTGTTCATTTGGCTTAAGTCATATTGACGCAGAAATTTCATCCAGTAACAGCTTATCTAATGCATGGACATCATTACACTCAGCTAAAGCTAATGGTAAAAATACTGTAGATACCGACAATAGCGAGTAAACAGTAGCAGTAATTACCCCCATCAATAGAGCATCATTTTTCCAAAAAAAGAAAAGTCATACCCTTGCAGGATATAGCCCTGTCCTGTCAATTTAATAGCTGAGCCATACAATCTGAAAAATCAACTGACTACGGTGTTTTTGATTTCTCGGCAATTGCTCCTGCATTGCTCTAACCACAGCCATCCCTGGCTTAGATCAGGCACATCAATCTGTTACGCATCTTTTTCACGCTCAACTGATTTTTCTAGGATTACGCATCTTTTTCACGCTGAACTGATTTTTCCAGGTTTTCAACCATACAGAGTTAGAAAATAATGGCAGCGCTATTTTTCAGAACAAACTAAAAGGCTGAATTCATTACTCACTATGAGAGCCATCACAAAACGGGGATCCCGCAGTTTTTTTACATCCACATAAATACGCTTTTTCAGTTTTCTCTGCTGTAAATGCCACAGGCTGTAATTTCGTCCCCGCATGAGAACCATCACAGAACGGTTGATTTTTACTTCGACCACAGGAACACCAGTAATAAGTTTCTCCTGCTTCTACTTCAATTGCATAGGGTGAATTTTGTGGACTTAATATTTCGGACATAATCGTCTCCTGTCTGGTTTATAGAATTTAACTAAATTAGTTTTTCTCGATCATGAGCTAACATGAAATCGATATCAGGCCCTTTTGGCACAATACCTGTTGGATTGATCGATTCGTGACTGCCAAAGTAATGTACCTTGATATGCTCCATATTCACAGTTTCTGCAATACCGGGAATCTGATAAAGCTCGCGTGTAAACGCCCAGAGGTTCGGGTAATCGATTAAACGTTTTTTATTGGTTTTGAAGTGATTGTAATAAACAGGATCGAATCGTACCAGAGTAGTAAATAAACGCCAGTCCGCCTCTGTTATCTGATTCCCCACCAGATAACGTTGTTTAGAAAGTAACTCTTCAAGCATATCCATTGTACTAAATAAATGATCATAAGCTTTATCATAGGCTGATTGTGTAGTCGCAAAACCAGCTTTGTAAACACCATTATTGACATCGTTATAAATCACTTCATTGATGGAATCAATATCTTCTCTCAGTGGCTCAGGATAAAAATCAATATGCTGACTGGTATAATCATCAAAAGCTGAATTTAACATACGTATAATTTCCGATGATTCGTTATTAACAATAGTTTTAAGTTTTTTATCCCACAGCACCGGAACAGTAACCAATCCGTTAAATCCTGGATCAGCCTGTAAATATATTTCATATAAGTACTCAGCATGATTAACTGAATCTTCTGTCGCTCCCGGATATTCACCAAAAAGCCAGCTTTTTGATGGCATGATCGGGTGTACGACAGAAACAGAAATAACCTCCTGCAACTGTTTAAGTGAACGGAAAATCATAGTTCTATGTGCCCAGGGACAGGCATGAGAAATATAAAGATGGTAACGCCCCGGCTCAGCACAAAAGCCACCAACCCCACTTGGCCCTGCACTTCCATCTTTAGTTACCCAGTTTCGAAAACTCGATACTGCACGAATAAAATTACCTTCTTCTACTTTCCAGATACCTGTCACTTTCACACCCCCGATAGATTATAAATTTACCGTTCAACACGTTGAAACTGTGGCTCCTTTTCCAGGAAACCACTGATCAATTACTGCTTAATCCCTTCGATAGATAGAATTAACTCTACATCTTTAGATTTAGGACCCAGATTTTTCATAATGCCAAAGTCAGCCATAGTAAATCTGGTTTTACCTTCAAAACCCATACGATATCCACCCCAGGGATCATTTCCAGCGCCGATAGATTCAACTTCTATTTGTAAAGGTTTGGTAACCCCATGCAATGTCAGATTCCCTTTCAGAGTACCGGTACCGTTTTTACCCGGTGTATAGCTGGTACTGACAAATTTTGCTTGAGGATATTTTTTAACATCCAGAAAATCATCACTTCGAATATGCTTATCACGCTCTGCATGATTAGAGTCAACACTGACTGTATCTATATTGACTTCAACCGAAGCTTTTTCTGGAGAAGCTTCATCAAAGCTGAATTTACCGCTGAATTTATTAAACCGGCCATATAACCAGCTATAGCCGAGATGCTGAACTCTAAACTTGATAGAGGCATGAGCACCATTTGTATCAATCACATAATCATCAGCCATTAACATTGAGCTGGAAAAAGTTACCACAGCAAAAAGAAGTGAAGCTGTTACTGTTTTAAGTTTCATAGGATTTCCCCTTTATTTGTAAAAAAATTATTTACCAAAAATACGTACCAGAGTTTTATCTCTGTCGACAAAATGATGCTTTAATGCTGCAAGCGCGTGTAACAGAACCAGCCCAATTAAAATACAGGCCAGAGTAAAATGAATCCAGCCAGCCACATCCGCCTGGTCAGGTATACTGGTTATAGTCGCTGGAATCTCAAACCAGCCAAACACTTCAACAGCTCGACCATCTTCAGTTGAGATCAGATAACCACTTATCATAATCACGAAAAGCAGTGCATAAAGTAAAAAATGGGCCACATGCGCCAGTCTGACTTCCCAATGTTTATGATTACTCATGGCTTCTGGTTTTACTGACATTAAGCGCCATAACAATCGAATACTGACCATCAGAAAAAGCAGAATACCGACACTTTTATGAATCCACGGGCCCTGTTTGTACCAGCTATCATAATAATCAAGCCCGGTCATCCACCAGCCTAAAGCAAACAAACAAAATACGACAATAGCTATTAACCAATGTAGCGTTACCGCAACCATCCCATAACGTGATGAAGTGTTTTTCCACTGCATTATTGTTAGACCTTCTTTTTACGGTTAACCCAGGCAGTTTCACGTACGAAATTATTGGAATGATAATCTCTCATTGCCTGTTCAATTTCCTGACGGGAATTCATTACAAATGGCCCATATTGCACAATAGATTCATTTATCGGTTTACCACTAATTAACAGGAAACGGGCACCATGTAGCCCGGCAACAAACTCTGCCTTATTATCATCACCTAAAGTAATTAATGTATTAACAGTTACCTTGTCACCATTTAATTCACCATCACCCTCAAAAGCATATAAAAAGCTATTGTTCCCTGCAGCTAAATCAAGCTGAAAACTCTTTCCGGCATTTAACTTCACATCAATATAAGAGACATGAGTAATTTCATCTACAATTGGAGCAGTCACATCGGCATAATGTCCAATTAATAACTTCACTGTATAGTCTTCTGTTTCAATAACCGGAAAGGCATTTGATTTGTACTCCTGATACTCAGGTGCATCCATCTTGTTTTTTGCAGGTAAATTTATCCATAGCTGGAATCCACGCATCAATCCGTTTTCCTGTTTTGGCATTTCCGAATGAATTACACCACTGGCAGCTTTCATCCATTGAGCTCCACCCGGGCCAAGATTACCGGTATTGCCCATACTATCTTTATGCTCCATATCGCCATCAATCATATAGGTAAAGGTGTTAAAACCGCGATGAGGATGTGATGGAAAGCCGGCAATATAATCATCCGGGTTATCACTACTGAAATAATCCAGCATCATGAATGGATCATAATTTTTTAATTCAGGTGTACCAATAGACCGATTCACTGTAACACCAGCACCCTCTGATGTTTCCCGAGCGGATATAAATCGTTTAGAACTGGTTTGAGTTTGCATCTTATTTCCCCTAAAAAAATTTTAAGCATTGACTGCTTTATGGAATCTATTGTGGGTGTTGCTGAGAAAAGAATAAATACCATCAATTGGAAATAATTGTTTCTATTTAAGCAACAATCTTATTTTTCAAATTCTATTGTGTGCAAATGGCATCAACCCGGACTTATGAAATCGGATAGCAGATGATCAGTTGAATCATGAAAGTCTACTTAACACCTTAATGCAGCTGATAAAATCAAAAACACACTCTTCAATCAGCTGACAAGGGTGTTTTTGATTTCTCGGTAATTGCTCCTGCATTGCTCTAACGACAGTCATCCCTGGCTTAGATCAGGCATGTACCTGAAAAAATATTTCACAGAATCTCAACAGCCACACTTCAGGTTTGGAAATAGGAGAAGGAAAATGTGTTTTAATGACCATTAGCACAAATATTACCCTGTGATTGTGTTCGGATGCGGTATTGCCGGGTACTATTTTTGTCGGCGATTACCTGAACTCGGCTGAGCTGTTCAGGTAAAAAATTTATTTACAGTATTGTAAACACATGATGTTAAATTCCACTTATCCATTAAAAAACAGGCAAGCCGAGGAAACTTCCTCAACTATTCTGACGCTTGATGATCTTGCAAAATATGCCAGTTATTCGCTGATGGATACATTAACAGCTGATCCAGAGTCAACAAAAGACGGCGCTGATCACGAGCCACGCCAGGTTTTTACGGGACACTATGTTCCCGTTGCTCCCACAGCAATCTACCATCCCGAATATATCGCACACAGTAAAAACTTTTTCCATGAACTTGGCTTTGCTGACAGCCTGGCAGAATCAACAGATTTCATGAGCCTATTCAGTGGTGACCTTTCACAGGTTCCTGCACCAATGCGCAATGTGGGCTGGGCTACTGGCTATGCACTATCAATCTACGGTACCGAATACTATCACCAGTGCCCGTTTCAGACTGGTAACGGGTATGGCGATGGTCGGGCCATTTCCGTGCTTGAAGCAGTAATCAAGGGTCAACGCTGGGAAATGCAGCTTAAGGGAGGTGGTCGTACACCCTATTGCCGTGGCGCTGATGGTCGTGCCGTTTTGCGTTCGAGTGTTCGCGAATTTCTGGCTCAGGAATATATGCATTCACTTGGCGTACCTACTTCAAGATCATTGAGTTTATATGTTTCGAAAACAGAGAAAGTTCAACGGCCATGGTATTCGGAGGGTTCGCAATCTCAGGACCCCGATATGCTGGTAGCAGAGTCGGTTGCTATCTCGACGCGTGTTGCACCATCCTTTATTCGGGTAGGACAAATCGAGCTTTTCGGCCGTCGGGCACGCAAGAATGAACATCCTGATGCAATGAAAGAGCTCGAACAGATTGTTTTACATTTAATCGATCGCGAATACGCTGATGCCATCGATCGTCAACTCAGCATCACCGAGAAAGTCCTGTTGCTCGCACAGGAATATCGCACACGCTTAACTTCACTGGTTGCAAACTGGTTACGAGTCGGCTATTGCCAGGGTAATTTCAACAGTGACAACTGTGCTGCCGGAGGCTTCACGCTAGATTATGGCCCATTCGGGTTCTGTGAAGTTTTTGATCCTTATTACCAGCCCTGGACAGGTGGTGGACAACACTTCTCATTCTGGAATCAGCCGGCAGCAGCGGAAAGCAATTTCGAAATGTTTTGTAAGGCATTGCAACCCTTACTGATATCAGATCAGCAATCCTCACAGCAGCTGGATAAAATTCTCATTGGTTTTTCGGCAGAGATGCAGATGGCGTTAGAAAAGATGTGGTCAGCAAAACTTGGACTCGAGGAGTTTCATGAATCATTGTTCAGCGAACTGGCAACACTCATGTTACAAACACCGGTCGACTATACGATCTTCTTCCGCGAACTCTCACGGATACCAGATAAAATTGAACCACTTAAAAAAAGTTTCTACAGTGATTCGAATGCAGATATGGACAGGCGTTGGTCAGAGTGGCTGGCTGAATGGAAATCGCTCATAATCAGCCAAAACGCAACGAATACAAAACAGCCCCGATTAATTGAAGATATTTCCAGGCGAATGAAAAATGTTAACCCCAAATACAGTTTGCGGGAATGGTTACTTGCACCTGCTTATCAGCAAGCGGCCAGTGGAGATTACAGCTTAATTAGAGAACTGCAGAAAGTGATGACTCAACCTTACGCTGAGCAGTCGAAAGCGGTAGAGGATAAATATTATCGATTGAAGCCTTCCGAGTTCAGCAACCTCGGTGGTTTGTCGCATATGAGTTGTTCTTCATGATTTTTTGAGAATAAATAAACCTTCTTATTTGGAAGTGCAATTTAAACCTGGATTCCTTCTTTGTATCATCGGGATACATAGCATGACAAGCTATGAACTTAATTGATATATATTCCACCATGAGTAAAACAAGGCAAACGCCCAGCTCCCTATTATGGTTAATGTCACTATTAACATAAAATTAACCACAGCATTTTTAAATTTTTTATCTGGAAAAAAATAATGATAAATCACCTGTATCAGGTTTCCACCACTTAATGTGGGCAGTGGCAATATATTCCATGCAGCTAATTTGGCAGAAATTAATGCTATTACGGCAATAAAACTTTCTTCTCGTACAAATTCATGAAAATTGTTAATGAATATTTGAGCATTGTCGACAGGTGATATTGCACCGATAAATATCTGTGGAAAAGCTGTAATGAAATCATTCAAAGCAATTTCAGGTGATATTATTACAGATAAAAGAAGTAGTCCTATTGGTCCAGATAATGGGGGTGCGAGTTGCGATAGTAAAGGTGCATGATTATAGCTATTTTCTACATCATCTTCATGGACGTCATTTCTTCTGGTGTCCTTCAATGATACCCATCCGGTGAAAGGAAATAACTTTATTCGCAGCTTATCAATACGCAATAATAATTTCCCAAACCCAAAGCCTATTTCCAGTATTTTTAATTTAAATATTTTTGAAATTATTGCCATAGAAAATGTTTGTACAATCGACACCATTATAATAGCGACTACTTCCAGAATAACTAAATCACTAAAACTATTACGGAACAAAAATGCCACTGATGCAACCACGATCCAAAGCAACAAATACTTCGGTTCCTGCCTGACGTTTTCTCGTAGTTGTATGGCCTGTTCTACCTGGCGCCTTTGTAATTCATATTCGATTGCAATAGCTGACAATTGGTCGATAGCATAGCCATAACGAGGTACAGGATTATTTGACCCAATATCTAGCCAGTCCAGTTTTTCAGCGAATGCGTGTAATATGCTTGGTTCATCGCTGTAAGACTCGATTAAGTTTAGCGCTAATTGACCTTCAAAATGTAACCTGTCATCAAACCCCTGTTGATCGATACTATTGATCATGTGACTGAGCTTTTCTAACGCCTGTGGAATAGAGTCTGGCAAAAGCTTTAACAATAAAAATATCTTATCATTTATCCATTCCTGATTAACCCTGTTCCAGCTTGAACTATTGGATTGTTCAAAAAGCTGATTATTTTCAAGTACAGGGGCTGATAATGTTTCTTCAGAATCTATAGATCGGTCAGCATATTGTATTGCGAGCTCAAATGCTTTTCTGAGCTCAATAAAACCCTCTGTATCAGTGTTGGGATCTATTTTTTTCAGGCAACGGACATATGCACTTTTAATTTCTCTCTTATCATTGGTTGCTGCAATATCGAGAATATCCCAGGGAGTCATACTATCTCTCATAAAATACTGCTTTCAATATCATCTAACACTTTAATCATACGTTTCCTGAATCGTTCTATTTCTACAGGATCCTGAGTATCAAAAACCATCGAAAATCTTTCAATAAGTTGACCAACATACTCTCGATCCTCGCCTAATCGCTCCTCGTATAATCTCAAGGCACGATTCATTGTATCCAGGTTTGCTGATTGTTCACGTGGATGTACTTTTAGTGACTGAAGATTTGTAAGTCTCTGTTGTATTTCTTCTTCGGTCAAATTACCAGCCAGTTGTTTTAGAATTAATTGTTGTTTTTTATCTGTTGCCTGTACCTTTGCTTCAACTTCTAATAAGCCATTACTATCATATGTAAAACGCACGTCGACGCCCGCTTGTGATTTCGATAATTCAGGCAGTGGTACATCAAGCTGACCTAATAAAATGTTATCTGCTACTAAGCGTGACTCCCCTTGATAGACATTTAATCTTATCAAGATTTGGCCATCTTCAACGGGAAAGAAAGTCTCCACCCGGCTACAGGGTATAATAGTATTTCTTTCAATAACTGGAGAAAATAAACCCTCCAGTAGTTTATTGTTTTCCTTAATCGTTACTGTTTCAATACCCAATGTATATGGGCAAACATCAGTCATAACAACATCATCTAAAGCAGCATCTTTCATCTGAAGCCCTGCTTGAACTGCCGCGCCTAATGCTACCACCTCGTCCGGATTAATTTGCCTTAATGGAAGACGTCCAAAAAATCGAGCAACAAGTCGCTGAACAATCGATTTACGAGTAGAGCCACCGACTAATATCACCTCGTCTATATCCTGTAGTTGCAATTTTGCATCACGCATTGCTCGCTCGACGGGTAAGCGCAATCTATCCAATAATGGCGCTGCGATTTTTTCATAAGTATCTGACTCCAATCTCCATCTCCAGACAGCAGCCGAATGAGGCACGACTATTTCAACAGAATGCAGAGTATTTATTTGACGTTTTGCATTTTCACATTGATTTCTGAGGATTGCTCTTTGTTTGCGAGTGAGCTGGTCGATATCCAGGTTTAGCGATTTGAGAAATTCTGATTCTATGACATCAACAAAGTCCTCACCACCGAGAAAGCTATCGCCTGCAGATGAGTGAACTTCCATTAATCCTTCGAAAAGTTCCATTATTGAAACATCAAATGTTCCTCCACCCAGATCAAATACAAGAAAGCGACAACCATCATGACCATGGTGTAAACCATAAGCCAGAGCAGCTGCTGTCGGCTCATTTATCAAACGCACCACTGACAATCCCGCCAGTTTTGCTGCTAACTTAGTGGACTCACGTTGCTGATTATTAAAGTATGCCGGCACTGAAATGATCACATCAGAAACCTGCTCACCTAAATAAAGCTCGGCATCCTGTTTAAGAACATTTAGTAAAAGTGCTGATAATTCTTCAGGAAGATACTCCTTACCTGAAAGAGAAAATTTATGGTTACTCCCCATATACCGCTTAAAGCATCCTACTGTTTGATCAGGATGTGTTGTTAATTTGTGTTTAGCAGGACTACCAACAATAATATTATTACTACTGTCGATACTAACAACAGAGGGGGTTAGGTATTCACCAAGTGAATTGGGAATTAATTGAGATTCGCCATCATGCCAAACTGAACAAAGCGAATTGGTTGTACCTAGATCAATCCCTAAAATCATAAAATTAGAAGAACATTATAAACCCAAAATACTCTCATCCTTTGACTACAAATTCAACTTCCGCTCCAGCTATTGCGGCAACCTATACACATAAAGAGTAAACCAGGGATCTGCAGTTGGACGAGTTGATTGTGCGTTTGAGGTGGTATAGATCAAGGCGTAACGACGCGGATTCCAGGTTAAAAGGTGATTATGTTAGACGATCGAATATAGTGATATACCACATTTACTTCCCACAATATTCTCGTTGAAAAGAATAATTCCAGGAAAAACTTGCCCTGGAATTATTTTATTAAGATATTTTTACAAATAAACTGATCTTAGATTCTATTTCTTTTTAGATTTTTTCTTTGAAGCTGACTTTTTCTTTGGAGATTTTTTCTTAGCAGCTGCTTTCTTTGCTGCCGCCTTCTTTGCTGCTGCTTTCTTAGCTGCTGCCTTCTTAGCTGCCGCTTTCTTGGCTGCTGCTTTCTTAGCTGCTGCTTTCTTAGCTGCTGCTTTCTTGGCTGCTGCTTTCTTAGCTGCCGCCTTCTTTGCTGCTGCTTTCTTTGCTGCTGCTTTCTTTGCTGCTGCTTTCTTTGCTGCTGCCTTCTTTGCTGCTGCTTTCTTAGCTGCTACTTTCTTAGCTGCTACTTTCTTAGCTGCTACTTTCTTAGCTGCTACTTTCTTAGCTGCTTCTTTCTTTGCTGCTGCCTTCTTAGCCGCTGCTTTTTTAGCTTTCTTCAACTTTTCTTCGTCAGCCTTTTTTGCCTTTTTAGATGATTTTTTCATGGATTTTATCCTGTGATATATGGTTTTTTATCATTAAAATTAAGTCATAAAAACTTATAGAAGAATACACATTTGTCAGCTATTAGTTCAAATCAGTAATCTCAGATGTATTTATAGATTACTCATAAATAATTATTATATTATTTTGATGATTACCAACAATTCAATAAGTTCCAATAAAGTCAAACACATACGACATAACAGGTCAAGTTTCCAGCCTATTAACTGCCGAACAGATTAAATAAATTATAACTATTCTCAAAAGGAACAAGTTCAGAATTAATTTTCTTTTTTTCCAGCTTAGCAATATAAAATGTCATTTTGTGATTTTTTAAATTCTCTTCATTGAGTACTTGCTGAGTAAATTTTGTAGCTCGTAGCATACTATTTACACCTTCAAGAAGCGAAAATTGTGTCCCATCTAATAGCAGTACTTCCCGACCACCATGCCAGTAAATGTCGACGTTATTAATATCCAGAGGATCAAAAAGCGGTACCAGAGGTACCAGATCCAGAGGTGTGACGACTCGAACTAAATTCAAATGTGCAAATTTTTGAGTGCCTGCAATATTAGTCACTTTAGGCTGACCAAATGTAATAACCGATCCCACATTAAACTGCTCTGTATCAAGGTACATGGCTAATATAACGGCAACAGCCCCACCTAGACTATGGCCAGTAACATCTATTTCGTAATCTTTTTTAACGACAGGTTTAATATCTGAATATATGTTTCTAGCTGCCAGTGAAAAACCCTGATGTAATTGAATACCAGTAAATTCATCAGGCAGTAACTTAAGAGATACATCTATCATGGCATTCTCAATATTGGATGTACCTCGAATGGATATAATCTGTTTTTTTGCCTGATCATCAGTCGCAATAAAATAGGAAATATTGACTGCAGGTATTGTTCGATACTGAGTTAATGAATATGAACCTGATTGAAAAAACGCATTTATTTCAGGCTCAGTATTGTAGACTTCATTAGCAAAACTGGCTGCTTTAAGAATTTCAACAAAATTAACAGTGTCATTTTCAACGGGTCCCGCTGCATAGATTGACTCAACAAGGCTTAAAAAAAACAAACCAAGAATATATTTTGATAATAAGGGTGAAAAAAGTTTTAACATATAATACAAGTCTGTGTTATTGATTCTGGAAAAATCAGTTGAATCTGAATACATTTCAGTTTGACCTTTACTATCAGAAGTAGTTTCGGTTTAAAACTGAAAACATTATAAAACTTAAGGCTATAAAGTTAATTGCCGCCTTATTCCCAAAGCATACTGGCGCTATTCCGTCTTAACCAGAGATAAATTTCGCTTTCCCATATTTCTTTGTAAGAGAATTCTTACATACATTTCAGCCTTATCTTGCATCCTTTTAAAGTAGATTGCGCCATAGTAACGACTATAAAAGAATACGGGGGGATAATTAATGAATCAATATCAATTTTATAGTGATCCTTTATCAATGGAAGAAACATATATAGATCCAGCAACAACAAATGAAATAATCAATAATTTAAACATTGCCATCGATGAAGCAAAATTGATCGATACGCTGGATGATATGACAACTCGCATTCAGCAAATTGAAGCGACCAAGGGATCTTCAAAAAGCTCTGAAAAATTGCGTAAAGAAATCAGGATTCTTGAAGTGCAGATTAATTATCTTCGTGATAGAGCATCTTTTAGCTGATAGAGCCTGCATTTATTAATCTGCTAGCTTGCAAACCATGGTTAGCTTTTTACTTCACTTTCAAGATGGGAACCAGTTTGCTGAAAAAACCAGGTATCAATAAGCTGCCATGAAATTGAAAACTGGAAGGGCATTTTTAATTTTCCAGCTTTAACCTTAGTCTCAATTTCGGCAGCACTGAACCAATTCGCTGATTCCAGCTCCTGATCCACCAGAGTTATATCCCATTGTGTGGTTTCACAGCTAAAACCCAGCATAATCTGCCCGGGAAATGGCCAGGATTGTGATCCAGCATAGCTGATATTGTCGACAGTAAGATTGCTTTCCTCCAGTGCTTCACGTTTTACGGTATCTTCCAGGGTTTCTCCAGGTTCCACAAAACCAGCTAATACCGCATGCCGATACTGATCCCATTCGGCTTTTCTGGCCAGCAAAATTTTTGGTACATCCCCGCTATTATTTACGACTGAAAAAATGACAGCCGGATCAATTTTTGGATAATGGCTACGTCTACACCCCGTATTATCACATTTTCGTTCATGGCCAGATTTAATTATGCTCGTTGATCCACCACAATTAGAGCAAAACGAATGATTTTGATGCCAGTTAACCAGGCCATGTGAATAAAATAGTAATCCCAGATGAAAATCACTATATTGACGTGTTGCAGAACGTAATCCTGATAATTGCAGGCCATCAAAATAATTATGCCAGTGCTGCAACTGGCAGGTAAAGTAGTTAAGATTTTGATGCCTACCGAGATACATAAACTCCGAGAAATCAGCGGCAATCTTTGATATTTCAGCATAATGAAAATACAGTGAACTTTGCCCTCTGATAATCAGCTTGCCTTCATACCAGATCAATATGCGAGTATCAGCGTTTTGTAAAATATCTTTGACTAAAGATGTATCAGCTCTAATCAAAGCATTTCGATCAATGGGAGGATAAAAAGTCATAATTGTTTTCAAAAAAATACTGCTACTTTATCAAAGAGGATACAGGCTGAGTAATCTATTTTACAGTTGTGTAAATATTTTCTTTAGTAAGGATAGAATTACATATTAACCTTATTCACTAGATGGTAGCATTCGCCCCGGAAGCCTGTCGGGTTCAGGTGATTTGAAGAATGGTATTTTGAAGCGAATAGCGGCTTGTTTTTACAAAAATGACCAGAATATCTGGCCAAAATCCCTTTTCCGCAGTAAATTCATGCTAAGCACGACAGACTCCAGGTAAAATGTACCAAACAATGATTTCCTTCCAATGCACTTAATCGTGGAAAAAAATATGTCCCAAAGTAAAAAATATGACTACCAGATTGAACAACATGACTCAAACTGGCGTGTAAAAATTATCAGGCGGGTTACTTCAAAAAGAACCACTGTTTCAAAAAGTCAGGAAGGATTTTCCAGCGAAGCTGAAGCTGAAGCCTGGGGAAAAAAAGAATTAGCTCAATTTCTGGATAATTTAGTACAACGTAATAAGCGTCGCGCAATGAACCGCAAGTAAAAATAGCCAATATCCATCAAATTTCAGTCAAAATGTCTCAATCACAAATAAACAACCCGTTACACGGAATAACGCTGCAAACCATATTAACAGAACTGGTTGATCATTTTGGCTGGAGAGAACTGGGAATGCGGATCAAAATCCGATGTTTCAATAATGACCCATCTATCAAATCCAGTCTTAAATTTTTACGTAAAACCCAATGGGCCAGAACCGAAGTAGAACAGCTTTATCTTTCTCTTCTGGAAGATAATCCAAAGGCAGATAAAACTTCAGCAGCAGCTTCCATCTGGGCCAGTCGAAAATCTTTGGGTAAATAGAATAACCTTACATAAACCTGGAAAAATCAGTTGAATCATGAAAGTCCAGGTAACAGCTTAATGCAGCTGATAAAATCAAAAACACAGTCTTCACCAGTCAGCTGACTACGGCGTTTTTGATTTCCCGGCAATTGCGCCTGCATTGTTCTAACCACAGTCATCCCTGACTTAGACCTGGCACATCAATCTGTCACGCATCTTTTTCATGCTCAACTGATTTTTCAGGTTAAAAGCAGTTAGAGGTATACTCTTACAACTATTAATTCATAAACTTTCAACTGGTTCAGGTCATTTGGAGCGGGAAAAAATAGAGTTTACTGCTAAAGTTTAAGTAATTGAGTAATCGGACTCTGTTATACTCTAAATAGCTAAGAGGAGAATATAATGAAATTAATAAAAGTAGCAAAAAATGCAGCTTTTGAAATAAATAATTCAATCAGCGCTAAATTATCTGATAAAGAAATAGAAGAAGTCACCGGTATTATTGCCCTCGCTATGGAACAGGCCGTAAATAAAACCAGTAACCGGAACATTGAGTTATGTATGGAACATGTTAACCCAAATACCGATATGGCTCATAAGATTCAACAGGATATCAAGCGTAAGCAGGATGCAATTATTACAAATCTGAGTAGCTTACGTTAGCCGCAACCAGGAAAATAGATCGATAATTACCGCTTAAGAAATCCCTGATCACGCAGGAAAGTCAACATATGTTCTCGCTTTTTGCCCTGAATGGCAGAAGCAGTTTGTAAGGACCAGTTAGTCGTCTTCACATTTGTTTGTCTGGCAGAATAATAATCATTCATTTGTTGGTCATATTCATCAATATTGTTCGCCACCCTGTCAGTTTGATAGCTGTCCTGATGCAGAATAGTTTCTAATGGAAATCTGGGCTTGACTGCCTGCTTATCGGCAGGCCATCCCAGGCATAAACCAAAGACAGGATAAACATGCTCAGGAAGCTTTAGACATTGGCTCACAATATCGGGCTGGTTTCGGATTCCTCCAATAAAAACACCACCCAGTCCAGCCGACTCTGCCGCTAACATCATGTTCTGCGCCATTAAAGCAGCATCAACCGTTGCAGCAATAAAGTGTTCAGCATAACCCTCCAGAGGCCCTTTATCAGACTTCAGGCAACTATGCTGAATTCTGTACATATCTGCGCAAATCACCATAAATTCAGCAGCATTCACTACCCATGACTGATTACCTGCAGCCTTCGAAATTTCTCGCCTGTTTTGCTGATCGCTTACACGAATAATAGAGTAAGCCTGAATAAAGCTGGAAGAGGATGCAGATTGTCCACTGTTAATAATGCTATGCAATAAAGCACTATCAATGGACTGCTCTGTATAACTTCTGACAGAGCTATGATTTTGCATCAAGCGCATTATTTCATTCATACATTTAATCCTGTTTGTGCTGATAATATAGCTATTTAATCGGTCAAATAATATTTCAACCAGGAATCCGCAGTTGGATGAGTTGAACCTGTAATTCAGTTCGTAGCGGACAGTGGGTTAACCTCTATTGCGAGCGGTCAGCTGCGGAATCCTGGTTCAAGGCTTTCTGTCGTTCTCGCTCATATTCCTCGTAACTCATCGAATGACTACTTTCAATACAATCATCCTGCTGAGATACCGGTAAGCTATAACAATCAAACTGATTTTTACGTTGAATTTCTTCATATATAAGCTGATTACTACAACCGCCAAGCATAAATACAGTAACAATAAAGAGGTATTTTTTCATAGTTAACAAATCGCTTAATTAAAGTCTGCACATTATTGATGATATTAAATGACCTTACAGTTCAGAGAAAATTCATTTTTTGCCGATAATTTCAATCTCATATCCATCAGGATCAGCGACAAAAGCAATGATAGTTGTACCGGCATTCATTGGACCTGCATCACGGATTATTTTACCGCCAGCCTGACGTATTTCCTCTGTTGCAGCATACACATCATCGACTTCTATCGCTATATGCCCAAAACCAGTTCCCAGCTCATAACTCTCTGTATCCCAGTTACAAGTTAACTCAATAGCAGTATTCTCACTTTCAGGCCCATAAGCTAAAAATGCCAGGGTAAATTTCCCTTCAGGATAATCTTTCCTGCGCAGTAATTTCATACCAAATATATTGGTATAGAAATTAATTGATTTTTCGAGATTACCTACACGAAGCATAGTATGAAGAATTCGCATTTCTTTACCTGTAAAAGTGAGTAATTAAATTTCAATTATCACCTTTTAGAAAGAAATATCTACTTATTAAATACAAGGGAACTATTAATTGGAGTATTTAACGGGAGTTCTATTTTTCTATAAATTTCATATTGATGTTGATCCCAGAATACATTTCTAAACCGATTAGCCGGGTCAGTTCTTTTCTTTAAATCAAATAAATTCTTAGAGTCAGGAAAAGTTTTATATATTTGCCCGGATGAATCCGAAATAAGAAAAGGTAAAATATGAGTGCCATGAGACTCTATTGAGGCTCTGACCAGCTCTTCTGTCCAGCCTGCCACCTGATAACCGGACTTTGCTTTTTTATCCATTAGATAAAGAATTTTAAATGAATAAAAATCTCCTCCCTCCCCTGTATAAGCATTCTTTTTATCCTGTGGCACATAATTTATGAGTATTTTATATATGTTTGCATCATGACGACTAAAAATATCCCGTAGGTTAAAGACAAATATTTCAAACCTGTTAGCGGGTATTATATATTCCTGTAAAGCCATGGTTGATTTTTTATTATTAATAAACCCGCTATGATTGAAATTTTGACTGGTTTCAAAATTTAAACTCTCCACTGTAGCACCTTTATATTTATAGGGGTCAATGAGATTTTTCTGAAACCTTTGTAAAAGAGTAGATCTGGATAACATTTCAACATAGACAGATTCCCACCAGGGATTTTTTGCACTGGTTCTTAATCTTTTTTCCTCAAGTAAGGGTTTATCAGTTTTTTTCCAGACAATATCCAGTAAAACTTCAAAGTCAGTGGGATATAAAACAATCTGATGCAATACAATATCTTCATCATGTAAAACATGCCCGTTAAAGTAATGAGAAAAATCATTAAAGGACAGTAATTTTACACTTCTTTCTATGGCAATATTATCAACCAGTTCCAGTGTAGCTTGAGTGATAATTCCAATTCCTCCATATCCTCCTATAGCACCATAAAATAAGGCAGAATTTTTTTCAGGACTGGCTTCATAAACATTTCCATCAGCCAGAATAATACGAATAGATTTGACTGAATTGATTATCGCCCCCTGATTGATAAACCTTCCATGAGCATTAACACTAAGAGATCCTCCGACTGAATAATCATTATTATCAGGTAAAATTTTTACTGATAAATTATGTGGATCAATAACTTTTTGAATGGCTCTCCAACTAATTCCTGACTGTACTGTTATTAATTTTCTTTCTGTATCAAAATCTAAAATCTGATCAAAAGAGCTCATATCAAAATATAGTCCTCCCTGATATTTTAATTGCCCACCCAGACTATAATGAACACCACTGATTGTAACTGGACCCGAGCTCGACTTTAAAGCCTCAATTATCTCATATTCAGAGCCAGGTTTTATGACGGTTGTATCAGTAGAATTGGCAGTACCTGTTATCTCATCCAGCAAATAAGAATTCAAATCAACAGGACTAAAGCTTTTCTTTTGTGAAGAAAAATAAATTGCAACGGTACAGGCAATAACCACCATTACTAATAAAAAATTAAAGACTTGTTTCACAGACCTCATTAATTTACTTCATTAGTTTATTATTATAATTAGAATTACTCATAATATAGTTACATTGGTTTTTTCTATAATTGAATAGCCTGTCCCTTTTTACAGAAATAAAAGAAACGGACTAAGGAGTTTACAGATTGTACTCTAACATCAGCTTATATTACATTTTAATATAAACTAATTATTAATATTTAGATTTAAGCCAATAATAAACTATTAACATAAAAAATATCTGTTATTTTTTGTCTGTAAAATTCATTATATAAATCCCTTATAATGCGGATACAGCCTCATTATAAAAATAAATTCGCTTATCCAAATCAAACTGATTGACACACATTTCCAGAGCTGATAGCTAAATTTTTAAATATGTCCAGGGGTCAAAAGTAATACAGAAAATCATTATATAAATAGTTTTTAATACAATAATTTCTTATAGGAATCATTTTACTGATATTTTTTTAATATATTCCCCAAATCACTCAGCTTCTAAATGCATATAATTAATCTGAAATATAGGATTTCTACTAAATTTTTCTTCACGATATCCCTGTCTCAGTGATGACTTCAATTGTCCGGGCATTATTAATTACCGGCTCTACTGAAGATATTCATCTTATCGCAGAATATAAATCAGAACAGAATAAAGGTTAGGATAGTGAAACTGCTTTAAACCTTTCACCGTAGCGCACTAACCCAGAATTGAACCTGGAAAAATCAATTGAACGTGAAAAAGATGCTTAACAGATTGATGTGCCTGGTCTAAGCCAGGGATGGCTGTAGGTAGAGTAATGCAGGAGTAATTGCGGAGAAATCAAAAACACCGTCGTCATCTGATTGATGAAGACTGTGTTTTTAATTTTATCAGCTACATTAAGCTGTTACCTGGACTTTCATGATTAACTGATTTTTCCAGCTTGAAATAACAACATGGAGCTACGAAGCATCCAGCCTATGAAGACATTAGTAGATGAAATGAAATCCATTCCTGATGAAGAAACTGAAAATGAAATAAATACCGAATAGATATCTGAAAAATACCGTAAAATCAATACGATATTTGAGATTTAGACTTAATTAAAAAGCAAATATTTAAAAGTGAAAACTTCATGAAAAACATATATTCAGTTAAATAATTACGTTTACGCTTTCAGATTTTGTGATACTCTTCATAGACATCCTAAAAAATTTTGAGGTGATTTTAGCATCTGGATAATGCTAAATACCCTATAACAATACTGATTAATTTTTCAGGTGTTTAAAATTCATATTTTTCGATAACACTTCTTAGAGTATTTATTGTTGAATTATTCAGAGTCTACTGCACTTAAAATGTCAATATTAAACACGATGGATATCGAGAAAGAATGGAGCAGGAGAAAGAAATTATTTTTTTCACTCTGGCCCCAAAACAAGACTATGGAAGTTGAAAAAATCTGGGAGATGCTAACCAGATACTACACTGAAGAAACACGTTTTTATCACACCCGGGAACACATCATTAAATGCCTCGCTTATTATGATCAGGTTGAGGATAAATTACAGTCAAGCAATGCAGTACAAATGAGCATCTGGTTTCATGATGTCATTTATGATGTACAAGCCAGAGACAATGAAGAACAAAGCGCCCTGTTTTTCAGTAAACTCGCCAAAGAGCTTCTTAGCACTGATTTTATAGAGCTGGTTACAGAATTAATTATTTCTACCAAACATCTCAGCCCGCCACCAAATGATGACCAGGCTTATTTACTCGATATTGATTTAACCAGTTTTGGCTCTTCTCTTGAAGATTTTTATTTGAATGGAGATAAATTACGTAAGGAAGTTCCTCATTTAACTGATCAGCAATATTACGATAGAGTAATCGGTTTTTTTAAAACCCTGCTCAACAGGAAACAGATATTTTTTACCGATTATTTTTATCAAAAATACGAGTTAATCGCACGCCGCAATATTCACCATCAATTAAAGGCACTATCAGTTAGTATTTAACCATATTTCTACAGCACTGCATCAATCAGACTACTGTAATCATTACGACTGGAATTGACTTCTTTAGTTACCGGATAAATCTCAAACTCATCATTTAAGTCTGCGATACAGTCCATCGCCACAGCGGTTGATTCTGTACTGTGGTCTAACCAGTCCGGCTGATTAGATTCACGAATAACAATCGGCATACGGTGATGAATTTTCGCCATTTCCCCGATTGCAGCGGTGGTTAAAATTGCACAGGATTGTAAATAATTACCAGCAGCATCCTGCCATTGCTCCCAGATACCCGCAAAACTAAACAAACTCTGATTGATATGGCAGAAATAAGGTTGTTTCCCTGCATTTTCAGCCTTCCATTCATAAAAACCACTGGCGGGAATCAGGCAACGGCGGCGCTTAAATGCATTTTTAAATGAGGGCTTTTCGCTCACTGTTTCGGCACGGGCATTAAACATGCGATTAGCCATTTTAATATCTTTAGCCCAGGATGGTAGTAATCCCCAGCGTAAAAAAGTCAGGTTTTTAGCCGTTTTAGCAAGAACAGGCGTGGTTGGTGCAATATTATATCGGGACTCAAACACTTCAGGTACATCAGAGTTTAAATAATCAGCAATCGCTTTGGCTGATGATGAAAGTACAAAACGTCCACACATCCACTTTATCCTGTCGTATCGAAAAATTACAAACCGGGTAGTCTGGAAACTACACAGATTAAAATTGAGTTTAGATTAAATCATTGTATGATAACAAAATCCAATTCGATTCCGTCTTATTATGAAACTGAAATCCATTTTAACGATTATCATTTTACTGCTTAGTCCTCTTTTTTACAGTCAGCTGAATGCTGCCGAAACCGGAAAAGTTTCAGGTGGTATCGATTTCGAAACACCTTCCTGGTTTAAAGATTCATTTCTTGATATAGCCGAGGATGCCAGTGAAGCAAAAGAATCTGGCAAACACGTATTACTATTTTTTCATCTTAATGGCTGTCCTTACTGCAATAAAATGATTAATACAAATTTCCAGAAGGAACCACTCAAATCACAGATTCAACAAAACTTTGACAGTATTGAGATTAACATCAAAGGAGATCGCGAAATAGCGATGTCTGAAGACCTGGTAACAACTGAATCAGTTCTTGCGACCTATTTAAAAGTTCAGTACACACCTACAATTATTTTTCTGGATGGTAATAACAAAACCGTTTTACGTTTAAATGGGTACAGGTCTCCTGCCGCACTTAAACAGGCTCTCGATTTTGTACAACAAAAAGCTTATTTAACGACCAGCTTTAATGACTTTAAGCGTAAAAATTTAAAGTATGGTCAATACAAACTTATCAATGATGAAATTTTCAAAAATACCACCGATTTCAGCTCCCTGAAAAAACCGGTAGCCGTATTATTTGAAGATGATGATTGCGATGAATGCGTACACTTTCATCAGAAAATGTTAAGCCGGGCTGAAATTCGCGAGCAATTATCGCGCTATCATGTCGTCAGGCTGGATGCTAAATCAAATCAGCCCATAATAGATTTTGACGGTCATAAAACCACGCCAATGGCATGGGCCACTACCTTAAAAATTAGCTATCGCCCCGGCCTGCTACTTTTTGACGAAGGCCGGGAAGTCGCCCGAGTAGAATCCATGCTATACCCTTTCCACTTTGAAAATGTCCTTCGATTTGGCCTGGATAAAAACCATCTGAAATATTCTGGATATGCCGACTTAATGAACCTGAGACAACAACAGCTTTTATCTCAGGGTATAGATGTCAATATTGGTAAACCGGATAACTGGTGATTATAAGTGAATACAGCGAGGCTCTGAATTTTTCAGAGTTTAGTTATTTTAAAAAAACTGGATTATTCAAATGAAAAACTGCTGGAAAGCCGCACTACTATCAGCCTTTGTATTCCCGGGAGTAGGACATTTTGCTATTCAGAAAAAAGTTCAGGGCATCATATTTGCCAGTATCGCGACAATATGTCTGCTTATTTTTCTCACCACTGTCACGCAAATAGCCCAACAGATAAGTGATCAAATTATTCTTGGTGAAATCCCATTATCTGTTGAAAGAATATCCAGTGAAATAGATTTAAAACTTGAACAAAACAATGATTCAACCATAAATTATGCCATATATCTACTGGTGATATGCTGGATAGTCAGCATTATAGATTCTTTTAGACTGGGTAGAATACTTGACAAAACAAGTCAGGATTTAACTGAAAAATAAATCTTATGATCCCTCAAAAATCATCGCCACAGCAATATATCAATGAACTTACTGATTAAAAAACAACTGGAATAGGATTCTCTTAGTCCTGGAAAAATCAATTGAACGAGATTGCCACCTGTTACCTGATGACCGAATATTGCCATGCAAAAAATTGACTATAAAAAAGAATTCAAACAGTTTTATAAACCTTCTGCCAAAAAGGTAGAGCTGGTTGAAGTACCCGAATGGAATTTCCTGATGATTGATGGAGAGGGAGATCCGAATACATCTGAATCATTCCAACAGGCTATTGAAGCCCTATACCCATTATCATACACGTTAAAATTCATGATAAAAAAGGGAGAAACTGCGATAGATTATAGCGTAATGCCTCTGGAAGGATTGTGGTGGGCAGATGACATGTCATCATTTACCAGTGGCAAGAAAGATAACTGGAAATGGACTTTAATGATTATGCAACCAGAGTTCATCACCAGAGAAATGGTAGAGCTAGCCATACAACAGGTAAAAATAAAAAAGAATCCACCAGCCCTACCGCTGGTCAGATTTGAATCTTTTAAAGAAGGCAAGGCTGCTCAAATCATGCACATCGGTCCTTTTTCAGAAGAAGGCCCCACAATTGAAAAACTGCATTCATTTATTGAACAAAATGGAAATCAGAGAAATGCCAAACATCACGAGATATATTTAAGTGATATCAGGCGGGCAAACCCTGCAAACTGGAAAACAATTATCAGACAACCAGTACAATGAGGAAATAGCCCGTATCAGACATTCTTTAAACTGCTATTTTTCCAAATCTAATCTATAATGCGCCGCTTTACTCGCAGCTAAAGTTATGCCCATCGTCACTCTTAAAAACCTTTATCACAGCTTTGGTAGTCATCCGGTACTGGACCATGTCAACCTGACAATTGATAAAGGAGAGCGTATCTGCCTGGTAGGACGAAACGGTACAGGAAAATCGACGCTGCTCAAATTAATATCAAAACAAAATAAACCCGACGAAGGAGAAGTCAATTACAGCCAGGGAATTCGAGTGGGAGAACTACGTCAGGATGTGCCTGAATCCATAGCGGGTAGCGTTTATGATGTGGTTGCTGAAGGTGTGGGTAAACTGGGTAAAATCATCACTGACTGGCATCACTGTATACTGGCGCTGAATGAAGATCCTGCAGCCTTAAAGCAAATGGAGCTTTTACAACAACAGATCGAAGCACAAAATGGCTGGAATATTGAACAGCGCATCAGCTCAACCATTTCACTACTCAAATTACCAGGTGATCAAGCCTTTGATGCGCTTTCCGGCGGTTTAAAAAGACGAACCCTGCTGGCCCAGGCTTTAGTTTCTGAACCGGACCTGATTTTACTGGATGAACCGACCAACCATCTGGATATTGAAGCCATACTCTGGCTGGAAGAATTTCTTAAATCATTTAATGGAGCGATATTGTTTATTACCCATGATCGCTCCTTTTTACAGAATCTGGCAACTCGAATAATAGATCTTGATCGAGGACAACTGACCAGCTGGCCAGGAAGCTATGATAAATACCTTACCGCTAAACAACAGCAACTGGATGCAGAAGAAACTTCCAATGCCCTGTTTGATAAAAAACTGGCTGAAGAAGAAGTCTGGATTCGACAGGGAATTAAAGCACGCCGAACCCGTAACGAAGGCAGGGTAAGAGCACTTGAAAAAATGCGTGAGCAACGCAGCCAACGACGTGAACAGGTCAACAAGGCCGTGCTATCGACGCAAGCTGTCGAACGCTCAGGCAAGATTGTCATAGAAGCGGAAAATGTCGATTTTAGCTGGCAAAAACAGGAAATTATCAAAGGCTTCTCCTGTAAAATACAGCGCGGAGATAAAATCGGTATTATCGGCCCCAATGGTTGTGGAAAATCGACCCTGATACAATTACTGTTAAACGATATAAAGCCCCAATCAGGAACTGTCAAAACTGGGACTAAACTGGAAGTTGCTTATTTTGATCAAAACCGCAATGAACTTGACCTCACACGCTCCGTACGTGAAAACATGGCTGATGGATCAGATAGCGTTATCATTAATGGTGTCAGCAAACATGTCATCGGGTATTTAAAAGATTTCCTATTTACTCCGGCACAAATGAATACACCGGTAAGTGCTTTATCCGGCGGCGAACGCAACCGTTTAATGCTGGCTAAACTATTTACTAAACCATTCAACTTCCTGATCATGGATGAACCCACCAATGATTTAGACATAGATACGCTGGAATTACTGGAAGAACTATTGATGGATTTTCAGGGTACATTATTACTGGTCAGTCATGATCGGGCATTCATCAATCATATCGTTGATAGTTGTTTTGTATTTGAAGGCAATGCTAAAGTAAATGAATATGTTGGCGGCTATGATGACTGGCTAAGGCAAAAACCAGTAGCAAGCAAAAAAGTAACTGAAAAAAAATCAGCGAACAAAGACAGTCAAACATTAAAACCAAAGGCTCAGGAAAAAGAGCCAAAGAAAAAATTGAATTTTAATGAACAAAAAGAACTGAAATCATTACCACGTAAAATTGAAAAACTTGAAGAAATCATCAATGAAATTCAGCTTAAGATGGCAGAACCTGAATTTTATCAGAAAACCGCTGAAGTAATTACTCAGGCACAACAGAATTTAGCCGAAAAAGAAAAGGAACTGGAAAAAATTTATGAGCGCTGGGAAGAGCTGGAAGGTTAATATTAGCCGGATTAACTATCAAAACATTCAGGAGAATTTCTTTTACTGTACTGCATCTGATATTTTAACCTATTAGTCCAAACTAACCGAATGATATAGACATTCTGAAAAAGATAAAGCAGCTGAGTATTAATTTGTCTGAGTGATTCTTTGTTAGTCAGAAGGCCCCGAATAATATCGGGGCTTCTGTATCAAATCGGTGCTTACTTAATCTTTTTTCTTGAAAAAAACATTCCTGCAAGTCCCAGAGTCAACAAGGCAATCGGGGTCGGCTCTGGAACACTTGTTAACAAAGAACCTTCCGAATGAATATCCGATGCAGGATTAAAGGGGTACTCGCTCCATCCAGTTAAGCTGTGGCTGCCTTGAATAAAAAAAGGATTGAGAAAAACTTGCATCCTTAAATTAGCTGTAGTCTCCAACACTGAAGTGTTAACGTTATCTAATATAATGCTGTAATTTATCACAGCTTCATTTTCCAGGGGGTCAAACCTTAAAGCAAATTCATCGGTTGCAGTAAAAAGAGTAATCGTATTATTTGTCGAAGTTGCAGATACAATAGATGTGGATGGCGTAAAAAAAGCAATCCCTGGATCGTAGTTAATATACAGTTGATTTACACCTTCAGGAGATGAGGCATCAACTGAAATCAAATCAAAATTATATTGTATCCGTTCTAATGAAGAATCATATATAGCATTAAAATTTGAAAGTAAAGCAGCATTAGCTGAGTTACTCATACCCATTACACACAGTAATAAACAAACAATCTTTTTCATTAACTTTCTCCTGGTTTTAAATTTCTGGTCATTAAAAAATAATGCTAACTTAATATACTATCCATTGTTCCGGCGTCGGTTCATTTCCTGTTAACCGGAACTCGTTATTGTGTGAGAGTGGCTGACTATCATTTGATACCACTCGAAGAATACTTCCTACGACTGACCTGTCCTTTTGCTGGATGTATAGCTCACCACAAATCTGGTTTATATAGTGGAAATTAAGACTTGCTCCAATCAGAATAAAACTCGTCCCGGCTTCCAGTTTAGGTTTATCAGCATTCTCCATATTCAATATTGCTGATATTCTCCATTGCTAATCATGCTATCAGGTAACTACAATTGCATGCATGAGTAGGTATACCTATTTTTCATTTCTAATACCTATTTTTTAAAAAAACAATTTGTAAATTGTTCACAGTTTGGTAGAACGGCTTATCATCAGGAAACTGTGTTTTTGATTTCTCAGCAATTGCTCCTGCATTGCCGTAACTACAGTCATCCCTGGCTTAGACCAGGCACATCAATCTGTTACGCATCTTTTTCACGTTCAATTGATTTTTCCAGGTTGAATTAGAAACTATCTTTCTGTTAATTTTTTCTCTTCCACTACGATACCTGGTTCACAGTAAAGTTTAAGCTTTAATCCTATATTTATACTCAACAATATAAATATGCTGAATCAAATTAAAGTCATGAATAACGAACCTAAATACTATAGCCTCGAAGCCGAGGTAAAAAGAGTTGAAAATAATCTCAATACTTTGAAGAAGCTAGCCAATGACTATGGGTTACCAAAGAAACCTGAGTATATGATTAAAGAAATTGCTTTTCTGGAACAGGAATTAAAATTTCTAAAAGATGAAATTAGCAAAAGATATAAAAATAAATCAGTCACTCATCAGTTAGCTTTCATCAATGCTTAAACCTGGAAAAATCAGCTGAATCATGAAAGTCTACGTAACATCTTAAAGCTGCTGATAAAATCAAAAACACAGTCTTCACCAATCAGCTGACTACGCTGTTTTTGGTTTCTCGGCAATTGCTTCTGAATTGCTCTTACTACAGTCATCCCTGTCTTAGACCAGGCACATCAATCTGTTACGCATCTTTTTCATGCTCAACTGATTTTTCCAGGTTTAACTGTAACTTCTGCATACGATAAGCTAGCTGTGGTCGCGTCAAACCTAACATTCTTGCTGCCTTTGCAAGGTTACCTCCAGTATGTTTAACGGCCTGTTCAATCACCCTCTGTTGCAACAGATCAAGCGTTAAGGGTTCATCATCTTTCGAATTTTCAAACAATTCAAGATAGTTCCCAGAGGCTGATGGAGTCTTTTCATCATCCGCAGGTTTATTGGTTAGCTCACCCTTTTCATCAAGAGAATAAAGCTTATCAAATGAAACTTCTTCATTGCGGAAGATATGAATCAGATCCACGATACCTTCATCTTCAACCTCGATCACACCACGTTCAATCAGGTTTTGCAGCTCGCGAATATTGCCCGGGTAATGATAACTGAGTAGTGAGCGTACAGCTCTGGGTGTAAATCCCTTAACATGACGTGCATGGCGTTGACTGTAATGTTGCAGGAAATAGCTCAACAATAGAGGGATGTCATCTCTTCGCTCACGTAGAGGTGGCAAATGGATAGGATAGACGTTGAGACGGAAATAAAGATCTTCGCGGAAACGCTCAGCCTTCACTTCTGCATGCAAATTCACATTGGTGGCTGCGACCAGTCGAACATCAACCTTAATGGGTTTAGTGCCACCGACTCTTTCAATCACGCCTTCCTGTAATACGCGTAAAAGCTTGCCCTGAGAAACCAGGCTGAGTGTGGCAATTTCATCCAGAAACAAAGTACCGCCATCGGCGCGTTCGAAGCGACCCGGACGCGAAACAGTGGCACCGGTAAAGGCCCCACGTTCTACGCCGAATAACTCCGACTCGACCAGGGCCTCAGGTATCGCTGCACAGTTTATGGAAACAAAGGCAGCATTCTTACGCGGGCTGATGTTATGCAGCATGGATGCAAACAGCTCCTTGCCAACACCGGATTCTCCACTGAACAACACGGTAGCACGAGTGGGTGCTACCCGTTTTAGCATATGGCATGCACCATTAAAGGCGGCTGAAACACCCACCATGTGCTCGGTTTCACTCCCAACAACTGGTACATCAGGTAAAGTCAGGTCGAGCTCAGTCGATGAATTTTTAGGCGCACTAAAAGCACTGCTACTGACAAAACCTTCAGCATTGATCATGCTTAAATCCTTTTCTACATCGGGCCACATTTCCGCTGGTTTACCTACTACCCTGCAATGTTTAGCACCCGCTGCGCAACATTCGACCTCACGGAAGATAATCAGCTTACCCAGTAAAGTCGTTACGTAACCAATGGCATAGCCAGTCAGCGTCCAGCAGGCGGGATCTTTGCCAACGCCAAACGCTGCCACATGTTCTTCTACTTCATAAGAGTTGTGCCATAGAAATTCACCATGATACTCGCCTTTGTCAGCATCGAATTCAAGGCGCATCGGCTCTACCTGGACAGCGCCTTCCAGTGCATGCAGACGGGTACCCGCGAGGAACATGGATTCAGGGTCAGACCCTGCCCAATGATCACGCACCAGTTCTGCATCACGTAAGCCCGATACATAGCCTGCCCGGGTGAGTAATCCACGAGCCTGTTCTTTACCCAATGTTGATACCAGTTCCTTTCGTAACACACCCAGTGTGGCACTGCGCATGAGTATCATGCGTTGGTCATTAAGCCAGATTCGTCCATCTCCGGGAGAGAAAAATAACTGTTCGGATAAGTCCTGCAATGTAGGGGCTTTTTCGTCGAACTGACGCGCATCATCGGGTGACAAAAGTCGTCCGGTCATGCGCGAAACTTCAGCCAGGGATATACGATTGTTTTTCATAACGACCTAATTTATTTATCAAATAATGCATTTATTAATCAATGCTAATCGAAAAAGTTATCAAATAATAACTTATTTTATCTGATGTAGTGCAAATGAATTATCATAGGTTAACTCTTAAATTATTAAAATGTGTTTGATTTTTAAGGAAAGTTCACTACCGCATGTCAACCAAACTGATATGTTGGCACGCTAACTGCAATCACAAAATCTTGCGATTACTGATCAATCATGTTCAGTAATTAAAAATAAATAACTAAAACCAGATTTTGTGGAGGCGTCTTAAATGACAGACAATAACAATAACCTGCTTGATTCAACATTATGGTCAGGACAAATTTTTACCGGCAATTGGACAAGCGCTAAGGGTGGCAGTTTCGATATCATCGAACCGGCAACCGGAACTGTGCTTGCGACCGGTGGCATGGCCAATGCGGATGATATTCAAGACGCGGCGCAGCGCGCAGTGGAAGCACAGAAGAGCTGGGTCGCAACGGCACCTAGAGAAAAAGCCGCAATCTTTCGTCGCGCTGCCAATGCGATGCAGTCGCATATGCCAGAGCTTGCTAACTGGGTAGTTCGTGAAACTGGTGCCGTACCGCTCAAGGGCCAGCACGAAGTAGTTGAGGCCGTCGAATTATTCAACATCGCTGCTGCCATGTGTCTCGAATCTCAGGGTTCGGTGTTACCCTCAGTGGAAGGACGTCTGAGTTACGCCAAACGTATACCGCTTGGTGTGGTAGGCGTTATTTCACCTTTTAATTTTCCACTGATTCTTTCCCTCCGTGCGGTAGCGCCTGCACTCGCTGCAGGTAACTCGGTTATCCTCAAGCCTGATCCACAAACTCCGGTTAGTGGTGGTTATATGATCGCTGCTGCATTACAGGCCGCAGGTCTGCCCGAAGGTGTGTTACAGGTGCTGCCGGGTGCAGGGGAAGCCGGTTCAGCGATGTGTGAGCATCCGGATATTGACATGATCGCCTTTACCGGCTCTACCGCAACAGGTCGCCTGGTGGCTGAGAGCGCGGGAAAGCATTTAAAGAAAGTCGCGCTGGAGCTGGGTGGTAAGAGTCCATTAATCATTCTGGATGATGCTGATCCAGAAGTTGCAGCGAGTAATGCGGCCTGGGGGGCTTTTCTGCATCAGGGCCAGATCTGTATGGCCTCAGGTCGTATCTTTGTACAGGAAAAAATTGCTGCAGAAGTGACCCGTCTGCTGGTCGAGCGGGCGAAAAATTTACCTGTGGGTGACCCTGCCACAGAACAGGTTGCTATCGGTCCACTGATCAATGAATCACAGCTTGCCAAGGTGCATGCGATTGTTACTCAAAGCGTGGATGAGGGCGCAAAGCTCGAAGCAGGTGGTAGCTACGCCAAGCTGTTTTATCAACCTACCGTACTCTCGGGTGTTGCACCCGGCATGCGTGCATTTAGTGATGAAGTTTTTGGTCCAGTCGCGAATATCATCACTTTCTCTACAGACGAAGAGTTGATCGCGATGGCTAATGATACCGAATACGGTCTGTCAGCCGGCATCATCAGCGCCGATCTGGCACGTGCCCAGCGCATTGGCGATCAACTCAAATCAGGCATGTTGCATATTAACGACCAGACTGTGAATGATGACTGCGTGAATCCATTTGGAGGCTGTGGCTGTTCTGGAAATGGCGGTAATATTGGTGGCCCCACTAACTGGGAAAACTTTTCACAATTACGTTGGGTAACTATCCAGGGCGCAGCCCATCCCTACCCCTTTTAAGAAAGCTCTGATTTTATTTTTCTCACAAAATCAAAGGTTTGTAGCCAACGACTTTGGTGGCACATCTCTGTGCCACAGGAACCTCTGAATTAACCGGAGGTTTCTTATTTCGTTTATGCGCGACATAAGACAATTAATAGTAATTAACAAATTTTCCGGAGGCACACAATGGAAATAAAAGCAGCAGTAGCCCGACAACAGGGTCAGGGTTTAACAGTAGAACAAGTCAATCTTGAGACACCCAGGGATAATGAAATTCTGGTTCGAGTGGTCGCCACCGGTGTCTGCCATACTGATCTGGTTGTTCTGGCAGGGCATTTACCGACACCGTTTCCGGTAGTGCTAGGGCATGAAGGTGCTGGCGTGGTTGAACAGGTTGGCAGTGCAGTAAGCAAGGTTAAAGCGGGTGACCATGTGGTGATGACCTATAACTCCTGTGGCAGCTGCCCAAGCTGTAGCGATCATGCCAGCAGTTATTGTCATGAATTTTTTCCACGAAACTTTTTTGCTACCCGACCTGATGGTACTTCAGCAATCAGTCAGGGCGAAGATTCAATTCATGGAAACTTTTTCGGCCAGTCATCTTTCGCAAGCCATGCCATATGTCATGAAGCCAATGTGGTAAAGGTTTCCCCTGATTTACAGCTAGAATTGCTCGGGCCTCTGGCCTGTGGCATCCAGACCGGAGCAGGAGCCGTAATGAATTCCTTACAGGTTTCTGTGGGCAGTTCTTTCGTAGTTTTCGGCACAGGGTCAGTCGGGCTTTCAGCGATAATGGCGGCCAGGGTCGTGGGTGCCGCAACGATTATTGCTGTCGATATGAATGATGATCGTCTTGCCATGGCAAAACAGTTGGGAGCGACACACACGATCAACCCTAAACAGGCAGTGGTTAATGAAGAAGTGATGAAGATCACTGGCTTTGGCACTAATTATTCACTCGATACAACCGGAATCCCATCGGTCATACGTGATGCGGTTGAATCTCTGGCACCGCGAGGTAGCTGCGGTATTCTCGGAGCACCTGCTCCTGAAACTCAGATAGAACTGGACGAAACTCATTTTATGAGTGGTGGAAGACGTTTAATGGGTATAGTGGAAGGAGACTCCAACCCTGACACCTTTATTCCCATGCTTGCAGATTTACACGCCAAAGGGTTATTCCCGTTTGATCAGCTGGTTAAATTTTATAATCTGGATCAGATTAATGATGCTATCCAGGATTCGGAAACAGGTGTGACTATCAAGCCGATTATCCGTATGTAATTGCAAGCATTTAGTAAGAGTATATAGTTATGTCTGTACAAGAATTAGAAGCAATTCTGCAGGCGTCAGCAGCTACTCCCCCTGCAAACGTCCCCTATCCAGTGGCCGGGCATGCTGCATGGCTGGCAACTATTTGCACCGATGTTGGAAGAAGGTATGCAATCACTACAAGAAATAGCTGATTTCATCAGGACTCATTAACAGCTCTGGAAAAATCAGTTCAGCGTGAAAAAGATGCGTAACAGATTGATGTGCCTGGTCTTAACCAGGGATGACTATAGGTAGAGCAATGCAGGAGTAATTGCCGAGAAATCAAAAACACCGTTGTCAGCTGATTGCTGAAGACTGTGTTTTTGATTTTATCAGCTGAATTAAGCTGTTACCTGGACTTTCTTGATTCAACTGATTTTTCCAGGGTTAACTGGCTCTGCTACTCATACTGCCAATTAAGATAGACAAAGCCTGGCAATAAAAGTCGATAACAAAACTTTCACTGCCAGGCTAATAGCAAACATCAGGCATGAATCAATGTGACGACGGTAATTTTTTTCCATCGAAGTAATCAGAAATCTCCCGATAGGCACTGGCCATATGTGTTGCGCTTGTTTTAACTGGAGTAGTCTTAAATAATTCACCGGACTCGAACGCTTTTCTGGTTGCAGGCTCGAGCTGTGATAATGATTCTTTATACTCCTGTATGAACCAGTCCGGGACTTCGCTAAACTCCATCATAATAGCGTAGCGGTTAATCGATATGCTGCAGGGTCCGGAAGCTGATTTCGCAGAACTCTGGAACGCCTGTTGAAATGTGTCAGAAGCTGAAAGAATCATTTCTTCACTAACCTCCAGTCCCCTGGATTCCCAGGCTTCGATCTGTGCTTCTCCTCCCAGTGCCATGATACCTAGCATCACACGTAGATTGTAACCAGTGACTAATTGAGGTTCAGCAGAAATAGCTGCTTTGTGAATCTCGGCCATAGCTAATTCAATTTTTGATTTAGCCATACAGCTGGCTGGATCTGATAAATCGTCAGCAGGTAGTTCTCTCCCATCAATTCTTATTACATTTTTCAGTACCTTTTCCATGAAAGTCGTATCTTCTCCACGACTTTTCTTAAATGCGATCGAAGATTCTATTTGGCCTAAATAATCGACCTTAACATTTGACGCATATTCTGCTCCGTAGTTATCAATAATATCTCGAGATATATAAGGCACAATATCCAGCAGGCCAGTTTCTCCAGATCGAATCAGTGCATTAATTTCATTCAGGGAGACATTCCTCATATCGACAGTTTGAGCAGGATTAGAATTCTTATGTGCTGAATCAGAAAATTTATAAGTGGAATTGTGCGGATTATTTTTGCCGCCCGGTATAGCCAATGAGGGAATTTTCTGGCCTATATATGAAATATGCATCCCTTAACGCCTTGTTTAGAAATAAAGTGATTAATTAACAGCAAAATTTGGGCCAGCTTAATACTCCTGGATTTCACAGTTGACCGCTCGCAATAGAGGCTAACCCACTGTTTCATAACCATGACAGTTGATGTGTATCATCCTGGAAAAATCACCCAATCGGTGCAGCCCGCTATGAATTGAATTGCAGGTTTGAGGCAGTGTATCTCTTCGTTGTAACGCCCGGGAATAGCTGACTATTCCGCGTCGTTACGCCTTGATCTTCACCACCTCAAACGCACAATCAACTCGTCCAACTGCGAGTTCCAGGTTAAACCTGGAAAAATTAGTTCTTCATGACCCTGACTGCATCAACTGTTGACAATACACCATTCGAAATCATGCCATAATTTACCAGAGCCGCCTGATAAGCATCATTACCAGGGGCAGCAACTGCATCTTTTACTACATAAACTTTAAAGCCATTTTCCATTAATGCACGCATATGCGAATCGACGCACAGGTTTGCGACCATACCACCCAAAATAACGGTATCTATGTTGCGGCTACGTAACTGATAAATTAAATCATTACTTTCAGGTCCATACATTTTGTGAGGCGCTACGACAACTGTTTTGCCATCTTCTATATACTTTTTATAAGGTTCATAGAAATCAGCACCTGAACCTTTAAAACCTTTAGGCTCCGAAAGACTGGTTCGATGTAATGCCTTCATTTCAAGGAGTTGCTTTTGTAATGTACCCGAATTGGACCAGTTGCTGTCCAGTGCAGTGTAAACCAGTGGGTCCACAGCTAAGGTTATATTTTGCTGCCTGGCCGTTTTCATCAGAGTTTCAATATTTTTAATGGTACCCAGTTCTTGCAGATTATCTTTAAGTAAAGGATAGAGCTTTCCATCGGACCGCAGGAATTCATTTTGCGGATCAGTCACGAGTACGGCAGTATGAGCCTTATCTAAAACGGGCAAGTCACTGGCTCCTGCACCAACGGGCACAACGGACATGCTCAACGGTAGCATAACTAATAAACTACTAAGTATTTTTTTCATGTAAATCACCTATAAATTGAATAAAAAGTGTCTTTGAATAAATTTGACTCACATATTATTCATCTGGCTTTTCCTAATTTATGTATCAATCACTACACAAGAATATATTTTTTCAATTACCTTGTATTTTCCTCTATACGCTAACAATTATTTTCAACAAAATACCCTATCTGAAAGATTTGATTAAACTGTCCACCTGAGTGCTACTTGCCTAATTCACTCTGTATTTATCTGCCTGTATGTAACAATTGATACAGAAACTGTATTCATAATTTCGTATGCTGGTGTTACTCTTTAACAAGTTAAATAGAAATAACTTAGGGTATTGTTGGTTTACTGCTAGCAGGGATGCCTGTCATTTCACTGGCAACTGTTTCAATCACAACTATGCTTACCAGAAAACCGGGAATCTGAATACATAGCGGCCTGGTATCAACATTGGAGGATGTTGTTCGAATGATGGCAACGGCATTTTTTGGCCTGTCTGCTTTTTTATTGTGGCCAGATCAATGGTGACACATTGAAGAGATCAAGCTCCCATTCCAGGCATTCAGCAAAGCAATGATATCGTTGCATTCTTAAACACCTTGAGTCCTGTTAAATGGAACAGCAATTCCAGTTTATAAATCATTTGAAGCTATCTATATATTCCTCCAATGACTTCAGAATAGAGAAATAAAACCAGTATATATCGCCATGAATATTGATGAACTATCGAACGAACTCGGACTTTCATTGAATGGAAGACAACTGTTACATAACCATATCAGGCAGTTTAGCTTTGAACACTCCGGACCTGTAATCCACAAAGGACAGGCAGTATCGGGCGCCTATGTTGTCATGTTTGGGCAATTACGAGTGTTTACTTATTCCCCGGAAGGTAATGAAGCAACTTTGTATTTATTGCGCCCCGGTGAAACCTGTGTACTGACTCTAAATTGTCTGTTCAATAATTTGCGTTATCCAGCATGGGTTGAAGCGAATGAAAATACCAAAGTCGCTTTTATTCCGGGAGAAATTTATCGTAAACTTTTTGCGCAGGAACCCGGTATTCAGGATGCGACAGTAAAAGCATTGTCTACGCTGGTGTTTAAATTGATGGATGCATTAGAGGAAGTAAAGACCTGTAATCTGGAGCAACGTCTCGCCAGTTTTTTGTTAAATAATGCTTCTATAGATGGACAGTTGAAGATTACCCAACAACAACTTGCCAATCATATTGGTACAACCAGAGAAGGGATAGCAAGGCTAATGCGAGGATTAAAATCAACCGGGATGGTAACCACCACAAGAGGCGTTATCAGTATTAAAGATGAAGTAGCCCTGGCGTCACTCATTACTCCACTTCAAGTGCAATGGCCCGAATAATTCAGCTGATTAGTGAAGAGTGTGTTGTTGATTTTATCAGCTGCATTAAGGTGTTACGCAGACTTTCATGATTCAACTGATTTTTCCAGGATGATCCCGGTAAGGTCAGTTGCCATATCGACTCGATGTATAATTGATTACGATCACATCCCTGGCTCAGCGATGTCGTGACCTAACTCAAACATGAATAGACTGTTTTGCATTTAATTGATCCGGAGAGTTTTCTATTAAGATCAAAGATTGAGGTCTTTGATCCTGATGGAGTAATTCTATACCGCAATTAGCTATTAAATAATCAGAGCTTCCCTAAATCTTTAAACTTGAATTGATATCTTTTTATCATGGTTTCATTACCTTTTAAGCCACCCTGATGAAGATACATATATTTAAAGTTTCTCTCCTTGTTAAGTTGCAGAAATATCCTTATACCAATTGGGTCGTACAATAAATCAAATTCAATATTCGTTTTTTCTTTTAACTCTTTCCATAATAGATAGTTTTCTTTATACAGTTTTCCAAAATGATACTTTTTATCATTCGCTATAATGGTGGGGAAATTCGATTCATCTGTTTCAAGTTCTAAAAATTGTTTTTTTAAATATTCTGCATCACCAACGCAAGGCGTGGTGATAACTTCATCACTCATATACTTTTGTAAATAAAGAGCCGTAGTACCTGTGCCACCAGGCAGGAATATCTTTAGATCTTTTATATTATGATCAACTTTGTATTGTGTTATCTCATGTGCAAGAATCTTTATTCCATATCGAGATTCTTTATTAGCGCCACCCTCATTTATAAATAAAGTATTACTGGTATCATATTCAATATCAGTTATTGCTTGATTGCTTTCTAATGTCTTTATACACATACCATTTTCTAATGCATATTTATAATTCCCGTCGGGATTTTCTTTTAAAAAAGACGGAATATGATCCACATAGTATATAAAGCTCCAATTTTTTAATTTACAAAGAACAGATAATGAATACATGGCATTAGATTGATTTGATCCATAGCTGATTACTGTATCGATACCTGGAAACTCATTGAGTAAATAATAGTGAAATTTTCTGGCTTTATTTCCTGAAAAATCTGTATGCAGTAAGTCATCTCTTTTAATCAAAAAAGACTGATCCTGGAAAGTTATATTCTGAACAGGTGAATTATGTAGTTTTATCATGATCTGTAATCTATGGATATGCAACTGGCCCAAATTATGAAAGCTATATCCAACTATATTCAAGTAAAATGAATATTAAACCTGGAATCCGCAGTTGGACAAGTTGATTGTGCGTTTGAGGTGGTGTAGTTCAAGGCGTTACAACGAAGAGATACGCCGCCTCAAACCAGCAATTCAGTTCGTTGTGGGATTCACCGATTGGGTAATTATACACATCAACTATAATGGTTTATGAAATAGTGGGTTAACCTCTATTGCGAGCGGTCAACTGCGGAATCCAGATTCAATGTTCAGGTGTTTTATAATTCCAGTGAAGTTGCTTAAGTTTTTTGTGTTAATTTGCCTGTCAGGCAATTGTTTAATGGCATGACAGTGATGGCAAATAAGAATTTGAACCACGCTGTAACTGCAAAACAACCGTTGGAAAGTTGACATTCTTCCGGCAGTTTGCCATGACAGATACACGTATTTCTGTATCTGTATTACAGTAAAGCTCTCTAATTTCAAGTTTATTACCGTCTGGATCAGTTATTAACTTAACACCAGTTACACCGCAACTAATATTACCCAGCATAAACTCCAGCTTTTTATCATCGATTTTTTCTTCAGTGCTCATACCCTGTGGCTGGGTTAAATACCATGCCGAATATGCCTCACTATGCATGCAAAGAGTGAACAAAAACAGAATGCTTATAGCTGATATCTTCATAATTTTTCCTTTGTCTAACACTTGGTTTTCAGCTCGTGTGGAGTGTAAGGCGAGTCCAGACCAGTGCATTTTTGCTGGTGACCACATTCATTTATCAGGTTTTCATTATTGAATGTTTGCATGATAGCTTTTTACCAGGTAAAAGACTTAAAACGAACAATGAAAACACCGCCAATATGACTGTTAGCCATCTACCTTTGCCCGTAAGATCGGGAGTGAATAAAGAAAGAATAATTGCGCTGTAAACAGAAATGGTCGACTAACGGGTCGGATCTAAGTAATCTATTGTTTATACAGATATTTTATCCCAAAAAAGTTGATTATTCAGGCTTAAACCGCCCATTTCACTATCAAAATCAACCCTGTAGAGTTCTGGCGCTTCACGAAGCACATGCTTTTCAGCAATGGCTGCATTTTTTTTCTGGCCTTATACCCAAGCAAGGCACGTACTTCATCAACAAAGGATTCGCTACCAACTGCCAGGCTTTCACTCCAGTTGATATCTCTTTCAGCATTCAGGTATAGAAGCTCATTGTTCAGCCATTACAAATGCTGTTGTTGCAAAGTCTCGATATCCTGATAACACCCGCTCTGACCATGTTGAGGTCTATATAAACCAGGCATTTAATAAAGTGCTCGTCCGATGCCACTGCCGTGGCGAGATAACGATCTTCTCAAAATGCTTCTTTGCGTTGTTTACGCTGGTTATATTCCTGAGCCATACGTCCAGCTATTAACTGCAGACTTTTAGCGATGACATTTTTTCCAGTATCTTTTACCAGTAGATGGATGTGGTTAGAGATGACCACATAGTTTAATACACACAAGCCATAGCGTTTCCTGGCCTCGAATAACCATGAGATTCAACGGTCTCGATCTTTGGAAAATTTTAGTAAGAACTCTTTCTTGTGACAGCGATGGGTTATATGCCAGATATAACCCGGTAGAAAATATCGATTTGCTCGGGGCATAGTCTTTTTCCTTAAGGTATGTTTTTTCCCTGGTAAATGGCCCCTTTAAGGCTTAAATCATAGGGGTATATGGACAATAAGTCCATAGAATCAATAAGTTACTTAGGTCCGACCCGCTTCATCCACCCTGAAATCCGCATCACAACCTCTTTGAGATCGACCAATTGTTTGATAACAAATATCGTGAACGTTACATGCACCTTCAAAATCTGTAGCAAAATTTGCGTCGTCAACCCCATAATCTGAGCACCCATCTGTATAGGGCTGATATGTAGAGCATATAAGCTCGGCATTTGCGTTCGATACTGACATTGCTAGAATGAAAGCGAACGCGTAGAAATAACTATTTATTCTGAAATTTATCATTAAGACACCCTCTTGCTATCGTACTAACACCCGGATTAATCATATCTAAAATCCAATATTTAGCGATGCTCCAATTCTATTAATGTGAATCAAAAGATCGGCACTAATTTTAACATTTTCTTTATTAATATATTTTCTGTACCCAACAAAAGGTAATGGAACGGAAATTTCTGATCCACCAAATCTACATTTGGCGCTATCTTCTCGGCTTAGATCAATCAATTCCACACCCCACAATAGAGGCTTGCTATCTAAACTAAAATATTGGGAATATGCAATTCGATGATGTTTCTCGTTACATTCATCACTGTCTGTCATTATCCCGGCATCCAATTTTCTTTTATCAGTTCCAATATAAATCCCTAAATAACCATACCCTCCTCTACCTAACTCATCAGAAGATTTTGGAATATAGCCAAGCCCACTGCTTATACCGATCTCTAAATCATTCGCTAACGAAGTGTGACAAACAGCAATTAAACACCAAAATATAGTTATTCTCATAATTATTTCATTGGCCTAACGCCCGGCTCACCGAGCAAATTTTTGATGGCGACTTTTGTGCGTGTTATTGCACAAAAGTTGACAGCGGAAATTTGTCCGGTGCAGCCGTTTGTTAGGCAAATTACGAGAATGCTATGCATACCGGTTCGTTTTCATTTACTGATGTTCTGCACGCTCCTAGAAGGTCAATTACACAGTATAAGCGCCACCCTCTACTGACACCCCATTTTGCATCTACAGGGTTCATGCCTTCATCTTCTTCTCTTTGAATTTCCCGATTAAAATCATCATGACCAATTTCTTCGATTAAACGATTGTGATAATCATTCAATGGCTCTATGAGTTGCTTTGCCTGCTCCGTTGATAGCAATACATATTCGTTTTCTTCTAGCTGGCGATCAATTTCTGTAGCTAAATCAAAAATTGAGGCACGTACTTCTTTTAATACGCCCTCAAAAGCTGAGCCTGATTTATCGCGAGCCTCGTAAGTTCCACAATGTATATTTCCACCTGCCATGTTTCACCTATATACCTAACGCTCGGGCCCACAAGAGAGCGAGCGGCAGCGAGCGAATCCTGTGAAGCCCCTTGATATGTGGTTACATTTCATAATGAAACCCCAAGGAATTTATCAAGCATGTATTCATTTTGAACAACGCAATTTGAAGGACCTGACAAATTTATTGAAGTCACTGCCTCAGAATAAGCCTTGCTTGGCTTTTCTACTGCGACAACAAGCGTATTACCGATTAGACCAAGACCGCTCAAATTTACCCAAGAATACCCCTTACTGACCAAAGTTTGAAACCGAGCTTTATAATCATTGAAATTTTGAAATTGACTTTTCTTAATTATTTGTTTTGAACCAGCATCAATAAACAGATCTTCAACAAAAAGAACATCACCCCATTCTGGAAAGCCTCGCTCTTTTAAAAACTGCTTAAGTCTCTCGAAATGTTCGTTTAGCAAATCCATATTCCGATTGTTCTATTCCTATTCCACATAGCCTTGCTCAGAGGCCCGCTGAAGTGGAGGTAAATTTGGAGTATAGTTCCGTATCGACCCAAAATTTGCCGCAACGGAGGTGGATTCTATACAGCAACTTGTTATAGCTACCCACTTAAACCCCGTATTTTTCGTTGCCATTGAATGAACTCGGCCTCATTCGGAGTCTTATGTAAAAATTCGTAGTAGTGGATTCGGTCTGCCATTCCTCCTGCTTCGATGTGACAGAAGAAATCTATATTTTGAGCAGACATATCATACTTCCCGCAAAACTCCTCATTGGTAAATCTTGCATAGTAGCTATTTACGAGTTCAATAGACTTATCATGAGAATGACCATGATCAGATTCAAGATGTTTTACTATGCGCTCAAATAACCATACTTCGTCTTCGTCATAATCGGCTGATATTTTTAATCTCATACTTAGCTCGATATCTACAAATGGCTATAACGCCCTTAATATTAGTCATCGCAACTGCGGTTGCTTTGAATTGATCATCGTAATAATTGTAGTGCTTTCTTCGTGCCATTCGACACCTCCATTAGTTAAATGAAGGTGTATGCATTATCGGGTCAAGTTTCTAGTCCTTTGAAAGCCATTGTTATAACTGCTAATATGCATGTTGCCTCAGACCCATGAAGCAGGTATGTTTTGTTTTTTTACGACTTATAAAAACTAACGCTCTTTCCGAATAAAAGCAAGAATATCTTTTCGTAAGCCGATTCTCTTTAACGATTGCCGATACTCCAATGCCTTTTTATTACCGAAACCGTTCTGGTTCAAAGCTCGCCAGATAATGATTATACCCGCATGCTTTTTACTGTTTTTTTGAAATCGATATTTCAAAATCTGTGACTGTTTTTGTTGAAACAACCTGACCAATTTTCTTTTTAGTTATAACGCTGAAATTAGCGGGCTTGGTAAGCGCTTAATGGCCTGCTTTTTAAGGCCATTGCTTACCTTGTTCCTTTAATATGATTCTTTATGATTTTTCTACCCATTTTCTTTGTTTCGCCTTCTTATCTTTACTTTCTTTAATTCTTCTTCACTAAACGGTATCGAGTCAGGGTCATTTTTGGCCCTTTCTTCAATCTCTTTATCTGACATTCTGTCTGCTTTTGAAAAATCAATGTCGCTATTGACAATAGGTTTATCTTTTCTATGCTTTTTTTGAATAATTTTACTCATAGCTAAAAAATCCTCCAGATGTGTAAAGCTTTCGTTCAATTTTTGTAACCTTACAGAACCTTTTAGACATATATGGATGTCTTTATTTTTGAGTTAGTACAAACCCATACAGCATTACGACCAAGTAGTGCAGTGATGCAACCTAGCATTGCACCACCCAATGCCAAAAACTGTAACGCACTGCAATGCCAAATATTCCGCTGCTCCAAAAGTTGATTGAAGGTTTGAAAATGTGCACGTTCATGCCCGAGCATCTCCTCTAATTTGTAAACAATATCCTTATAGAAAATTCGTGCTACGAGCAATTGAGTTTTGTATATATGTATTGCTCCATATTCACCAGCATGATCTACTCGGATTATTCGGTCTACCTCTCTCATTAAAATAGATAATCTCGCTTAAAGGATGTAACATCGCCAATAACCAGCATACCGTAGTGGGGATGATTTTGTGCTAGCTCTTCCAGCACAAAATAAGCACCGCGAAGGTATGTCTGTATTAATTGGCCTTGTTATACCTATTTATTGTTTCTGTGACACTTACAATTAATGACTCTATAGAACCATCACCTAAATAACTTTGACTTTCCCAATTGTCAGTAAAGAAACTGTCCATGTATTGATATTCAATGGAAATGATTTTTCCGTATTTCAATTCTTTTTCTTTTAAACGATTTTCAATATCCAAAGATTTGTTAATTTCATCAATATCCCTGACTTCTAACGCCATTTCTAGGCCTTCTATGAAAGACTCTTTGATATCCGTCATACTCTTTAAAATGTTAATTTCGTGATTTATTCCCTTCTCTCGAATAATTTTTAGAAAACATATGCAGTAATCTTTTTCTTTTGGATATAATTCTTCGAAATTATCAGCATCTAGAACGCCGTAGACCAATTCGTGTAGCCCATCAATAACGCTATATACATTTTTCTTGCCTTTGAATTCTACTTTGGGCCTGTATTTTCCTTTGTAAGTAACACTACCTTCATCAAATAGATTGGCCATTTGGAACACCAGATCGGTAGTAATAGTGTAATGCAGTTCTTCATCTATTCCGTTTTCTACCAAAATTGGAAGTATGGCTTTTGCCATTTCCTCTATAAATTTCTCAGATAGCTTTTCTTCCATAAATATCACTTACTAGTAGGTATAGACAAAATGATTCCCTGAAGTGCTAGCCTCCAGAGTATCGAGGGTTAGCAAAGCCAGAGCCATCATATATGCTCTACACATATAACCAAAGGCTAGCATGAGTAAAGGTACACTAATTTTCATTGCTCTGCATACCATAAAGAATTTTCTGAAGTTGCATGTATGTACGATAACACTGGGTCCACCTGCCATCACTATCCTGGAAAAATCAATTGAGCGTGAAAAAAATGCATAACAGATTGATGTGCCTGGTCTAAGCCAGGGATGGCTGAAGGTAGAGCAATACAGGAGCAAGTGCCGAGAAATCAAAAACACCGTAGTCACCTGATTGGTGAAGAGTGTTTCTTGGTTTTATCAGGTGCATTAAGATATTACCTAGACTTTCATGATTCAACTGATTTTTCTTGGATTATTGTACTGCAAACGATTTTGCTATACAGATTATAATACTTCGAGTCATTCGCAATATAGCCGATACTCATTAAGTAAGCGACTGATCAGCGATAGCAACGGAGTCTGTGCTGAGCTGCTGATCGAGGGCTGTTTGAATTGAAACACGGAATATATTTTAAGATGGTTGCGGACCATCATAACCCTCAACGATAACAAGATCGATTTTTGAAGCTGACAACCTATATTTTAGTGCTGCCTGATATTCTGGTGAATTCCAGCAGTCAACTGCAACCTGGTAAGAAGGAAACTCAACAATAGTGTTTCGAGTTCTGCTGCTTCCTTCTGGGACTGTGTATTTGCCAGCTCGCGCCAGAAACTTTGCACCAAATTTTTTGAGCGCATCAGCATTAGCTACTGCATATTTTTTGAACTGCTCTTCATCAGAAACATCTACACGAACAATCCAATATCCTTTATTCATTAAATTCTCCCATGCATGTTAATTTCTATTTATGAGACCCAGCCGCTTATACTTATTGGTGACTTAAAAACTCAACAGTGTTGCCTAAAGAATCAATATAAAACTTAGGAATGGTGGAGGATTTAAGAGTATATTGACCATCTACAATTACACCATATCCCATTCCACATTTGTTTAAAGAGTCGATAGTATTGATAGTCGCGATGCTATCTTTGATTTCTATTGCCCATTTACAGCCTTTCCCTTTGTACGCATAATCATTGTTTTCATAAATCGATTTTAAGCCTTTAAATTCTAACTCTCCAAAAAGATGACCTGAGTTATATGATGGTTTACCCCGGTTTAGCTTCAGACTAAACATATACTTACCTGCCCCTTCTGGATGTAAAAGTAATTTTCCTACTCTACCTGATTTCTCAGCCTTCAAATTTACGTACTCCCCAGCCAATGAATCTTGCGAAAAAGCTGAAGACGATTTTAACAAGACTAGCGATATGAAAAGATTTATAAATATTCTCATGTTTTTTCCTAAATACAATGTTTTGGATAAGCTGTCGCCTACCGGACTTGCAACTTCAGCGCCGCCGTTCTCAGGTTCAGGTTGAACCGCTTATATGATTTTCAATATATTAAAGTTTTTGAAAGAAGTAAATTTCTTTACCTGTTCTTGTTTAGCTCAAGTCTATTTTGTTTCTAGCCACATCTGGCCCAGGGGTTTTAATTTTTACCAGTTTACCATTTCAAACGCAATATAAAAGCCAGTGTAATCTCTTTGCTCATAGGCTGGAACTGGTAGAACAGGCACCCCAGCGGACTAAGTAAGGTAGGCAAAGCGATCTCAAGGTCATAATCCACGAATACCAGCATGACAACCGACGAAATGTACCGACTTCATCTGACGTATTAACTCTTCTTATAGATGGACTCTGTTATAAAATAGGGGCAGAGTCTTTTTTTTGATTAAACTTGACGAAGGGATTCATTCCAACGCCCAGCTCACCTGACTAAAACCGCTGCGCGGCTTTAGTCAGGTGAGCGCCGTTTTAGAGGTTTTACGCGACATCTGGTCCATCCCCTTCTGGTTTATTATTTCGTAACTTTTTTAATGCTTTTTCTTCTATTTCTTTTATTCTTTTTCTTGTAACGTCAAATTGTTGAGATACACCATCAAGAGTAGAGTCCTTGTCGAACTGTGCATCATACTTTTCTTTTAAATATTTAGCTTCACTTGCGCTTATTTCAGACAACAATCGTTTGCATTCCTCTGTTAATTTACCATTTTGTATGCAGTTGACGAATCTATTTTCTTTTTCTTCTTCCATAATTAATTGCCTCTAATATCCAATGATCCCATACTCTTCTCCAGCTAACGCTCACTTAAACGGCATGCGCCATTACGATGAAGAAGCGGTACACTGGTGCCACGTGTCAGTTTTAAAGTGCTTGTTATAATTGTATTTCAGTATACCTCTGCTCAAGATGCAATTGCTCAAATATTTTTATTAATTCTTTTACAGAATTGTATTCTTTACCACTTTTATTAGGATATCGATGGCTTTCAATAGCTCTAAG
>JBNKKI010000086.1:0-5291 GCA_050291745.1 Gammaproteobacteria bacterium | reverse complement strand
CAACAGTGGCGCTGTGTTCGCGGTATTACTTTCCAACCGGTGCAGGATGCCGGACGCAATCAGGGAGGCACCTCTGAACATCGCATCACCCTGAGCGAGATCCGCAGCCGCATCATCGAGGCGGAGAATCCCTTCGGGGATGACGATTTGATACCGCTACCCTGTCATCCCGAGAACATCTGTATCGGATATGCGATAAAGTCTGAGGGCAAGGTCACGCCGGTGACCGGCCTGTTGCCCAGAGAGGAACTGCTCAAGGGGGTCGACAACACCATCACCTTTGAGAAGAGCGAGGGGTTGCGGGAGGCCTTCTACCGACTCTTTTCATTGGATGCCTGCGGAGAGCAGACGACAGAGAATCTACAGACCATGCTCTGTTGTCTGCCACGGGTGCAGGGGGATGGGCTCAGATATGAGAACGTCTTCCGGATCATCATTATGGGCTTCATGGATCGCTACGACTTCGACATCGGTTCGGTGAAGCGATCCTGTACCCACTTTGTCGAACCCGATGGCCGGCTCTATCCCCTGGAGACCTGGAATCTCTTCCACAGGAACGAAGTGAGAAAAGTACCGACGCTTGAGACAGAGTCGAGTCCATCCCCACATACTCTCCTCGGTGTGGACCATGACCACAAAGTCAAGGTCTGACCCTTTTTCCCGCGAGACTTTCTACACCCTGAATTGAACGGTAGGGCAGGGGCTCTGCCCCACCAAATTCAATGCTTAAAAGTGCCATTCGGGTCAGAGAAAACATACGCTTCCTCCATTAAGTTTTGTTCCCCCATCTCTTCAGCATGAGGCTTGTTGTGGAAATGGCTATAGCGATTGATCCAGTGGAGGCGTGTATCCTCTGTTCAGCTGCTGAGTGACGAATAAGTGTCTAATTGACAACTTGTTGAACGAAAGGGGAGTTGCAGGGTATTTCATCCAAAATATAGTACTCATAATATTCCTGTTCGATAAAGAGTATTTTAATTCCCAATCCATTTCAATAGAACGTAAAGACGACTTAGCAGGCAACTTGTACTAAAAGTCACAGCCAACAATACTTGACAAGTAAAGTCGATAACAAAATACGTACTGGTAACACAATGATATTTGTTATAAAAAGTAGGAAACAAGGAGGTTGCACCAACATTTCTCACAATCCTCCTCATGTAAATAGCTGGCAACTTGCACGTTTGTTTTCCGTGCAAGTTGCCTGTTAACAAACAGAAATCAGCGAATTAGTGAGCGGTTTGCATTACGAATACTTAAAATAGGCGGGTTTTAAGGCAAACTGCCTGCTGCACAATGTTAAGCAATCAAAATATAGAGACCAAACATGGAAAGTAATCCTTACCAACCCCCTAAATCTGCGGCCAAGTCGAGTTCAGGTAAATTCAAAATATGTGGCACTGGCATTGGTTTGAGCATTGCTGCCTCGTCAATATTGCTTCCAGCCACATACCTATTTGGAAGCTTGTTCTTTGGAAGGCTTTTCAATCAAGCGTCAATTCATATACTAGCTATCATCACTGTTGTCTTATTTTATACTGTTATAAGTAAAGTGTGTCGTATAAGAGAGGAATAATAACTAATGGACATATTTCTAAATAATAGAGGCTTTAATGCTTAACCAGTACATCAATTCGCTCACTGTCGTGCGCTGGGACGCTTCGCTAAGCTACGCGCCCATTATGTAAGCGTTAAGCTTCAGGGAATGAAATGAACACTCCTCCAATAATTGAGCACATTGAGAAAAACCTTGGGAGAATTTCTGAGAAGGACTCAGGTACGACCGTTGAAATCATTGGAACAAAAGTTCATTTCCTAAAGTTTAAAAATCAACCAATAGAATCAGTCACGACAATATGTACTTGTGGTCTCTCTAAGCATATCTTTTCTAATTCAAAAGGAAAATTGAGCCAAGAGGTTATGTTTGGGTACTTTTCTGTCTACGAATCTGATAAGTGGAATGCATTATTATCGGTAATCTGCGAAGACTTGCTAAAAACACATGACGCTTTTTATCTAGGGCAGTTATACGATGTGCCTGGAACTCTTTTTCCAAACAAGAAATTTTCGGCTTTATATTGTTCATTTCCAGCTTACTATGGAGATGAAATATGGAAATGTAACCGTACAGATCCCAATACATACTTTATTTGGCTATTCCCAGTAACGGAGAAAGAAGTAGAATACATAAAAAAGAATGGGGCTGAGTCATTTGAAGAAGACATTGTAATGATTCAACAACCAAGACTTTTTGATTTAAATCGCGCATCTTTAAAGGTTTAATATGTTCAAAAATCAAAAAAAGATTAACAAGGAAACTTCACTCGGACAGCAAAAAAAGCGCCGCAACTCGTTACTTGTCGCTCTGCTTTTTGCTGCCGGTGATTTGCGGCGTTATATGCATTAAAAAATGTTGCTTGTAATCACAATAGTGTGGGTGGTACTTTTTATAGGGAGTTCTTTGGCATTCGATAATTTTATCGAGTATCAAAATATACATCGTCACAAGTATTGGTTGAAGGATGGTAAACCTAGAGGAATGTTTTACAATCCTAAGGGCGGCTCATTTATCTCAATGTATGTAATTTCCTTTACACTGCCTAAAAACTGCCCAGACTGGGCAAAAAACGACCAAGTGGCAGCAGATCTTTATTCAAAATACAAATTTTGGGGGAAATTAACAAAATGGTATGCAATAGCGTTTCTTCCGCTAGCCATTGTAGCTACCAGTTTATAATAATGTGTAACGAGACGCGGGGTCTCGTTAAAAAAGCTGTTATGTGCTCAATGGAGTAATGAGGAAGATTAAAATGTCGATGACTTTCCTCGCGATTCTTGGTTTGAATTGCGGTCTTACCACGGTAGAACTGAACGAGCAAGCGAAGGCACTTAGTGTGCCCGTCGAATTCACGTACGAAGCAAACTTAAGAACCCATTCTGGGTTTCTGCCAGTTCTGCTTGGCGGCGCTGAGGCAGGTGTTGAAATATACTTCATCGAGAATCCAGATTTTCTGGATTCATTGCCACCCAATGAGGCAATTGATAAAAGTAAGGCCTCCGTTGTTCAGTTCCGGTTTGGAGGTAATCTGAAGGAAGGAGCAACTGCACTATATATTGCTTACATATTGGGTAAACAATGCCAAGCAATCCTATTCGAGCCTGAAGGTGGTGATTACATGGCTCCTGATACTGCCAAACAAGGTGCAGAAGCAATGGCATCGTATGAATGAGCCTTGTTGAACGTGCACATAACAAGTAGGTCAACTCGTTCGCTTTCGGATCACTGGGACGTTCAACACTCCGCGCCAGCTCGCGTATGCCTTCGGCATTATTGCGCGAGCAGTCGCTCCATGTTGAACGCCCGTTGCAATGGGCGTTATACATTGGGAACGAAATGGAAGAACTAAGCCAGTACCTCGAAGGTGACAGATATGAGAAAGCTTTTGGTAGCCTTCTGAAGGATATTGGAATTGCGAAAGAACAGAATGATTATGAAAAAGTAAAAAGACTTATCAACTACTTAATGAGCGTTACAAAATTAATCAATGGTGAAGCAGAGCGGGAAGAAAGTTATCCTGAAATTTCAAAAAGAAATTTAACACAACAAAAAACGTTCTACTGCTCATTTTGTGGAAAAAGTAAAAATGAAGTCTTTAAAATGATTGCTGGTCCAAGTGTGTTTATTTGTAATGAGTGTATAGCTTTATGTCAGGATATCCTGTATGAGGAAATCGCTAATTCCAAAAGCGATGAACATTGATGATTCTCAAAATGGTATAACCAGTGAATCTAGTGGAATCACAAACTCTCCGCTAATCCACGCTGTTAGTGGTTAGAAATATATAAGCGGAAGATACTAATTATTGCGATCATTGTGCTGGTGATTGTTGGTGTTTCTTTTGCTGCGTATCCATTTGTCGTGTCACTGAAACCATCTATGAAGACAAATGCTGAAGTTCCCAGTATTGCTATTAACGATATGAAGCCTGGCTCATACAAAATTTCTACACACTCACACTCTGTTGAATATTTTCTTGGTTTTAAATCAGTAGTAATGCTAGTTAAGCGCCGCGATGGTCATATCGATGCATGGGGTATTTCAACTATGAGTGGTGAAGTAGGGTTGCCAGATTATCATTGAAAGCAAACTTATTTAGTTTGCAAAAACTTTGGCCCGACGGTTATAAATGACGTTATAGACGAAACAAAACCAATATGCTGCCATGATGTTCTGGAAAGAAAAAGCAAAATAAGTAGGCTTTACAAACGGTTTCTTTGCTCACAATGCACTGGTTTAATATCGAAGGAACTAGACAATGCCTAAACAGATCATATTGTCGGACTGGTTATTCGCTGCACTCCAAACCAGCCGAAAAGGGAGGAGTTAGAGCCGACATGAATAGCTACTGCGTTAAGAAAGTTGCAAATGCATTGATACCAAATGCCAAGCCGACAAAGGCAATCAAAGGCCCCGCCTTGTTGGGGATTAAGTTGGCTGAAAAATTTGTAGGGGGATTGTGGGTCGGCGGTGATGTTACGCTTTCTAATGAAGGAATATCATTTAAAGCAAATAGACTCAACGCGTCTCTTCACGTTGGTCTTGAACCGGTAAGCATTTCACGCGAAAGCATCCTGTCAATTGAACGCATTTCCGGCTTGGTCACTGATATCGTATGCGTCAAGCATTCTGATGGCGAGTTTCGGTTTCGCTGTTATGGCGCAACCAAGCTCGTCAATGAGTTCAAAGAAAATGTTTTGCGGTTTTAGTCGCTTTTAGCTCTTTGCTCTAAAATTATATATTTAGAGACAAGGAGGCTAGCTAATATAGCTGTTAGGTGAGAGACCATATGATGGAAGTTGTTGATCATGAACCACAAACATGGTTTTTATTTAAGGACGATGAATCATACTTTTTAGATGCAAATTGTAACCACAGCGCACTTGGTTACTCATATATGATTAAGCTTTCACCTCAAGAGTTGGATAATTATAGAGAAGGTGGTCATGAATATCTAAGCAAGCTAGCTTATGATATTCACTATTCAGCGCCTGTTGTAAAAGGCAGTACCTCAATATATATAGGTCGTGATGTCACTAAGGAATTCTCCGAACTCTCAATGGCGGCAATTAAGAGGTGGCGAGAAAGTGGTGGAGAGTAATTTACACCTATCCAGGCGATTTCACTCGGATGGAAAAAGCGCTGCTCGGACCTTGCTATGCTTTTATCAACCGGAGAATTGCGGCGTTCATGATCACTTGCCGATTGAATCTACATCGCTTCCCAGGCGTAT
>JBNKKI010000085.1:0-17788 GCA_050291745.1 Gammaproteobacteria bacterium | reverse complement strand
ATGAGTATAATCACCCAATCGGTGAATCCCGCTACGAGCTGAATTGTACGTTTGAGGCGGCGTATCTCTTCGTTGTAACTCCTTGGAATAGCTCGCTATTCCGCGTCGTTACGCCTTGATCTACACCACCTCATACGCACACTTCAGCTCGTCCAACTGCGGATTCTAGGTTTAAGTATTAATGAATATAGTCTGAGAAATAGACCTGTGGATAAACGATTTGTTCAAATTATGATGCTCAATATAGTATTTAATTAACATCAGGCAGGTTAATTCATAAAGAGTGAATAAGTTTATAAAATCCAATTCCGGATTGAAAAACAATATTCAAAACGTTATGTTTAAACCCTGTAATAAAGAACGCTAACAGGACAGGCTGTTCACTTTCAATCAGTGACTGTTGTTTTCAATTAATTTCTATCTATTACTGGAAGAATAATATGGATATATCAATGCCTGGTTTACGAGACCGTCGAATAGCTGCCTCTGATGAATACCTTGATGGCAGTGAGCGCAGAGAAAGAGCTCTCTTTAATGACTCAGGAAGAGTCGACCCATTAAGACTACGCAGAGGGCGATTCATTTATGGGCGTGGAACTGCTCCAAGACGTGCCAGCCAAAGAAGAGATGTTAATTTTGATGTAAACCGTTTTGCATTTTCCCGACCGACCGATAATATCACTACCATCGTACTGCATAGCACCAGAGGTAGAGATTTTAATGATCTACCTCCATTATCACAGGATAATAACCGCAGGAGTTATCATCGAATAGATGAAGTCATCGCCCATTTTGTAATTTGTCAGGATGGTAGTATTGTTTACACTCATGATATTCAATATGTATTAAATTGTGCTGGAGGAGGCAAAGGGATTGATATTGAATTTGCAGGAAATTTTTCTATGAGTAACCGTTTAAGCGTCTCAGCAATAAGATCAGGAAGAGCTTTAATTTCCCAGTTAAAATACAAAATTCTCAATAATTTAAGCTTTATCCACCCGCATGGACAGGTTCAACAGGGTGTGCATGGTGGTAGAGGTAATGGGGGCAAATTTGATATCTGTAGTGGCCCGGATGTATGGGTCAATGTAGGGCAATGGGCAGTGGAAAATTTACAATTAACCTGTGAAACGACTGATCAGGGATACCCAAATCATGGTATTAGCGAAGTACAAACTGATTCTGCTTATCGACAGGATATTTAAATAAATATATTGGCATGACGAATAAATGCTTATACCGTAAAATGAAAGATAATTTCTAATATGGTTACAAACTGAATGGAATCACTTTAATTAATTTCTTCAATAACGGCTTTTAAAAAAGTGGATACTTTTGAGTAATTTAATAAGTTCTACAAAAAATCACAAAGTAATTGAGCTAAGCGCACAACAAGGTTTTCTGTTAACCCGACAAAGTTTTGATCGACAGGGAAGTACACAAATAAATTTGTGGGTTTCAACTGCAGATGGTCCAGTCAGGCTTATTATTACTGATGAAAAACCCGTATTTTTCTTAAAGCAATCTGATTTAAAGCAACTAGATTTATTAGCTGTCGCTCAGCACAATAATTACACTTATAAAACGCTTAGTCTTAAAACTTTTTCTCAGCAGGCAGTTGCCGCTGTGTACTCTAATACCCTGAGATCATTTTATGATTTCAGAGAAGTTCTGATAAAAAATAATATTGAAATATTTGAAAGCAATATTCGTCTTGAAGAACGTTATTTGATGGAACGATTTGTATATGGTGGTATAGAGTTTTACGGTGAAGAAAACTGTCAGCTTGATCAAGTGAAAAAAGGATACAGAGAATTCAGAAATGTAAAAATCAAACCATCTGATTACGTTCCTGAGTTTAAGGTAGTTTCACTGGATATTGAATGCTCTGAAAAAGGAGAACTTTACAGTATTGGATTTTATGCATCTGACACTATCCCCGGCAATCATTCAAGTTATCGGAAAGTCATCATGATACAACCCGATAAACTATTCACTAAAGAGTCTGAAGCTGAGTTTATTGAATGGGTTCATGATGAAGCAGAACTATTAAGGGCATTTGAGAAAACGATACAGCATTTTGATCCGGATATTATTATTGGCTGGAATATTATTAATTTTGATTTCAGACTGTTGGCCAGGCGTGCTGAATTACATCATATCAAACTTAAAATAGGGCGTGATAATTCTGCCATGTTCTGGAGAAATAGCCGTTCAGAAAATAACCAGGGTTATATTTCTATAGAAGGTCGTATGGTTATAGATGGTATTGCAGCTATGAAAGCGGAATCTTATAGTTTCCCCAGTTTCAGTTTAGAATTTATTGCTCAACATTTTCTGGGGCGTGGTAAAGCAACAGAAGATGTTGAAAATAGACTGGCAATAATCACGGAGGACTTTAAAAGTAACAAAGTCAAACTCGCATACTATAATCTGCAGGATTGCATTTTAGTTTGGGATATTTTTGCAAAAATAAAATTACTGGACTATTTAATTTTTAGAAGCCAGTTAACAGGTCTTGAGCTCAATCGAATCGGTGGTTCAGTGGCTGCTTTTGTAAATCTGTATTTACCGAAATTACACCGCCAGGGATATATTTCACCAAACCTGCCACAGGATGGAGGACTGGCAAGCCCTGGAGGTTATGTTATGAATTCCAAACCAGGACTGTATAAAAATGTACTAGTGCTGGATTTTAAAAGTCTGTATCCATCAATTATTCGCACATTTAAAATTGATCCTCTGGGTTTAATTGAAGGTAGAAAAAATCCGCAAAAAGCTATAGAAGGGTATAGAGGCGGATTTTTTTCCAGAGATAAACACCTTTTACCGGAAATTATTACTGATCTCTGGGAAAAGCGGGATCAGGCCAAAAAAGAAAATGATAAAGCACGCTCGCAGGCGATCAAAATTATTATGAATTCGTTTTATGGTGTACTTGGTTCCGGGGGCTGTCCTTTTTATGATACCAGACTTGCCAGCTCAATTACCTTACGTGGTCATCAAATTATGCAACAAACTGCAAAGTGGATTGAACAACAAGGGTACCAGGTTATTTATGGCGACACAGACTCTACTTTCGTATTATTAAATGATGACTTAACGTCTAAGCAGGCTAATGAAACAGGCAATTCTCTGGCTCAAATGATTAATCGTAAATGGCAGCAACGATTGGCTGAAGAACATAAAATTGACTGCTTTCTGGAAATTGAATTTGAAACTCACTTTTCAAGATTTCTCATGCCGACCATACGAGGATCAGAACATGGTAGTAAAAAAAGATATGCTGGATTACTAAAACTGGAAAATGAAGATAAGCTGGTTTTTAAGGGGCTGGAAAATGTTCGTACAGACTGGACTGAACTTGCTAAAGATTTTCAATTGCAGCTTTACACCATGATATTCCATGACATTGACCCGACAGATTATATTCTGAAAACCGTTCAACAAACTTTATCGGGTGAACGGGATGCTGAATTAGTTTATCGAAAACGACTCAGAAGAAACTTGCAGAGTTATGTTAAAAATGTTCCTCCTCATGTTAAGGCTGCAAGAATCGCTGATGCCGAAAACCTGAAAAGAGGAAAAAATCTTAAGCATCAAAATAAAGGCTGGATATCATATATTATGACTGTCAATGGACCTCAGCCTGTTGATTACCTGTCTGCAAAAATAGATTACCAGTTTTATGTAGACAGACAGATTGAACCAATTGCTGATGGCATCTTACCTTTTATTGGCTTATCGTTTAAAAATATTGTTGATTTACAGATGGGATTGTTTTGATTTTTCCAGGATTATACACATCAACTGTCATGCTTTATGAAACAGTGGGCTAAGCTCTATTGCGAGCGGTCAACTGCGGAATCCAGGATAATTATTGTAGTGCTTTAATAGCTGCCATTTTTGTTTCATAAGCCGCAATAGAAAAGACGATCAGCAATATCAAAAATGTTAATTTTATCTTCTAAATTTTCGTGCTTCTTCAGCTATCTCCACCTATACTTGATTAACCTGAACGAAAATAGTTTAGATTGAAAAATACCTGGCTATTGCGGGTTCCGGTCAAATTTTAATAGCCTCCGGCAAGGAGCATTAATAACTAAAGTAATAAGTTGAGCACCTGGGTTGACCTTATCACCACTGATGGCGAGATCAACTTCGCAACAATTTGCCCTGGTAGCACTTATTTCTAAAATTTAAAAATTTATGATTAATACACAATATCAGGTGATGCTGGTCGACGACTCTGCCGTGGCTCGAGGTTTGTTTAGTCGTTGGCTGGAAGAAGATAATTCTATCCATGTGGCTGCTTATGCTGCAAATGGGCAACAGGCTCTAAAAGAGCTGGTAAGACATGAGCTTGATGTCATTGTGCTGGACATAGATATGCCCATTATGGATGGTATGCAGGCATTACCGAAAATATTACAGGCCAGGCCGGATATTAAAATTATTATGGCTTGCACTCCCTCGCATCACGATGCTGAAATAAGTTTGAAAGCTCTGCAGGCCGGTGCTTCTGACTATGTACTCAAACCTACGAACAGTCAGAGCCTACGTACAGATCTGGATTTTCGGCGGGATATGATCGAAAAAATCAAGGCACTTGCTTCAGCCAGGAGACGCCAGCTTGGAACAACTAATATACAAAGAGTTTCTCAAACCCGGACTGTCAATAGCGCTGGGGATTATAACCGGAAAATTGAAAATGATTCGGTACCCCGTGTTGAAGCAGGATCAAGTCGATTATATTCAAATCAAAAAATACAATTACGTCCTCAAAGTAAAGCCAAACCGGCCATTCTTGCTATAGGAAGCTCAACAGGAGGCCCTCAGGCACTGTTTACCATGTTTTCTGCTTTAACCGGTAAATTGAATATCCCTGTTGTCATCACTCAGCATATGCCTGCTGACTTTACTTCTATTCTATCTGAACATTTATCCAGAGTAATCGATGGTATTTGTAAGGAAGGCAAAGATGGAGAAGAGTTAATAGCCGGTAACGTTTACCTGGCACCGGGTGGTCATCATATGCTGGTAGAAAAAAGAAGCTCCAGGACAATACTCCGAATTACAATGGATCCACCTGAGAATTTCTGCCGACCTGCAGTAGACCCCATGATGCGGTCGCTCACAAAAGTTTATCAGGATCAGGTTCTGGCAGTAATTTTGACTGGTATGGGACAGGATGGATTGAAAGGATGTCAGGCTTTAACCAGTGCTGGCAGTACTTTGATTGCACAGGATGAAGCCACATCTGTTGTTTGGGGTATGCCAGGTGCGGTTGCCACTAATGGTCTTTGTTCTGCAATATTACCGATTGATAAAATAGGCCCGATGGTCGCCAAAGTGCTTGCTGGAGGGCAGTTATGAAACCCGATGATTATGATTATATTACTAATCTTTTAAAAAAGCGCTCTGGTCTCGTGTTATCGAAAGATAAACTCTATTTACTGGAGAGTCGTTTATTACCGGTGGCCCGTCGTCATAATATGCAAACGCTGGATGAAGTTGTTTCGCAAATTCGTCTTCGCCAGGATGAAGTCCTGATGCGGGAAATAACTGAAGCAATGACAACAAACGAATCCTTCTTTTTCAGGGACTCTCATCCTTTTGATCAATTTCGACAGATTGTTCTACCTGCTCTACTTAAATCAAGAGAGAGAGAGAAAAGAATCAGAATCTGGTGTGCAGCTGCCTCTAATGGACAGGAACCCTATTCTATTGCGATGATTCTGAAAGAGGAAGCCGTCAAGCTCGCTGGATGGAAAGTAGAAATTCTGGCTACAGACCTTTCTCGCGAAGTACTTGGACGAGCACGTGAGGGCATCTACAATCAATTTGAAGTGCAACGCGGATTACCCCAAACTTACCTTAATAAATATTTTAAGCAGCAAGCACATGAGTGGCAAATTAGTGAAGATATTCGCTCTATGGTAACTTATCGTGAATTCAATCTACTCGATAATATGATTGGACTCGGCAGATTCGATGTCGTTTTTTGCCGCAATGTACTAATCTATTTTGATCAGGAGACCAAAAAAGTTGTTTTGAATAATATCGCTAAGCTGATGCCTCATGATGGCTTTCTATACCTTGGTAGTACAGAGACAATTCTGGGTATTACCGATACTTTTACCCAGTCTCCACAGCAACGGGGCATTTACAGCCCGGTTAAAAAATAAACCCCTAAAACATTAAACTTAGAAAAATCAGGAAACAATGTCCCAAATAAAGATTTATGGTATTAAAGAAAAATTAGCACCTGTTCGTGAGCGCTTATCTGAAGTTATTCATGAGTGTGTCATGGAAGCTTTACAATTTCCTGCCGACAAAAAAGCACATCGATTTTTCCTGATGGAAAAAGAGGATATGCTTTACCCGGCAGGTCGTACAGATGCATACACCATCATAGAAATAAGCATGATAGAAGGTCGATCGATTGAAACCCGGAAAAAACTGATCAGATTGCTATTTGATAACATCCGGGACAAACTAAACATTCAACATCAGGATATAGAAATAAACATCCAGGAAAGCCCGGCCTGTAACTGGGGATTTAGGGGCATGCATGGAGATGAGGTAAAACTGAATTATAAAATCAATGTTTAACCGGGAATATTCAATTCAATCATGAGCATCGAAAAAATAATCAATTTCATGCAAATTTCTGAACGGCTTGCCTCATCTGGACAACCAGAAGATAAACAGTTCAAAAGTATCGCCAGAGCGGGTTATCAGGTGGTGATCAATTTAGCTATGCCTAATTCAGAAAATGCTATTCCTGAAGAAGGTAATATAGTGACTGCTCATAAAATGACTTATATCCATTTACCCGTACCCTTTGAGTCCCCAAATGCTCATCACTTAAGAGATTTTTTCCGTATTATGCAGTCATTTTCCAGCCACAAAATCTGGATACATTGCGTGGTTAACTATCGAGCATCTGCTTTTTTATTTCAATATTACCGTTTAATACTGGGTGCAACTGGAATTGAGGCAAAAAAAGTGATGTGGCCAGATTGGCAACCAAATGAAGTCTGGCAAAAATTTATGTCAATATCAAAAGAAGATCCTGCGTTATAAAACGCAGGAAGTAAGAGGACGCTTAAGCCAACAGGCTGCTAGGCATAAACGTTAATATTTTGACCGATAGATTCAGTAATCTGAGATGAATTATTAACACTTACAGTTGCAGCAACCGTATTTACGTCATCTCTATCACTATCTCTGTCAGGGATATTTCCCTCAACAACACCTTCAGCACTAGATTGCATGGGTTGTAAAAGTTGTTGTGCAGTCGCACTACCAATCGATGAAACACTCATGTCATTCCTCGTAATTTATAACTGCTCTGAAAAATAAAAAGCTCAAAACAGGAACAAATAATTGTTTAAGCTTCATAAGTATAGCAAATAGTGCCGAATTAACCTGAATTTTTTACTAACTTAAAAATTACCCGGCTGCTTTATCGATTGAAGCCAGGCATAATCCTGAATTCCGCAGTTGATCGCTCGCATTAGAGGTTAACCCATTGTTTCATAAACCTTCAGTAGGGTTATACCTCAGGGTAAAATCGATATCGCTGTACCATTGGGAACCAAATCCCATATCTCTTCAATTTGTTCATTATCATTAACGGCAATACAACCATCAGTCCAGTCACGCCCATCAAGCAATACTGAGGCCCAGGAAAATTTATTCGGTAAGCCATGTATCATAATTAATCCACCGGGACTAACTCCTTTTTTCTTTGCATTTGCTTTATCTTTTTCATTTGGATAAGAAATATGCATTGATAAGTGATAATGGCTATTAGGATTTCGGTAATCAATTATATAATCACCTTCAGGCGTACGCTCATCTCCTTCCATTTGTTTATGGCCGACAGGATTATCACCTAAGGATATATCATAGCTTTTGATTGTTTCACCCTTGAAAAGCAGCTCCATCTTGCGTTTGGATTTATACACAACGACTTTATCAATTTTTACATTAGAACCGGCAAATAGCGATAATGGAAGCAGCCATAAAACAAGTAATTTAAGAATTTTCATAACAAATCCCTGTTGCATTTAAATTATTAATCATAGTCCAGATAGAGCATGAGCTTCCATATTAATCTTAATATTACAGGCTTATGAATTTACATTTAAAATTTAATGATTTTACTTATCCAATTAGATTTATAATCATCTCAATCCGGCTTACTTTAAATATTCATGACATCATCAACATCTCAAATCGCTGAACAGCCTTTCTTTTTACTGCTTAAACCAGAGATTCGAGCATTTTTAAGCCAACAGGCTCTTGATTTACAGCTGTCCTTGCAGGACTGTCGTCAAAGCTGTGAAATCGCCCTTGATTTACAAATGTGGGGTGGCGATTCTATCATTGATATCTGGCCGCATGAGAGTAACTTGAAACTGTCCGGAAAGGCTAAGAAACAATTCATCATGACTAATATAAAGTCTATCAGAGATAATCTGAAAGCCGAAATGAACCACTATCCGGATGATACTGCTGCTACTAAGATCAGTGCTGCAGCAGAACCTCATGCTATCGATAAGAAGTCTCTGGGTCTGGGACGCTGCCCGGTAGCATCACCCCGGACACTTTGTTGTAACCTGCAAACTCTGGATGCAGTAGATAATTGTGGTTATGGCTGTAGTTATTGCAGTATTCAATCATTTTTTGATGGAAAAGAAATTAAATTTGACCGGGGTTTCGCCGACAAGCTTAAAAATCTCCAACTCGATCCTGATAAAACCTATCATATTGGCACAGGACAATCATCAGACTCATTGATGTGGGGAAATAGCCATGGTGTACTTGATGCTGTTATAGATTTTGCTCGACAGAATCCAAATGTGATTTTAGAGTTAAAAACCAAGTCAGCTAATATAAAACACTTAATACAGGCAGATGCCCCAAAAAATATTCTTTGCACCTGGTCACTCAATACGCCAACACTTATTACTCATGAAGAACATGGTACAGCTACGCTGGATAAACGCCTGGCTGCTGCACGACAGGTAGCTGATGCTGGCTTTACTGTTGGTTTTCATTTTCACCCGATTATTCATTATGATAACTGGCAAGAGGATTATCAGTCTGTCATCAATCAGCTTAACGCTATGTTTTCCAGCAAGGAAGTCGCTCTGGTTTCTATGGGAACATTGACTTATATAAAGTCTGTTATGCGAGAAATTCGTAAAAAGGCAATTCCCAGCCAAATATTAAAAATGCCACTGGTTGATGCTGATGGGAAACTATCCTATCCTGATGATATTAAGTTGTCGCTATTTACTGAAATTTACAATAGTTTTTCAGATGACTGGAAAGAAAATATTTTTTTCTATCTATGCATGGAAAACCAGCGCTTCTGGGAACCGGTATTTGGCTATAAATATGAATCAAATATTGAGTTTGAAACTGCTATGAAACAGGCATACCTGACTAAAATCAACGCAGCCTGTTAAAAAAACTGCTATAAATAAACTCATTGAGACAATGTTATTAAACCCTTACCCAGGCGTTTTTAAATCGCTATTTTATGAGTGATAAAACCACTTTTATCAGGGCTTTGCGCCCGTTTTCATTAATTGTTGCCATCGCTACCTGTGGCCTGGGTGTTAGCCTTGCTTTAGTTGAAGGCTTTCATCATATTTTTTTATCTGCCCTGGTCATTTTTACCGGCTTATTACTACAGATAGCTGTTAACCTGATAAATGATCACCGGGATATACACAACCATCAGTTTAGCGATTCACAAAAGCTGGCTATCAAACGTAATACGCGTATTGGTTTTTCTATCATGTTACTAGCCATTATTTCTGGCCTTTACATGGTAAGCATCAGAGGCTGGCCTTTATTGGTACTGGGCTTATTTGGTATATTCGGTGCCTGGGGTTATACCGGTGGGCAGATCAACTACAAACAACGCGGTCTGGGTATTTTATTTGTATTTTTATTTATGGGTGTACTGTTAATAGGCGGTTCTTATTACGTTCTCTCAGGTACTTATAACTGGAATACCTTCTGGCTATCTTTACCCTTTAGTCTATTGTCATCCTTACTTTTATTAAGTAATGAATTAAGAGATTATGAAGAGGATCTTGCTGCCGGTATTAAAACACTGAGTGTCCGCCTTGGATACAAAAATGGGGTAAGATTATATTACTGGTTAGTCGCTCTGGTTTATCTGATCAGTGCCCTGTTATATCAGGCAGAAATTTTAGATGGACTTATGTTATTACTGGTTACCGTAATCGTACTCTGGAAGCCTTTTAAATTGCTTCATGCCCCCAAAAATCAGCGCATATCACTAACACCTTTAACTGGCAGATTCTATTTAAGTTTTAGTCTGGCTTATATTATCACTATCTGGATGCCTCAATTTTGAATCAGGATTTAGTACTATCAATCGCCCTACCTGTTACCCTTTTCTGCATTATGTTCAGTATGGGTGCCAGTCTGACACCCGCTAATTTTAAAACTGTCATTCAAACTCCCGGAGCTGTATTAACCGGACTAATTTCTCAAATGATTGTGTTACCAGTATTAGCATTTTTACTGTTATATCCTTTTTCAATGCCTGCTGAAATATTTGCCGGTTTCATGATTCTTGCCTTAAGCCCCGGCGGTACAACCTCAAATATGTTTTCTTATCTGGCGGGAGGCAATCTTGCATTATCAATTTCACTAACCGCTATAGTCAGTCTGGTAACACCTTTTACGATCCCGTTAATAGCAGGCTGGATCCTGTCATCACAACTAGAACCTTCGAAGACGATTCATCTCCCTTTTCTATTGACGGTGGCTAAACTTTCTGTGGTCACACTTCTACCAGTAGGACTGGGTATGTTATTACGCCATTTTAAAATGTCATTTTGTATTCGACATGAATTCTGGATGACCCGTCTACCATTAATAATGCTATTGCTGGTGATAGCCGGCATTATCCACCAGAACTGGCAGAAAATGCCTTATTTTATTGAGCAGACAGGATTACCGGCCGTATTACTGGCAACTCTGGCCATTGTTACTGGATATCTTTTTGCACGCAGCCTTAAGCAGAGTGAAACCAATTCAAGAACTATCGCCATCGAAACTTCCATTCAAAATGGAGGCACTGCTATTCTGGTGACTGGTACACTATTACAAAACCCTGCTATGACAATTGCACCGGTCATGTACGGAATATTAATGTTGATTCCTGTATTCATTTACCTGTTCCTTTTAAAACTTCGTAAACCCGCTTTAGCCTCATGACTCATCGCCTTTCAAACACTTTTGGCAAGAAAAAAGTGACTATAGAACAGCGTGAAAAGCTGGTTCGTAGCATTTTCAATCGAGTTGCAGGGCGTTACGACCTGATGAATGACTTGATGAGTATGGGGACACATCGATTGTGGAAAAGACGATTTAGCAAAGAAGCAAGATCCGCTTCAACAGGTAATATCTGTGTTGATCTTGCCGGTGGTACTGGTGATATTGCACAGGCTATACAGAATGGAGACAGGGAAGTTATTATTGTTGATCCCTCTATTGAAATGATGCGTATCGCCCAAAAGCGTCTGGGAAATCACTGTCATTACCTGGCTGCTACCGCAGAAAACATACCCTTGCCAGACAAAAGTGTAGATTTACTCACCATTTCCTTCGGCATCAGAAATACGACCGACATATCTAAATCCATCAATGAGATTTTCAGAGTTTTAAAACCCGGAGGTCATTTCTATTGCCTGGAATTTAGTACCGCTGCTCCCTGGTTACGTCCATTCTATGATGCCTGGTCACGTATTGTTATACCTCGACTGGGCGCTATTATTGCCGGTCATCCCGAAGCATACACTTATCTGGTTGAATCTATTCGGGAATTTCCCGCTCAACAGGAAATGGTTGAAATGATAAGTGATATAGGATTTAAAGATGTCTCTTTTACTAATCTATCTTTCGGTATCGCCTGCATTCATAGAGCGATTAAGCCAGAATAATCACGCTTATAGCTGATATTACTCTTTTTCATAACCAAAAATCATGGCTTTCAGGTAACCCAGAAACTCTTCACTTGTGGTTAATGTCAGATAAAGGTGAACGATTAAAAAAGCCAGCAACAGAAAAGCCATTGCCGTATGAATTAGAGCGATAATAATCAGGGCTGATTCGCTCAGACCCAGCATTGGCCAGTAAGGAAAAAAATAATAAAACAATCCACTGAATACAGCGAAAGGCAGTAAAAATACATGTAGTGATAAATAGGCCATACGCTGGATAGGATTTAATTTTGCTTTTCTGGTTTTATGATGCGGATGCTCGCTACCGCCAATAAAAATATCAACACCATAATACTTCGCCATAACCAGCAAGTTATTTTTACTTGCTGGAATATACTGCTTCCATTCATCCGTCACCATATGCCAGAAAATCCCCAGAAACCAGATACCAATTAGTGACCAGGCAGATAAAATATGAATATTTACTGCCTGCTCAAAACCGAAAAAGGTATAAGTCCCATGAATTTCAAAACCTGTAAGCAGTAAGGAGATAACCAGTAATGCCTGAGACCAGTGCCAGATTCGCTCAAATCGAGAATACATTAAAACTTCTTTCATTATTTTCTCCTCCTTCTCGAAAATATTATGCGAATCAAACCATGTAAACCGACACCAGCCAAAGTACCAGCAACTGTTAACCATCCGATAAAATCAAGCAATTGATTTTGATCACGACCCGGCATATAAAATCCTGTCAACTGATTCAGTCTGCCTGTCCTGCTATGACAATCTTCACAGCTTAATGCCTGTTCCTTTGGTGCAACCATATGTGAAAGCGGCATATGGAGGGTTGTTTCTATAAAGCCATATTCACCACTATAATCTGCAGCTGCTGCCTGCATAGCTTGCCTGATGGAAAGATCCCAGTCGTAGGATTGCCAGTAAGCATTTTTATCTTTGCCAAATAAATGAATTAGTGCCAGAGTGTTATTTCCCTTATCATAAGGCTGCTTACCCCGCATAACCTTGAAAGGCCATATTCGTGCTTTCGGATCATCATAAGAACCGCTAAAGTTATTTAATTCTACAACTTCATGTGGATTGATTTTTTCATCAAGCTGCTTAAACCGAACTTTTCCAGATAACCAGGCATATTCGGGCTGTATATTTTCTGCCCATTTGAAATCTCCCTTTTTAGTATTGTAACTGGGGTATCCCTGTTCATCTTTTAAACTGATTAATTTACCATTTGCATCTTTCTTTCCTGCAGTTGACCAGTCCCACCAGATTTTAGATGGCACACCACCCCGGGCATAAAATGGAATATGGCAGGTGGCGCAGGCTACTTTTTTAGTATGATCATTAATCTTATTATTCACCGTTGATTTGTGCGCAGTCATTCCATGGCAGGATTCACAGCTAGCCCGACTTTTATCATCACGTCCCGGAATATCAATGCCATGAGTATCCATGGCAAGCGGATTATATCGACTACCTTTAACATCGTGACCCTCTGTTGTATGGCATTCACTACAGCTAAAATTCAACCCATCCACAGCCATGTGAACATCCAGATTTCTATCTGGACTGGTCATAGAAGAATCCAGATCACCATGTTTGACACCATCTCCACCTCCACCGTAAAAATGACAGGCACCACAGTTTTCCCGACCTGTTTTACCCACGTTTTGTGCAATATAACTTAAATCTGCAACTTTCCAGATATTCTTACTACCTTTCGGAAAAGCTTTTTCCACATAATTAGGATGGCCGGCACCAGTAGGAAATTTTTTGTAAGTACCGGTAGTATCATGACAAACCAGACAGTCGACTTTATCTTCTGCAGTAAAATCAAAACTATCATCTTTCCAGCCATAACCTATATGACAACTGGTACAACGTGGTTGATTACTGGTAATGTTAAGGCAGAAATTATTAATAACAGATTTTTTACCAATTTCCTGTCCTGTCTCAGGATTAGTAAATGTCCAGTTCCAGTGCCTGGTTTGATGAATTTGTTTACTGGCCTCAGTGTGACAGAGAAGACAGGCCGCAGTCACTTCCGGCCCAGTTTTAAAAGGCTTTTGCAACTCTTTAAATTTTCTGTGATCTGCAGTTGAAGTTGATTTGATAGAATCTGCAGTATTCAGCGAAGCCCGACCCGTACCGGTAAAACCAGATAGCAATAATCCCAGAAAAATATAATAAATAAGCCTGCTATTAATACTTTTACCCGAAAACATTACCCCTCCCTGCTAACGTCTGTTGCTAATAAATAACTGTTTTCAATATCAGATACCTTAACTATAGCTGTTTATCACAGAATTGAGTTATGAAATTTATCTGTCATTAGAATTTAAATTTAAACCTGGATTCCGCAGTTGAGCGTTCGTAATAGAGGTTAACCCACTGTTTCTTAAACCTGGAAAAATCAGTTGAGCGTGAATAAGATGCGTAACAGATTGATGTGCCTGGTCTAAGCCAGGGATGGCTGTAGTTAGAGCAATGCAGGCGCAATTGCCGGCAAATCAAAAACACCGTAATCAGCTGATTGGTGAAGAGTGTGTTTTTGATTTTATCAGCTGCATTAAGCTGTTACGTAGACTTTCATGATTCAACTGATTTTTCCAGGTTCAACGCTTAATAACTAATGAATAACTAAACCGGTCATGCAACAGGCGGTGATCCTTGATAAATAATATTGCCCAGACAGTTATCTTGAATGCAGCCACAACCAGAGTGAACATGAATGAGCGTAACAGTGCATGCAAAATATTTAACCTGCGCCCATTTTTACTTACCACTTTCATACCAAAAAGAATTTTGCCTGGGGTACCCTGTAAAGGACTGGCTTCCATCAAAGGAGCAAGTACAATATAGCATAAAACACCAGCTATAAAATTCAGCATTCTACCGTCACCGTCGCTACTGACTATTGGCATTCCTAATTTAGTGAATAGAACAGCCATAAACCCCAGTAACATCCAATCAAGAAAAGTGGAGAACAATCGTGCAAAATAATTACAGGGAATCATCTCTCCTTTATGGACTTTGGGCGATGTCCATTCAATTTTACGCTCGCTAACTGCAAGCACGGCCTGCATCACTGTATCAACAGCTGCATGACCAAATTCATCTTCCAGTAAATCACTACGATCACTCCACAGAAACAGGCTATCTAAATATATAAAAACAGCTTTGTTGATGGCAGGTTTAGGTAACATCTCGCTCAGGCGATTAGCCAACCGTCCAAAGATGTAACTTGATAACTCTGATTTAAACTGGATATCAAGCAAAGCATCCCGACTATTCAGGAATTCCCAGGCCTCGATATCATTCATAGTTTTAGCGTCAGCTGTTGCCTCTTCAACCTGCGCAGTAATCTCACTCCACTGTTGCTGTAAATAAGCATACTCTTCATTCAGGTCCGCGCTGGCTATGTCCTCCAGCTCCTGTTGATAAGCATCATCTTCATTCGTGTACTGATGACTATGCGCTATGGGCGATTCATCAGTGGAATTTAAGTCGATCTGGAAGCGATCCTCAGGCAATGTCTCTTCATAGGCATAAGCATTGTCCTGCTCGGCTACCAGCGGGATTTCTCCAGCAGCTATGGTTTCGACTGGTGGAGGATTGCCGGCCTGATCTACAGAGACATTGCTTCTGGCATACTGGCAAGCCTGTTTATAGGCCGCATGCAGACGTTTGAATCCTTCTGGATCTTCATCTGGTTTGGTGATCTTTAATTTTGCAGCATAGGCTCGTTTAATAGCCTTAAGATCGGCATGCTTATCTATACCCAGAATTTGCCAGTCAGTCATGAGAAAAGATTATCGTCTTCCAGACTATCAAGAATTTCACTGAATTGAGAGGCTACCTTTTTGATTTCAACAGGATTTTGCCTTTCCAGTGCCTGTTCAAACTGAGAAAGCACTCTACTAATATATTCGCGCTTATCACCCAAAGAACATTCAAAGAGACGTTCAGCTCGAGCAATAAGTGTCCTGTTTTCAGCCTGTTCACGAGGGTGGAATTTTAATTTTGCCAGTTTAGCTTTTGATTTTTCTATCTCCTTTTCCGACAAACCACTGACAGAATTAACAATAGTCATATGATGAGTTTTGCCAGTTGAGTTAACTTTCACATCAACTTCCAGTAAACCATTCATATCATAGCTATAGCGTACATTGATAGATTCCTTACCAGCTTTGGCCTTTGGAACCTTTACATCTAGCTCACCCAGATAAACATTATTTTTTACCAGTCTGCTTTCACCCTGAAAAACATTGATACAGACTGTTGTCTGATTATCATTAACCGTATAAAGGGTGCGCTCAACGCTAACCGGCACTATTGAGTTACGCTCAATTATCGGCAAAAACAGACCTCCCTGCTTTTCATTTGTATCCCCCTCATTCACCACTTCTGTTCCCAGTGTATAAGGTGAGACATCTGTTAAAACGATATCATCAAGATCTGCATGCTTTTGTTTCAGACCTGCCTGAATACCGGCACCCATCGCTACCACCAAATCTGGATCGATGTTTGCAGCCGGCATACGACGAAACATTCTTGTGACCAAAGAGCGAAAAGTAAACATACGAGTCGCACCACCCACCAGCACCACTTCGTCAATCTCGCCAGGACTGATACCCGCATCGCGTAATGTGCGTTCTATGGGCAATTGCACCCTGTGCAGCAAAGGTTTAACTATGCGGTCAAACTCATCACGAGTCAGTTTAAATGGCTGTTGTTGTGATTTCACCGCCTGCTCTACGACAACCTCACGCTCAGAACTAATTTTACGTTTACTGCCTTCAAGCACTTCATATAAACGTTGTAATTCACTGGCAGATAATGAACTTTTGTCAATCCCGGTTTTTTCAAAGTAGTGATTAACCAGAACTTCCAGAAAATCCTCTCCTCCCAGGTGGTTATCACCGGAAGAAGCATGTACCTCAATCACACCATTAAAATACTCAACCAGTGAAACATCAAAGGTACCTCCACCCAGATCGAGGATAAGAAACTGGATGCCATCCTGTTTATCATGCAGTCCGTAAACCATCGCGGCAGCAGTAGGTTCATTGATCAGGCGATCTACATTTAATCCAGCCAGTTCACCAGCAAGCCTGGTTGCCTTGCGCTGCACATCATTGAAATATGCCGGAACACTGATAACGGCATGCGTAATTGTTTCGCCGAGATATGCTTCAGCATCTTCTTTCATACTGCGTAGCATCAAAGAGGAGAGCTCAGTCGCAGTAAAACTGCGCTTCCCCAGATCGACACTATAATCTGTCCCCATATAGCGCTTGAATACAGAGACTGTATTCTTAGGGTGGCTTATCAAACGATGCCTGGCCGAAGTACCGACCAGGATTTCACCCTGCTCATCTATACCCACCACTGAGGGCGTGAGAAATTCATTCAACTGATTGGGGATAAGCGTGGCCTTGCCATCCTTCCATATAGCGCAAGCACTGTTCGTTGTACCCAGATCGATCCCAAGGATTGTCATAGTTCCATTTTCTTAGTTCTTAAAAACAGTATATTTTAGCGATTATTTTTCTGAAGTCTGTAAAAAATCAATATTGATTTATAATCCCGGATTCCGCAGTTGGAGGTTAACTGCGGAATCCGGGTTTAACCTAGAATCCGCAGTTGGACGAGCTGATTGTGCGTTTGAGGTGGTGTAGATCAAGGCGTAACGACGCGGAATAGCGAGCTATTCCAAGGAGTTACAACGAAGAGATACGCCGCCTCAAACGTACAATTCAGTTCGT
>JBNKKI010000084.1:0-17296 GCA_050291745.1 Gammaproteobacteria bacterium | reverse complement strand
TCCTTGAAAAGGGCATGCCATTCCCTGCGGATGACGCCTTGCATATGACTATTTCCCGTCTCGCTATAACCTGCATACAGTTTAGGACAGTACACTAGATTCCGCAGTTGACCGCTCGCAATAGAGGTTAACCCACTGTTTAATAAACCATTACAGTTGATGTGTATAATCACCCAATCGGTGAATCCCGCTACGAACTGAATTGCACATTTGAGGCGGCGTATCTCTTCGTTGTAACTCCTTGGAATAGGTGGCTATTCCGCGTCGTTACGCCTTGATCTACACCACCTCAAACGCACAATCAACTCGTCCAACTGCGGATTCTAGGTTAAAATCATCAGAGTATTATTATCTGATACTCTCTGTCTTAGCTTGTGCAACTTGTTTTGTTTACCTTTTATAGCCTTTTAATTCGTACCAGACTCCTGCTATGCCTGTCAGGGTGAATAGATTCTCTCTGATGCAGGTTTTTTTAAACAGGAGATGAATCATGAAAATACAGACTGATAAAAGTAAATTTGGCTGGATGTCATTGCTGACAGTTTTTGCCCTTTTTTTGTCCTCAGGCAGTCAAGCCGCCGGCTTACTCAAACCGTCTAATAGTGGATTTACTGATCTGCAAATCCGCGAACATCATGTCGATGTAGTGATCGATAATGGCTATATCACAACCCAGGTTGATCAAATATTTCATAATCCCAATGCACAACAGTTAGAAGCGATTTATTCGTTTCCAGTTCCGGAAAAAGCTGCTGTTGGTGAATTCACTTACTGGATAGATGGTAAACCGGTCACTGCCGAAGTGGTTGAAAAACAAAAGGCGAAAGAAATTTATCAACAGGAAAAACAGGCCGGAAGGGAAGCTGCACTGGTTGAACAGGATAGCTATAAAACCTTCGATATTAGTGTGACTCCTGTATTACCCGATAGCGATGTTCATATTCGCCTGGTATATATACAGTCTGCCGATATTGATCATAGTATTGGCCGTTATGTGTACCCGCTAGAAGAAGGTGGGGTGGATGAACAGAAGCTCAGTTTCTGGACACGTAATGAAGAAGTCAGTGAAAAATTCAGTTTCAATATGAAGCTTCGCTCCGGTTACCCACTGGATAGTATCCGCTTGCCCAAACATCCACAGGCTGTTATCCAATCAAACGGTGAACAGGAATGGGAAGTATCACTGGTTAATCAAAAACAAATGGAAGAGGGTAGTAAAAATAATACTACAGCAGTAGCAACACTGGATCAGGATATAGTGGTTTACTGGCGACTTAAAGAGAACCTACCCGGAACGCTGGATATGGTGAGCTTTCGTGAACCGGGTAAGTCACAGGGCAGTTTTATGCTAACCCTGACGCCTGGTGATGATTTACCCGTCATGACAGAGGGTGGAGACTGGATATTTGTACTAGATGTATCGGGGTCGATGTCAGGAAAATATGTCAGCCTTGCGGAAGGTGTACGGCAGGCAATACAGAAAATGCATCAACAGGATCGTTTCCGCATTATTGTATTTAATGAGTCAGCTAAAGATATTAGTAGTGGTTTTCAATTTGCCACTCCAGAAAATATTAAAACTATGCTAAGCACCATGGAAAACTATAAACCCGGAGGTGGTACCAATCTGTATTCAGGTTTGGAAAAGGCTATGTATAAACTCGATGCTGACCGTCCAGCTTCTATCATTCTGGTAACCGATGGCGTTGCCAATGTCGGTGTTACAGAAAAGAAGGCCTTTATCAAACTACTTAAAAAGAATGATATCCGCCTGTTCACTTTTATCATGGGGAATAGCGCTAACCGGCCAATGCTTGAGGAGATGACAAAAATTTCTCAGGGCTTTGCAGCTTCGATTTCGAATGCTGATGATATTGTTGGAAAACTCATGAAGGCCAGTAGCAGAATGACACATTTAGCCTTACATGATGTAAAGCTGGATATCGATGGCGTATCGGTTAAACAGTTAACTCCTGAACAAATCGGCAGTCTGTATCGCGGTCAGCAACTGGTGCTGTTCGGGCATTATTATAAAGCAGGTACAGCAACAGTTACTTTGAGCGGAAAGGTGGGTAGTGAAAAACGGGTTTATACTACTCAGGTAAATTTCCCCGATACGTCAGTTGATCACCCTGAACTTGAACGTCTATGGGCCTATGGATTTATTGAGCATCTGCAATCGCAGCTTGACTATTTCGGAGCCGACGCAGATATCGAACAGGCAATAACTGATATCGCAATCCAGTATGGCCTGGTGACTGATTATACTTCTATGCTGGTAGTGCGGGATGAAGTGTTTCAACAATTAAATATTCAACGCAGCAACAAACAGCGTGTAGAAAAAGAACACCTGGCCCGTCAAAGCCGGGCACAACAACCAGTCAGCAGCAAGCGAGCTGATAGTCAGCAACCGATGTTTAATCAACCCAGATCCACTATTGGAGGTGGAAGTGGTGCTTTCGATTTATGGTTGATGATAGCTCTACTACTATTACTTGTTGGGTTAAAAGCCAGGCGCAGTAACTTCAACTTGGAATCCGCAGTTGGATGAGTTGAAGTATGCGTTAGAAGTGGTGTAGATTAAGGCGTAACGCCCTGGAATAGCCAGCAATGCCAGGGCGTTACAACGAAGAGATACACCGCCTCAAACGTGCAATTCAGTTCGTAGCGGGATTCACCAATTGGGTGATTATACTCATCAACTGTAATCGTTTATGAAACAGTGGGTTAATCTCTATTGCGAGCGGTCAACTGCGGAATCTAGGTTCATGGATCATTCTCATATTACGACAAGACTGGAAAATTTCTTGGTGTAAATACAGATTCTGTATGGGCGGCTGATTTTTTGTCTTATCAGCCGCAGCCGGTTTCTTTTGAGTTAAATCTTCCAGAAGAGGCCAATTTAGTAAAATGTCAACTTGTCACTAAGCGATATAAAAAAAGCATATGGGACTATGGCTGGAAAACCTTTACGTTTTTAGTTTTTATGCTACTGATAAGCGCAATTATTAAAATATGGTGGTAAAAACTTATAAGCTGTTTTCACCGTCTTATGGCTGCCGCTTTTTGCTGATGCCTGCATGCTTATGAAATACTATATAACCAGTTTTTTAATAATCTGGTCACTCGTGGCATCACGACATAAGTCATCAATATCACTTGTAAGGGTATGATGACCAGCAGTTTTTGCCAGAATGCAAAGTCACCAATGATGGGGGTAAACAGTGTGCTTAAAGTTAATACCAGTACGTAAACAACAACAATCATGACTATTGCCATTTTCTGTCGAGAGGGTGCATGAGTAACCGGAATATCTGGTAAGTCGAACCAGAACTCAAGACCAGTGACTTTCTTACGGGTCGTTTCGCCCTGTACTAAAGGCGCAACTTTTTCCAGCCATTGTGATCTTTCATCGGATTGTTCCCATTGACAGGCATTGGGGTAGTTATCAAAACGATAAATAATGACGTATTCACCCTTGGTGGCATCACTGGGGCGTAATACATTGGTTCCCATATGGCCAGGATATTTTGAAGCAGACTGACTAATTCCAGAGATCCATTGTTCATATTCCTTTTCTTTTCCGGGTACAGCTTTGCGTGAAACGCTAACCGTAACCGGACCGTCTTCCTGTTCCTGATTTTCTATCTTCTTCCTGTCCATTAACCGTCAATCCTTTGTTTTCTCGGCATCAAGCCTGGCTTTTGAAACTCCACCCACTGTCCAGTTATCGGCAGGTACTTCATATAAAACGACTCGAACCTGTGATAGCTGGACATCGAGATTTCGAGCAGCAGCTTCTGCCACTTCACGACAAAAGGCATCTTTTTTTTCCTGAGTTCTTCCTTCGATAATAGTTGCTTGAACTAGTGGCATAGTATTCTCCAGTAATCAAATATTAATTGAACCTGGAAAAAGTTAATCATGAAAGTCCAGGTAACAGCTTAATGCCGCTGATAAAACCAAAAACACGCTCTTCACCAATCCGCTGACAACGGTGTTTTTGATTTCCCGGCAATTGCCCCTGCATTGCTCTAACAACAGTCATCCCTGGCTTAGACCAGGCACATCAATCTGTTACGCATCTTTTTCATGCTAAATTAATTTTTCCAGGTTGAAACCCGATTCAATCGATCTTTTAGCTAAAGCTAACGCTGATTGATCCCAGGTCCTGATAACGAACCGAGACAAAATCACCAGCTTCTACTGATACTGCCGGAGTAATTCCACCAGTCATGATAAAAGTTCCTGCTGGTATCACTTCTCCACGTTCTGCCAGCATATTTGCCAGCATAGCAACACTGGCGGCAGGATGTCCTAGTACTGCTGCTCCGGCACCTAATTCAACAACCTGCCCATTTTTCTCCATCACAACACCCAGTGTTTTTAAATCAACATCTTCTATGCGTTTTAAATTACCACCAGTAACAAAACGTGCTGAAGAAGCATTATCTGCAATAACTGATTTCAAATCGAAGTTGAAATTCTCGTAGCGTGAATCGATAATTTCTACCGCTGGTATTACGCTGGAGATTGCATCCAGTACATGTGCAATGCTGCAACCGGGACCGGATAATTCCTTGTTGGTGATCACTGCAATTTCTGCTTCAATTTTTGGGTGAATCAATTCGCTGGTATTGATGCTGCCACCATCCGGCACGCTGAAATAATCACACAGGAATGCGTACAGGGGATTTTCTACGCCCATCTGTGCCATTTTGGCATAAGAGGTCAGTCCCATTTTCAGACCGACAACTTTTGTTCCACGCGCTTCTTTTCTACGACGTATTTCCCACTGGATGTCATATGCATCTTCCCAGTCCATATCAGGATAATCGTTAGTAATTTTTTTAACATCGTGTGCCTGTAATTCAGCATTTTCAAGATGCTCTGCTAATTCAGCGATAACTTTTTTATCTAAGGTACTCATTTTTAAACTCCAGTGCGTGTCATTTCTAATGCCACATCTTCAATCATATCTTCCTGTCCACCAACCATACCCCGGCGACCCAGTTCAACTAGTAAATCACGGCTGTTTACGCCATATCTTTCCTGCGCTCGCTTGGCAAATAATAGAAAGGATGAATAGACGCCTGCATATCCCAGAGTCAATGCATCACGATCTACTCTAACGGGATGATCCATCATTGGTACGATCAGGTCTTCGGCTACATCTGTCAATTTGTACATATCAACACCTGTTTCAATTCCCATGCGTTGACAAACTGCAACAAATACTTCCAGTGGTGTATTACCCGCTCCGGCACCTAAACCAGCTGCTGAACCATCAATACGGTTTGCACCAGCTGCTACAGCAGCAATTGAGTTTGCAACACCCATCGCCATATTGTGATGGCCGTGGAAACCGAGTTCAGTTTGCGGTTGTAATGCATCACGAACCGCAGTTAATCTATCGCTTACATCCTGTGGTAACATGTAGCCAGCAGAGTCAGTGATGTAGATACAGTTAGCGCCATAGCCTTCCATTAATTTGGCCTGTTTGATTAATCCTTCCGGATCAAGCATGTGGGACATCATTAAAAATCCTACCGTATCCAGTCCCAGTTTTGCTGAGGCAGTGATATGCTGTTCGGATACGTCTGCTTCTGTACAGTGTGTTGCAACACGAATAGTATCAACACCACAACCATGCGCCATCTGCAAATCTTTAACTGTACCTATACCGGGTAGTAAAAGGGCTGAGATCTTTGCATTTTTAACATGTGGTCGAACTGCTGTTAAATATTCTTCATCGCTGTGCGCAGGGAAACCATAGTTTACTGAAGCACCAGCCAGTCCATCACCATGGGTGACTTCTATCAGTTGTACACCGGATTCATCCAGTGCGCTGGCAATAGAAATCATTTCATCGATTGAAATACGATGACGCTTGGGGTGCATACCATCTCGCAGACACATGTCGTGGACGATAACTTTGCGGCCTTGTAAGTCGCTCATGTGAATTCTCCGTTAATTAACCGACGGCTGCTGCGTCGTTGGTTTCAAGTGTGATACTGCCATCGGCAATTTCTTCGGCAAACATTTCTGCTGTGCGTAATGCGGCGGCTGTCATAATGTCCAGATTACCGGCATACTTTGGAAGGTAGTCACCCAGGCCCTCGACTTCCATGAATACCGATACACGATTACCATCGAAAATGGGGCCGTTCTTCAGGGTGTAACCTGGCACATATTTTTGTACTTCGGTGATCATTTCATTGATTGATTTGGTAATTGCTTGCTGATCAGGTTCTTCTTCGGTCAGACAATGTACCGTGTCGCGCATCATCAATGGTGGTTCCGCAGGGTTCAGGATTATGATCGCTTTACCTTTTTTCGCACCACCAACTTTTGCAACTGCCTGTGAAGTGGTTTGCGTAAATTCATCAATATTTTTACGTGTACCTGGACCAGCTGATCTGGATGATACAGTTGCTACAATTTCACCATATTCAACAGCCTGTACGCGTGATATCGCTGCCACAATAGGAATCGTAGCCTGTCCACCACAGGTCACCATATTGACATTCATTTCACGCTTGCCGATATGATCTTTAAGATTAACAGGGGGAATACAGAATGGTCCGATTGCTGCGGGGGTCAGATCGATCATCATGGCTCCCTGTTCCTGAACTTTTCGACTATTTTCAGCATGTACATAGGCTGAGGTTGCATCGAATACCACCTGAATATTATCCTCGCGCATATGTGGTACCAGACCATCAACACCTTCGTGAGTCGTTTTAATGCCCATGTCACGAGCACGCGCCAGTCCATCTGAATTCGGGTCTATACCAACCATCCATACGGGTTCAATCCAGTCACTGCGAAGAGCTTTGTATAACAGGTCGGTACCAATGTTTCCCGGACCGACGATTGCACAACGTATTTTCATTTTTTAATCTCCAGGTCTAAATCTTTTCGGTTACACAAAGCGAACCGCTGTGCGTCCAATACCGCCGATACTGACTGTCATAAAGTCACCGGCTTTAACGGGTTGTAAAGGTACCAGAGAGCCAGAAAGAATGACTTCTCCTGCTTTTAAAGGCGTACCAAGTTTACCCAGTGTATTTGCCAGCCAAACCATGCAACTCACAGGTGAAGATCCCAGAGCGGCAGCGCCTGCACCAGTTGAAGCAAGTTTGCCATTGAGTTCAAGCACCATACCGCAGGTAGATAAATCCAGTGCGCGCGGGCTGATTGCATCCTGTCCTAACAGGAAATATCCGCAAGAGGCATTGTCTGAAACGGTATCCTGTATCTTGATTTTCCAGTCACGGATTCTGGAATCGACTATTTCGAAGCAGGGCACGATAAAATCAGTGGCACGAATGACATCTGTAGCACTGATACCGGGTCCGATTAAATCCTTTTTCAATACAAAGGCTATTTCACCTTCGGCTCGGGGCTGTATCATTTTGTCAGTAATTGAAAGTGCTTCACCTTCTTCAGCTACCATCGCATCAGTTAGATAACCAAAATCAGGTTGATGTACGCCCAACATGTTTTGTACAGCTTTACTGGTAACACCAATTTTTTTACCGATGACTTTTTCACCATCGAGTTCAATACGTTTCTGTAGTAATTTTGAAGATACAGCGTAAGCATCTTCTATCGTCATCTCCGGCTCAGCATCCGATATTGGATCAATCATTTTCTGATTGCGTAATGCATCGTATAAATCATCAGCAAAGCTCTGAATTTTATTGTCATTCAACATGGTTTAGTCCTGTTAAAGTTTGATACAGATATTTTTTAGCTCGGTATAAAACTCCAATGAATGAACACCACCTTCGCGTCCAATACCAGAGTTTTTCATGCCACCAAATGGCGTTCTCAGGTCGCGCAGGAACCAGGAATTAACCCAGACGATTCCTGCATCAATCTGTCCTGCAACTCGGTGTGCTTTGCCCAGATTTTCAGTCCATACTGCTGCAGCTAAGCCATATTGTGTATCATTGGCTAAATTAATTGCTTCTTCTTCTGTATCAAATGGTGTCACATGACAGCAGGGGCCAAAGATTTCTTCTTTAATGATTGGTGAATCTTCCGGTAAATCTGTCCAGATGGTTGGTTGAGCCCAGCATCCATCTTTCAATTCTTCAGGCATATCAGGTTGACCGCCGCCTGTTACTACGGTAGCACCTAAATCTTTAGCTTTCTGGTAGTAGGATAATACTTTTTGCTGGTGCTCTTTACTGATCAATGGTCCCATAGTCGTGCAGGCATCATCCCAGGCACCCAGATGCATTGATTCAGCACTTTCTTTCAGGCGACTGACGAATTCATCAAAAATGGGGCGTTGCACATACACTCTTTCTGTACCAAGACAAACCTGTCCACAATTGGCAAAAACAGAACGCATGGTACCTTCAATCGCTTTATCCATATCGCAGTCAGAGAAAACTACCGCCGGGTTTTTACCACCTAATTCAAATGATACGTGACGTATATAATCTGCACTGTTTTTAATAATTGCAGCACCAGTACGAGTTTCACCAGTGAAGGTAATGCCATCAACATCAGGGTGACCAGTCAGATAAGAACCTGCTGATTCAGGCCCGAAACCATGAACCACATTAAATACACCTTTAGGCACACCAGCCTCAGCCATAACTTCACCTAATAAAGTGGTTGTTCTAGGCGTTTCTTCAGATGGTTTTACCACGACTGTATTACCACAGGCGAGGGCAGGTCCGACTTTCCATGTCATTAATAATAAGGGCAGGTTCCAGGGACTAATGACGGCAATGACACCTTTAGGTTTGCGTTGTGAGTAATTTAGTGCACCTGCGCCATCTGGCGTATCCAGCATGAAACTTTCTGTTGGAATATTTTTAACCAGATCGGCAAAGACTTTGAAGTTTGCAGCACCACGAGGGATATCTATGTGCGAAGCCAGAGATTTTGGCTTCCCTGTATCCAGGCATTCTGCTTCCAGGAATTCATCAAAGCGAGCATTAATACCATCTGCAACCTTATGTAATAAAGCCATTCTTTCAGCTAGTGGCATATAACCCCAGGGGCCTTTAAGCGCATCTTTTGCTGCCTTTACAGCTTGATTTACCTCTGTTTCCCCAGCTTCATGAACAATGCCAACCTGTTTATTGGTTGCAGGGTTAACATTGGCAAATGTCTTTCCTGATGCGGATTCGACATATTCACCATTAATAAAATGTTTAATTTCCTTCATGTATACCGTCTCAGTTAATTTAATATCTGGAAGTTTTGACTTTAGCTTTAGTCCTGAATCTGCCATGTAGGGCATGTTTGCTGAGGGAAATCGGTTGATCATGACATTCTCTAAACCTGTCATCTCAGCTTGATATCCTGCAGATATCACTTTAACTAAATAATCGCTAAAACAAAAAAATATATATTTTATTAGGTTACCTATTTTTTATATATATACAAGCATTTTATCGATATTTTTTAATTTATCAATATAATTCGAAAAATCATCAATTCTCTTGTTATAATGCAGTTAGGGAAATAACAGAGAAAAAGAATATGATTAGTACAGCTCCAACAGAGATGACATCCAGAACAATGACTGACTCGGTGTACCACCGAATTAGAGAAGACATTATTCAGGGTAAACATGCTCCTGAGAGTAAACTCAAGATCGAGCAGCTTAAAAAAACCTATGGCGTTGGCGCGACACCGATTCGTGAAGCCCTGAGCCGCTTAAGCTCTGATGGTTTTGTCATTACTGAAGGTCAAAGAGGGTTTAAATCCGCCCCAATATCAATTAAAGACCTGCAGGATGTTACTGATCTAAGAGTTATGCTGGAATCAAAAGCCTTGAAAAAAAGCATACAACAGGGAGATGACAACTGGGAATCCCGTGTGGTTGCGGCCTTTTACCAGCTGACTAAAGCCGAGAATAATAAGTCGGCTGATAATCTGGAAATCTGGGAGCAACGTAATCAGGAGTTTCATGAAGCGCTAATTTCTGCCTGCACATCTGCCTGGTTAATCAGATTTTATCGAGTACTTTATGATCAACATAAACGCTATCGTAATATTTCAATCACCTCATCTAGTAAAATAAATAAAGGTCGTGATCTGCATGCTGAACATCAACGTATTTATGATGCTGCTATTGCAAGAGATGTTGAGACCGCTTGCCATGAATCTGAAGACCATATCAGGAAAACCGCGATAGTCTCTCTTAAAGTACTGGAAGAGAGAATGAAAACCGGATCATCCGGAAAAGCTTAAACCTGGATTCCGAGGTTGACCGCTCACAATAGAGGAGCAATTGCTCCTCTATTTATCATTTTCTAAATATCTTTCGCTTCAGTTAGTGCTTCCAGACCAGCTTTGGCACAAATTTCATCCTGCTCTTCACTACCGCCGGAAACACCTATAGCGCCAACCACTTCACCATCCATCTCAACAGGAAAGCCACCACCGAAGATCACCAGGCGATCTCGATGCACAATGCCTTCTCTTAGCTGAGGTACATTTTCCAGTACACTCATCCACTCACCGGTTGGGAAGCCAAAGCCAACTGAGGTGTAGGCCTTATCTATAGCGATATCAATAGAATGTAAAAAAGCACCATTCATACGTTGAAATGCCAGCAGATTACCGCCACGATCAACTACGGCAGCATTGATTTTTATCCCCAGCTCATCCGCCTTTTGCACAGCGCTAGCCACTGCCTGAGCAGCGGCTTGCCAATGTAACTGGAGTTCAGTGATTACTTTACTCATTAGGTCACAACAGATAGAAATGCATCATTCAGTTCACGGTCATGGTAGAAAATACCCTTACCCACATGATCAAAATCCCAGCTGCGCATTGGATGATCCGGATAGGCTGAATAACCCCCGCAATAAACTTCATTACGATTACCTGAAGGATCGAAGAAGTAAATGGTTTGACCACGAGTAATACCATGACGGGTTGGACCTATATCCAGAGGCACATCATTCATGGAGATGATATCCGCAGCCTGACCCACTTCATTCCAGTCCTGTAACAGGAATGCGGCATGATGTAATTTACCTGGTTCTGCGTGCTCTACAAAGGCAATGTCATGCGCTTTCATACCACAGGTTAACCAGGTTGCCAGTGAATCTTCACCTTCTGGCAGGTCTACACGTTCTGGCTCATAGAATTCCAGCACATCGATCAGAAACTCTCTTGCCTTACCAATATTAGGACCATAGCAAAGCAGATGATCGAAACGGCTGGCACCCATACCATGGGGGCGAGCAGGGTAGATATCCGGATTTTTGATACCAGGGTGATCTTCAGATGCTTCGATATCGTGGTACAGCTCGAAGCGATGACCAGTAGGCAGAGTAAAACCAATTCGACGTCCAAGACCGGGCTGCTCACCAGCTTCAATATGATCCACTTGCAGACCCCATTCAGCAATTTTTGGCTCAATATCCAGCAGGTATTGATCGCTATCTACTTTATAAGCAACCAGATCCAGGCCGGCAGTATCAGCCTCTCTCAACACTACACTATGATGATCGAACTCATCCCAGCCTTTGAAATACACTCGGCCATCGCCGCCTTTGCAAACAATGTTCAATCCTAGAATATTCTGGTAATGATTAATTGCTTCTTCCATATCAAGAACTCGCAATTGAATCATACCGGGCCGTAATACACCTTTAAGCGCCATAATTAATTTCCTCAAATTTTAAAATGTTAGTCACTTTAAACAACGTAACTTTCTAATATTCATAAACTGAGAATATGCAGTCAGAAACCAGCGAGAAATTGATCAACGAGTAACCGATTTCTTAAACTTACCAATTACTTTCAGAGTAATATCAGAAGCAGGTAGACAACGACAGGCCAGTACACGGTGTTCAGATTCGTCAAGCTCTGAAACAAATGCTCGACTCATCTTCTTCTTTGAGTACTCGCCTGAGGTAATCTCTACTTTGCAGACACCACAGCCACCACCGCGACAACCGACTGGAATACCTTTTTTCCCAAGGTTGACCATGCCCTTAAGCAGGGTTTGATCCACTGAGCAATTATAGTATTCACCCGTATCCTCGATAGTCACTTTATGCTGCATAGTTAATTTTCTAGTTAATTTAACAGTTCTCAGAAATTCAGGTTTTATCAGTATTTTGATATTAACCGTGGGAAGAGAATTGCAGAATGTATGCCAGAATTATTATTACTAGATGAAATGATAAATTTAGAAATACTTAAAAGGAAAGATTGACTGCTAATAAGGCATTTTGATACTTGATAAATTAATCATTTAGTAAATAATTTATCAAATGATTAAAATTTGAGCTTAACTGAATTTAAAAATATCGATAAAAATAAATACCACGATTATTTAATTTAAATCGAAATTAAATTTTATTTATGTATCAGGGTCAGGTATGCTTTTTATTAAATAGTTAAAATTAACCAAATGGTAATATTCGATTTTATCATTTGATGAAATTAATGATAAACCTCTAACTCTGAGAGTTGCAGTATGACCACGCAAGTTGATTTAAGTTTTGACTACAAGTTTCCATCAGACTTACGCCTGACTCTAGAGCCGGGAAATATCAGGCTGGATGATGAGCGCATGATTATGTTGCACGTCGATGCTATGGCATCCTTACGAAAAGAATTAATTGATACTCTGGGCATCGAAAGAGCCAGAGGTCTTTTGACTCGAATGGGCTATGCATCCGGTGCACGTGATGCAAAACTTACCCGTAAGATGATGCCCGATGCCAGTGATGAAGAATTACTTTTAATGGGTCCTGAGCTGCATATGCTGGAAGGCATTGTCAAAGTAACGCCATTGAAAATAGATATTGATATAGTTAAAGGGCAATATCTTGGTGATCTGATATGGGAGAATTCATTTGAAGCGGAAACTCATATTAAAAACTTTGGTGTTCATACCGAGTCTGTCTGCTGGTCCCAAATTGGATACGCCACAGGTTATACCAGTGAAATTGTCGGAAAATTTATTTTATATCGTGAACCTGAATGCCAGGGTAAAGGTGATCGCCATTGTCGAAATATCGGTAAGCCTGTAGAGGAATGGGATAATGCCGAAGAGGATCTTAAATATTTTCATCCGGATCATATCGCAGATCAGTTACTAAAGCTTCAGGAAGAAGTTGCCAATCTACGTTATTCGCTTGATGAAGATACAGTTTTAGGCGATATGGTAGGTAGTTCGGTTCCATTTATGCAAACCTGTGAATTGATCAAAAAGGCAGGCGAAAGTAATGTTACGGTATTATTACTGGGTAAAACCGGTGTTGGTAAAGAGATGTGCGCACGCGCCTTACACAGCGTTAGCCCGCGAGCAAAAAATGCATTTGTTGCGCTTAATTGTGCCGCGATTCCTGAAGAGTTAATAGAATCTGAATTATTTGGAGTAGAAAAAGGAGCATTCACTGGCGCGCATCATTCCCGTCCCGGTCGATTTGAGCGTGCTCATGGAGGTACACTTTTTCTGGATGAAGTGGGTGATCTGTCACCAGCTGCACAGGTTAAATTATTAAGAGTTTTGCAGGAAGGTGAATTTGAGCGTATCGGAGATACTCGCACACGTAAGGTCGATGTAAGAGTCGTTGCGGCTACAAATGTGGATTTACAACAGGCTGTAGATGAAGGTCGGTTTCGAGCAGACCTGTATTACAGGCTGAATATTTTTCCCATTCTGATTCCCTCACTGCAGGAACGCCATGAAGATATTCCAGCGCTGGCGCATCGCTTTCTTCAAAAATATACTGCATTACATGGCAAACGCATTGCGGGCATTAGTGAAAAAGCTTTGCTTGCTATGAAAAATTATGAATGGCCGGGTAATATCAGAGAACTGGAAAATATGATTGAACGAGGTGTAATAATTGCCAGTAATGATAAGCTGATCGATATTCCTCATCTTTTTCCACATGTTAATCTTAATGATGCATCACCGGTTACCACTGTTGTCGTCAAAGAGCAAAAAGAATCTGCAACGACAATAACTGGTGATATAAATCAACTGGTTGATATTGTACTGGATCAGGGGTTCTCGCTGGAAGCTTTTGAAAATAATCTTTTACAAAATGCTGTTTCTCGTGCAAAAGGCAACCTGTGCTCTGCTGCTCGACATCTGGGTATGACCCGCCCGCAAATTGCCTATCGGTTGAAAAAACTGGAAGAAGCAGAACAGGCAGAAGCTATAAAAACAACGATTCTCTAATCTTATAATGCTAGCACTCCAGATACGAAAATATGTCTAATCCTCATCGATTAGTTGCTATTTCAGCTCATGGATTTGGGCATCTTTCGCAGATGATTCAAATTCTCAACTCCCTGTTGCAGCTAATACCAGGATTGCAACTTACATTAAGAACCGATTGACCTCTGATCTAATTTTTTAAAATCAGGCTATGGAACCTTTGTCGAAGCAGCTGCAGTTGGATTACCCGTATTACATACGCAGAACTGACTGGCCACAGGCCCCTTATCTGGAAAAATGGTTAGATACTAAAGTTAATCAACAGGGTATAGATGTAGAAAGCTCTACATTGAATGCTGCAATCGAAGCCTGTAACAATTTACTGGAATCGGGCAGGCAATCCTGTACCGAGGTACGGTGCTGTGGTTGAGGCAGTTGAAGCTGGATTGCGCTGTTGACCGCTCGCAATTGAAATTTACCCATTGTTTCATAAACCATTAAAATTGATGAAGTCCAGAGTGTTTAGGAATGCATCTGAAAATTTTGAATAGATATCGATTCCCTCAAGTTAAGAAATTAAATTTTTCTGCTCATCAATAGATTGACCATAATATCGGTTGGTTTATACTGATCAGAAGTTAATCAATTTCAGGAAATTTCCATGCAAGCCATTTTCGTGCAATTAAAATGTGAACTGGGCAAAGCTTACGAAGTCGCTGCTGAACTGGTTGAACGAGACAGTGTTTCAGAAGTCTTTTCGATTTCAGGTCATTATGATTTACTCGCTAAATGCTATCTGGATAATTCTGAAGATATCGGACGTTATGTAGAGAAACAGATTCATAGCATATCAGGGATAAGGGATACACATACAATAATTGCTTTTAATGCATTTACTTAACTAAAAAGCTAATTAGCACACACTTTCAGGGGACGGAATCGAAAAGCGAGTGTGTGAGGCTTTAGAGTGTATTAATTATAACCAGCTGTTTTAGCTTTGTTCAGTGATACTCGACTCCGACCCCGCTATAATCTTCACCACCGGTGTATCAAGCTAGAAAAATTTATAGGGAAACTTCTTCAAACCTGCCATTCAGTTCGCAGCTGGATGCACCGATTGAGTGATTGTCCCGGAACAATCAGTTCATCGTGAATAAAGATGCGTAACAGATTGATGTGCCTGGTTTAAGCCAGGGATGGTTGTAGGTAGAGCAATGCAGGAGCAACTGCCGGGAAATCAAAAACACCGTAGTCACCTGGTTAGTGATGAGCCTGTTTTTTGTTTTATCTGCTGCATTAAGCTGTTACCTGGACTTTCATGATTAACTGATTTTTCCTGGATTATACACATCAACTGTCAGGGTTATGAAACAGTGGGTTAAGCTTTATCGCAAGCGGTCAACTGCGGAATCCAGGTTTAAGAATCTGGAACAACCTGAGCTGGTAGTAAGATGAACAAAGAGAGATTTGAGCCCACGTGATACGGTTTCCCGGTGGTGTGGGAGGAGGGAATTCGTTAGGCATTTCCCTATACTGATGAGGTTTTAAAAGATATGTCGATAAAGCAATTTAAAAAGGATAGAGCGTTAGTTTCAATATCTAGAGAATCCATAGACCCAAATAAAATACATGGGGTAATACTCGGATATTCGAAAGAGTTGGTGCTTTTAAGTTACATATATGATTTTAATCTAGACGGTTTGATGGTGCTGAGGCGAAAAGAAATTACGGATATAGCTTCGGGAAAAACGAATATCTTTCAAAAACAACTTCTTATAAAGGAAGGTATTTTTGAAAAAATAGATTTTAATGCAAAATACAAACTTGGCTCGTGGCTGGATTTTATAAAAGATGCTTCTAAGCGTCACAAGTATTTCATATTTGAAATGGAAAACCAGGATGAACCAGAATTTTTCATTGGAAAAATTAAACGCATTAATAAGAAATCAATACTATTAGATTATTTTACTGGGATAGCAAGATGGGAAGATGAGCCGTGTTCTGTAAAACTGGAAAACCTTACTTCCTGCCAAATTAGTAATAATTACTTAAATGTGTATGAACGTTATTTTAATGAACAAAAACCCTAACAAATCAATGTTACTAGAAGTCAAATGCATGGCTAAAAAATGCCTTGCATATGCTTTCAGTAAATGAGGAGGGAGGTCGTGAAGTATCCTTCTATCTCGATTATTCATCGAAAGTAGTCCTCTGAGGTGAATATTTTGACTGGAACAAGTAAATATAGAACGACTCTTTATTGACGTTCTTTAGTTCATCAATAAGTATATTGAAAAATGAAAATTATCTTCGAAGAAAATTATATAGATTATATTGCGATGGATGATGCAGATGGAAAGTTTTATCTTTCTGCAGATGGTAGCGTTCTCTATCAGGGGCCGGATGAAATTGAGCCCTGGTACGTTAATTCCAGCCCAGGCAGGTTTCAGAATTCAGTACAGGCTTATGAAAACTATGTAGCAGAAGTCATTGACAAAGAAACAGAAGAAGAGCAGCTAAAGGTCGTTACAAAATTCAGGGAAGCAGTGTTGGCAATAGAAAATTATGGTAGTCAAAATAATTCGTTCTGGTTGTGCATAGTAAAGCAAGCTGAAGAAGGTCAAATATAAAAGCTTATCTAAAATTTCCACAGGAAAATAAAAGTACCGCTGTATTTTCTAAAAAATTGGGTAATCCGAAACGACTAAGGAAAAAATTACCTGTGATGTTAAACTGAATCAGAATCGAATAGAAATTGTTAATTCAAAAATATCTAACAAATACCAACCACAATTAAAGCTAGAATTGGTGAAGAGTGACTTTTTGATTTCTCGGTAATTTCTCTAACTACAGCCATCCATGGCTTAGACAAGGCACAACAATCTGTTACGCATCTTTTTAACGTTGAACTAATTTTTCCAGGTTGAATTGCACATTTGAGTCGGCGTATCTCTTTGTTGTAACTCCTTGGAATAACTGGCTATTGCACGCCATTAAGCCTTGAACCTGGATTCCGCAGTTGACCACTCGCAATAGAGATTAACCCACTGTTTCATAAACGATTACAGTTGATGAGTATAATCACCCAATTGGTGAATCCCGCTACGAACTGAATTGCAGGTTTGAGGC
>JBNKKI010000083.1:0-13098 GCA_050291745.1 Gammaproteobacteria bacterium | reverse complement strand
GCGTAACAGATTGATGTGCCAGGTCTAAGCCAGGGATGGCTGTAGTTAGAGCAATGCAAGAGCAATTGCCGGCAAATCAAAAACACCGTAGTCACCTGATTGGTGAAGAGTGTGTTTTTGATTTTATCAGCTGCATTAAGGCGTTACGTAGACTTTCATGATTCAACTGATTTTTCTAGGTTTAACAAAAGGCAAAGAGGCGAAGGACTTAGCAGTTATTCCCGGACTGTTATTGTGAAAATTACAAATAAATTGTTCAGAAGCTATTAATGAAAAATTCTTCAAACAATTATTTTGATAGAACAACTGGTGGATCAGTCTGTAAGTCGACAAAAACATCAACTTTAAAAACTTTAGATAATATTGTTTCACTTAGCACTTCTGCTACCCTGCCCGTCTTAATCAAGCTGGCTTTATCCAGTAAACATATCCGGTCACAATACCTGGCTGCCAGACTTAAATCATGAATAGCGATGACAACACTATGACCGGATTGAGCATATTCCTTTAATAAGGTCATTACGTCACGTTGAAAATGGATATCCAGATTTGCCACAGGCTCATCGACCAGTAAAACTTCCGGTTGATTAGCGAGTACTCTGGCTAACCAGACTCGAGCTTTTTCACCACCCGATAATTCATCTACACGTCTATTCGCCAGTTCACTGACATTGGCCAGTTGCATTGCCTGTTGTATGACTTTCTGATCAGTGTCTCCCCAGGGTAAACGTCCCAGAGACACTACGTCACATACCGATAATGCCCAGGCACTTTCAACAAATTGAGGTTGCAGAGCAATACCTCGTGCCTTCTCCTGAGCGCTATAAAGATCGAGATTTTTTTCTTTCCAGTGAATACTGCCCGTTTTATCAAGCAGGCCTGCGATAGTATCTAATAAGGTCGATTTCCCGGCACCATTCGGGCCTATTAAACCAAGGACTTCTCCCTGTTCAATATTCAGACTAATATCCTGCAATCGACCCGTAACCGACAGGTTTTTAATTTCCATTACACCCATCTCTGACGCTCCTTCCAGACTAACCAGATAAAAAATGGAGCACCTACCAGGGCTGTTAGTACACCCAGTTTTAATTCACGTTCTGGTGGTAATAGACGAACCAGTATATCAGCTGCACAAACAACAATAGCGCCAGCCAGTGCTGATGGGAGTAGTAATCGATCTGGTCGGTATTTAACTAAAGGTCGTAAAATATGTGGTACCAGTAATCCAATAAAACCAATATTTCCCGCTACTGCGACAGCAGAACCTATTAGCATGGCAGTACCCAGAATAACGTAACGACCTCCTGACACTACATTTAAACCCATGCTATCGGCAACCTTTTCACCCAGACTTAATCCTGTTAATAACCTACGTTGACCCCATATTAATACACTACCAATAATAAAAGCGGGTAATAAAACGGTTAAATTATCCAGTCCACGATTTGACACTGAGCCGAGTAACCAGAAAACCAGTTCCTGCATAGCATAGGGATTTGGCGCAAAGTTGAGAATGATAGCCAGCAAAGCACTTGCTAGTGTCGAAATAGCCAATCCAGCCATGATAATAATAGAAGGTCTGGCCATAGAACCTGAAAGTCCCATCAGGATAAATAAAGTTATTGCTGCCCCCGCTAAACCGGCTAAAGGTGTGGCAAGAGCACCTAAACCTGAGAATAAATTAAAATAGAAAACAGTAGATGCACCAACAGCAGCTCCCTGACTGGCACCAATTAATCCGGGATCAACAAGGGGGTTCCGCAATAATCCCTGCAAAGCTGCCCCCGCTAATCCCATGGCAGCACCGACAGTTAATGCCAGTAATGTTCTTGGTAAGCGAATTTCACCAACTATCAATGCATCCTTATTACCATCAGACTGTATCCAGTCCCATAAACCTGACATGACTTTAATATCGATTGAACCGGAGCTGAGAGATAACCAGCTCAACATGATTAATAATAATAACAAAAAAGGATTTAGAATTTTTTCCATTCAGCCATTTCCTGTATCAACTCATAAGTCCAGGGGCCGGGACATTGCCAGCGCCAGTAATCACGACTTACCCATTTCTGGCCATCATTTATCTGCTCTAATACTCGATGACTGGCAAATAAATTTGCCAGTGAATTAGAGTGAGGTGCAGCCCACAGAACTGCATCCGGTGGATGACTAACCAATTGTTCAAGATCAAGATTTACATAGCCTTGTTGCTGAACATAATTTGTCCAGCCGGATTTTTCAATCACATCATTTTCAAGCGTCGCTGTACCTGTTCCAATACCATTAGCACCAAGTAAAAGCAGCGTTTTATTTTTATCTTTAAACTGTGTCAATGCAATTTTTTCATGGCTATTATGGCCAAGTATTGAATGAAAATATTGCTCGTATTGCTGAATAGCTTGCAGGCTATCCGGTAACGGCAAAACTTTTACTTTCAATCCCAGTTGTAAAAGTCGTTTTCGTAAAGTAATAGCATTATATTCACCAGTTAAAATTAAATCCGGCTGTAATTGTAAGATTTGCTCTAGACTTCCATCATGCACAGGTAAATTATCGTCAACCCAGTTAGCCGGAAAACGATAAAGCAATGGTGAAAATGCCAGCACCTGTGACCGACTGGCAGTCTTTAATAACATCCAGTCGGTGCACAGATCCAGTGATACTATTCTGGAAGGCGAATCAACATTCGCCTGTTCAGAATATCCACTCTGCTGATACAGAAGCAGTACGGCCACGAGTACCATAGCTAAATACTTTTTCATAGTTTTCATCAGTCAGATTTTCTACGCTTACCGATAAGCTTATATTCTTCATCAATTGATAACTCATACCCCAGTCCCAGACAGTATAACTATCCAGAGTGACATCCTGTGATGGGTAACTAAACTGTATATCACGACGGTCTCCCTGATAGAGAGCTTTCAACCAGCTACGCATCTTGTCGTAATGATAGTTTAGCAGCATACTGGCTGCCCATTCAGGCACGCGTAATCGATCCACGCTCACACCATTGTTTGACACGGTTGCCTCAGTCTTAGTGAGACTAGTGGTTAAAGTCAATTGTTGCCAATTCTTTTTAAGCGAGAATTCAACCCCTTTATTACGGGCTTCACCTATATTTTGATTCACACCATCAGGATATGAACCGACATAACTGATTAAATCATCTGTATTCTGGTAGAAAGCGGTCAGGCTAAAAAAATAGTTATGGGAATTATATTCCAGCCCTAGTTCAGAATTTTTAGATTGCTCAGGTTTTAAATCTGGATTACCGCCAAAGCTGGTATCAAATAATTCCTGTAAACTGGGCGTTTTATAAGCTGTTCCATGGGTGGCTCTCACTCGAAAACTATCGCTCAATTGATAACTTGCCGTTAATCTGTAACTATTATGTGGGCCGAATTCATCATGATTAGTATGACGAAAACCGGCAGTTAAATTAACATGATCAATTTGATACAGAGTATCCAGATAAAAGTCTTTTGATCCCGTTTTTTGCTTAAAGTCAGAATTTTCAACAGTCAACTCTTCCGTTAACTTTTCCAGTCCATATTGAAAAGTAACAAAATCATTAAAAATATAACCACCACGATAGGAAAAGTCTATTCTATCAGTTTCTGTACTGTAAAGACTCGTTGATCCAAAAGAGAATGATTCAGAATTATATTGATTGTTGTAACTGTTAAGCTGAAATGTATTTGAAAAAAGCTCATTGTCTGAAGGTATGGAAATTAACCAGGAAATTCTATCCGATTCAGTCTGTTGATTATTTTCTGCGACATCGACCCCTATTCCATTAAAATCAAAGCCATCATAGTCAAAACTAGAATCGCTTGATCCTAAAATAATAGTACTTGAAAAAGCATCACTAGCATAACCTGCTTTTATATTAAGAGATTGTTTATCAAAAGCATCCTGCTCAGTATTACCATTTTCTTCCGCTGCAGAAGATATTCCATCTGTCGAGAAATCTTCAACTGTAACAGAATAATTCCAGTTGCTATCACCACCATTAATATTGCCAGCTACAGACCGAATAGCCGTTTCTCCCAGTTTTAATTTGACATGACCGGCAACCCCAATACCACCAGATTTAGTCGTAATACTAATTACCCCGGCCATTGCATCACTGCCATATATAATTGATTGAGCACCTAATAACACTTCAATATTATCCACCGATGCAATACTCAAATTAGACAGATCAAATTCACCGGTAGTGGCATTACTTACACGCATACCGTCTATGAGGACTAGCACATGGTTGGCTTCATTACCACGCACCCTGGCCTGTACCAAACTGCCTCTGGCACCCTGACTGGTAATATTAAGCGAGGGAATTTCCTGCAGGGCATCTTCGATAAACTCAATGCCACGCTGACGTAATTCATCGCCCTGTAAAGAAATAACGGTTGAGCCTACCTGATTTACCGGCTGTGCATATTGAGAAGGAGTTACCACGATGACTGGAATATTATCGGCAGCCTGTAAACTTGAACTGCTTAATATTGATAGTAGACTGACAGCTGTAAAAGCTGCTGGATTTATTTTTTTCAACATAAATTTCCTCAAGCACCACCCGTGCTATAAACAGGATATAAAATGCTGGTAAAAATTTGCTATACCAGCCCCGAGCAAAGGCCGGTCTCCGGACTTACAGGCTGAATAAATTCAAGAACTGACACCTTCCCATGAATGAATCACAGTGGTCATCGTCAGCTCGAAACCTGATTACCGTTGCGGGGGCAGTGTCGGATTAATTCGCCGACTTCCCGTTTAAACCACTTTCGTGGTCACCTTTAGCGGCGCGAAAGATATAGTGTTAGAACAAATCACGCAAGCTTCTTTTAAAAATCGAACATCTATTCTGTCTGATTTCTGATGGATAATATCCTAAGAACTACAAATCTTTAGAGGTTTATTCAAACAATCTCTATAATCCTAGAAAAATCAGTTGAATCATGAAAGTCTACGCAACACCTTAATGCACCTGATAAAATCAAAAACACACTCTTCACCAATCAGGTAACTACGGTGTTTTTGAAATTACCAGGCACATCAAGCTGTTACACATCTTTTTCACGCTCATCTGATTTTTCCAGGATAATAAATTTCCCTATACTTTGAAGATCACGATGGATTCATTTTTTACTCAAATTACCTTACTGGAATTTACTAACTGGCAACTCTTAATGTCCTTTGTGGTCATTATCTGGTCTGGTTTTGTACGCAGTGGTCTGGGATTTGGTGGTGCGGCACTCGGATTACCATTAATGCTGATGATTTATGATCGGCCTATCTTCTGGTTACCCGTTATTGGCACGCATTTATTAATCTTTACTGGCTGGACTTTACGAAAACGTTTGTCAAATGTTGATTGGAAATACCTGAAAAAAACCAATATATACATTTTTCCGTCAATGCTGGTAGGTGTTTTCGGCTTACTTAACTTGCCCAATAACTGGCTCATTACCATCATTTACAGCATTACCCTGATTTATGCTTTTCTTTGGTTATTAAATATTACCATTCAAAGTGAAAAAGGCTGGACTGATAAACTATTACTGCTCATAGGTGGTTATGTTTCGGGAACTTCCTTAACCGGCGCACCACTTATTGTGGCAGTATTTATGAATCATATTGAAAGACATAAGTTACGCGATACATTATTTGTTCTGTGGTTTATTGTGGTCACGGTTAAAATGACAACTTTTGTCAGTTTTGGTGTTAGTTTACAAACCCTGAGTGCATTAATGCTGGTTCCAGCTGCCGCTATAGGCCATGTGATCGGTCTAAAAACTCATGATTATATGATGCAAAAAAATGTGCTTTTTAAACGTATTATTGGTGCAGCTTTAATAGTGATCAGTATTATTGGCTTTAAGCAACTTTTATAATTAAGAGTTATGCATGTTAACCGCTAAACGTTTTGCACCCCAATTGCCTGGTTTAATATCAAAAACACCGGAACACTGTGCCCCGCATGTCCCACATTGTCCTTTTGCATTTAAATTCCATTCTGATAATTCATACCAGTCACGGCCAATCAGAATATCACCACAGGAATGGCAATAAGTACTCTCCCCGTTTTTATCATGAACATTACCTGTATAAACATAGCGAAGACCATTTTTTAAAGCAATTTCACGAGCATCATTTAAAGTTTTAAATGGTGTTGAAGGCACATTGAGTAGTTTGTAATCAGGGTGAAAAGCAGTGAAATGCATAGGCACATCTGAACCAAGATTATTGACCACCCATTTAGTCATAGCATCAATTTCTTCAGCAGAATCATTTTTTCCCGGTATCAATAATGTGGTTAATTCAAACCAGACATCAGTATGACACTCCAGGTAAATCAATGTGTCCAGAACAGGCTGTAAATGGCTGCCGGTCATTTGCTGATAAAAATCATCAGTAAATGCCTTTAAATCGACATTGGCTGCATCAATATGACTAAAAAATTCCTGACGTGGTTCTGCACAAATATATCCAGCTGTGACAGCTACGGTTTTAATATTCTGTTGATGACAGGCTTTAGCAACATCAATAGCATATTCATGAAATATGACCGGATCATTGTAGGTAAATGCTACGGAACGACAACCAAGTTCAGCTGCCTTGTTGGCAATTTGCACAGCTGAAGCATTATTAGCTAAGGTATCGGTTTCACGAGACTTACTGATATCCCAGTTTTGACAGAATTTACAGGAAAGGTTACAACCAGCTGTACCAAAACTTAAAACAGCTGTACCAGGTAGAAATTGATTAAGAGGCTTTTTCTCAATCGGATCTACGCAAAAACCACTGGATCTTCCATAAGAAGTAAGCATGACAGTATGATCAATATTCGCTCTAATAAAGCATAAACCACGTTGCCCTAACTTCAGTTTACAAAATCGCGGACAAAGATCACATTGCACTCGATCATTACCAATACTGTGCCAGTATTTTGTTGCCAGGTGGTGATCAGAATATTTATCTTTTAAGGTCATCAGGTATTACCTTCTACTATAAACTCTTTTGCTGAATCAACCGATTTTTACTGGATATATCATTAGTCAGTGTTTTTGTCTAATAGATCGTATTATACTGCTGTTAATGTATTTGAATCAGTTATTTCAGGATATGCTATTGAACCTGAAAAGCAAATTGAATCATATCAGCCAGTTAAGCATATACATGCTCTACTGATTTTTTAATATTGAAGATTCAAATTTAAGTTAATCAGACTAAAGGAGCGATCATCCATATGTTCTCTGATAACACATCTCAACCACTTCATAGCGTAAAGGCCAGACCACCAGCTGTGGCAGGTCAATTCTATCCTGATGATCCTGATAAACTCAGCGATCTATTAAAGCAAATGATAAACAGGGCTAAAGCAGTAATGCCTCAGCATATTAAAGCTTTAATTGCACCCCATGCTGGTTTAATTTATTCAGGCCCAATAGCAGCCACTGCTTACAAAAGTATTATGAATCAGGCTGATGATATTAATAGAGTGGTTCTGCTGGGTCCTTCTCATCGAGTTGGTTTTCAGGGAATTGCCACAATTTCAGCCAGTAGATACGAAATGCCAATGGGCAGTATTGAAATAGATCAGGCAGCATTTAAGTTAATCGAAATGCTTCCTCAGGTTCAGCAAATAGATAAAGCCCATGAACAGGAACATAGCCTTGAAGTACAACTTCCTTTTTTACAAATGATTTTGGGGAGTTTTACTCTAATTCCACTAGTCATTGGGGATTGTTCTGCAGATGAGGTTGCTGAAGTGCTGGAAATACTCTGGGGAGACCAGCACACCTTGATCGTAATTAGTTCAGATTTAAGTCATTACCAGTCTTATCAAAATGCTCAACGACAGGATCAACAAACTTCTGCAGCTATTTTGAATCTATCACCACAAAAGATCGGATATGATGATGCCTGTGGCAGAAACCCTGTTAACGGACTTTTAGTTGCAGCCAGAAATCATCATCTTAAACCCAGCATGATCGATTTACGTAATTCAGGAGACACCGCTGGTTCTCATGATCGTGTTGTCGGTTATGGCGCTTATATCTTCACTGACTAATGTATAACAATTCACAACGTCAAATTTTATTACAACTTGCTAAAGACTCAATACTGAGTGGTTTGCAACAATCTGGACCCTTGAGTATCAATCTGCAGGATTATGAAGCAGACTTACAGCTTCACAGAGCCTGTTTTGTAACGCTGCATAAAAATGCTCAACTAAGAGGTTGCATAGGCAGCCTCGAAGCAAGACGTCCTTTAGTACAGGATGTTACTGAAAATGCCTATGCTGCCGCATTTAGAGACCCGCGATTCAGTGGTTTAAAGACGCAAGAATTTGATTTTATATCCATTAGCATTTCTGTGTTAACAGCTGCTACTCAAATGCTGTTTAATTCTGAGCAGGATTTACTGAAACAAATCAGGCCGGGAATCGATGGTTTAATTTTACAGGAAGGCCATCATCGTGGCACCTTTCTTCCCTCAGTCTGGGAACAATTACCTGACCCGGTAGAGTTTCTTCAACATTTAAAATTGAAAGCCGGTTTATCGTCAGTCGATTACTGGTCTAAGTCTATTCAGATCAGTCGCTATGAAACAGAGACAATTGAATAACTTATCGTGGTACATCACGTAAACCCAGATCGGGGACATATTGATTAATCCGGGTATCTGATAAAAAACCATAAATAAATCGTCTTGCCAGATACCAGTAAGTGCCAAAAAACAAAACCAGCAAGCCCAGCCCCATCAGAACCAGCATCAGGATATTCTGGGTTCCATTGATATGGTTTTGTAATAACTGAGTAACTGCATAAATGACATATAGCTGTGTTGATACCAGCATAGCTCTTCTATCAATGAGCAATGCCACCAGGAAAAAAAGCACAAAAAATGAAATAATAATAATTTCCGGTTGAATGGATTGAATCCATTGCTGCTCACTGTTTAACATTGAAAACAGCGTACCATGCACCATTAACGGCGCTGCCAGTAAATGTAACCAGAAAGCACTATCACTTAAATGCGATACTCTTCTGGTATCCTGAACATCGAAAATCATAGCAGCAATAAAAACCATGAAGCCTAAGCCACTAAAAATGAGAGGAAACCTGAGAACATCCAGCCCTGCCTGAATTACCAGAATAAAAACAATTCCTGCTGCCAGCGGTAGTAAGCTAAATGGCATTTTGTAACGCAGGTAATAAAGTAGACTGGTGATACAAAGTATGCCTAAATCATAGCTACTTGCCTGAAATAAATTAAAATCAATGGCTTTATAGACAAAAAATAAAATAGCGATTAAAAGTGTCATACCCGGTAGAACCAGTTTTCTAACACCTACAAGCCATTCAGATATCAATACAAACCCTGCAACAGGAAGCAGAAATTCATATCCAGTCAAATTAGCCATATTGATGGCTATCATTAGAATGATAATTCCAATTGCAATGAAAACATCACCAAAACTTCGAATAAACTTAAGAGGCTCTTCCTGCTCCTCTACATGACTATCCTCCATGTTCTCCTGGTTAAGAAATTGAAATAATGGTTCAAGCTGATTTTCGCTTAACAGATCTTTTTCAACTGCCTTGAGTAACTGGGATTTTGATATCATGTGGTTGAATAGTTAAAATTAGGAAAAAATTTCAGATTTGATAACTGTTGTCATTAAAAAATCTGGTAAATAAATAAGGTCATTTACTTACAGTATGTAACAATTCTATCAGTATAAAAATATGTTATGAAAAAAACAGCTGTCATTGATTTAAAAATGTAACATAATTGACACACGCAAAGTTTAAAGTTGCAACTTTTTACATTCACAGGAGAGAACAAATGAAAATAACCGGAATGCTCACTGCAGCAGCTCTATTAGTCACCGTCTCTAGTAGTGCTTTTTCGGCAGAAACACTTAAAATTTTAACCTGGACAGGGTATGCACCCAAAGCATTAATAGAAAAGTTTGAGAAAGAAACAGGTATCAAAGTAGAACCTACTTATTCCAACAATGAAGAAATGATTGCCAAATTACGAGCTACTCGTGGAAGTGGTTTTGATTTGATTCAACCATCACAGGACCGAATTTCTTCGGTACAGGAAAAATATAAAATCTATCAGCCTATTGATTACAATGAAATTGATTCAGATCAAATTATTTCTTCAATGCTAAAAGCAGTAAAGAAAAATACTCTGGTTGGCGGTGAATCATATGCTGTTCCTTTTTGTTACGGAACATCCGGTCTGGTTGTTAATAAAAAAGCTGCACCAAATGCAAAAGATTATGATGCATTGATGGATGTAAATTATAAAGGTCGTATCAGCTATCGCTTAAAACGCCCAACGCTGATTGCTTTAGCATTCTCAAAAGGAGAAGATCCTTTTGCAAAATATTCAGATGTTGCAGCTTATAGTGAATTGATGAATGGTATAGGTGAAGATCTTATTGCGACTAAAGGACTGGTTAAAAACTATTATGCTAACGGTGATGCACTGCTGGAACTAATGCGTAGCGGTGAAGTAAATGTCGCACTGGCCTGGGATAATGGCGGCTGGAAATTGCATGAAGAGAATCCAGATATTGATTTCGTAGCACCTGCTAGTGGTGCTCTGGGATGGATTGATACTTTTGCTATTCCTTCAAAAGCGAAAAATGTTAATGCGGCTTACAAGTGGATTAACTTTATGCTGAAGCCTGAAAATGCAGCCTATTTCACTAATCAGGAAAAATACGGTACTGCCTCTAAAGGTGCCGATAAATTCCTGGATGAAAAAATTCGCAATAATTTTTCACGGTCATTTACAGCAGCTGATATCGATAACATTAACTGGTATCCACCGGTTCCAGCCAAGCTGGAATCTATTGAAGGTAAAATTCTTGATAAAGTAAAAGCAGCTCAATAACTGTTAGAGACAAACCCTGACCAAGTAGGAGATTTTCATGCCAAATGACCTTGAAGTTGACAACCTGGTCAGGGATTTCACTGCTTTTAGAGCAGTGGATAATATTAATTTTAAAGTGGAACAGGGAAGTTTCTTTTCTATACTTGGCCCATCCGGTTGCGGTAAAACGACTCTACTGAGAATGATCGCAGGTTTTCTGGAACCTACCAGTGGCGACATTCGTATTCGTGATAAATCGGTTTTAGGTGTTCCACCTAATCTCAGACCGGTAAATTTAATTTTTCAACATTTATCATTATTCCCAATGATGGATGTAAAAGAAAACATTTCTTTTGGATTGAAGCGTCGTAAAACTGCTCAAGCTAAAATAGATAAGCTGGTTACATCTATTCTAGAACGCGTAGGATTACCTGGTTACGCCACAAAAAAAATCAGCCAGTTATCAGGTGGACAGAGACAAAGAGTCGCTATAGCTCGAGCCCTGGTACTGGAACCATCAATTTTGCTGCTTGATGAACCATTAGGAGCACTCGATTTAAAATTGCGTGAGCAAATGAAAATCGAATTAAAAAAATTACAGCAGGAAGTTGGAACCACTTTTGTCTATATCACCCATGACCAGTCTGAAGCACTGGTTATGAGCGATCAGGTAGCCGTTATGAATAAAGGCTCCTTCGAACAAATTGATACACCGCAAAATCTATATACTCACCCTGGAACAGACTTTGTCGCTTCTTTTATAGGTGAAAATAATGCATTTAATGCACAGGTCACATCAACTGATCCTTTCAAGGTAAAACTGGATCTGGGGCATGAATATTTTGCCAGACCTATGACAACATTAAACCAGGGCAGTAATTGTAAATTGTATATTCGTCCTGAATCCATTGTCATTAACCCGGCACAGGATGAAAATATGAATAAATTCAGTTTAATCGTTAAAAATGTCCTGTTTGATGGCGCAAATACCAAGCTACTGGCGATCATTGAGAATACCTCACGTGAAATTATGACGGCTTTGCCACAGGATAAACGATTTGATCATATTAAACCGGGAGACAAACTGGATGTGGGCGTTTATTTCGATGCCTGCACCTGTTTTTAAACGATTATGGCCGGTCGCTTAACTCTCTATATTTTTCTTGCCCCCGTTTTACTGTGGCTGATATTACTCATTGTTCTGCCACATCTCGATTTGTTTTTCATTTCACTACAGGCTGAAAATGATATGGGTGATATGGTGTGGTCCCTGTCAAACTATGCCGCTTTTTTTACTGAAAAAATATACTGGCTGACATTCCTGAGAACTGCTTCCTACGCTATTTTGACAACCGTACTTACATTTTTAATTACATTTCCAATCGCTTTTTATATTACCAAAGTTGTGTCACTCAGATTAAGCGGCTTTTTTACAATTTTATTATTAGTCCCCTTCTGGGTGAGTGAACTGGTCAGAATATATGGCTGGATGATCCTGTTACGGGAAAGTGGCGTTTTTAATCACTATCTTATGGAGCTTGGATTAATTGATAAGCCTATTGAAATGTTATACAACGATATCAGTATGATCATGGGACTGGTGTACACATCAATGTTATTCATGATCGTGCCACTAATATCATCTCTGGAAGGCCTTGATGATGGTTTGATAGAAGCCGCCTATGATCTGGGTGCCAGTAAAATCGTGATTATATGGAAAATTGTGATTCCCTATATCATGCCTGGAATAACATCCGGTTCAATCGTTGTATTTATGCTGACATTGGGTAATTACCTGACCCCGAATTTAATGGGGGGAAAAAATTCTTTATGGTTTACAGAGCAGATATACAATCAGTTTATAGCCAGTTTTAACTGGAACCAGGGCGCAGCTTTCGGGTTTTTACTGTTAATTTTATCAACTTTAATAATCTGGATTGGCCTTAAGCTAACTCGGCAAAATCTATCGAGGGCACTCAGTTGATCAGATCATTACCCACAGGTAAATTCTACCGTTACGGCTACGTAGTCTATACCTCCCTATTCTATTTAGTCGCCCCTGAAAAACACCCCAAGCTATTGATTAAATTAAATAAATCCACAAAAATAAGTGGCCCTATCGACCAGAAATAGTAAAATAGTGGTTCAGTTTCTGGTCGAAATGGTGAAAAAATGCTAGTCAACAGTAGC
>JBNKKI010000082.1:0-30749 GCA_050291745.1 Gammaproteobacteria bacterium | reverse complement strand
AGATTAACCCACTGTTTCATAAATCATTACAGTTGATCTGTATAATCACCCAATCGGTGAATCCCGCTACGAACTGAATTGTACGTTTGAGGCGGCGTATCTCTTCGTTGTAACTCCTTGGAATAGCTCGCTATTCCGCGTCGCTATGCCTTGATCTACACCACCTCAAACGCACACTTCAACTCGTCCAACTGCGGATTCTAGGTTAAAACATCTTAGTCATCCACACAATCAAGAAATAATCTGTCCAGGTATCCTGCAGTAAAATGCATAAGACTTAGAATTCATCACCCGAGGTATGGGTTCCCACGCGGAGCGTGGGAACCAGAAAATGAGACCAGCTCAATTCGAGACGCAGTGCGTCGCGTTTTGGAAAAGTGAGATAAAACCGACGCATGTTGCGCAGATTGGTGACATCAAAGTCGTTTTGCAGTCATTTGGATAGCTGCTTTAGCTGCTGTTTACCGTATCCCGTTCCTGCTCCTGCTCCTGCTCCACAATCAATCGACCTATATGCCAGTAAGCTTGCACCATTTGCTGATTTACCGCTTGTTTGACTTGCTGGCGTGCCTGCTAATGGATCTTGTATGGTTTCACCTGCTTGTGGTTGTATGCATCGCACCATACTGTTAATCAAGGCGTGTGGGGTAAAGTACTGACCTGCACCGGATTTTGTTTCATTGGCATTTTTTTCAAGCAGCCCTTCATATAGATCGCCCAGCCCATCTCGCTGTGCATCAAACCAGTCGATTTGATCCAGGGTTTTGATGATCTGTTTTAATGTCGTGGTTTACGTAGCTTGGTGTAGGCATCGGTGTAGATGGCCTGTATCAATGGGTCTTCGTGAATGACATTGCCTTCGGTATCCTTACCATTGGAGAGCACGTACAAAATACGCTTGTATTCAGTGCGCAGTTCCATTCCATCTTTGTCGTTGAAGTCTGTCCAGCGGCAACTATCGGGTAGAGGATGCGTTTTTAACAATCCTGACTCTGTATTTTCGTGCACCATCTTGATAAACAGCACCAGTTCGGTAACGTATTCGCTGTAGTTGATGCCATCATCACGTAATACGTCACACAGGTTCCAGAGTTTTTTGTACGATGCTATTGTTGGTCATTTATCTTCCATTCAGGGATTAATCCTGATTTAAAATTTCGATATAGGCGGTATAGGCAAATACGCGATTACGTTTCTGGCCGGTGATTTCTCTGACCATACCATCCTGTTGTTGCAAGGCTTCTAGTGCTTTACCAATGGTTGCTGCGGTCAGGCCCGTTTGCTCAATGAGTTTATTAACACTGGCTACCGGGTGTTCAAATAGTGCATCTAGTATCAGGCTGGCTGAACCAGACTGACGGCCTAAATGGGTCAGCCTTGCCTTGTCTATTGTTCTGATGGCATTTAATTTCTGTGCCATTTCTACTGCCTTATTGGCGGTTTCTGCCACTGCATCTACAAAAAACAATAACCAGGCTTCCCAGTCGCCTGTTAGGCGTACCTGATTGAGCCGTTCATAATAGACCTGCCGATGTTTTTTAAAAAAAACTGACAGGTAGAGTAATGGCTCGTGAATAATATTTGCCTGTAGCAGAATCAGCGGAATTAACAGTCGGCCAATTCTGCCATTGCCATCCATGAAGGGATGATGGTTTCAAACTGTACATGAGTTAAAGCGGCCTTGATCAGGGGATCTGTTGCCTCAGGTAAATCATTAATGAATCGTTCGAGACTCGCCCAACTATCTGCAATCCCATTTGCCGGTGATGGGACAAAGGTTGCTTCATCGGGTCTATGCCCACCAATCCATACCTGAGATTTACGAAATTCTCCGGGGCTACGGTTAACGCCTCTGCCCGATGTCATCAGAGCCTGATGTAATTCAACCAGCAGCCGGTAACTGATGGGCTGCCCCTCACGTATACGCTTTACACCCAGATTTAATGCACTCACATAGCAAGATACCTCTTGCACATCATCCATTGGGACTCCGGGAATAGCGTCCATTTCATACAGCATTAAGTCGTTTAATGAAGATTGTGTGCCTTCGATTTGAGATGACATCACCGCTTCTTTGCGAACATAGCTGTAAAGAAAAAGATGTGAGTCAGGTAATAAGGTGCTAATGGCATCCAGACGACCTAATGCGAGCATGGCCTGATTGATTCGCCCTTGAAGCTTGTCGTCTATTGCCAGTGGCGGATTAGGAGGTAAAGGCGCAGGCACAAACGCTTCACAGGCGATGCCACCTGCTATTGCTGCTGTGTAATGCCCAGTTACTCCCCGTTTCATTGCTGTTTTCTCAGATTAAGTTGAAATAAGCCTGTCTGTTATTTTATTTTAGACGCTTAATTAAATTAAAGAAATTCTTATTTTAGTTTCAGGCCGCTTACTTTCACTTATCCAGCTTCCCACAGATGTTCTCGTAATTCATCCAGTACGGTATCTAGCTGACTGCCCAGCAACTTATTTAATTGTTTTGCTCCGCCCTGGAATGCGGGTAAGTCATTTATAAACTGTTTATCCAGGACGACTTCGTGAATCAGTTGCTTAGATAATCCTAGAAAAATCAGTTGAATCATGAAAGTCTACGTAACACCTTGATGCAGCAGATAAAATCAAAAACACAGTCTTCACCAATCAGCTGACTACGGTGTTTTTGATTTCTCGGCAATTGCTCCTGCATTGCTCTAACTACAGCCATCCCTGGCTTAGACCAGGCACATCAATCTGTTACGCATCTTTTTCACGCTCAACTGATTTTTCTAGGTTAAAGCCGGATTATTTCAGCTTTGAACATTAGGAAACCTACCGTTCGAGATCAAAATCCAGGCATCCTGCAGTAAAATTCATAAGACTTAGAATTGATCACCAGAGGTATGGGTTCCCACGCGGAGCATGGGAACCAGAATTGGCTTAGACTGAGGTTGTTATGAGTTTATTAGTGAAGCGTGATTACCAGAAGCCTTCCTGTTTAGCAAAAACTTACTATGGATAACTGAAGAATTCGCTTATTTTTGCCAATTTTTCTTAATTAGCTTTGATAAAATATCCTTAATACTCTCAAAATGTGACCAGATAGTAGTTTTAAGTTAAAACAAACAATTACTCTGAACTTGTCGTTATGCGAGGTATGACAGTGATGATTGATTATGAAGATACTACAAATGTAGAATTAATAGCCTCCGGTAAAGATAATTTACTTATTCTGGATGGAACAAGTTATTTGGATGACTTTAATGATATGCCGGTTTATGAAAACAGGAACAGTTTACAGAACCTGTTTGAATATCTCGCTTCGATTTTTAAGTTTAAAAAATAATCCTGGATTGCACAGTTGACGCTCGCTATAGAGGTTAACCCACTGTTTCATAAACGATGACAGTTGATGTGTATATTTACCCAATCGGTGCATCCAGCTACGAACTGAATTGCAGGTTTGAGGCAGCGTATCTTTTTGTTTAGCCTGCATCAACCCGGTTGCGCCCCTGCTCTTTTGCTCGATAAAGTGCTTTGTCGACACGCGCTATAACTGTGTTCGGTTTTTCATCAGGCTTATGAGTCGTTACTCCAAAGCTGGCTTTTAGTAATCCAACTTGCGGGAAATTATGCTGTGAAATCTCTAAACGAATTTTCTCAGCGAGTTGTCTGGCACCCTGCAGGTCTGTATCCGGACAAATAATCAGAAATTCTTCCCCACCCCAACGTCCGACTATATCACTTGCTCTTAAAGTCTTTTTCAATAATTCAGATATTGCTATTAATGTTTCATCGCCAACCAGATGACCATAATTATCATTTATCTGTTTGAAGTAATCTATATCCATCAGGATGATTGAAAATTCTTTTTTTATTCGCTTAGACCGTTTGATGGCATAAGCTATGTCTTCATCAAGCTTAAGTCGATTGTAAAGCCCGGTAAGTTTGTCAGTGATTGATAGTAGCTTGAACATTTTATTCTGGTCTTTAAGTTGAGACTGAACATCATGTAAGTCAACCAGCGTTTCACGAATTTTTCTGTTGGCTTTAGCCAGGTGTCGATTCCAGTAAAGCGATACAATCAGAATGGTTCCTAAAACCACCAGAGTCTGCCATAACAGGGTGTAGTCCGTTACCCTTTCAATTGTTATCGCTATCCATTTATCACGAATACTCTGTCCCTCTTTCGGGTCAATGTGCCGAACAGCTTTTTCAAATGCACTGCCTAACAATGGTTCATCATTACGTGTCGCAACCGATAATTCGTATCGAAGTGGCAGACTACCTGTAACGGCCAGTTTATCCAGGTCAAGCGATTGAATGGCAAAGGCTACAGCACCTTGCGCACCGATATAGCCAAAAACTACACCATCATGAACCAGAGTCATGGCTTCAATATTATTCTTTACTTCTACAAGTTTGACTTTAGGGTATGACTGTAGAATTTTTTCAATCGCGATATCACCCTTGATAACAGCAAATTTAGTGCCGGCACCTTCAAGACTTTCCTCCACAAAAATTCGGTCATAGCGGGTAACAACCGCTAAGGGTAGATAGAAATAAGGTGTAGTAAAATCAAGAAAAGCTTTTCGTTCTTCACTGGCATTAATTTGAGAAACCACATCACAGTCACGACTTTTTGCCTTTAGCATCAAATCGTTCCAGTCACGAATTTCCGGTAATATCATTTTAACATTTAACATGCGCGAAAAAATTTCGAAATAATCTTTTGAAAGCCCGTCATGTTTTCCATTTTCATCCACACCATCAAATGGTATGCGATCAGGGTCAACACAAACCCGTAACACTTTTTTATCAGCCAGATAATCCTTTTCAGCCTGAGTCAGGCCTATTTCATTAGGCGACTGGGCAAATGCAGGTAGTTGGATAAGAGAAAATACACAGGCTATTAAAGCAAAGAGTAATCCTGGTTTTTGATGATTTTGACAATCTTTCATTTAAAAATAGACTCAGTTATTTATTATAGATTTATTAGTATCAAGAGCTGAGACCTTAATAATTCTTAAAAAAATATCTTTTACTAAAACTTATAATTTATTTAAACATTTTTTTAAAAATTCAGAAATTTATAATATTTTTAAAGCACTTCTGATCAATACATTATTTTTTTCTGGCTGGAATGAATTAGTGTCTCCTTTAACCAGGAAAAATCAGTTAAATCATGACCACTCAGATCGCTGATATATTGAGTATAACTGAAGGTCAAAGTTAATCAGTAAAATTTCAGTGTCACTACGACCTTTTCCTGCGTCTTAAAAATAATTCAGCGTAAAAACAGCTTAAATTGCACCAAAAACTATGCATCTTTAGCTTCATTCTGGTGCAAATTAAAACCCTTTACAGGCTACAAAAAATTATCCGTATGATGTATCAGGTTTTAGTTTTTTTCATTAATCATTTATCCACTGGAGCACACAATGGCAACCATATATTTCTCTTCGCCAATCATGAGTAAAAATAAGAAAGTAACAGCAGTTGCAGGTAAACGCGATACCCTGCTTGCTGTTGCAAAAGATAATAATATTAAAATTCCATTTGAATGTGAGGATGGTCAATGCGGTTCATGTCTGGTGAAAATTACTCACCTTGATGGCGAACATGTCAAAGGTGTCGCTTTAACTGATAAAGAGAGAGAAGTTCTCAAGTCAATTGGTAAGCTACCAAAACATGAAGAAGAACGTGCCAATGTAAAAGATATTCCTCCGACTTTCCGTCTTGCCTGCCAGACTATTGTCACAGATGAAGATTTGCTGGTTCAATTCACTGGTGAACCTGGCGGCGCTTAATCGATTAGCCGGTTTTATCATTCTGGAATCCCCAGTTGGACGAGTTGATTGTGCGTTTGAGGTGCTGTAGATCAAGGCGTACAACGTAGAAATACGCCGCCTCAAACCTGCAATTCAGTTCGTCACGGGATGCATCGATTGTGTGTTCTAGGGTTAACCTCTATTGCGAGCGATCAACTGCAGAATCCAGGATCATATTTAATCTTCATCTTGTGCAGTAAGATGGCGGTTAATATTGAGCATTTATTCTCATTTATTGACTGCTGATATTATTTTATAGCAGGCTTGCTGGCCCCTGCTTTAGAAACATTTTCAAACTGGACTCACTCATTACTCCCATTCATTTGAGAAAAAATTGTGATGCCTTCCACAACAATATTCTGTAATCGGGGAATTCATTAATTCAATGTGAAGACAGTCACGTAATGTCAAAAACTTCTGTACTAAAGTTTTTTTGTGTTCAATAAAAAACTAAATAATTATGAATTATTATGATGACAGCACAATGATGGATATCACCGAATTAAGAGATGATTTACTGTTTGATGATTTTGATGATGTTTCCTATACAGAAAATGATGATCTGAATTCATATTTTAAATCGATAGATGATAATTTTTTTCAGGACCCATTTTAGTTCAGGCAATCTTTCTGCTAAATGATTTTGAAATTAGTATCAGCAGTTAATCTGTTATTTACCCGGTTACTGTTGTTTGTGTATCAATTAAAGATTCATTAGATTTTCTGATACATGAATCCTGTCTCGCTGTTAAACCAGATTAACCAGATTTGCTCGCCTATTAGTTCAATGTTTAACAGACTACTATTAGCCTGATTACGCGAGATAATCTGTTCAGCCGAATTATCGCTTATTTCTCTGCTGACAATAGTGTCATTTAATGCGGCTGCTGCAATCGGTGGCGTTAGAGGTCGGGATGGTAACACCCAGTTTTTAATTAATTCATTATTAGCATCTTTTGAGTTATTAAAAGTATGACTATAAGCAGGAATTACTTTTTCATTTTCAACACTGAAACGTTTAAATATCATTTCTTTACGTTGATTATTATTGAGTAAAATATCGATACTCTCCTTATAGCCCGTAGCGACTGGATAAAACGATAGTGCATCTATTCCGTCTGCTTCTATTGGTAAAGTCATTTTTGATTTTAACTGGCCTGCCGCTGGATCCAGCATAAATAAATCAAGCTTGCGAGCACCATTTCCCTCAACGGTTTCCAGCAACAGTTGAAATTCCTGTGGCCCTGTTTCTGCAAATATTGCTTTTACTTTCCACAGACCCGGTTGACCGGCAACACCAAGTGATACTGAATAATTTTCTATCTGCCCAGAGTCAGCATTGATCTTTATCAGCGAAAACACCAGCTGTTTATTTGCATCAAAACCCAGTAATGAAAAGTAAACATCTGCTACCGTTGTGGCCCAGCCATCCGACACATTCATTTGCCAGCCAACAGGAAATAGTTGAGGATCTGTTAATGCAAGTTTAATTGGATCCATCGTCAGATAAATCTTTTCTCTACCGGCAAGTTGTACATTAAGTGATTGATCAACCAGCGTAGCAAACCAGTTAGTATCATGGACATTACCCATTTCAATCGCCAGCGCAACGCCTTTGAATGTGTCACTAGCAAGCTGAGTTCTAAAATAGCTTATTCCATCCTGTGGATCATCAGGCTTACTATCACGTTGATAAATTGATATTTGCTGAGATTTTTTATCCTGCTGGGTATATATGCTGGTTAAGTAATTTACCGGCAATGTGTTGGCAAACATGCTTATCGATTGCACACTAACCGCTGTCACAGTCAACGCTATAGAAGCTGATTCAATTCGCCCGCCGGGACCATCGTAGTACACTGATAGTGCATATTCTCCTGCGGCAATATCAGTTTGTGAAAATCTTAATATTTCATCCTGATAGCTTAAACTCTGTGATGGTTCCAACGCGACGTATTCCATTGGTAACGGCGGAATGGGATCACCCAGCCGATTCAATAAGGCAGTTTTTTCACTTAATACCAGAGCTTCTCCACCATTTTTATTGCGTAACACATATTCGAAGGTACTGGGTGATTCAGCACTGTGGACATTCACACTGCTGTCTCCTGTATTTTCAATAATTAAGGAAATATGAATGGGGGTTCCCTGTAATACTGTTACTTCGGGGTTTGCAATTTTCAGTGTTAAGGAAGTCATGTTATTAGCTCTTTTGTCATTTTTTATTGCGCTATCGATAGTTTTGTCAATTGCTTTACTCGGATGATTAGCCTTATTATTTTTTTCCTGGGCACTACAGGCAATACAAATAAGGACTAATACCGTACTAGCGGCAAGTTTACAAAAAACATTCATCGGTTTTTTATGGTTCTCTTATACCAGAACCCGGATAACCCAGAGTCTGGACTTTCCATCCTCTATTTCTTAACAGACACTTACCACAGAAATACAGATCATTATTTTCGTAACTCATCGTGCAATGTTTATCCCAGCGTTGCTTGGCAGCATTGGCTTCTCCGAGCGCAACCCAGTTAGGAACGCTGTTAGTTTCCGAATCGTGTAAATTATTATTTCCACTGGGGTGTGTTGAGTATTGAGCACCTGGAGCAGAGGCTGCATGCTCAAAATGCCGGTGATGACCGACTTCATGGGCCCAGGTTTCAGGGGAAACATGACTGGTAAATAACCAGGTTGCTCCCAGAGCAATACCTACAGCAGGTAATGGAAGTCCGGATGGGTATTGAACATGTAAGCCTGCGAATGATAATGTTGATTGAGGATCACCGGGTGCCGGCCCTGTTTTACAACCGGGTATTGGACAGGAACGTGCAGGTAAAGCTGCCGCACCGGCTTTCCTAACAACCCAATAACTGTGGGTATGATGCCCATTGCAGGTATATTTCTGAATATTAACAGCTGGTGAAGAATCAAATTCTACGAGTGTATGTCCCCGCATAACACCATTTTTTTCAATCTGCTTAAGTAATGATAGTAATAGCCCTGTTCTAAATTGACGCCAGGTCGGTGTAATTATTCTTGGAGATATCCAGTCATTGTATAACTGGTTAGCAGCCAGACCTTCCTGTGACACCCAATGTGATTGTCCCATTTCATCACGGTGTCCCCAGGGCCATATATCCCCCGCCCGCAATTGCATTTTGGCAACATCATCATGTGGAGCCGGAGTATTATTCTTTATGGTATTTTTATAGGTAGTGACATGACTGTTATCTGCAGGGTCAAACACATCAGTAACCGGAAATTGACGAGCAACAATGCCTCCCTCATGCACAAAATAAGTATGAGCAGGTCGATACTGATCACGCATTCCATTAATGTAATTAGGCCAATGACCATTATCTGTACCCCAGCACATAAACCCGCGAATAGAGCTACGCCGCCAGATTCTTAATTTTGCAGAAGTTGCTGAAGGTCTTGACTGATAACGGGCTTTTAACTGATCCAGATTTGGAAATTCATAATCGGTAAATTTATCAAATACAACTTCTGCTCTGAGCCGGTAGCCATCACCTGCTATTCGAGAAGGATTGAAATAAACACCTGATCGTCCTATTGAAGAATCAATAAATAAATCGGTATCTTCAGCTTGAGCACTTGTTAAATGATCGTGTAGAACGGTAGTAATAGACTCGGTAGATGAATTTACATCTGCTTTCCAGGGCGCGAGACTGAGTTCCTTCAAACCAAAACCTTTTTCAACATATTTAGTTAAATCAGTTGGTCGAATACCACCCAGCGCTTCTTTACAGTTAGTATATACAGCATTGCGTTTTGTATCTTTTCTCAGGTGAGCGGATTTATTGTTGTAAATCGCCCATCCCATGTATTTTCTAGAGCGGGTAAAGTCTGTGACATATGCCGAAGTATCAACATTCGATAAATCCATTGATAACTCATCAAAAGTCCAGTCTACCCGCAGCGGTCCTAAAGCCTGGCGCATGGCTGCACGTTTTTCATCGTCAGGGGTTAGCACATGGCTTTTATTATAGGCTGGATTCAATTGATCATTGCGTGAGAGCAGGCAAAGATCAGCCTGAAGTGGAATCCAGGGTCGGGAAATCGCCACTGCATCAATATCTGTACGTGAGTCAGCAATATCCATATCTCCCCGATAATTTTTTAACCCGAATGCTTCTCTGTCTGCTGCACCAGTTAAAAAAGCCTGGTTATTTTCATCTTTTGCCGTGGAATGTGTATTGTACTGGCGATCATCGACCCAGAGCGCTATTTCTTCACGACTGTCGGTAATTTTGGCCAGGAAATCTTCATCGCTTAAATCAGGGTCATCATTATTTGATAATATTCTGGAAAGGTTACCAAATTGTTTTCGTTTATCACCGGCACGAATCGTATTAATAGCCGTTTTCGTTTCATCATTTTCCACTTCGGGGTCATTGATAGCAGCTAAAGTCATTCGGGTAAAATTAGGCGCGCTTACACTTCCATCCGCTGGAACAGAACGTTTAAACTCTTTCAGCGCTATTTTGTAAATATCATCCGCATCAGCACTATCAGTCACTGGACCTGGGTGAAAACCATATTCAGCAAGTTTATGCCGGAACCATTTGGTGCCATCGCCTTCTGCAGGTGCAGTGCCGGGTACATACAGTGCTTTAGAAAAACTAAGTGCCGGATCACTATTATCTGAGTTATATCGTAAATCTTCAGCCTGGTAATTACTGTTATGAACATAAAGTCGTACTTCAGAATGCATAGCCGCCAGTGCTAATCCCTCGGGTTGATCCATACCAGCATTAACTTCAATTTTTATGCGATATGGCATGTCCTGTTGTATGGCAATATCACCATCTTTACTATTTTTAACACCTTCGGGATATTTTCCATCCCATTCCTGCTCATAACTACCATCAGCTAATTTAGCCTCTGTAAGCGGTTTAATAAATACGGTTTTATTATTGGTATCAATTATTCTCAGATGACCACGTTTTAGTTTGGAATTAGTGTTTTTTAACTGCCATTTAAGCTTCAGTGAATCGGTATCAACTTCTTTTTTGACAGTAGAAATTTTGGCGGTGTATGGCGTACTTTGAAATAAATGAGTATCAGAAGGAAATGTTTCAGCACTATCGTCAATATAGCTCCCTTCGAATTTTCCATTTAGAGCGCCATCCATATAAACTTTGTTCCATTGCAATTGCTGAGCACCTGCAGCCAGTTCAGCTGTCTCCAGCACTTTAAAATAAACACGCTGACCTGTGTTATCGGTTATTTCTAAAGCGCCGTAATCCTGTTCAGCATCATTACTCCAGTCAATTGTTGCATTAGATGCTGAAAAATCACTAGTAACCGCAGGTTCTGACACTGTTTCTTTCCATTGTGGCCAGAAAGGCTCTAATATCAGTCGGGCTTTGGCATCAGCAGCTGCTTTACAATAATTAAAGTGTGCAGTGTAGGGAGAAAATGCAACATTGATATATCGTTTGGACTCAGACCCGGTAACACGACCCAATATGCCTTCAGTGGTGGTGGCTTCTCCTGACCATTTTAGTAACTCTGACTTTCTTTCCTTAAATTCAACAGCGTTTGAATAGATGGGTTCATCAATCAGGTTTGCAGGATCATCATAGGTACCTAAGCCATCATTCCAGTCGCTACATTCACAATAATTGGAACCATAGACATCGATTTTAACCGTATCAGCAGTTGCTTCTTCACCCTCCAGATTATATTCAATTTCACATTCCTCCAATTTTGGAATGAACCATTTATCCAGGTTGATGAGATTAATGGCATTGGCGGCAGAGATGCGGTTGGTTTGTAGTTTATGTTGAGCATCTAACGCCAGTCCTTCTTTTTTCCATAATTTGGGTATCATAATTTTGGTATCAAGATCACTATCGGGTTCTAGTGATATTTGATACTCCTTAATGCCAGGGGCACTCAGATCGGAGACTTTTACGCCGATATTTTCAATTAAGGCTCGCAATAATTCGGCGGGTAAAACTGTACCCCAGTTAAATAATGCTAAAGTTTCCCAACCTAAGTCCGCACATTTGTTGGTAGCAATACTTTCCAGAGTATCTCCGGATTGGACCTGGTAGAGTTCTGCACTTGCACGATCTTCAACAATTAGAGGCATTTTTTATTCCAGTCTATTCAGATGTCAATTATTCTATTAATTCAAATCAAATATCAGGCAAGAGAAACAAATTCATAGATTACATTTTTTTCTAAGGTATCTACCTGCTTTATATCAAAGGTACCCTGCTGATCAGAAACACTGACACTGGCCATACCATTTTCTGCTGCTGTAACTTCTTCCTGTTCCCTGCCTGAAGGTAGTACAAAGCTGACATTGGCTACTACCGGTTCCAGTTCGCCAGCAGCGTTTTTCTCAGTGAGCACAAAATGGCACCATTTTTTTTCTACTTCAGGCGCTAATGGGGCTTTTTGATCAACTCTAGGATCACTGCTGGCTTCCGCTGTTTCTGATGGTGGGGGTTTAGATAAATGTTCAACAATTGCTATTTCACCCGCGACTATGGCTTCGGCAACTTTTTCAAATAGTTTTTCTTCCTGACCGGGAATATTGTCAGCGCCATTCGATTGGTCATCCTTTTTAACCAGTTGAGAAAGTGCCTGTAATTGTTTTTTATCAGGTTTGGCTTCGCGCACATAAGAAATAGCTTCCTCTTTAGAGGCGAAATTTCTGGTATTTACCGAAGATTCATTGAATAACATAGCGGCAGGTACAATCTGGAACCGACTACCACCATGCTGACTAAAAACGCGATTTTGCACAAATTCAGTGAGTGCATTTACCCGGGGTAGCTGATATATCTTAATTTTGCCGCTTTTAAAGAGAGCTGCAACTTTATCCAGAGGAGAAGTAATATCATCATAAGACACGGCGCCATTTACATGATAAATAATCTGTTGCCAGAAATTTTCCTGTACTGACAGATTTCTCAGAAATCGGATCGCGCTTAAATGATCAGTAAATATCTGTTCCTGTAATCCCTGTGGAGGCTTAATATGGACAGATAAACTAATCGAGTAGTACTTACCAAAAAAATCTCTTACTTTATAAAGAGGAAACATAACAATCCCTAGAACTATTCTTAAGTGAGTTTTCTTACTACACTATTCCACAGCAGTTTAAAACTTGCTAGATTTATTTTAGTTTTCAGGAAAATATAAAAGCAGCTGTGTCATATGTCAACATTGAGTTCTTTCAGGATATATTAAGCTGGATTCCGCAGTTGACCACAGGCAGAAAAAATCAACAGTTTGATGAAAGCGTTTGATCAGAGAAATTTATCCATGACAGCACCAATAATCATAGCACTCATGCTGCTAATAACCAGCAGCAGAGTGGCAATAAACGGCCAGCGAAAACGCTTATCAAAATGCTCTATTTTTCCTTCTAAGCCTGTTCGTCTGGCACTCCATTTCCACATAAATCCACCTGCATAATTAGGCACTCGAATCATTAATGCAAAAATACTGTCATGAGGAAATTCATAACCCAGCACAGCTTTGTCAATTTCTTTAATTCGAGTTTTTCCAATATAGAAAAGTAGTCCAATAGCCATAAATCCACATAAGCTACCAAACAAAAAGAGAAATAAAGTAATTGTCTGTACTGTTGTCATTTAACTAGGGCCCAAGTGTAGTCTCATAGAGCAGTTCGCCCTGAGAGCCACCAAAATCACCAAGATATTTACCGCCCAGATAACCACCAGCAACGCCACTAACAATACCGCACCACAGTAAGCTGGTACCCGCAGATTCAAGACCAAACAGTAAATTACAGGTCGCATAAGATGCTAAAAATCCACCTCCCATTCCACCTGCGACACTTCCAGTTAATCGACCACCTTCTTTAAAACTGGTTTTAGTGCATTGTTTATCCGTGCCCACTGTACAGGCTTCATGAATTTTTAAACCACTCTGGCCTATATCCAGAGCTATGCCAACATATCCGGCACCTCGAAGTACTTTCGATACTTTAGCTGTTTTGGCAAAATTACTTTCAAATCCCGGTACATCGATTACTGGTCCTGTCTGAGATTTCCATTGGTGTATGATGCTTTTAGTGCTTAAGCCCAAATTCGTTTTGGTTTTTTTAAAGTCGGTGGTATATCCCATTTTGGAATGACCAATAAATGTTTTCATCAGATTATCCAGCCGGGCAAATAACTGTTTACGCTGCTGTAAAAACTGACTGGAACGTAAACCACCACTTTTATTATAAGTTTTCACATACAGATCTGATATCTGTTTTAAAACAGCTTCAATATTTTTTACATGGTGACCAAAATAGGTCAGTGCTGCCCCATAACCCGCACCACCATAACTCGCAACATCATTGAGAACCTGATAGTGCTCCGCCATGATCTTTTTTTCCTGTTCAGAAAGTTCAGCCAGTCTTTTATCAACGATAAGAGCTGCCTGAGCAAGATCTGATTCAAAGCTGGTACATTGCTGGCTGCCGGCAGGGATAATCACCACCATTTGCCCGGTCATAACCTGGCCGTTTTTCAGGTGGCTGTTAACTGATTTAAAGTAAGCTACCGTTTCAGCAGATGGGTTGATATATAAAGTTCTGATTAAATCATCGACAGATTGATTTTTCTTTGCAAAATGATAGTAAATTTCATTTGGAATTGTGCTAGCAATAGCCATAACTTTTCCCTGTTAGTTAAAAAATAATTTGCTAAATTTAAGGGTAATCGAGCAAGACAATAAAGGACGGTATAATCCTGGAAAAATCAGTTGAATCATGAAAGTCTACGTAACAGCTTAATGCAGCTGATAAAATCAAAAACACACTCTTTACCAATCAGGTGACTACGGTGTTTTTGATTTGCCAGCAATTGCGCCTGCATTGCTCTAACGACAGCCATCCCTGGCTTAGACCAGGCTCATCAATCTGTTACGCATCTTTTTCACGCTTAACTGATTTTTCCAGGATAATAACATCAAACAAGTTTTTCAAACAAAAAGATTTAACTTTATGAGTCACCCTGAAATTAAACAGCAGTAATAACTAAGCGGATATATTAATTAACGATCTCCTGCTGATGCATTAACTTAAATTAACTGCAAATTCACAATCTATTTAAAAGTTTAATAATTTCAGGAAGGCAATGAGATAGCTGCACGCAATCCTCCTTCAGGCAGATTTTCCAGTTTCAATTCACCTCCATGAGCCAGCACAATAGATCTGGCAACAGCCAGCCCCAGCCCGCTGCCCCCGGTCCCACGATTACGTGATGATTCAAGCCTGAAAAATGGGGTAAATAATTCTTCCAGACTTTCTTCCGGTACCCCGGGTCCATTATCATCAATTAGAATTTTCACCCCGTCAGACTGAGCTATCAATGTGACGGTAGCTGCACCTGCATACTTAAGGGCGTTATCGATCAGGTTATTCAATGCTCGCTTTAATGCGATGGGGCGACAGGTAAAAGTCTGTTTATGCGGACCAATATAATTCACATCTCCCCCCAGATCGACGTGATCATCCACCAGAGATTGCATTAATGCAGGTAGATCTGTAGCTCTGGCTTTTTCATCAGCGGCTTCATCTCTTGAAAAGCTTAATGTAGCGTTCAGGATAGTTTCCATCTCACTCAGCGTTTCCAGTGTTTTTTCCCTAACTTCATTATCCTCAATATATTCTGCTCTTAACCTGAGGGTGGTAACCGGGGTGCGTAAATCATGAGAAACGGCTGCAAGCATCAACGAGCGATCCTTCAAGTGTTTTTGTAGACGCTGTTGCATGAGATTGAAAGCCCGGATGGTATGCCTCACTTCACGAGGTCCATTTTCAGCTAAAGGTTCCTGAGTTTGACCCAGCCCAAACTGTTCAGCGGCATCTGCCAGTTTAGCCATAGAACGCGCTATCAATTTGGCAATAATTAAACTACTGATAAAAATAAGTAGCAACAGTAAAACCAGTAGTTGCAAAGTTTTACTCGCCCATGGCGGTGGTGGTTCAAACTTTTTACTTTGCATATTAAGCCAGCTTCCATCTCTTAGACGGATAGAGATATCAAGTGTCAGGGAATTTACTTTATCCATTTGAGCAGCTTGACGTTTATTAAAGTCAGCTGCGACTCCGGGAGCTGGTAAATCGTGAAAATGATTAATACGAATTGATTCAGGGTCAGGTATATGCAATTTTTTTCTGAGTCTATTAATTAGCTTGACAGCTCTTATATTCCTCGATGAATTCATGACTCGAGGATTTGCTGTGATGGAAATATTATCTCCATCCTCTTTAAACTGCTTAATAAGACTGAAGCGTTGCTGATGATCAGCATTTCTCATCAATCGTACCAGAGTGATAATACGATCTGTAAGATGAGTACGATTACGTTCATCAAAAACTTCAATACGAGCATCCTGCATAATAATTGCACTGATGACGACCATCAATAATGTCATTACCAGCAGGAAAGTCAGTATTCGAGCTGCCAGAGTATCAGGCCAAAGGCGCATTAACTTTCTCAACATTTGCAGCGAACATATAACCATCTCCACGAATAGTTTTAATAATCTGAGGATTTTTAGGATCATCGTCCAGTTTACGTCGTAGACGGCTAACCAGAGTATCAATGGCTCGATCAAAAGCATGCGTTTCGCGTCCCCGTGCCAGATCGAGCAACTGATCCCGATTAAGTACCCGGCCTGGTCGCATAACAAAAGCCATCAACAGCGTAAATTCTGCCGTACTTAATGGAACAAGCACTTGTTCAGGATCAATTAATTCACGAGAGCCGGGATTGAGTGTCCAACCGAGAAAATGTAATTGCTCAGCTGCCTGTTGTGGTAAATGATCGGGAATACTATCGCTGCGCCGTAATACGGCTTTGATTCGAGCCAGTAATTCACGTGGGTTAAATGGCTTGGCAAGATAATCATCTGCCCCCATCTCAAGGCCGATAATTCGATCAGTCTCTTCTCCCATAGCGGTTAACATAATAACCGGGATATTTGATTTAGCGCGCAGGTTCCGGCATAGGGTCAGGCCATCCTCACCAGGCATCATTAAATCCAGCACAATCAGATCAATATGAGCATCCGCCAGAATTTTTTTCATGCTGGCGCCATTTTCTGCCGTACTGGCCCGGTAGTTATGATCAGTGAGAAATCGCTGTAACAACTCACGAATATCCTGTTGATCATCAACAATTAAAATATGAGGTTGATTTTCCATAAGCTTAATTCTACGTGGATTTTTTGAGGGATAGAAACTTTCTTTGTAACAAATTGTGTCAACTACTGGAAATGACAATAACTGTTACAAATCAGCTCTTTTTTGACATAAGCGGGACACATATAAATATTTAAATAGCAGCGTCAACTAAGACATTAACTAAAAGAGGCTTTAATCATGAATAAATTATCAAAAATCGCAATCATCACTACTCTTGCTGGTATCACAGGTTTTGCTGCAATCAATGCCAACGCGGGTCCAGGTAGATATGGTTATTATGGCAATTGTAATCAGGGTTCCATGCAAAATGGTATGTATAAGTACTCAAAAAAAGGCTTTAAAAATTCCCGCCGAGTTCAAAGAGATCTGAATCTATCCGAAGAAGAAATAAAAACGCTGGTTCAGGCAAAATTAATTATGCGCGGAAATGACCGCCTTAAAGTCGGTAAAATCACAGCAAAAGATGATACGACCTATAGTGTACAAATTGTTACTGTGGATGACTCGCTTGTTCGAGAGATAGAGATTGATCGTAATACAGGACGACCTGTGCGTAACAATCAGCAATAATTTTTTTCAACTGCAGCTCGTTATTACGGGCTGCTTATTTAATATTTTAAATCAATTTTACTATCAGGAATAATTATGAATATCAAAAGAGAGTGGGCCACTCCAATCACCGCTGGCGCTTTCCTATTGACAGCTGTTACAGGTGTACTGATGTTTTTCCACCTGGATTCCGGGATCAACAAAACGGTTCATGAGTGGCTAAGCTGGATACTGGTCATTGGAGCAGGATTACATATCGCCTCAAACTTCACTGGCTTCAAACGTTATTTTAGCAATCGTAAGGGCCAGGCATTCATGGGCGGATTTGCATTATTACTGGCACTTAGCTTTGTACCGGTTGGTAACATTGGTGGAGAGCCTCCATTTATTCCGCCATTGAAAGCATTATCTTCAACTCCTTTGAGTACACTGGCATTAGTGGCAGAAATAACGCCTGAACAAATGATAGAACGTTTATCCAGCGCTGGATTTTCTGCTCAGTCCAATGAACAAAGTGTCAGTGATGTGGTGGGAAAAGATTTTCGTAGCCAGATAAATGTATTAAAAGTATTGCTTGCCCGCAATTAAACCTGATGGGTTAACCTAGAAAAATCAGTTGAGCGTGAAAAAGATGCGTAACAGATTGATGTGCCTGGTCTAAGCCAGGGATGGCTATAGTTAGAGCAATGCAGGAGCAATTGCCGGAATATCAAAAACACCGTAGTCACCTGATTGGTGAAGAGTGTGTTTTTGATTTTATCAGGTGCATTAAGGTGTTACGCAAGCTTTCATGATTCCACTGATTTTTCCAGGTTATAATTAGGCAAGGTAAATTTCCGACTGTGATCAAATATTATAACCGTTTCAAAGTGAATAACTTCTGGATGGTTAGTAAAAGCGTTCATTGCGAGATCTCTTAAATGTCCAGTATCTTTAACTGCAACATGAACAATAAAATCATGCTTTCCTGATACCAGATAAATGCTACGTACTTCTTTGATCTGTTCAAAATTTTTCTGAAATTTTTCAACGATTTCTCTGGAATGCTTATTCAGACCAATGAAATACATTGCTTCCAGCCCTATACCCAATTTAGCAGGAAGAACATCAGCATGAACGCCCTGAATTATGCCTGATTGATTTAATTGTTTAACTCGTTCAAAACAGGTAGAGGGTGCTAATCCAATTTTTGCTGCCAGGGATTTATTGGAAATTCGAGCATTATTCTGTAAAAGATCAAGAATTTCGAAATCTATTCTATCCATCAGTCATTTACCACTCAATTTTCGTATTTAATTCGATATATTTATATTGAATCATAGTTTATCCTAAACAGATACATTAATTACGAATTAAACATTTAATAATGAAAGATACACAGAATAATAAACAAGGCTTTAGTACCCGCGCTATCCATGTTGGTCATGATCCTTTTGAGCATCATGGTGCTTTGAATCCTCCTATATACATGAATTCTACCTATGCATTTGAATCCACTGAACAGGGCCAGAATCGATTTTTAGGTGAAGAAGCTGGCTATGTTTATTCAAGAATTGGAAATCCAACTCAGACTGTACTGGAGCAAAAGCTGGCCAGCCTTGAAGGAGGAGAAGCTGCATTGGCAGTGGCATCAGGAATGGGCGCAATTACTGCCTTACTATGGTCATATGTCGAACCAGGCGATGTGATACTGGCAGATAAAACCCTATATGGTTGTACTTATGCTTTTTTTACTGAAGGTTTAAGAAAATTTGGGGTGATTCTAGAGTTTGCGGACTTTAATAATGTGCAGGAAATAAAGCAGAAGTTAACCGAAAAAACACGTTTCCTGTTTTTTGAAACACCGGCTAACCCGAATATGCGAATTATTGATATTAAATTAGTTTGTGACCTGGCACATGAAGCAGGCGCAAAGGTTATTGTCGATAATACTTACTGTACGCCCTATTTACAAAGGCCTCTTGAATTCGGGGCTGATTATGTTATTCACTCGATGACTAAATATCTATGCGGGCATGGTGATGTCATAGCGGGCGCTATTATCGGACCACAGGAAGATATTCAGCATATCCTGTTGTATGGCGTAAAAGATATGACGGGTGCTGTCATATCTCCTTTTGATGCCTACCTGGTTATACGCGGCTTAAAAACTCTGGAAATCCGCATGGATCGACATTCCTCAACAGCATCAGGATTAGCTGAAAAGATAGAGCAGCATCCACTGGTCTCAGATGTTTATTATCCCGGATTAATATCAAATGCTCAGCATGATCTTGCTAAGAAGCAAATGCAGGACTTTGGTGGCATGATAGCTTTTGAATTGAAAGGTGGTTATGACGCTGGTATTAAGTTTATGGATAAGGTTCAATTAGCGATGCGTGCCGTTAGTCTGGGAGATGCAGAAACACTGGTACAACATCCTGCCAGCATGACACATATTACCTATTCGCCTGAACAACGCCTGGAACATGGTATCAGTGAAGGACTTATTCGTATTTCTGTCGGGCTGGAAAATCCGGATGACATTATGAATGATATTTTACAGGCCATTGATCAATCTGAGCTATAAGCTGGAATCCGGGGATGGATACAGAAACTGCGAATATTGTCCGGAGTTTTTTATAACTCTTTTTGAATGACCTGATTTTCCGCGGTTAAATAAATATCCATTTCTGCTTTATGACGCCCGACATCTGGATCAGCGATTGTTACAAATTTTGCAGAAGGTACTCTTTGCCTGAGTCTGTTGATAGACATATTTGAACCATACGCAAAATAATGCATTTCCTACCGTTAATATAAAAAAGTTCTCAATCAGAAATATTTTCTAGTAATTTTCCAGGTATATAGATTATGGTGATGATAAACTAAATTCTGAAAAAACATTTAAAAAACCGAGGAAACATCAATGAAATTCATCACTAAAGTTAGCATCATCGTACTGTCTGCAGCTTTTAGTTATGCCTGCTCTACTCCCCCGGCACCTTATAAAAGTTCATCACCTTCAGTAGCAACACAAAAGATTAAAGCTGAAAAGGCACAAAAAGAACTGGCAGATGAAATTTCTAAATCACAATAAACTCTAAACTTTAAAATCTGGATCAGCTTATAGCTTACTTGAACCTTGAACCTAGATTCCGCAGTTGACCGCTCGCAATAGAGATTAACCCACTGTTTCATAAACGATTACAGTTGATGTGTATAATCACCCAATCGGTGAATCCTGCTACGAACTGAATTGCACGTTTGATGCGGCGTATCTCTTCGTTGTAACTCCTTGGAATAGCTCGCTATTCCGCGTCGTTACGCCTTGATCTACACCACCTCAAACGCACACTTCAGCTCGTCCAACTGCGGATTCTAGGTTGAAAAATCAGTTAAGCGTGAAAAAGATGCGTAACAGATTGATGTGCCTGGTCTAAGCCAGGGATGACTGTCGTTAGAGCAATGCAGGCGCAATTGCCGAGAGATCAAAACACCGTTGTCACCTGATTGGTGAAGACTTTGTTTTAGATTTTATCTGCTGCATTAAGCTGTTACCTGGACTTTCATGATTCAATTGATTTTTCCAGGCTGAATAGTGCCTATCCAGTGATCTAATGAGTTCTTTATTGCAAATCAGCTGGGCTAGCTGAACGCCAGCTTGCTTTCTGTAGCAACCATTCTTCCTGCTTTATTAAATCAAACTCAAATTTATACATTTTTGCCCGTAAACTGGATAATACACTGGCATCAGAAATCACACTGCCGGCCATAGCGATATACAGGACGACAGTCGCTTCGTCCTTTGAGTGAAGTGTAATAGCTTCAATTTTGCTGAACAGGTGAATATTTTTATGCATAAAGAAATAACCACGCAGTAATTTAATCAACTGTTTTTTATTCTGTCCTCTTTCATCCTGATAATTTATGTGAACTAATTCAGATAAATCACCAGCACTACGATTCTCAGCTGCCTCAATCCCTTTTTCGATATATAATCGAATTTCATCCTGCGGGCTTATCACTTTATCTGTACAGGCATAAAGAAAAACAAATACAGCAAGCAGGTAGATTTTAATTATTTTATTTAGCATTTTCAGATTGTAATAGATTTAAATTTCTAACGAATAGTTTCTATACAAATTATTATCACTATCATCTTAAAAAACATCTGCACTGTAAACCATCTTCTCCTATCATTGTCCTATGAATATGATCCGAATTTTAATAATGATATTACTGGCAACAACTGTGTCCGGTTGCGCCAGTTTAATTGGGTCAGCCACTCAAAAAATGGCAGATGATTTATCTCTGGCCATGCTTAATCAGGATGATCTGGAAATAGTTAAAGCAGGTTTACCGGCATACCTGATCATGATAGATAGCCTGATTGAAGGCGATCCGGAAAATGTGCCCATGCTCCTTTCTGGTGCAAAATTATATGGTTCATATACTTCGGCCTTTGTAGAAGATAATGAACGTTCTAAACGACTGGCAGATAAATCACTTGCCTTTGCTCGTAAAGCACTCTGCCTGGATCTGGAAAAGCTCTGTAATAGCCTTGATTTGAAACTGGATAAAATTCAACCTGTTCTTAATGAAATAGAGGAAGAGCAACTACCTGTACTGTATGCTTTTGCCAGCGCCTGGGCTGGCTGGATACAGGTAAACGCCGATAACTGGAATGCCATTGCTCAAATCCCCAAACTGACTGCCATGTTTAACCGCTCTATTGAGCTGAATGATCAATATGATTATGGTGGCGCTTATTTATATCTGGGTGTTTTAAATTCACAGATTCCTCCAAGTCTGGGAGGAAAACCTGAACAGGGTCGCAGCTACTTCGAAAAAGCGCTGAAAATATCTGAAGGTAAAAATCTCATGGTTCATGTATTATTCGCTGAAAATTATGCCCGGCTTGTGTTTGACCAGGAATTACACGATAAACTGTTAAATCAGGTTCTTTCAAGCAATCATGTAGAAACCGGATTAACTTTAATTAACACTTTAGCTCAAAAAAGGGCTGAACTATTACTCGCAGAGTCCCCTGAATTCTTTTAAAAAATTGATCAATATGACAAAAATTCTTCATATCCTCGGTATATCTATTTTATGTTTAGTTTATTCATCTGCAAACTATGCTGTAACATTAAAAATAGCAACCATCGCACCATCAGGTACCAACTGGATGAAAGAAATGAAAAAAGGTGCCAAAGAAATAAAAAAGAAAACTAATAATCGGGTCAAAATAAAATTCTACCCTGGCGGTGTAATGGGTAATGACCAGAGTGTTCATCGTAAAATACGAATCAATCAACTACAGGGAGGCGCTTTCAGTTCCAGTGGATTATCTACAGTAGATACAAATATCCAGCTTCTTAGTATGCCAATGTTATTCAAATCATTTGAGGAAGTTGATTATGTTAGAAAAGTGATGGATGAAAAAATAAAACAACATGTTAGTGATAATGGGTTCGTAATTCTCGGTATTAGTGAAGGTGGTTTTGCCAGAATTATGTCAAACAAAATCATTAATAACATTCAGGATATTCGAGATAGTAAGGTGTGGATTCCAGAGGGTGATGATCTGGTTTATGAAACATTCAAAACAATGGGTATCTCCCCTATTCCATTACCACTGGCAGATGTATTTACCGGTTTGCAAACAGGGTTGATTGAAACTATAGCCAGTACTTCTACCGGAGCCATTGCTTTTCAGTGGCATAGCAAATTAACTAATATGGTTGATATACCGGTACTGTATGTTATTGGCACTCTGGCTGTGAGTAAGGAGGCTTTTAACAAAATTAAACCCGATGATCAGAAAATTGTTATCGATGAAATGAAAAAAGCATTCGCAGCTCTGGATAAAATTAACCGTCAGGATAATATTAATGCGACCGCCGCACTGAAAACTCAGGGTCTGGCTGTTATGCATCCTTCAGCTGAAGAAGTTCAAAAGTGGCAGAATTATTCTGATCAATCTATTAAAAACATGGTTAAAAGTGGCATGATAGATAAAGACTTAATGGATGAAGTGCTAGATATGTTAAATAAATTTCGTCAAAAAAATGCACACTAAGCCGAAATAAAATTTTGAAATCTCTCAATCGCTCTATTCATCTACTGGAAGATAGCCTGCTCATTGCATTGTTGGTCACGATGATTTTTCTTTCCAGTGGTCAAATCATGTTACGTAATTTTTTTGATATTGGCATTATCTGGATAGACCCCTTATTAAGAGTGCTTGTCTTATGGACAGCTTTAATTGGCGCTACTGTTGCCAGTCGTAAGAATAAACATATTCGTATCGATTTAATTTCCCGTTTTTTTGGCAAAAGAACTCATTTATTTATTCAGGTATTCGTTGGAATATTTACCTCTCTGGTTTGCACCATCATTGCCTGGCATGGAGCAAAATGGGTTTTACTCGATTATCAGGATAAATTAACCGGTTTTTCCGGACTCCCCAGCTGGGTACTGGAAGTTATCGTGCCAATAGCATTCGGCTTGATAGCACTACGGTATTTAATCCATAGTATCTGCTGGTTAGTCATGTTTATTCGTAACATGGATGGGGAAAACTGCGACTTATGAGTTTATCAGCACCATTATTATTAATTTTAGCAATAATGCGCACACCACTTTTTGTGGTCATAGCTGCCAGTGCCATGTTAGGTTTTTATAGTGCTGAAATCGACTTATCAGTTATCTCTATAGAAATTTACCGACTGGCAGAAATGCCTGTTTTGCTGGCTATACCTCTGTTCACTTTTGCCGGTTACATGCTCGGTGAAGGTAATGCTTCTCAACGTCTGGTTAATTTGACAAACAGTTTACTGGGCTGGTTACCAGGTGGTCTGGCGATCGTAACGATTGTTGCCTGTGCTTTATTTACCGCTTTTACCGGCGCATCAGGTGTCACCATAGTAGCACTCGGTGCACTATTATATCCGGCACTTCAGGAAGCTGGATATGCCGAAAATTTTAATCTGGGCTTACTGACCAGTTCAGGTAGTCTGGGGTTATTATTTGCGCCTGCTTTACCTTTAATTTTATATGGCGTGGTTGCTCAACAAATGGATCTGGACCAGGCCGTCAGTATTGATCAACTTTTTATTGCTGGAATTCTACCCGGATTATTAATGTTATTTTTGCTTAGCGCTTATAGCATGTTGCAAGGTAGAAAAAAACTTCCCGAATTAAATAAAAAAAGACCAGATGCATGGCTATCGATAAAACAGGCGAGATGGGAACTACCTTTACCTATTCTGGTTCTAGGTGGAATTTACTCTGGATACTTTGCTATTTCTGAAGCCGCTTCAGTGACTGCATTATATGTTTTGATAGTTGAAGTTTTCATTTTACGGGAAATAAAATTCAAACAATTACCCGATATTATCCGAGAATCTATGATGCTGGTAGGTGGAATCATGATTATCCTCGGCGTATCGCTAGCATCCACCAATTACCTGATTGATAGTGAAATTCCCACTCGTTTATTTGAGTTTATTCGAGAGCAAATTCAAAGTAAGTTAACTTTTCTGATTCTACTTAATGTTTTTTTACTGGTCCTGGGGATGATGCTGGATATATTTTCAGCACTGGTAATTATTGTACCGATTATTTTACCTATTGCGGTAGGTTATGGAATTCATCCTGTCCATCTGGGTATTATCTTTCTGGCGAATATGCAACTGGGTTACTTTACTCCACCGGTCGGTATGAATTTATTCATTGCCAGTTACCGCTTTGAAAAACCTGTGATGACTTTATATAAAGCGACAATACCTTTCTTTTTAATTCTCCTGGTGGCAGTTTTGATCATAACTTACTGGCCCTGGTTAACTCTGGCACTGATTGAATGAATCTGGAAATCTGGTTTGCCTGGTGTCTAGCCTGTGTAGTGATTTCAATTACTCCCGGGGCCGGGGCTATTAATGCCATGAGCAATGGTATTCAGTATGGTGTAAGACATAGTGTTCCAGCTGTGATGGGACAACAACTCGGGCTTATTTTACAATTTATTATTGTTGGTGTCGGTCTCGGCTCTCTTCTTGCATCCTCCACGCATATGTTTGAAATCATAAAATGGCTGGGGGCAGCATATTTAATATGGATGGGTATTCAAAAATGGCGTCAACCTTTTATTCCACTAAAAAATAGAACGGTTTGTGAGTTGGAAAATAAACGTCGTTTCTGGCAATCGACTCTGGTAAATTTAACTAATCCAAAGGCAACCATTTTTTTAATTGCTTTATTACCTCAATTCATCAACCCTGATTCACCACAAATTTCACAGTTTAGTATCATGATGCTGACCAGTATTAGTATTGATATTATTGTTATGCTTTCTTTTGCAGCACTCGCCAATACTTTAGTGATATGGATGAAACAGGAAAAGTATCAACGAAGATTAAACCATTTTTTTGGGGGTTTATTTATCGTTGCCGCAGGTTTGATGGCCAGTTTTCAACGATCGTAAACTGAAAATTCATTTTTTAAGGTTTATATTTCATCGCTATCCGAATTCTCAATATAAATAATCATGCGCATTAATTCAGAGAGTGAACTTGCCTCCATTTTCTCCATTACCCGTGCTCGATGTGCTTCTACTGTAGATTGAGATATGTTTAATGAAACAGCAATAGACTTATTTCTCTGACCTTCCGTAACAGCATACAGCACTTCTTTTTCCCGGCTGGTTAAAGAATCAAGACGCTTTTTGATAGACTGGATTTTCATGTTTTTACCACGATTAATGGAATCCAGTTTGAAAGCCCTGTGCACATTATCCAGTAATTCCTGTTCATTAAATGGTTTTTGAATGAAATTGATAGCGCCAGCCTGCACAGCTTTGACTGCCATTGGAATATCACCATGTCCACTGATCATAATAACCGGTGGAGCACATTTAAAATGCTGCAATTGATCAAGTAAGGCCAGACCACTCATACCCGGCATTCTTACATCAAGCAGGATACAACCTTCCAGCTTTTCGATATCCTGTTCTGACTTTAAAAAATCATCAGCAGAATCATATTCAATCACTTTTAATCCAATTGAAGTCATTAATAAGTTTATTGCCTGACGAACTTCAACTGAGTCATCAATCACATAAACTTTACAATCATCCATCTAATTTGCTCCCATTTTTCACTGGTAATGTAAACTTAAAAACTGAACCCGATCCAGAGACTGTCTCCAGTAATAAATCGCCACCATGTTGATTGATAATTCCCTTACTGATTGACAGCCCCAATCCCATTCCACTTTTTTTAGATGTGGCAAAAGGAGTAAATAATTTTTCCTGAATTTTGTCATCTACCCCCTTACCTGTATCCGCTATAGAAACACTAACCTGAGTATTGTCTTTCAGTTCAGTTTTTATGGTTAAGGTTTTTTCTGCTATTTCATCGATAGACATAGCTTCAATTGCATTTTTAACCAGATTCAATATAACCTGATCAATCTGGATATGCTGAACCTCTACATTCGGTAATTGATGAGACAGTTGTAACTGTAAACTTATGCCATGTTCATTCAGACTTGGCCGGATCAATACCAGCACTTCTCGAATAATAAGATTGATATCAACCTGACTTTTACCCGGCATTTCCTTTCGAATAAAATTCCTGAGTTGCTTTATTATGGCGCCAGCTCTTTTAGCTTGCAGACTAATAATTTCAAGCGTATCACTTAATTTATTTTCATCAGTTTGTGGTGATTCAATTAATCTCATACAGGCATCAGCATAGGTAGAAATTGCTGTTAAAGGTTGATTTAATTCATGTGCCATACCAGATGCCATTTCTCCCATGGTACTTACCCGAGCCATATGCGCTAATTCATGACGTAACTTTCTGGTTTGCATTTCAGCTTTCTTACGCTCACTGATATCACGAAAAATAACAACACTTCCGATGGTATTATTGTTTTCATCTTTTAATGGATTACTACTGTAATCCACTGGAAAGCTGGAACCATCTTTCCTCCAGAAAATATCATCTTCAATAAAGCGGGTTTTCTGATCCATAAAGGTTTTATAAACTGGACATTCAATCCCCGGGTGCTGTTCACCATTTGCCCGTGTGTGATGTAAAATAGCATGCTGATTTTTTCCAATAATACTTTGTGCGGACCACCCGGTTATAGTTTCCATCGCTTTATTGACGAAGGTGGAATTCCCTTCCATATCAACACCGTAAATACCATCAGCCACTGAATCAAGAATCAATGAATACTGCCTTTCAAGTCGTTGATTATATTTTTTTAATGCCCTGTTCAGCCGAATAACCAGTAAAATGATGATACTGAGTAAAACAAAAATAATCAGTGTTGACAGAATGACATACCAGTATTTTTTTAAAGCATCCATCACTGTAAATTGAATCTCCTGATCATAGGGTGATAAATGCAGGTATTGGAGTATTTCGTGGACCGGTTGATATTCCAGAGGTATTGACCAGCGATTTCGACTAACCCCAGACTCATCAATATCTTTAAAATTATGCATTTCCATTAAAGCGATAGCCACTCTTTGAGCTAGCTCATCAGAAGTATGCTGCAATTTACTAAATGGCCATTCAGGATAGAGTCTGGTGCTATGTAACTGAGTAAATTTATCAGAAACCTGTTGATGAATAATGTGAAAATCCTGCAGATCTATCTGACCAGCCTGAGCCATACTTTCAAGAATACCTGTACGGACTGTGCCAACATCTGCCTTACCCTCTAACACCGCTTTGACAACATTATCATGGATTCCAGCAAAACTAACCCGTAGATCCGTTGAAATATCTATCCCATTTTCAGACAGTTCCCGACTAATCATCTGAAACCCCCCTAATGAATTGGGATCAACTGCGGATATTTTTTTTCCTTTTATATCATTTAATGTTTTTATTTCTGAATGATCGCGGGTGGTAAATAATACGCCAGCAAACTGATTTTGATACTTACCATTGATCACCCGACTGAGTGTTGCAATACGGCTAATACGATGCCGTACTTCCATTTCGACATATATGCTCGGATTAACCAGTAAGAAATGAATAGATTTATCTCTGATTTTATTTTCTACCTCATCAAAATCCAGTGGCACAATTTTAAAATCATATCCAGGCAATTGATTTGAAAGAGTTTTTGCTGTGTCACCCCAGTTTATAGCCGTGGCAATATCCCCTCTATGACTTAACACTCCAATTTTAATATCTATGGTCTGGGCTGCGAATAGCGGACTGTTAATGAGTAGAAGTAAAATACAGGAAAAGAAATATCTGACCATCATAATTATTTGTGAATGCATATAACTGCAGCGTTTACAGTTTTTGCTAATCATACCTGTAAAATCCAGCACATGTATAGGTATTTACCTTTATTCATCAATGGTTATCAGTAATTTATTTTTGCTTAACTTAGATCCATAATCGATATACTAAACAGATAAAAATTAACTAAATAATCAGATTAAAGGATAAATCACTTCTTTTAATATATATTTAAAAACTTATTAAGCTGAATCCGGGGCATATAGTCGATAAGAAAAGACTTAAACCAGATGATTTTCAGGCTAATAACTCGAGACTAAATTTGAAGATGTTGCAGAATTTAAAAAATCTATGGTTCAGGGATATTAATGAGTCCAAACTCTATGTTAACGATGTTAGTATCCGTATCAGAGCTGGTATTCTGATCATCATCCCTCTTTTCATGGGGTTGAGTTTATACAATGTTATATACACTTCAAAATGGATAGTTGATGCTAATACAGCGGTTGATACCTATGAAACCGACTGGAATGAAAATATTATCTATGCTGTTGAAGCGACTAAACGAACCTATGATTATTCATTCCAGACAGCAGTATTACTGTATGCCCTTTTCGAAATGCTGGCAGGTTTGTTTTTGTTTACTTCCCGTTTTTCTCCAACAATTCTTCTGAGTACGCTGTTAAGTCGTAACAGCAGGCCTGTATGGAAACCCCTGGCGCCGAAACGCTTTGCCTGGATTATAGGCAGTTCATTAATATCTCTTTGTTTAATTTTCTTTAATCCTGAAATATTTGCGGGATGGATTAACTTATTATCTGGTAGTGAAATTCTCCCTACCACCGTAAATTATATGCCTAACTGGATTCCTTTATACCTTGTATGGATATGTCTGGGATTTATGTGGCTGGAATCGGTGCTTGGTTTTTGTGTGGGTTGTAAAATTCATGCATTGCTGGTGAAGTTAAAACTATTTAAAGAAGAATGCGAAGCCTGCCAAAACATTGACTGGGATGAGATAGCCAGAAAACAGGCTAACAAACAGGCAAGCAACCTTTCTTAATAAAATTTAAATATCCTGATATTTACCTGTAAAAATGATGTTATTTTAATATTATAGGTATAAACCCCTATACAACTATGGTTTGCATGAATTTTTTTTCGACATAATTGCATTTATAATTAGTCACATAGAAATTAAAAACCTGAATAAACCGGAGAGCCGGAGTCTCGAATAAAGGTAGTCATCGCAAAGGAAAGCCATTTTAGACTGTATTTCCTTCGATGGATGCTATAGCTGAACGCCATAAGCTATTTATAAATCGATTTAAATGCGGCCTGAAAGCTTTTCCCTAAAAGATACAACCAGAATAAGACTGCTTCCAAAATAACCGGTAATACATATTAAATAGTCAATCTGGAAAAGTGATTGAGGGTGAAAAATACGTACATGGTTATTCGCCAATGTACAGGATCCAAGTTATGACTGCTGCCAGGGCAGTTATTGCAAGTCCCATTCATAGCCCTTCATGATTTAACTTTTACAGGTTCAATAACTGAGGAGTTATTATGCAAAAATTTGATCGTCGCGATTTTATTAAGTTAATGGGCGCAGGTGCTGCCGCATCCACAGTTCCATTACTCTGGTCAAATATCGCTCACGCAGGAAAAATGCCAAAAAACTTTTATGACTTGCCTTTGAATGGTAATGCTAGAATTTTGCATATCACTGATGTACATGGGCAATTATTACCAGTCTATTTTCGTGAGCCGAATGTCAATCTGGGTGTTGGAGATGCTTATGGACGACCTCCACATATAGTTGGTAAAAAACTTCTCAAACATATGGGGCTTAAAGAAAACACGCCTGAATCTTATGCCTATACCTACTTAAATTTTCAAAATGATGCAGCAAAATATGGTCGCACTGGC
>JBNKKI010000081.1:0-78228 GCA_050291745.1 Gammaproteobacteria bacterium | reverse complement strand
TATCCCGCTACGAACTGAATTGCAGGTTTGAGGCGGCGTATCTCTTCGTTGTAACTCCTTGGAATAGCTCGCTATTCCGCGTCGTTACGCCTTGATCTACACCACCTCAAACGCACAATCAGCTCGTCCAACTGCGGATTCCAGGAAAATGATGAGTAGTTTTTTGGGATTATTTCTCGGTATGCGGCATGCTCTGGAAGCTGATCATATTGCTGCTGTTGCATCACTTGCAACGGGACAAAACACACTTAAGCAAGCTGTCAAACAGGGTATAGTATATTGATAATTTGCAGGAAACGCTGAGGTGGTGTTTTGTAGTATTACTGAATTATTATCGAAACCTGAAAAAGGGGTACAGCTTAGTAAGTTAAGGTTTCTTTTCTTAACTGGAATGAAATTTCATTTTCATTTAATAAGTCAGGATTTGTATTATTAAGCTTACGTTGACCGCAAAAAATTTGGCCTTTTTCTGGTAAAGAGAAAGTATCATTGGTAATAAATTTTTCTACTCCGTCTATATAAATGTAGGTCCCATTAGCACTATGGTCTTTTAGAAAAATTTTATCATTATTAAAAGTAATGGTGGCATGATTTCTTGAGATACGATAATCGTCAATAAATATATCTGCTTTGTTAGAACGGCCAATTGTAATTTCCTTATTTCGAGCTAATTGAAGTTCCTGACAACTATTATTGTACTCAATTCTAAAAGTTAAATTATCCATTGTTGCATTTGTTAAATCTTCATCAATCAAACTTATACTGTAACAATTCTCTTCATTATTTCGACTATATAAAGAAATGTCGCTTTCCATAGGAATGCAATTTTTTATTTCTGACTGATTTATGCCACAGACTAAAATTTCATTTTTGCGTGACGAATAGGCAAGTTTCGTGGCGAAATTAACTGTGTCGCCATAAATTTGCTCGCTATCATTAAAGTAATCTCCCGCACATAGACCTGCTCTTATACTTAATGTTTTTTTGTTGGCAGCATCACTGATTGAAGTTCTAAACAGGTTGGTTAGAAATATAGCGGCAGCATTCACCGTTTCAAATGTTAATAAAATCTCATCGTATAAATCAAAGCGGAATAATGGTGTTATACCTGATTGTTTACATGCCCGCTCAAAAATATCATTTTTTGATTCAATTTCTTCCTCAGTACCAGAAAAATCCAGATATGAAATTGTTGAGACAAAGCCATAATTTCTTAATACTTTCACGATTTGATATTCTCTTTGAATAGTTGTGGAATGATTGAGAAATTTGATTTAATTTCGATTATTTCAGATGAGTTTGATCTCTTGACAAAAATTGAAGTAGAGTGATTCATTTTATTACCACGATATGCTTCAAAATTTTTCTGTAAGTCAACAATTTGTTCATTTGTGCCTGTCAGCAATTGCCAGTTTGGATTTTTTATTCTATGCATATCGGCATATCTATTTAAAATGTCTGGCGTGTCTGTTTCCGGATCGATGCTAATCATTACAATATTGGTATCTTTAGGTAGACTGGATTGAATACTTTTCAGTGATAAGGTCACTGTAGTACAAACGCTTACACAGTGTGTAAAAAAGAAGGCAAAAACGACATTTTGATCTTTATCAAATATTTTATTTAGCGGTGTAATTTGATTTTTCTGATTTAGTAAATCCATTTCAGGAAATGAAAATGTAAATTTACCGGATTTGCTGGAATTAGATAAGACAGAATCCAGGTCTACGGATTTGTATTGTTTTACACTTTCAAATGCTGAAAGGTTCAAACTAAATGCCAGTAGGACTAAAAGTAATAATTTATTATACATAAGACTCTACAACTTTTTAAAAACCCTGGAAAATGCAATCTATCATTTTTATTGTTTTAAGATTTAGTGCCTAAAATAAACAAAATAATAAGATCATAGATTCTTACCATATATCATTACTAAAGATCATATAGTGTTATATGTGAAAAAAATGTGAAAATCACGTGAAAATTTGAAAGATGATTTGAAGGTTGTGATTCATATCACAATCTGATTATTGATGAAATAAAATGCTTTTCACTCACTCATACGAATTAAAGCAGCTTTAAAATTGATGAATTTTTCTTAGCTGATATATGAATTAAATGAGTTGAGAAATTGCCTCTATAACATGAAATTTTCTTAGCTGTTTAGTTATTTGATTGGTCACAATCTTTTAAAAGCGCTTTTTCTGTAAATTAATGTCTACTACTTAGTTGTAGTGTGGCTTAAACAATAAGATATATTTTATTTAGATTTCCTCTGTAAACACCTGAATATTAAAGAAAAACAGTTCATTCACTTATTTAATACTCAAAATTCTACCTCAAAATACATATAAAACTTCCTGAAAAGTAGTTATTGATGTCTCAAGGGTGCGACAAGTTGTCGCACCATAGCCACAGATGTCCGTATTTAATTAGTGTTATTCATCACTCAAAATTTATTGTACGAAAATGGTTTTTGGGCGGGTTGCCTGAATTTGAACAAACAACTGTTACATGACTTTGAATTAAGCGTTACAAGTGATGAATGTTATGAGGATAACCGAATGAGTAAATCATTAATGTATGAAAGGTTGGTGAAGCCGGTTGTGGTGACTATCTTCCTGTTAGGGACAGCCCTTTCAGGAGTGGTGCACGCAGCATCGCTTACCATTACTACTGAAGACGGTGCAGGAAATGTTGCCGGGGGGTTTAGATACGTTGTTGAAGAAGACCCAATGTATAGATCGGCTCCCGGGGTTGATATCTGGCAGGACCTTTCTGGTGAAGAATTAAACAAGAGCCTGTCTTTTAATTTTCATAAGAGTCATACACCGGTTGCAAACGATGCACATGGTGTTGGTCTGTCTGGTGAGACGACAGCTGACAGCATCACGCTGGATGTGCCAGAAGGTAATTACTTTGTTTCAGTACTTCCCTATGGAAAGTATCAGTTAGGTGGGAAGCCGGTAACGGTTACAGCTAGCGGCGCGACTGTCGAAGTCCGTACCAATCCTTCGCCTATCCCGACTGCGCAGATCAGTATCCAGGTGTTTGAGGATAACAGCCCAATCAACGGCGCTATCGATGTAGGTGAGCGTGGCCTTAACGGATCTATCGTTGAGGGGCAGTTTCAGCCTTTCCATATTATCCTGGAAGATCCTGCGGGTCAGTACGGTGCAGGCGGTGGTCGTGTCGCTTACGATGCTTTCGGTAATCCTTTGGGTACTGAATACAATGCTGACGGTTCGGTGGCCTCATTTCCTGCTGGTTCTCAAACCAACGGTACCATTATTAATCCTGGCGCACTGCCTGCTAATACCGTTCAGTTAGTACCTAATGATCAGGGTTATCTGGTGATCAAGAACCTGCCACCTGGAAAGTATGGCGTACAGGTTGTTCCTCCGGCTGGCGCAGGATGGATTCAGACCTCTACCATAGAAGGTACTAAAGTAGTGGATGCCTGGGTTAAAGCCAATGAACCACAGAACTTTGTAGAATTCGGTCCTCCAGGGCCACACGTATTCATCGGTTTTGTACGTGAATACGACTGTAATGCGGGAACCTGGGGTGATGGTAGCCCAATTTCTATGACCACTCAGGTAGAAGTTGATGGTGTGTTACAGACTGTAGAAGTGACTGATCCCGACGAGAACCCCTGTGTCGGTTATGCGCAACCACTACCGGGTGCTGTCACAGCCACTATCACAGGTACTGTGGTTGATAACCATATGTCTCGCTCTCCTGATTTTACCTTTAACAACGGTGTGCCTTTTCCTGGTTGCCGTGTAGGTGTCAATCTAGGTATTGCGGGCAAGACGATTTATTCAGGTGCTTGTGATGATGCTTCGTCATTTGATATAGGCGGTCTCCCAACTGGAGATTATAGTCTGTCGATTTATGATGATGGTCTGGATGTGGTTATTGCAAATCATCCTTTCTCTATCGCTGAAAACACAGCGGGTGATGGTGTCACTGTTTCCGCGTTAACACAACTGGTTGCTTCCAATACTAACGGTAGTTCTCCCAATACCGCAAATTGTGATGCCGGAACCAACGTCTGTAAGCTGGGTGAGGTTCCAGTGTTTAACTGGTTTAGTAAGATGTACACCAATGTGTTTATAGATGAAGATGAAGACGGTGTGTGGGATGATGGTGAGTTGAATGCGAATGCAGACTCTTTCACTAACAATATCCGCTGGATTGATGGCCGTATCTATCAGAGTATGGCAGTTGACGTAGAAGGTGCGGCTCCTTTTGATCAGGTATTTCCATTCTTTTTCTGGCAGGTGCTGGAAACAGACTTTGCCAAGTTCAAGGCAACGGGTGCAACAATCACTGTTGATAACGGCGGTGGAGATGGTAGTACGGATAATCCTGCGAACGACTTACAGGCTAATGGTTTCATTGCGCAGCCACAGCATGCAGGTCTGGATGCCAATGGAGACCCTATTCCATTGCCAGACTGTAATCAAAACCCCACTGCTGAAGAATGTACTACCGATGGCTATTCCCTTACTTTAAGAGGTCCTGCGCTGACTCTGGGCTTCCAGGGTTTTCTGGGTCAGAAGTCAACGGTTAATTTTGGTAAAGCTGCTTATGGTGCTGACGAGAATGGCGGTATCAGTGGTATGGCGATCTACGCGATCACCCGTGCCGAGCATGATCCACGTTATGCGGTTGCCGAAATCTGGGAGCCGGGTATTCCCCGTGTGCAGTTTGCACTGTATCAGGATGACGATGTTGACGGTGTTGCTGATGAGATGGTCGACGGCGTAGTCGGATTCACCGAGCCTGATGTGGATAACTATCCGCTGGGCTGGTTTGGTGGTGGTGTCAAAGGTCCTGAAGATATCGATCGTAATGGTGACGGTGTGTTTGATTTTGGTGACGCAGTGGACGTAACCTGGTCTGATAGCTGGGACGATACCCCGCCAACTAACTGTCAGGGTAGAAACCAGATGGGTGATCTGGTGGCCGATAACCGTTGTATGGATAGCATGCGTACCTGGAACCAGGTGCGACCCGGTGTGTTCGATGGCGGTTATGCCTTCCCTAGTAACCCTAAAGCGCAGGTTATGACCACCGGTGCAGACGGTAAAGAATACCTGAACGCTGGTTACTATGTTGTGCAGGGATTTACGCCTCCGGGTTATGAATCACTGAAAGAAGAATCCAAGAATGTCGATTTTGGTGACGATTACAAAGCAGCTGCCCAGATGCTGCCTCCTACCTGTGTGGGTGACAAGCGAGTGGTTCCAGATTTGCTGACCTTCGTCACTGATGCTGATGGAAATCCAATTCCTGGGGCAACTATAGTCAACGAAGCGGGTGACACTGTCCCTAACCCGGATTATGCAGCACCATTTGCAGGTGAAGAGCGTCCTTTATGTGATAAGAAACTGGTTCTGTTAACCGATGGCAAAAACGCTGCGGCTGACTTCCATTTCTTCACTGAAGTACCTAAGGCTTCTCATGTCGTTGGCGGTATCCTGAATGATCTGGCTAATGAATTTAACCCGAATGCTCCAAGCTTCGGTGAGAAATTCGCGCCACCCTGGTTACCAGTTGCATTCTACGACTGGACCGGTAAAGAGGTTACCCGTGTGTATGCTGACCAGTACGGTAAGTACAACGCTATGTTGCCTTCTACTTATACAGCCAATGCATCCAGCCCATCCGGTTTTACACCGAATATGCTGACAGCCTGTATGAATGATGGTGGATATATTGATCATGATAATGATCCTTCAACACCAGCCATCATCGATCCTAACTATAACCCTCAGTACACCCAGTTCTGTTATACCTTCCAGTTTATGCCAGGTGCAACCACTTATCTGGATACACCGGTATTACAGATTGCAGCATTTGCAGGTGAAGGCTACCAGCTGGATTGTGAAGCGGGTGATGCTACCCCAATGATTGCTCAGGTAGATGGACCAAATGGTTTACCAGGGCCTTATGTAGAGAATTCAGCGGTTGCTGACGATGCTGCACGTACTCTGACCCTTCACTCTGTCGGTATGCGTGATGTGCTGAATCCGTCTTCTAATGAATTCACCCAGAAGTTTGTCTCTCGTGACTACGGTTTTGGCGGTATTGCAACGGATGAAACAACCTGGGGTAATGTGGTTCTGACTAATGAAGCGGGTGATACACCAGTACTTGCTGAAATCTCCAGTTGGGAAAATGACACCATAGTGGCGGTTATTCCTCAGAATACTCGTGATGGTCGTTACCAGATGAACGTGGTTAATGCTGCGGGCGTTGAGTCTCCGATGGGTGTTTCCGTGATGATCGGTTCGCTGGAATTCAATGACAACACTGTACATACAGTATACCCAAGCCCAGTAGTCACAGATACTCCAATTCAGGATGCGATCGATGCTGCTAATCGTGGTGACCTGATTCTGGTTGCACCCGGTGTGTACAATGAAATGGTTGTGATGTGGAAGCCTGTTTACCTGCAAGGTGCTGGTGCATTCTCTACAACCATCAATGCGCGTCCTGTCCCAGCTGAAAAGACTCAGATCTGGAAAGATGAGACATTGGCTCACGTTACGAACAAAGACTTCGATTTGTTAAGTGGTCAGCAAAATGGTCCTCTGTTATTCGATACCGAAGAAGGGGCGGGCATCATGGTGGCCGGTAAGGCACCGGGCAATCGTAATACCTTTAACAACGGTCGCAAGAGTTCGGGTATCGATGGCTTTACCATCACCGGTGGTATGACTGGTGGCGGTATCTTCCTGAATGGCTATGTGAATGGTTTGGATATCAGTAACAACCGTGTAACCGGTAACGAAGGTACTTACGGTGGCGGTATCCGTGTAGGTCACTATGCACTGCTCGATAACAACGCCCAGTATCCTGATGCAGGTAACGATAATCTGAGGATTCATCACAATCAAATTATCCGTAACGGTGCTCTCAATGGTGCCGGTGGTGGTGTTGCGTTGTACAACGGAAGCTCTAACTATCGAGTCAGCGACAACCTGATCTGCGGTAACTTCGCGGCAACTGATGGTGCGGGTATCGGTCATCTGGGTCTGAGTACAGGTGGTCGTATTGAGGATAACCAGATTATCTTCAACCAGTCTTTCCGTCAGACTCCAGGCTTTGAAACCGATGGTGGCGGTATCCTGATTGCAGGTATGGATCCATCAGCGGGTGTTAACGCAACCTATACCGAAGGTTCTGGTCATGTGGTCATTAACCGTAACCTGATCCAGGGTAACCAGGCTGGAGCCGGTAATGGTTCAGGTATCGCGGTTCGTCGTGCGAACGGAGCTGATATTGCAGCTAACCCGTCACGTGCGGCGGGTCAAGGCGCCTGGTGGGTAGTGAGCATTTCCAATAACACTATCGTTAATAACGTGGCCGGTCTGGCTGGTGCAATCTCGATGCTGGATTCGGCAGTGGTTAATATCGAGAACAACACCATTGCTAATAACGTGAGTACTGCGACCGCAGGTGCTGCATTTGAACCCGGTAGCCCAACTCAGTCTTCGCCACAGATAGCGGGTATCGCGTCTTATCATCACCAGACACTGGATGGTTTGATTGATTACGCAGCGATGAACAATCGCTTTAACAAGCCTTTTGGTAATCCATTCCTGTATAGCAATATCCTGTGGCACAACCAGTCCAACTACTTCACGTTGGGTGGTGGCGAAAACATTGGTAGCTGTCAGAATCCTAATGGCAATCTATGTAATCCAAGTACGCTGACTCCTCTAGCAGATTATACCGATCTGGGTGTAGTGAATTCAGGTACTGGTGAGGTGCTGAATCAGCTGCGCTGGAGCACAGTATCTGATGCGACTGGTTATCCAGCAAGCTGGCATCTGACCGATGTAGACCCTGCTTTTGCAAACCCCTATCTGAACGGTTCTCCCAGTTTTGTTCCTGCGCCTGCTGAATTCCAGACCATTCTGGTTGCCCCGGCACTGGATGAGGGCGGTAACTGGATCGACGCTCGCTACGCACCATTGTCAATCAACGATGTGTCTACAGCGGCTGACGGTGTGAATGGTGGAAACGGAGGAACTGTTTCCGGTGCTTCGGACTACCATCTGACAGGGGCTTCTACCGGTGCTGTTGATGGCGGTAACCCGAACCGTAATCGTCCATATGGTGTGGATATCGATCAGGAGCCTGGTATAGATAATCTGGTTGTTGATCAGGGATCTGATGAGGTGCAGCAATGAAACCATTAACAATTCAGAAATCCGAACTGGAAAACATTCAAACCGTGAGGTACGGAAAAATGAAAACTTTGTTGAAATACGGATCATGTGCCTCGCTACTGGCGATGCTCATGTTACCGGTCGCGCCCGCTCAGGCCTCTGCGTTCGTGCAGTGCCCGGGTGATAACGACGGCGACGCAACCTGGGAGAGTGACGGTGAAACCAAGCCAGACAACGTTGTGTGCATGCACTTGAGCTCCGGTGACGGCTACACCAATGCGCCGGGTCGGGATGAGCCGCTATACGCTTTCGGTTTTGGTGATTTAACCGGTGTGCCATTAGAAGATTCGCATGATGTGGGTATTTTTAATGCTCAGTTTACCGCACCAACTATCGTGTTGAACGAAGGGGAAGAGTTTTATCTTTCCCTGTCCAACATCGGCATGATTGAGCGTCCTGATCTGTTCGATTCGCATACGGTGCATTTTCATGGCTTCCCGAACGCGTCCAGCGTTTTCGACGGGGTGCCGGATGCATCGATCTCGATCAATATGGGTGCGACGCTGACCTACTACTATAACATCGTGGAGCCAGGAACCTACCTGTACCACTGTCACGTAGAGGCGGCCGAGCATATGCAAATGGGTATGCAGGGTAATCTGTATGTTCATCCGGCACAGGATGGTACTTCGGTACCGGATCCTGACGGTAGCGGACGTAGCTATACCAAGTTCGCCTATAACGATATTGCAAATAATGATCCTGGTTCTACCGGTTATGATAAGGAATATCCATTGATGCTGACTGGCATGGACTCGGATTTTCATGATGCGCATATCGCAGTACAGCCGCTACCTTTCGCAGAGATGGAGGATGACTTTCATATGTTTAATGGTCGTGGATATCCTGCAACAGTTGAAGCTGACGGCTACTACACTACGGCCGCTGGCCGGGGTCCGGCGCAGGATAAAATCGCTACCCGTATCAAGGACATGGTAAACAACTCGATAACTGATGATGTGGGTGGAGTGCCTAATTCAGGCTATAAGCAAAACTTCAACACCCAGCCATACTCTTCCAGGATGACGGCAGTACAGGGTGAGAAGATCCTGCTGCGTATCACCAATCTGAGTATTACCGAGTTCCATACCATTACCGCACTGGGTCTGCCTATGCGAGTCATTGGTCAGGGTGGTCGTGAGTTAAAGGATAAGTATAACGCCAACTCAGTAAACCTGGGTGGTGGTGAGTCCTTTGACGTGATCATTGATACGCTGAATGCCGTTCCGGGTACCTACTATGTGTATACCAACGAGCTGCACCAATTAAGCAACAATACTCAAAGCTTCGGCGGTGCGATGACAGAAATTGTCGTATCGGCAGCAGCACAGTAAATTGGAGAAAATGATGAGAATCTTAAATTCATATCTTAATACCGGACGTGCGCTTGCCGCAGCTTCGCTGATGGCGCTGTCATCTGGTGCGCATGCTGCGATCGAGAGCATAGATGCGACGGCTGTTGACTTGTGGGCCAAGCAATTTCAGATAGCAACGCCAGATGGGGACAGTATCCGTATGTGGGGGTTTGCCACCAGTGAAGCAGGTGAGCCGCAATACCCCGCGCCAACCTTGCGCGGTGAAGCCGGTGACATGGTAACTATCCGTGTACATAACGTGGATATCCCGCAGGGCGTGACTCTGGATTTTCCGGGGCAGGCTGAAGTCACAACCTATTGTATTCCGTATGCGGGTTTTTCCGCCATCACTGCGGCAAGCAATGGATGTGCAGTGGTAAACACTGCGTCCCCCATCGCCATGCCGAATGGTGTGGCCGACGGTGGTATGTATGCAATGGAATACCAGTTTGAGCTAAGCAAGCCGGGTACCTTTATGTACCAAAGTGGTGTCAATCAGCAGATTCAGGTAGACATGGGTCTGGTTGGGGCGTTTATTGTTGATCCGTTGGCTACGACTGATCCTGATACACCTGCTGCTGACGGCACAGGCGTGGTGACCATCAATGGCGTAGCTACTACTGTTCCTGACTTTCATGCGCATGGTCTAGCCTATGCGAATCAGGCAACCGCTTATGATCGTGAATACCTGTTCTTCCTGAGTGAGACCGATCCCAAGCTGCATTATCTGGCTGAACTGGATCGTTTACAGTACTGGGATAACGGTGATTACAGTTCGACGTTATTCTTTATTAACGGCCGTAACTCTCCCGATACTCTGGCACCGCATTACCAGGCTGGTCTGCCTAACCAGCCTTACGGTTCTATAGTCACTATGCATCCGGGTCAACGTGTTTTGCTGCGAGTCATTAATGCCGGTCGTAACCAACATCCCTTGCATCTGCATGGCAATCACTTTGACCAGATTGCACGCGATGGCAACCTGATTGGAAAAGTAGTTAATGGCAGTTTCGAAATGCGACCAGTGACTGACTACACTTACGGTGCGGTTCAGGGTGGCACTAGTGATTTAATCTTTAACTGGACCGGTAAAGGCCTGGGCTGGGATATGTACGGTTCACCGCACGTAAATTCGACACTTAATCCATCGGACCCGGCGTATCATCCAGATACCTGTGTAGACGAGCAAAATAATATTACTCATGGGTCTGATAAGGATGGCTATGATGATAAATACTGGGAATGGTGTGGGCTAGCTGGCGACCCAGTCCCAGGCAACCATGGTGACCCGCTACCAGTTGTGCTGCCAGAGAATCTGGATCTTGCCTTTGGTGGTTTCTGGGGTGGTAGTCCTTTCATAGGTGTTTCAGGTGCCCTGCCTGTCGGTGAAGGTGGTTTGAATCCTGCTGGTGGTATGGTGTTCATGTGGCACTCGCATTCTGAGCGTGAGCTGACTAACAACGATATTTATCCTGGTGGCATGCTGACTATGATGCTGGTAGTTCCTTATGAAGATGGTGCCGGCGATGCTGACTAAAAATACCGCTCAAGATGAAATTAGGAGAAACAAAATGAAACGTTCTTTAATTAATGCTTCGATCCTGGCTATCCTGGGTCTCGGAGCGGTAATGTCGACGGCAGCACAGGCTGAAACAATAAATCTCGATCTGTGTGCAGGTGAATATGTGATTGATGGTAGTGTTGCCAGCCCGGGCCCTGTTGGTAATACTGCGCCCATTACCATGTGGGGTTACGCCCTGGGTAGTGATGCGGATGACCCTTGTGCTGGCGTGACCTATACCTCGCCGGGGCCATCCATTCTACTGCCAAACAATAAAAGCGCAGGGCAATATGACCTCAACATTACTCTGCATAACCGTTTGCCCAGGGCAACTTCTCTGGTGATTCCAGGTCTGTTCAAACCGATGACTCCGGTCATGTTTGATGCGCCTGATGGCTCTAGTCGAGTGCATTCGTTTGACGCTGAGGCGGCCCCGGGTGGAAGTGTGCCTTATACCTGGAATAACATCACTGCTGGTTCCTATCTGTATCAGTCTGGTACTCACCAGCAGATACAGGTTCAGATGGGACTGGTTGGTGCACTGTTGAGTGATTCACCACGCGATGGTGGACCACGTCTGGCATATGAAGGTTTACCCTATACCGATCTTTTCCCACTGATTTACAGTGAGATCGATCCGGCGATTCATGCCGGTGTTGTTGCTGGTGATTACAACACTACGGATATGAAAAGTACCATTAACTATGCGCCCAAGTACTTTGGTATCACGCTGGATACAATAAACGGGGGGACTTGTCCTGAAGATAATCACTGTGTGCAGGAGTTGCGATCCAGTACTTTTGAAGGTGATCAAACGAGCCTGCTGTTTGCTAGTGGTAAATCACCATTGTTCAGATTGTTTAACGGTAGTACACGTATTCATACACCTACTCTGATTGGTGGTAATTTTGATATCGTCGCTGAAGATGGCAATCTTTATCCGAGTTCTCGCAGGCAATATGCGGTTGCGCTTCCTCCTTTGAAGACCAAGGATGCTGTTCTGGATACTTCAGCAATTGGTGCTGCTGGTGGTGTCATCAAGTTGATTGATTCCGCCATGAATTTGAGTAACCCGGCTCCTGGCGTAACAGGTTATGCTGTTGGTGCAATGGCTGATGAAGGTACAATAGTAAATGGTGAAGCTTCTGTATTTGCAGAATTCAGGATACAACCGTCACCTAATTATACCTACCTGGCATTTAATCAGGGTAGTTCACCTGTAGCCAAACGGGATGAGATAACCGTTCTGGAAGGTTCTAGCATATCAATCAATGTTATAGCCAACGATGAGTTAAACGGTGCCAGCATTGAACTGGTCAATGCGCCCAAGCATGGTAGCGTAGTAGCGACTGCAACTGGTTTTGATTACACTCACGATGGTAGTGAAGGTGATACTGATGCACTCCTTTACCGCCTGGTGAAATCGGGTGAGCCTTCATCAATGGCAGGTGTTAAGATCGCTGTCACGCAGCTAAATGATGCACCGGTAGCAAATGACGATAGCCTTTCATTAAAAGTAGGTCAAACCTATGAGGTGCGCGTACTGGATAATGATACTGACGCCGAAGGTAAAGCTGCGCTGAGAGTGACTGATGTCGATGCTTCTGCTTTTGCTGACTTTGGTACAGTGAGTTTTGTGGATAAGGCCGTTACCATTATGGCCAGTGCTGAATCGGCTGGTGCAGTGAATGTGGGCTATACCATTTCTGACGGACAGGGCGGTAACGCTTCTGCAAATATCAGTGTTACTGTTACTGCAGGCAATAATGCCGGTGGCGATTTTACTGGAAACGATAACGCGGATACTGAAGAAGAGGTAACCACTGGTATGCCTCCAATAGCTAATGATGACGCTTTCTCAGTTGCTGAAGGTGGTACTTATACCGTTGACACAGCAATCCTGAGTGTGCTCGCTAACGATGTCGCTAATGGTGGTAAGGTTGAAATGGATGAGTATCCTGAACACGGCTCGATAGATATGACTTCGGATGGTCTATTTACATATACCCATAATGGCGATGAAGATGAGGAAGATCACTTCAAATACACTATCTATAACCAGTGGGGATCTGACACTGCAGAAGTGAAGGTGACTGTAACCGCGAAGATGGATGCACCTCGTGTTAATCCTGATCGTGCAAGTGTGAAAGCAGGTCAACCTAAAGTTATCGATGTATTGAAAAACGATAGAGATCATGACAGCGATGTTAGAAAAGCGACTATCGAGATTGTTAAATCCCCATCACTTGGAACTGTAACCATAGGTGCGGATAACAAGATAACCTATACACCTAATGACGGTGCAAGAGGAAAAGATGAGTTTAGCTATCGCTTGTATGATGATATTACTGGTGAAAAATCCAGAAAGGTTGGCAAGGTTAAAGTCAGAGTGAAATAGTCGTCAGACTTGTTAATGGAACAACTTTGCATGGATGCAAAGTTGGTTTCATGATCTATATCTAAGATTGATTAAAATGCTTAATATATATTGATTTAACTTAAACCTGATCTGACATGATTGGGTTTTTTTTCATGGAGGAAGCCTAATTCTTTTACTATTATTCAGGTATCTGTCATCATGAGTCAAAGTCTTTCGACACAAGTAAATTTTGTGAACCATTTAGATACTAAAACGAACAAAGAAAGCCTCAACTCTACTGCTGAGCCTGCTCTTCTGTTTGATGAAGATGATCAATTCCTGAAGTCTCTTCATGAGCAGTCGGTGTTATCGGCTGTTGATGTCAAAAAAATACAATTATTGCAAAAATCAGGTAAAACTGACTTATCTTTAGTACAGTTGATCATGAATCTCGGATTATTATCTGAATCTGATTTACTTGCACATCTTTCCCGTCTGTGTCATATGCGAATACTGGAACCGGCAGATTATCCATCTAAACAATATGGCCAGAAACAATTTAATTCGCAGTTTCTAAAACAACACCAGATGGTCGTTATATCAGAGACTGATGATATCTTTGAAATCTGTGTAAATGATCCTTTCGCTCGTGGTTTACAACAATCACTGTCATTCGCTATTGGCAATAAGTTTCTGAAAATCCGTTTAGGCTATAAAAAAGATATTCAGGAAAGCCTGGATCGAATTTTAATGGCTAATACCGAATCTTTCGATAATGAAAAATTTGATGAAATAGATGCTATTCTGCTTGACCAGGATATTCAGCAACTTAAGGAACTGGCTAGTGAAGCGCCAGTGGTTAAAATCGTCAATACCATTATTTCAGAGGCAATACAAAATAGTTCATCTGATGTTCACATAGAACCCCATAGCCACCAGTTGAAAGTAAGAAATCGTATTGACGGGGTATTAATAACGGTTAGAGAAATTGAAATGAGGTTGTCAGCAGCCATTGTTTCACGAATAAAAATTCTATCTGGACTGGATATAGCACAACGTAGAATACCGCAGGATGGAAGATTTGATATCAGTATTGATGGACAGAATGTTGATGTGCGCGTTTCTGTTATTCCGACCATACATGGTGAGAGTATTGTTTTACGTTTACTCTATAAAAAATCATTAAATTTTGATTTTTTCAGTTTAGGTTATTCAGGTAAGAATAGACAAAGAATTCTCTCCATGTTGAATAAACCGCATGGACTTATACTGGTTACCGGTCCGACAGGTAGTGGTAAGTCAACAACGCTATACGCAATGCTACAACAAATCAATAATTCTGAAAAAAAGATAGTTTCCGTAGAAGATCCGGTTGAATACAAAATAGATGGTATTAATCAAATTCAGGTTCATGCTGATATTGGCGTGAGTTTTTCTAATGCCTTAAGAGCTATCGTCAGGCATGATCCTGAAGTCATCATGGTTGGTGAAATGCGTGATTCTGAAACGGCCGAAATTGCAGTGAGAGCATCTATGACCGGGCATTTGATTTTGACAACTTTACATACCAATAGTGCGGTATCCAGTATTGAGCGTCTGATTGATCTGGGCGTTGAAAAATCATTTGTTTTTTCATCATTGATTGGTGTTGTTGCCCAACGTCTTGTCAGGCGATTATGTGATCATTGTAAGAAACCTGTGCCAACTTCCCAGCTAATTCTGGATACTTTTGAAGAGGATATCGAGTTGGGTGCTGAAATGAACTGTCATGAAGCTGTTGGTTGTGAACACTGTAATAATACCGGCTATAAGGGGCGATTATCGATTTGTGAAGTGATGCTGTTAAATGAAGACTTTAGATCAGAGGCCATAAAAGGAAATGCTAATATCCATCAATTAGCGGTCCAGTACGGTATGTCTTCCATGGTAGTTGATGGCTTTGAAAAAGTTTCATCTGGTCAAACAACTATTGATGAATTATTTCGAGTAGTACTGGAATAATGTTCAAGTATAAAGCTTTAAATGAGCAGGGAGAGTATATAGAGGGGGAATTAAACCTGCTAACCGAAGAATCGGTTATTGAAGAATTACTGAATTTAAAATTTGTTCCTATAAAAATAACAAAAGTCAAAGAGAAAAAAACGAAAAAAGCCTTCTTCAAAAAAAAGCTGAAATTTGAACAACAGCAGTTTTTTGAAAATATATATGATTATCTTGATTCAGGGTTATCTATCCATAAGTCCTTAGAGTTAGAGGCTAAAAGTCTGGAGCATGTCTCTGGTACTAATTTTCTAACAGAATTATTAGATATGGTTCGTCAGGGTGGATCTTTATCAGAAGCAATGGGGAATTTCCCTGAATATTTCACATCACTTTATATTGGTATTGTACATGTAGGAGAAGAAACGGACTCATTAACCGATTCATTTAAATTACTATCCCAGCTAACACATGATTTGCAGGAATTTAAGCAAAAGGTTAAATCAGCACTGGTCTATCCTATGATTTTAATGGGCGTCATGTTCTTTTCTATATTATTACTGTTCGGCCTGGTTATACCCAAATTTAAAACAATGTTTGTTGGAATGGGGGTTGAGATGACTGGTATTACGGGCATTGTTGTTGGTATTTCGGATATATTGACTGAAAATTATCAGGTCTTAATGCTAATAGCTTTATTGCTTATCTTTCTATTTAGAAAGATGGCTAAAAGTGCCCTGTCTGATCCTAAGTGGGCTAAATATTTCCTGGGGGCACCTCTAATAGGGAAAATGATTCAACAATATAACCTTTATATTATATCCATGATTTTGCATATTCTGATGAAAAAGAAAATAACCATTATTAAAGCACTGGGATATGTTAAAGATGCGGTGGCTAATATTGTCTATAAGAAAGAAATTGAACTAATGACTCTTGAAATAAATCGGGGTAAATCAATTCAAGCTGTTTTAAGTTCCGATTTTTTTACTCAACATTTTATATATATTGTGGGGGTAGGTGAAGAGACTGGAAGACTCTCTGATTCCTTTGCCAAACTCTCCAGCTATTACTATAAACAGCTTGATGTTCGTATCAAAGCTATGATGACCTATGCAGAACCTATTATTATTATGGTTTTAGGTTTAATTGTCGGTTTAATTGTTGTCTCTATGCTACAGGCTATTTTGAGTATTAATGAATTGGCAGTATAAGTAATACAAGCGATAGCAGTAACGACTAACATATTTAGTGCCATAGTTAGTTATTTGCTACGAAATGCCACTACAGGGTTACCGCCTCCAACAGGAGTGTCCGCCTTTTTATTTTAAAAATGCAGGAACATAAGTTTAATTGTACAAATTATTATGGTTAACAAAATGAAAAAAAATGTATCGGGTTTTACGCTGGTTGAATTACTGGTGGTTTTAATAATTTTAGGTCTGGTTGCCAGTATTGCCGGTCCGAATGTAATGAAATATCTGGGCAGCTCAAAAGCCAAGACTGCTAAGTTACAGATAAAAGAAGTTGAATCAGCTCTGGAACTTTATTTTCTGGATACAGGCCAATACCCTCCGGGTGATCAGGGGCTTAAACAGTTGATTCAGAATGATGTGTCAGTGATGGGTTGGAATGGCCCTTACTTTAAACAGCCGCAATTACCTTTAGATCCCTGGGGTAATAATTATGTGTATGTCATACCTGGTGAGCATGGACCTTTTGATTTGATAAGTCTGGGTGCCGATAATCAGCCAGGTGGTGAAGGTGATGATAAGGATATCAATAACTGGGAGCGCTAATTTCGTGAGAACCCGGGGGTTTACCTTAGTCGAAGTTCTGGTGGTGATAACGCTTATGGCGATAGTTGCAGGCTCAATTTCATTTGTGGCTCTGCGCCAGAGTGATGACCTGCTGTCTTTATCCAGAGACATAGTGAGCTCTATGAAGATGACCCAGTTACGAGCAATTAGAGAAGACAGACCCCTGCAGATTGAAATTGATCTGGAGAACAATTCAATCGAGTTTACTGAAAAAATAATAACGCTACCTGAATCATTTTTTATTACGGTTAAAACTGCCAGTGATCAGCTTATCGACGATCAACTCATTGGCATGACATTCTATCCTGATGCCAGTTCCAGTGGCGGCAGTATTTTACTGGAATCGGAAACTGAGTTGTTTGAAATTAACGTGATATGGATTAGCGGAAAAATCAGTACCAAATTCACAGGTAAAAAGGTATGAGTCAGTATTTGTCTATACAGGTGTTCTGATGAATCAACAAAAAGGTATCACTTTGCTGGAAGTATTAATTGGATTTGTCATCTTCTCTTCCTCGCTGGTTGCTATTCTGGATTATGTAGCAAATCAGATTTACCTGAATCATTTAAGCGAAAAAAATCAGATTAAAGCAACTGTCATTAATGATTACGCAGCTTTAGCCCTGTTAGGAGAGACTGCCCAGGCAGGGTTTGTTTCATCTCAGAAAGCTATGGATGTGAGTGTGGAATCTACCCAGATCGATAGTTACAAAGAAGGGCGCACTGAATCGGTATTAGTACAGACTCTGATTTCAGTCAATGAAAATGGCCATAGTTATGAGTGGTCTATTCTTGAAATTAAGCGATGATTTACTATGTCCCATTTAACTCCAGGTTTGCAAAATAAAGATATAGATCAATCACTCAGGGTGAAGAGTGCCAGCGGTTTTACGCTGGTTGAAATGTTGATTTCCCTAATGCTAAGCGCCATTATTTTTGTTAGTGCTTATCAGGTGATTTCAAACCTGATTCAATATCAGCTGCGCAACGTTGAAAAAACAGATAAGCAAATGGACAGGCTTTTGATCCGAAGTCTGGTTGCTCAGGTCCTGAGCAAAGGCTTACATCAGGCAGATTTATTTTATCGTGTGCAGAAAGACTCCCTTTTTAGAGGTGAGCAGAATAGCATCAGGATTTTATCAAGAGCATATAGTGATCATTTTGATGCTCCCGGATATCGAGTCTATAGCCTGTATGAAACAGATGGTGAATTGTTTGTATCTTATAACAGGTATGATAAAGATTCTTTAAACAGGACCCCGATTAAGTTAAGCAGTGGAATAAAGATTAAAAGTATTGAGTTTGAATACCTGAAGGATGGAGACTGGGTTCAGCAATGGACTGAGAAGAATCTAATTCCTGGTATGGTTAGAGTCAGAGTGACAATGCCAGATACTGCGGTCCTTGAATGGGTTAGTGAGACAGGCAGGGCTTAGGCATATGCGAAAGGGAATGACAAAAAATACTGGGTCTATATTACTGTATGTACTGTGGATACTGGTAGTGATTTCTTTGCTGGCATTTAAACTATCGTCAGCTTCCAGAGTAGTAATGCTGAAGCAGGTATCTGATGTCAGCCAGATCAAAAAAGGCCTGCAACTGAATTCTGCTATCCAGTTTGCAAGCTTTAAAATACTCAGAGATGATTGGGAAAATAAAAAATTCAAGCTAAATCTTAATAATCAGGAAATTATCATCGAAATTTTCAATGAAAGTGGCTTTATTTCACTCTATGATTTGAGTAGTCTGTCACTAAATAACGTCATCAAAACCAGTAATATAAGTTCAGATGTCCAGGATGAGCTGGCGCTTCAGTTTGATGAAAAAAACCTGCGCTTTAATGACTTTATGGAATTAACTCAGTTTGATGGTATATCAGAAGAAGATGTACGCCAAATTATTCCCTATGTCAGCATTTATCATCAGGACGGGGTGAATCCTTCTCAATCTCCAGCTGACGTTTTACTCATGCTTGAAGGTGTTGATAAATATCGAGTAAATAAAATAAAGGAAAGTACTGATAGAGATGAAATTATTGCCCTAAGACGAGAGCTGGTTGATCTCCTTAGCGCGGGAAATGCTAAGGTATCAGAAAGTGTGAATAATTATTATAGGATTCATATTTCTCTGAAAAGCAGATTTTACCTGGTATTTTTAAAGTTTAACGGACGTAATAAAGACTTTATTGTTGTAAATACTGTTACCCTTTGAATAGGGCAGATTGAGTTAATTGGATAATAAAAATGATTAAATTGCGAATGAGTCAAATGCTTCGGTTAATTCTGGTTTTCGGATTGCTAATCTGTATGGGGGGGGTACAGGCTGATGAGTCAAAGCTAAAAACTATTGACCTGGAAAAAGACTGGGGTATTCAACCCGTTTTTTTGCGTATTACTGGTGGTGGTTACATGATCGAGTTTAGATACAAAGTGATTGATACGCAAAAAGCGCTGGTATTATCGGCCAACAAGATATTTCCAAGCATGTTATCCATGAAAAGTAAGGCTAAGCTGGCTGTGCCTTATAGCTCCACAGTGGGTTATTTGAAATCGAACCGAAAATTTCTCAAGCAGGATCGTAACTATATTGTTCTTTTTGCTAATGAAAATCGCCATATGCTGCCCGGGGATCAGGTAAAGATTCAGATTGGTGACCAGCTGAGTCCCCCATTAACTATTGATAAGTAGGCAGGAGTTGTAAAAATGCGATTTATATATTCAGTTCTGCTTTTAGTTTTGAGTGTGCAGACGGCTAATGCCCAGGTAATACTGAAACAGCTTCCTTCTGATGAAGGGCAGTATATAGTCAGTTTCAATACACCGGATGAAGTAACCAGGTTTTCTGGTAAGACAGCAGAACAACGCAGACAGACAATGATCAGTTTGCGAAAGTATATGGCGCTGCATATTGAAAATCTCAAACAGGATATGGCTGCTACCGATTTAAAGGTAATTCGGGAGTTATGGTTAGGCCAGGAAGCTGCAATCCATCTTTCACCTCAATTTTTACCAAAGGTTCTAGGTTTGTCATATGTGACAGAGGTGAACCCTGATCGTAAATATATGGCTAAACCCCAATCGGTGACTTTGGGAAGCGGTGAAGTGGTGGGGTATGATATTTCTCGAATCGATATCAGCCAATTGTGGGCGGATAATTATAAAGGACAGGGGGTGGTCGTTGCTATTCTGGATACTGGTGTAGATGGTACGCATAAAGATTTGAAAGATAGTTATCGCGGTGGCACTAATAGCTGGTTTGATGCATATGGAAAATGGGATTCGCCTAAAGATACGGGCCACGGAACTGCTGTAGCCAGTTTAATTGTCGGCGGGAATAACTATACCGGCGGTTATTTAGGGGTCGCACCAAAGGCTACCTGGATTGCCGCTCGAATTATTGATGAGCTGGATACAGATTCACAGTCTCAGGTAAGTGCAATTAAGAGTGGGCTACAATGGGTACTGGATCCTGACAATGATCCATTAACTGATGATTTTCCCGATATTGTACAAAACTCCTGGGCGGCTCAGACTTCACCAACACTTTGTGATAATCCCTATGTCGACGAGCTTGCAGCGATATATGCCATGGGTATAGATATCGTATTTTCAGTGGGTAACTCGGATGATAGCACTTCTAGTCGCTTATCTCCTTCATTTGATCCTCATGTGATATCAGTGGGAGGGGTAGCCGATGATGCAGGTAATACGATTATGTCTATAAGTGGCCGTGGTCCAAATGCCTGTTATAAAGATCTGGTTAATACCGCTGATGATGTTATTACACCTTCTCTGGTGGCACCGGGTCAATCGATAAGAGTGGCCGAAACAGCAGGCACTGTTACTGAGTTTGATGGTACCTCATTTGCAGCCCCTATGGTCACTGGCGCACTGGCACTATTAAGAAGTAAATATTCTGCGCAGGATTATCTGGATTATCGAGAGGCACTTTATCAATCGACTCTCGCTTTAGGGGAAACAAGCCCAAATAATGACTATGGTCGAGGAATGGTGCAGGCAAGTGCTGCTGCGGATTGGCTGGGTCAGCAATTAACTGTACAAGCAGTACCTTCGGAAGTTAAGTTCAGTAATGCGAAGCTCGTTGGTTCAGAAACAGATAATGTTATTGTTGCAACCCTGATTCGTTCTGGAGATCTATCAGGCACGGTATCTGTAGATGTGATTTCACAAAGTGATTCTGCCAGGGAGTCGCTTGATTTTAATGAAGTAAGAGAAAACGTTCTGTTTGATCCAGGTGAAAGTCTTAAGACAGTATCTGTAACAATGATTGATGATCAGGAATCAGAGGGGGTAGAACGCTTTTATCTGAAGATTGCGCTTACTGGCGTTTCCACCCAGATAACAATTACTGATGATGAAACAGGCTCTGATGCTACGGAAACGGACGAAATTGGTGGGACATCTTTAGGCTTAGCTGAACTCTTTTTGCTACTGATACTAATGTCTGGCAGGTTGGTCACTAGATGGCAGTAAAGCTCTTCATAGTTGCTTTGCTTGCCTGCTGGCAGGTGATTGCTTTTGCCGCATCTTTTGATGAAGGTGAAGTTATCTATATGAAAGGCGTTGATAACCAGGGTAAGCGAATTCCGGCCGTTATGAAAGACCTGGTTTCATTCTCCCCTCTGGCCTGTGTTAACTGTCATCGAGAATCAGGTTTCGGCAGTTCTGAATCCGGGCAGACCTTCCCACCTGTAAGCTGGCATTTTCTGGGTAGAAACCAGCCGGAAGATGATTCTTCGCGTTTTTATCAGATTCAGAACAAACGTAAAGCTTATGATGCAGACAGTTTTTATCGCTTGTTAACGACAGGGGTTAATTCAAATGGAAAAGAAGCCGATGGTATGATGCCGAAATATGCCATTAGCCGTCATCAAAGTGATGCTTTGATTAAATATTTGAAAACGATCTATACCAGTAATGATCCCGGGGTGGATGGCAATAATTTGAAAATTGCCACCATTGTCGATAAACGCTTACCTCAGGTGTTACGTGATCAGCATATCGCTTTTCTAAAGGGACTGTTTGGTATGAAGAATAGTCTGTCGCGAGACGAGTTAAAACGTAAGCAAAATTCACCAATTCAAAAAGTGCCACAGTATGAATCTTTTCGAATCTGGGAGCTGGTTGTCTGGGAGTTGCCAGAAGATACATCGCTATGGTCCACCACTTTATCTGAGTTCTATCAGCAGAATCCTGTGTTTTCTATTATTCGTCCCAGAGTAAAGAATGACTATAATAAGGTTGCAGAGTTTTGTACGGATAATAAAATCCCCTGCTTTTTTCCATCGGGTGAAAATCTTCCAGCAGGTGATTTTTATAACTTTGTTTTTCGTAACAGGCCCAAACAGCTTATTGATTACCTGAGTAAAAAGCGCCGAGCTAGATCCGGCAAACTTTTGTATGTAAATGATCAGTCTGAAATTCAAATGCTAGACAAAAATTTGCAGGATATTCCATTAATAAAAAAAATAAATCTGGAAAAGCTTCAACAACAGTATGAGCAGTATTGTACTGAAGACTCTACTTTGCTGTTAAAGGTAAATGTTGAGCATGCAGCTGGACTGGAAGTTTTGCATTGCACACTGAATTCGAAGATGAATATATCTGTGATAATTGATCGTGCAACCAGTTATCAGGCTCTGACAGATTATAATCGTCAATATCCGGATAGTCAGATTTGTTGGGTCAGTGATTATAGCAAGGTACTAAAACGTAATTTACGTAGTGTCAGAGTGAATGCAATGGTGAAACGATTTAATATTCAGAATCCTGATGGGGAAGAGCTTGCAAAGACCTTGTTAACTTATGGCTTGCTTACTGATACATTACATAAAATGGCGGGAAATTTTTCACGACTGTATATGATGGAAATCATCGAGCATATGCTTAACAGTTTTCTAAATTATACATATTTTTCGTCAATCACCGGAGCGCCTTATCAAAGATATATTGTTGGGCCGATAGATGAATATTGTGCTGGAGGTAAGAATATATGAAGCTTGATGTTCTTCCTTTTACGGGTAAATATTTTAACTGGTGGACTAATACGCTTTTTTCCTGTTTGCCTGCTAACTGGCTTGCCTATTTTAAAAAATACAATCAGCAAGTCGATTTAATAATAGGTCATGATGATGACAAAATTTTTATTCAGGATGGCACTGGAAAAATCATTCATTCTACTTCCTTGAAATTATCTGGCGAAGCGAATATTGATGAGGAAGTTGATTTTGCTATCCAGGCAGATTCACATGATTCTGTCGATATTCTTATGGAGACAGAAGATACAGATAAAACAGAAATAATCGATCAAACTGAACAGATAGATCAAACTAATGTTGTTCGTCATCTGTTTAAAAATAAGTCTTTTGATCAGCAGTCACATAATACTGATTCTATATATGTAAATAGTGGTGAAGATACCTCTATCCTGTTTAATCGAGATGAACTCACGACACGTCTGGTCGACCTGGTCGATGATGAAGACACTATTATCATCAACGATGATCAGGGGACTTTATTAACTGTAAGTCCTAATGCTTTAAAGGAAAAAGAAGAAACACTTCTGTATTTTAATGATCATGGAAAGATGCGTCCTGTTGATCGCAATCAAAATACGGAAACTGATACAGCTGTAGATTTTTTAGTGAATGAAGTTGATGAAACAGTTGATCCGCAAAATAATGATTCAGCCTATATTTATAATATTGCAGCCAGCCTGGCTCAGAAATACAAAGGCCGTAGGAAATGCCTTTATCTGCTACCAGATGAAAATGTTTTTTCTTTAAAGTTAAATTATCCAGTAGAAGTGCTTGAAAATATTGAATCAGTTTTACGCTTTGATCTGGAAAAGCATATACCGTTGAACTTTCAGGAAGTTCGCTATTTTTATGCTCTGAATATAAATAAACCTCAGGATAAGGTTGAAGTAGATATTGTTGTTATCAAAACTTCAGATTATATTGATTTACAAAATGCCTTTGAATTTGATCAGGATAACCCTGTTATTTGTAGCACTCCATATTTTTATAAAAACTATGGTACCAAAGTAAATTTTCTGGAAGTTAAAAGAAGTAGTGAAAGTGGTTCAATTTTAAATGTTAAAAACTTTCATCTGGCTCTGAATGTTATCCTGTTGTGCGTTTTATTTGCTTTACCATATTATCTGTACCATCAGCAAAAACTATCTACTGAGGTTAAAACTGATCAGGAAATTAAAAAAGTAAGTAGTATAGTCTCGACAATTAATAAATTAAATTCAGAAATCAAGTTGGGTGCTAAGCTATCTTCAAAAATAAAAAATGATCTGCGAATGATTTATTTACTGGCTGAGCTTAGTGATAATATTGATAGTACTGCGTGGATTACCCGGTTTACCTATAAAAATGGCGAAGTAAAAATAAAGGGTGAAGCTAAATCAGCAACTTCTGTATCTGATGGTCTGAATGATACGGGCTTATTTGAAAGTATTAAGTTTATTTCCTCTATTGTTAAAAATCCACAGACACAGAAAGAATCTTTTGAATTATCTTTGAGGGTTAAATCAAATGCATAAGCTCTCAGGTAATCATGTAATTGATAAAACTATTGCCCTGTCAATTTTATTTTTATTATTAATAACAGCTTATTTTCTTTTTGATAATTTTTATTTAGAAGGTCTTTCGGAAATAGAAAATGAAATTAGTATAAACAGGAAAAAATCCGGAAAAGTCGATGCGATCTTATCAAAGGAGCAGTTTTATCAGAATAAAATAAATGAAATTAGAAAAGAATACAGTAAAAACAAAATATTCCTGCAGAGTAATCAATCTTCATCAGCTTCTTCAGAAATACAAAATTTATTGAAGCGGCTTATTAACACACATTCAAGTGCTAAAATTTTAACAATAAAAACATTTCCTGTTGTTGAGCATGAAGGATATAGTGAAGCGTCTATTGAAATACGAATGAAGTCTATTAATCATGCAGGTATTCAGAAAGTACTGTATGAAATTGAGAGTCAGTTGCCACTGATAATAATTAAAGAACTGGACATTATTCGAACCCAGTTACAATATAAATCTTTAGTCCCAAAAAGCGGAGGAACAAATGACCTTAATATTAATCTGGTTGTAAGTGGGTTTTTCCAAAATGGAAATAGCTGATGATTAAGTGAGAGAAAATATATCATGAAATTTATCATCTCAATTGTTTTACTCGTTATGATTTTTATCAGCTACTGGTATGTAAGTAATAGAATTGAGCAAACGGGGAATGATTCTCAGATTTTCGATATGGACGTTACTCAGGCTAAACTTGAAATAAACCATTTAGAGGGTTTAGGAAATTATGATTCAATCATAGAACGACCACTATTTGTACCAGAAAGACAATTTGAGGAAGTTAAGAAACCTGTTGTTAAAAAGGTAAGACCTGTCGTCAAAACTTTAAGTGTAAAGGCTTTGGGTGTAGCTGTTACCAATGAAGACGTGCTTGCTGTTTTAAAAAATTTAACATCAGGGAAAATAATAAGAATGAAAGTGGGTGATGTAATTGAAGGCTGGACACTAGATGGTGTCTCAGAAGATAGCTTTATTTTTTCAATGGATAATCAGCAAAAAATAATAAAGTTTAAAAATTAATCGGGGGGTGGCTATGAGCCATACAGAAAATTTATCAATCAATAACTGGGTTTTAAACTTAGTTTGTGCAGGATTACTGACAGGTATCGCAGGCTGTGCCGCGCCAATCAAGGAGCCTGCCTATAAAGTTGATATCAACTCTCAACGTCCAGATGCCGGTGTTGAAGTGATTGATCAACAGAATATTGCTGGTGGTAGTGAAATCAATCCTTCATTTGAATCTGTTTTTCAATATGGAAATGGTCAGAAGTTAAATAAAATTAGCAGAAAAACCTATAACGTTGGAAAAGGAGAGTTTAGCCTCGATTTTGTGAATATATCAATTGAAGAATTTACTTCAATTGTCTTCAAGGAAATGCTGGGGAAAAATTATGTATTCGATAATTCCATCAAAGGAGATGTAACGGTACAAACAAAGGGGCAGGTGAATGATTTACAGCTTTTATCCATAGTCGAAAGTGTACTTGCTTCCCGTAATGCCGTTATGGTCGTTGAAAATGGGGATTATAAAATTTTACCATTATCGAAGGTAAAAAATTATTCTTTAAAGCCTGAATTATTTAGTGCAAGACATAATAAGCCTGGTTATCGAATGGTGATAATTCCAGTCAATTATGTGAACCCAGAAGAATTAAAACCAATGCTTGACTCTGTTGCTCCGGGAGCCGGCTATTTAAAGATTGATAAAGAGCGTCGAGCTATTGTAATAACGGGCACTGAACAGGAAATATCAAATGTCGTTGATGCTGTACAAATCTTCGATGTGAGCTGGCTGAAAGCTAAATCAATAGCGATATTACCGGTTGAAAACACTGAAGCTAACATTGTAAAAAATGAAATTGCAAAAATTTTATCCAGCCAGAATAAATCACATGGAATTGTACTGGATACAATAGATCGTTTTAATGCTTTACTAATTGTTGCAGATACTAAGAATGAAATCGAAGCGGTAAAAAACTGGCTATCAATATTAGATAAAAGCACGCCAACTGCTGATACTCAATTATTTGTGTATGAAGTTCAAAATAGAAAGGCTAGCGAACTATCTGATCTATTGAATGGCATATTTAATGAAGGTGGAGCATCTATTTCGACTAATTCTACCGCTCAATCCGGTTCCACTGCATCAAATAAGGAAGTTATTGTTACCAATAAAAAAGAACCTTTATCCAAACTGGCTAATACTGTTAAACAGAACACATCTTCAGATCTTAAAATTGTTGCAGATGAAATCAATAATTCTATTGTAATTCTAGCTAAAAAGACTGAATACGATAGTATTCTTCCTGTTATCAAGGATCTTGACGTTCTTCCTTTACAGGTATTAATTGAAGTTTCAATTGTCGAAGTGACGTTGACTGATGAACTCTCTTATGGTCTGGAATGGTTTTTTAAACATAATGGAATACAGGATACATATGATTCCAGCACTACCCTTGACCTGAATGCAGGTTCCGGTTTAGGAGCCATTAATCCGGGCTTTTCATTTTTATTAAATGGAAGTGGCTCTCTGGTGCAAGCTGTATTTAATACATTAGCAGCAGAATCGAAGTTAAATGTAATTTCCAGTCCTTCATTAATGGCTCTGGATAATCATACAGCTACTATTCGTGTTGGTGATCAACAGCCGGTCCAGGTAGCTTCTGCCAAATCGACTAATAATGATGTGCTAACACAGTCAATAGAATATAAAAGCACTGGTGTTTTACTTTCTGTCACACCCAGAGTAAATTCTGGCGGCCTGGTGACCATGGAACTCAGTCAGGAAGTGACTGATATTGGTGGGATTGATGATGCAACAGGGCAACGTAGTTTTCTACAGCGCAATATCAATACGACTGTCGCCGTGCAGGATGGTCGAACTATAATTCTGGGTGGCTTGATTACCGAGAATACAGCTGAAGCAGAAAGTGGTATCCCGGGGGTTTCAAAATTACCGGTAATAGGGGCTTTTTTTGGTAAACAGACAATGTCAAAAATAAAGCGTGAATTGATCGTGCTGATAACACCAAAGGTAATATTTAATCATCAGAATGCCCTTGATATTACAAAAGAGTATGCTGAAAAAATGCAATTGTTAAAGTCTTCAATTATTATTAAAGAATAATTACTCCCCGGGTAAATATAATGATAATAAAATCGATCTATATTGCAGAACATGAATATATGTTTGCTGACTGTCTAGCGGCTAATCTTCAACTCGATGGTAAATTCGAAGTCATAGGGATTTCTTCTAATGGAGCAGAAGCTTTTAATGAAATTCGGGAAAAGAAACCAGATCTGGTCATTACTGAAATAAATCTGGATGCGCTCAGTGGTATCAATTTAATTCGAAAAATTAAAGCAGCCGGCTCTGAGGCTAAGGTAATACTATTATCATCTCAGTTACTGCCACATGTGATACATAAAGCTTTAAGTGCTGGTGTGGATGGAATTTTACTTAAAAATGATCAATTTTCTTTGTTAACCGAAGCTATTTCAGTGATTCATAAGCGGAAATTTCTCAGTCCTGGTATTTCTGATCCGCTTGTTAATAATTTTCTTAGCTTTAGAATTGATCCTGATAGTCAGAAAATATCACCTTTATCTGATCGGGAAGAGCAGGTAGCAAAATTAATTGGTGATGGAATTTCCAGTAAAGAAATAGGCGTTTTGCTGTCAATTAGTGAAAAAACCGTCAGTAAACATCGAAGTAATATATTTAAAAAACTCAACATTAAAAATACGGCTCAACTGGTCAGGTATGTTTATGATAATGATTTAATAGGGTGATTGAAAAATTTGATGCTTCATCTTGGAGCAAAAAATGGTAAAATTTTCCCATGAAAATACTACTCGTTGAAGATAATAATGATTTGGCACTTAATATTACTGAATATTTTGAAAGTGTGGGGTACATTATTGATTACTCTGCAGATGGTTTAACCGCATTTAAACTGCTGTCCACCACTATTTATGACATGATTATCCTTGATATTATGTTACCAGGCATGGATGGTTTTACTATTTGTAAAAAAATTCGTGAAGATCTGCAAATAGAAACGCCGGTTATTATGTTGACGGCGAAAGATACTGAACAGGATAAATTACTTGGATTTAGTTCAGGGACTGATGATTATCTGGTTAAACCTTTTTCTTTACCGGAGCTGGATGCCAGAATATCAGCACTTAATAGAAGAAGTAAAAACTCAATTCTAAAAGATAAAAAACTTGTAGTTGGTGATCTTCAATATGATCAGAGTACGCTTGAAATCCGACGGGCTGATAAATTACTAAAATTCAAACCGGTTCCAAGGAAAATCCTCTTACTACTAATGCGTAACTCTCATCGAGTCGTAACCCGTCAGGAAATTGAACAGGAAGTATGGAATGATGACCCGCCTGATAGTGAAGTATTACGCGCTCACATTTATGCAATTCGTCGAGAGCTGGATAAAAACTTTTCAACAAAGCTACTTCACACTATTCACGGTATAGGTTATAGAGTTGCCTCAATCGACAGTTAAATATAATCTCCACAGACGCATTGCCAAAATGCTTTTACTGGTAGCTGTAACTGCCAGTTTGTTTTATATTATTTTTATTGTAACCATTGTTAGTAAACTGGAAGACGTCATGGTTGCTACTCTGGTAGGCCATGAAATAGACGAAATAGTCACAGATCTTGTTAAAAATCCGAACATACGGATGCCCAGAACGGCTTCAGTTCAAGCCTATTTGAAGAGCAGGGAAAAGAAAACCCCCATACCTGAATTTTTAAAAAAATTAAATACTACTGCCCATAGTCAAGTAACTGTCGGTGCTCAAATTTATCATGCAGTTGTGCTCGATATTCATAGCGATACCCTGTATATCGCATTTGAAATGACTGAAATATATCGATATCGACAATATTTATTAATCCTTTTAGTGGGCGGAGGCATTCTTACGGCCTTTTTATTAATCTTTGCTGGTATCTGGTTATCCCGAAAATTTTTATCTCCAGTGAGTAACCTGGCTGAGCAGCTGGCTGGAATGAACCCTAATGTAAGAAATATTCGAATCGAAAAAGAATACCGGGACTATGAAGTTGGTTTGATTGCCCGTTCTTTTGACTTGTTTATGAATCGAATGGATGATTTTGTTGAACGTGAACAATCTTTTACAGCCGCTATCAGTCATGAATTGCGTACCCCTGTTGCTGTTATAGGCACTTCTATTGATTTACTTGAATTAAAAGGTGTTTCTGAACAGCAAAAAGGAGCAATTAAAAGAATTAAAGTTTCCACTAACTATATGAGTCAGGTAATTGATTCTTTATTGTTTTTTTCAAGACATTTCTACGATACGGTTGATGAATCTTTACCGGCGCACAAGCTTTCTTATGTGTGTAAACATATCGTTAAACAATATGATGAATTAGCAGCAGATAAAGGGTTGACTCTAACGCTTATCGATAATTTCAATACACAGGTTAGAATTTTAGATAATCATGTAGAAATTATATTAGGTAATCTAGTTCGTAATGCGATTAATAACACAGAGAAAGGAAGTGTTGAAATTACGGTTCTTGAGAATGGTTTTTCAGTGATTGATACAGGCTATGGAATGGGTAAAGTGGAAATTGATTTTATTATGAATAAAAAAAGGAAAGCACCTCTCAATCAAACCAGTGGGCTTGGATTATATTTAGTGATGAATATTTGTCAATTTTATGGATTGAAACTCAAAGTGGAAAGTGAGATAGCTAAAGGATCTGAGTTTTCAGTGTGTTTTCCAGAACATCTTATTCTAAAATGAAAATTATGGATGATTTTACGCTCAATTGATTTTTCCAGTTTCTAACCCCGTCCTTACAGCTGAAAACTGTCACATAGCGTATTATCCTAGAAAAATCAGTTGAATCATGAAAGTCTACGAAACAGCTTAATGCACCTGATAAAATCAAAAACACACTCTTCACCAATCAGGTGACTACGGTGTTTTTGATTTCTCGGCAATTGCTCCTGCATTGCTCTAACTACAGTCATCCCTGACTTAGACCAGGCACATCAATCTGTTACGCATCTTTTTCACGCTTAACTGATTTTTCTAGGATTATTTTAGTGAAATTAAAGGAGTAATCATCCATAATAACGCACCGAAGTAGTGCTAACTCGCCCCCAATCGATTTGTTTGACCGTAAGATTGCTTTTTTGATATATAAGGATTAAATACAACAATCTACCCGATAAAGACAAACAGGATATCTAATTCATAATTAGCTGTCTCAAATTAGCTTCATATCTATGCAATTAAAGAGATCAAAATGAGCAAAAAAAAGAAAAAATTCAAATTAGACATGAGTGAATCTCAGGTTGAGAAAGATTTACATCGACATTTTGAGTTTACCCTTGGCAGGGATGAACAAGGTAAATCCCGTTTTTATCTCTACTCTGCACTGGCCTTAACCATAAGAGATAGACTGGTTGAAAGATGGAGTTATACACGCAAACGCCATCTTGAAAATAATTCTAAACGGATACATTATCTATCGCTGGAATTTTTGATGGGCAGAACTTTAAATAATGCGATGCTCAATTTGGACCTGGAAGAGCCTGTGCGCAATATCATGCAAAAAATAGGCTGTGAACTTGAAGAAGTGACTGAAGAAGAAGCCGATGCAGGTCTTGGTAATGGTGGACTAGGTCGATTAGCAGCCTGTTTTCTGGATAGTTGTGCCTCGCTTGATTTACCGGTAACCGGTTATGGCATTCGATATGAATACGGTATGTTTCACCAGAAGATTGAAAATGGTTATCAACTGGAAAGTCCCGATCACTGGTTACGAAAAGGGAATCCCTGGGAAATAGAATGTCCTGAAAATACTCGTCAGATTAAGTATTTCGGACACACAGAACACTATAAAGATGAGAATGGTGAACATCAGGCCCGCTGGATAAATACTCATGATGTACTGGCTGTCCCTTATGATGTCCCCATTCCCGGTTACCAGAATAATACTGTTAATACGCTCAGGCTATGGAATTCAGAAGCAACTGATGAATTCAATCTGGATGAATTCAATTCAGGCAGTTATATCGATGCCGTAGCCTCTAAAAATCTGGCGGAACAAATTTCCATGGTGTTATATCCAAATGATGCTAGTGAAAATGGAAAAGAATTACGTTTACGCCAACAATATTTCCTGGCCTCTGCCAGTTTACAGGATATTCTGGAACATTATGTCAGATTTAATGGTAATAATTTTGATGATTTTGCTGACAGAAACTGTTTTCAATTGAATGATACTCATCCAACAGTAGCCGTTGCTGAATTAATGCGCCTGTTGATGGATGAATATTCAATTGGCTGGGCCAAAGCCTGGCAGTTAACGACCAGATGTATGGCTTATACTAATCATACCTTATTACCAGAAGCGCTTGAAGCCTGGCCAGTCTGTATGATGAGAGAGCTGTTACCACGAATTTATGAAATTATTGAAGAAATTAATAAGCGATTTTTAAATGAAGTCGAACAACATTGGCCAGGGAATGTAGAACGTCTGGATAGAATGACTATTATCACTGGTGGAGATTATCCTCAGGTGAGAATGGCTTTTCTTGCGATTGTTGGAAGCTTTTCTGTTAACGGTGTCGCTGCCTTACACACTCAGTTACTGGAAACCGGCTTATTCGAAGATTTTTATCAACTATGGCCACAAAAATTTAATAATAAAACCAATGGTGTAACACCAAGAAGATGGTTAGCTCATTGTAATCCTGAACTAAAGGCATTGATTGATGAATCTATTGGTAAGAACTGGATAGCAGATCTGGAACAGTTACAACAGCTAAAACCTTTAGTCGAAGATGCAGGGTTTAGAAAACGCTGGATGCAGGTAAAGACGCAACGCAAGGAAAAACTTTCCAGTTTTATTGAACAGCAATGTGGCGTTTACTTTGATCCATCTATGATGTTTGATGTTCAGGTGAAACGTATGCATGAGTACAAACGTCAGTTACTGAATATATTACATGTGATTCATTTATATGATCAAATAAGCCGTGGTGATACAGATGACATGCAACCCAGGTGTGTACTTATTGGTGGTAAGGCTGCTCCCGGTTATGCTATGGCAAAAAATATCATTAAATTGATCAATAATGTTGCAGAAATTATTAATCAGAATCCACGTTGCAAGACATGGTTAAGGGTTGCATTCTTACCTGATTATAAAGTGACTTCAATGGAAATGATTTGCCCTGCCACAGATCTTTCTGAACAAATATCAACCGCTGGTAAAGAAGCATCTGGTACCGGCAACATGAAATTTATGATGAATGGTGCTTTAACTATTGGAACTCTGGATGGTGCAAATATTGAAATACTGGAAGCTGTAGGTAGTGAGAATTTCTTTCTTTTTGGTCTGGATTCATCTCAGGTACAACAGGCACGTAAAGACTATAATCCATCATCAATTATCGAATCTGATGAAGATTTCAGTAGAGTGATGAAACTATTACAATCAGGTCATTTTAATCGTCATGAAGTGAGTATCTTTGACCCGATTATTAATTCTATCTATGATCCAAATGATGCATGGATGACAGCTGCAGATTTTCGTAGTTATATTGATGCCCAGAAAAAAGTAAATATTGCTTATAAAGATCAGCAGAGCTGGGCTAAGATGAGCATACTGAATACTGCTGCCAGTGGTCGATTTTCAAGTGATCGTACTATCAGAGAATACAATTCAGAAATCTGGAATAAAACATCCAGTTAAACCTGGATTCCGCAGTTGACCGCTCGCAATAGAGGTTAACCGACTGTTTCTTAAACCATTACAGTTGATGAGTATAATCACCCAATCGGTGAATCCCGCTACGAACTGAATTGCAGGTTTGAGCCGGCGTATCTCTTCGTTGTAACTCCCTGGAATAGCTGGATATTCCACGTCGTTACGCCTTGATCTACACCACCTCAAACGCACAATCAATTCGTCCAACTGCGGATTCTAGGTTAAATATAACATTATTTTAAAATGAAAAACGGGGCAGATCATTTGATCTGCCCCGATTAGTTTATGATCCCGGAATCCAGGATGATATCAACTAAGGAGTATATTGAGCATCCAGAGTTACTCCGCTAAAGCTTGAATAAGCCCTAATACTGATATACCAGACTCCAGCTGAGGGATTGGAGAAATTACAGGACTCAGTATTTCCGGTTTTATATGGACGGCAGTCATAACTTCTGGTTGTAGGTTGAGCGCCATATCGGACATATAGATCTGCATCACCGCTACCACCACTCATATTCACAGTTAATGCACTCATGCCAGCAGGAACATCCAGCGTATAATTCAACCATTCTCTACGGCTTGCAGATAGATTAGTTTCGGTAAAGCCACCTCCGCTACTTACCTGAGCATCATAATTTGCAACCAGTGAAACGCCTGAAAAACTAGAGTAAGCCTGAATCATTACATAGTATGTACCTGCCTGTACTGTGCTGAAATCACAGGTTTCAGTATTTCCATTCAGGTAAGGACGACAGTCGTAGCTACTGGTTGTAGGAGCAGATCCAAATTTAACATATAGATCAGCATCACCAGTACCACCACTCATAGCAAAACTCAGGCTAGTCATACCTGCAGGAACCTCAAGAGTATACTCAATAGACTGTCCAGTTGAGGCTGATAAGTTAGTGACTGTAACACCATTTTCCAGAACATTACCAGTTGGTGGCGGTGGGGGAGGAGGGGTAACGCCACCGGCTGCATCAACTGCTGCTGAGGCATCAACTATACCTGCACCACACTGATTACAGGTAGCAGGAAAACTTCGTGCTGTCGATGTTAAGGTTGATTCAACTTCATCAGGTGTAATTGCAGGGTCTACTTCATATAAAAGCGCTGCTGCACCGGCAATATGAGGTGTGGCCATACTGGTACCCTGATAAAAAGCATAACTATCAGCACCTGGAGAAGTGGTACCACTATTTAAAGTTGATAAAATTCCATCTGCAGTACCAGTACTAAAATCACCACCAGGTGCAGCTATATCAACTACTGATCCATAGTTGGAATAGTAAGCACGACCACCTAAACGACTGGTAGCTGCAACAGTTATAACACCATTACAATTGGCAGGATTAGAGTTACTGGCATTAGTATTTTCATTTCCTGCAGCAACTACGACTGTGGCCCCAAGAGAGCGAGCAGTATTGATTGCATTTTGAGTTGTAATACTACAGCTACCAGATCCGCCTAGACTCAAGTTTAATACCTGTGCCGGGTTAGGATTAGCAGGAACCCCTGAAACACTACCACCAGCAGCCCAGATCATGCCATCAGCAATATCAGAAGTGTAACCACCACAGCGGCCTAACACACGAACTGGTAATACTTTGGCGTTATGAGCAACACCGGCGACTCCGTTACTATTATTCGTAACAGCAGCTATAGTGCCACTGACATGAGTACCATGCCAGCTACTATCGGTTGCAGGTGAACCTGTATAGCAGGCTCCTGCAGGTGACCAGTCTCCTTCATCTGTAGCGTCTGAATCACGACCATCTCCATCCTGAGAAACTGTCGTATCTGATATCATGTCATATCCTGGTAAAATATTGGCAGCCAGGTCAGCATGAGGTCTGTAACCGGTATCAATAACAGCTACAACAACGCCAGAACCCTGAGCCGTATCCCAGGCTGTTGGCAGATTCATGCCTCCAGTGGCCTCATAGTATTGCCACTGCTCATTATAACGTGTGTCATTAGGTACCATCATCGGATACATTTTTTTATCGACTTCAGCATATTCAACATTAACATCATTGTTTAGTGCCGAAATAATCTGATTCATTTGTTCAGTAGAGTTGCTGCTATTAACTTTTAATAGTTGTGCTCCATTTGCTAATCTGCGGACATGTTTAAGCGAAGCTCCAGCTCTTTGGTTAAGTGTGCTCATTTGAGAAACACTCATCCGGTTGCTAAGGCCCATGCTGGAACTGTTTTTAAATTTGACAATAATGCGATCAGTCTGGGTACTTGCAGCTGGCATTGAAGCAGCGGAAAAGCTGGCTGATTCACTTTGACCCGCAAATACTGGTTGAGCTAATGCAAGGCAAATAGCTGATGATATAAATATTTTTTTCGACAAGCTCTGTCGGTGAGTATGATTATTATTTTTCACAAATAAGTCCTGTATTATCTATTTTAATTTAACTTCACACGAGATTGATATCATGCAAGGTTGACTAATGTGATAATTTATTTAGTTAATAGACTGCCTTTAGAACTTGATCTGGTTCTACATATTTAACTGATTGCAACTGCTTTATTTCCTTAATAGCCTGCTCGATCTTAACTTGATTGCCCTCATTCAATTTTACGATCCAGCGTTCATCAGAACTGTGCTGCAGGATAGAAAAATCTGACTGTAAAATTAAATTTAATTCTTCTTTTAACTGCAGCTGTTGAGTTGTAGTTAATGAAGATTTAAATTGAATAATCAACCGCAAAGGAGGTTGGGCAATGCAGTTAGCGTTATTAAACAACATAGAAATAATTAATACATACCTGTAAATTCTGCAAATTTTCATTATAAAAAATCACTAGTTTTAATCCTTGCGTGGCTGAGTATAACAGGAGATTTTAAAACAGGAAGTCTTAATTTTATCTCAATTTGTCTTAAATTTAACAAGATAGAATGCGCTGAATAAAGCTTAATCCTGCTATTTTACTTTAGATAATATTGACAAGTTTATGATTTTTATTAGTTTTCATATGAAACTAATTGCTTAATAAGGTAGCAATGTAGTTTATTATTTTGCCATGCAAAAAAAATAAATTTATATAAAATAATTTATCAGACCAGGCTGATCACAATTGCAGTTTAAATATTTCGATTAGAGCTAGGATAATCCTGGAATCCGCCTCAAACCAGCAATGCAGTTCGTAGCGGGATGCACCGATTGGGTGATTTTTCCAGGATTATACACATCAACTGTCATGGTTTATGAAAGAGTGGGTTAACCTCTATTGCGAGCGGTCAACTGCGGAATCCAGGATAATGGCATAGGAAATCGGCAATAATAGTTTTCTCACACTATTGCTGCGATCATTGTGACGAATCGAACTGTTTCCAGCCCGCTTTAAAAAATATTGATCAGAGCTTTTCTGAGTATTTAAAAAATCTGATTACACGCCACCGGAGTGTACAAGTTCATAATAAATTTTTTCCAGTTCCAGTTTATGCTGAGTTTCTTCATAGGCTAAATAAGAAAATAAATCCTTAACCGGGCCGGGTTCTACTTCTTCTGCTAAACCGGTGTATTGTTCCATTGCTGCCTGTTCGCGATATAGAGCGTATTGTAATATTGACTGGTCATCCGGGTCTTCTCCCAGATCTTTAGCCTGAACAGCATCTGAAAATTTACTATCACTGGCAGGTAAGGCCACCATGTTTGATAACTGATTCTCTAATTCAGGATTTGCCATTAATTTTGAAAAAAGATCATAGTGCTGTTGCTCTTCAGCAGCCAGATGTTCTACAAGGTAACGAATTTGCTTGCTGACATTAGGTATTAAGCCTTTATAAAAATCACGGGCAGTAAGTTCAAATTGAGTTGCCACTTCAAGAATTTCTCTCAGGCTCTTTTTTGAACGCAACAGGTTCTGGCTACTAACTTTCGTATCTGCATCTCTACCCATGATATTACCTAATTATTTTTTGATTCTGTCATTAAAATAAGCACTTAGTCAGAAGTATGCTTTTCTTTATTCAATTGTTGTTGAATACTGGCTGCTACTCTATGACCATCTGCTACAGCATGCACGACATCAGGTCCATTAACACAGTCACCAGCAGACCATAGCCAGTCTTCTGAAGTTCGCCCATTTTCATCTATTAATAGTCTGCCCCGATTCCATTCCAGTTTTTCAGTTAATCCTTTACCTAGCAAACTTGTATCAGCAAATTGACCAATCGCTTCAATTACTGCTTCACATTCATGCAGCTGTTCCTGCTGTTCATCATATTGAGGAGCAAAACGATTATTTTCATCAAAAATAGAAATAACTTTCCAGGTTTTTAGTCCGGTTAATTTTCCTGATTCATCAATTTCACAGCTCTGTGGGCCACGACTGTCAAGAATGATAATACCTTCTTCAGTCGCTTCTTTTATTTCTTCTGCATCAGCCATAAAGTGCTGTAGATCTTCCAGAGCAGTGACTGTTATATTTACTTCGCCATATTGTTGTTTTTGCTTTCGAGCAAGTGAGCGTGCTATATCCATGGCTACATTACCACCACCAATAACAGTAACGCTATGGGGTAATTCAAATTCTTCATCCAGAGATATTTTCTGTAATAAATCTACCGCCCGATAGACATGGTCATGTTCAGAATTTTTAATTCTTGTTTGTCGGCCCTGTTGCAGGCCGATGGCGAGAATAACGGCATCAAAGTTTTTCTGTAAGGTTCCCATTCTCTTATTCTTGCCGATTCTGCAATTATAATGAATTTTAACACCTAAAGAAGTGATGACATCTATATCCTGTTGAAGTATGTCAAATGGCAATCGATAATCCGGTATACCATAACGAGTCATGCCACCAGCATGTGGAAGCGCTTCAAAAACTTCTACTTTATGTCCTGCTTTTGCCAGGTCGTATGCGGCGGTCAGGCCAGCCGGACCTGCGCCGATAATGGCAATTTTATGACCGCTAGATTTACTATTGATACCTTCTCTGGCAATTTCTTTAATACGTTCATGACTAACTGAATCCATGGCATATCGCTTTAGCCAGCGAATTGCTATGGGTTCACCACGTATGCCAATTGAGCATGCTGTTTCACAACGTCTGGTACAAACTCGTCCGCAGACATGAGAAAAGGGGTTAGTGCGGTAAATTTGACGTACAGCTTCTTCCGTATCCCCGTTCCAGATTGCACGAATGTATTCCGGTGCATTCATATGGGTTGGACAGGAATCATGACACATACCGCATTGCACACAGCGTGATGCTTCTAAAACAGCCTGCTCAGCGCTGAATCCTTCAACTATTTCATCGAAGTTATCAATCCTATTTTCTGGCTCAAGCTCGGCCATTGCACTGCGAGTCAGGCTGAGTAAATCTGAATGTTCTGTTTTTTGCCAGCCTTTGGCAAAGTGCTTTTTATGCATACCATTTGGATCTGGTAATATAAAATAGCTGTCAATATGTTCCTGATCACAGGTGTGAACATATTCTCGCGATAATGATAAAGAAGAACTGGGACATATATCGACACAAAGTGCACACCAGCAGCAGCGTCCATAGTCGATTGCGGGACGATGATTACGAATTCCTTTAACTGGATCATTGGGTAATCCGGGAATTTCAATCATGCTGATAGCCGCATTGTCACAAATTTTCTGACAGCTGGCGCAACCGACACATTCCTCCCAGTCATTTAAATGAAAACCTCTGTAAGCAGGAGAGGCCGGTCTTGGCTCTAATGCTTCGGTAACAGGTTTACGAGCCAGAAATTGTAAGTTTTTAAGCGGGTTGAGTAACGAGCCTGAATCACTGTGATTTATAACAGCAGCTTTTTTAGGTTTCAGATTTAATTTCATCGATCTACCTCGGGAGGACAGGCGTCCAGTGAAAACATAACCTGAGCCACATCTTCAATTCGATTTCCAACAGATAATTTTTCCAGCACTTGCACTGCATGCATAGTGGATGGCCCACGAATATGCACTCTATAAGGTTTATCACCACCATTAGAGACGACGTAATAAGCGAGTTCTCCTTTGGATGATTCGACACGCGCATAGCTATCACCAGCTGGAATACGCCATGCCAGCGGGTTAGGAATAGGGCTGCGAACCGGTCCTTTAATATCCGGTAAAGCTTTAATCACCTGACGAATGATGCGGATGCTTTCAACCAGTTCCATTCGTCTAACCAGTGCTCTTGCCCAGGCATCTCCGGCCTGTTCAGTGGGTATATCAAATTTAATCTGATCATAAACCAGATATGGATCATCACGGCGTACATCGAATTCGAGACCACAGGCCCGTAGATTTGGACCGGTTACTCCCCATTCCAATGCCTGCTGTTGATTGATAATACCAACCCCTTTTGCACGTTTAACAAAAATTTGATTGGTAAAAAACAGGTTGTCATAATCTTTTAAGCGTCCATCAAGATAATCCATAGTATTGCTGACACGTTGTAAAAAGCCTTCTGGAATATCCTGTCTGACTCCACCGGGAAGATTATAAATACTGTAAACACGACCACCAGTTAACTCTTCAAATAAATCAAGCAGTAGATCACGATCGGCTATACCCCAGAACATAGGTGTATACATACCGGTGGTTGCAGCATGTCCTCCAAAGAAAAATAAATGGGCGGCTATACGTGATAATTCATGTTGTAAAACGCGTATCCATTGAGCTCTTTCAGGCACAATTAAACCGGCCAGATCTTCAACAGCCAGTGAATAACAGATTTCCATTGGTACCGGATCGGGTACACAGATTCGTGGAACCAGGGCGATATTTTGAATCCACAACCTGTTTTCCATCAGTTTTTCGAAACCACGATGCAGGTAACCCGCATCAGCTCTGGCTTCTACGACTATATCTCCCTGCAATTTAACTCTGAGCGCATAATTACCCTCAATACCCGGATGATTAGGACCAAAATTAATTTCATATTCATTGCTGGGCGGATGATTTACCGCATGATAATTTTCTGGTCTCATGACTTGTTTTCCATCCTGATAGATTCCGGTGTGCTAACCACTCCACCACCTTGAGCTTCCAGATCTTTTAACCAGTCAGGGTGATATTGCTGCCAGCTAAAAGTATCCATGACCCATTTTTCAGAATCAAAATCTTTACGCATTGGTGGAGGCCCATCCCATTCGGTTAGAATAAATTTACTCATATCGGGACTGCCTTCAAAATAAAGTCCATACATTTCGTGGATATCCCTTTCAAAAAATGCCGCAGGGGTATAGATATCAAAAACTGACAGATATACACCAGGGTCTCGAGGTATTCTGATATGTGCAGAAATCAGCACAGAAGTTTCATATGACCATAGATGATAAACCAGCTCGAATTGATCCTCGTCTATCCAGTCGACACAGGAAATTGCCGATAAATGTACATACCCGGCACGACCGCGCAATAATGCCAGTAGAGCAGGAAGCGCTTCAGCAGCAATATCTGCACGTAATCGACGTGGGTTGAACTGTGTCAGTTGAATTCCCTGAATCTCCTGAAGCAGGACATTGAGATTTTGAGAATGAGCCTGACTCATAATTTCATCTCCAGAGGCTTGAGTGGATTCTGGACCTTTTGTAATATTTTGGTGTGTTCGCCGAAAGTATTAGGTCCGATTAAATTATAAGTTTCTGCTTCACCGATTATATCGGTAGGCGTCTGCCAGTTATTACCAAATAAATGTTGTTGATTACCCAGGTAATAATCGTAGTTTTCGAAATATTGCTTCCAGGAATTCGCTTCATTATTTTTAATTTTTTCCATTAAATGCTGTAATCCTTCAATAACTGCTTCAGGTCTTGGCATGCAGCCCGCGATATACATATCAACAGGCAAATATTCATCGAGTTTTTTAGCGGTTGCATAGCTTTGCCAGTACATACCGCCATTTACAGTACAGGAACATATTCCGATGACATATTTTGGAGCGCCCATTTGCTCGTAAGTAAGTATGACCCGTTTTAAAGTTTTAATGGAGACATATCCTGTAATTAACAGAATATCAGCCTGACGTGGTGTCACCATAGGCTGGATACCCAGTCTCTCCATGTCAAAGCGGGAAGTCATTGCAGGTGGTAATTCAACCGCTCCACAGCCTGTACAATAATGCAACATAAACATTGAACGTGAACGACAGAAACTGACCAGTTCATCAAATACATGGGCGAACGGGTTACTGCTTTTCGCTACCTTCTTTGGATTGACTTCAATTTTTTCCAGATCAGTATTTTGCATTGATAGACTCCATCAATTCATCACGAAAGCGACACCGATTAGTGCCAGCATAACAGGCCATTTCCAGACCAGGCGAACCAGGTCTTCCGTACGGTAGCGAGGGAAAAGGTAAGCAATCACAATTGGAATAGCCAGCACGCCAAAGCATTTGAGTAAAAAGCTTATCCAGTTTTCACCGCCACCCAGAAATAGTGTGACATATAGAACGCTGGCAGTGTAAAGCTGAAAACTTTGCATAACAAACAGGCCACCCAGGAATTTCCCGCCCATTTCAACCATAGGTCCAGTGGCAATTTCAGCGGGTGCAATGTAAATTTCAAAAGGCTGTTTGCCAAGGGATGCATGCATAGCAAATAAACCGGCCACTGCCAACACAGGCATTTCACTGATTCCCCAGGTGCTGAATCCACCGGCTTGCTGAATGGCTATGATACTGACAAGATTCGTACTGCTAAAATGGTAAGCAACCCCAAACACGACAATGATAAAAGGAATATCATAGGCTAGCATAGAGGTGAGGGCACGGGATATGCCTATAGAGCCATTAGGATTGGCACATTGTCCGACGCCCAGTGCCAGACCAAGTGATGGAACCATTGTGAGATAAGCCAGCGTTACCAGCCCACCTTTTTCTGCAATACCAACCATGCCTGGTACCGGTAGTAGAGCTTCTGCGGCGACATATCCACCAACTGCCATAATGATGCCGATATCATGAATTAAGCCATGAGAAATTTGTGTTTGTTTTCCATACAGTTTAATAATATCAAAAAACGGTTGAAATAATGGTGGACCTATTCGACGCTGTAATCTTGCAGCAAGCTTGCGCATCATCAGAACCATAAACAGACCAATGATAAAAGCCACAACAGGCATCATGATAACTTCAAGTATAGTGAGTAAAATTTCGTTCATTGTTTTACCCCACGAAAAAATACAGTGAAAGTGTCACAGCGATCAATAGATATAATGCCGGGTGATAACTCTGGTAAAAAACCTGAGTGCTGCCACTTAACAGTCTTACTATTGAAATGATAGATGACTCAAGCCACTGAAAAGTTCCTCGATACCAGCTACCGATATGATGCATAAGGCCTGCATAGAAATTATTGCTGTAATGATAGCGATCATCAGCAGTTAGGAAATGACCACCGGCGTAATTATCCAGCTGATGAACGCGTTTAGCTTTGTTTCCTGAGTAAAACAACAGAGCACCAACAGCAAATCCGCCAAACAGCACCAGCGTAATCCAGATCATATCAATACTACCCATGGGAGATTCAACACCACCCAGCGTATGTACCAGAACCTGAATACCGAGTGAAGCCTGAGCAGAGGCTACCCAGTCCAGTACCAGACCAGGCATGAATCCAGTGATAAATACCACCACTGATAACAATAACATCGGTATCATCATACTCCAGGGGACTTCTCTAATATGTTCATGTTCAAGACGTAGCTGACCTAGAAATGTATTGTGGATGAGTTTATAGACAGACAGGATGGTTCCTAAAGTACCGATGACTGAAGCAACAAATAACAAAGGCATTCCTTCTACTATTAATGCACGGTATACCAGCCATTTTGAAACGAAGCCATTCATAGGAGGAATACCTGCGAGACCTATGATGCCAATGAGCACAACCAGAAAAGTGAGTGGCATACGGGTAACCAGACCACCAAGTTGATTTAAATCCGAAGTCTTTGTGCGATAAATAACAGCCGAAACACCGAGGAACAGAGCAGCCTGGTAGGTAGCATGATTAAAAACATGCATAAGTCCGCCGGCACTACCAAGAGGGTCCATCAGGAATAGCCCCATTAACATATATCCACCCTGACCAATACCATGCCAGGCCAGTAAACGACGAGCATCATTCTGCCGCAATGCAGTGAAGGTTGGAATAATGATGCTAAAGGCAGCGACCCACATCAATACATCGCGCAGAGAGAAAAAGCTATATGGAACTTCAATCTCGATCAGTTTAATCAGGCCGAGTAGTTGGACAATAACAATGACGATAGCATAAAGGCCCATTCGTGAAGAAATAGACCCTAAAAATGCTGTACCAGGGCCAGGTGTTTCTGCATAAGCATCGGCTTGCCAGAGATGAAATGGCAATACCCCCATCTTGATGCCAAAGCCAATAAAAAAAAGTAGGCTAAGAGTGATAACTTGTAGTTTGCTTAAAGAAGGTGCGATAGCGGCAAAGTCCGCATAAGAAAATGAACCGGACAATTGATAAATAATCCCGATTCCTGCCAGAGCGGCCATAGCCCCTGCAGTCGCATAGACGATATATTTCAGACCGAATTCACTGGCTTTGCCGCCAGCGATTACCATCAGGAATAAACTGGCCCAGCTAACCAGTTCCCAGCCAATAAATAGAGATAGAAAGTCGCCACTGGCCAACAGTAATAACATGGCAAAAACATTGATTGCCATTGCAAACTGGATAACACCTGGATTGCCTTCATGTTTACGATAGTCTTTGGCCCAGGCACCTGCTGCAAAAACTGAACTGGCTAAAGCTGCTCCAATAGTAATGAGAGCAAAAAACCAGGAAAGTCCATCAAAGCGCCAGCTGATCTGCTGATTTAAAATTGTCAGAGTAGCGGATGATTCAATTGCTGGTCCACCATAACCCAGATTTCCCATTATCAGTAAAACAACCAGTTGAGCTGTAAATAATATCGCTGAAACCCACCCGATAATACGTAGGCGTACACCCAGACCAGATATCAAAGTTGTTAGTAGAGCAACTACCAGTAAGGTATCAAGTGTTGTCATTGAACTTTACTCACTTGTTGTTTCATCAGTGGTGGAGATCTATGGGATAAAGTCGTTGTTATATATAAAGACCGATTACCGCTTTCCTGAGCTATTTCCGTTATTTTATTGCCTAAAGGTGCCACTGCGAGTAGCGCTGACAATAAAAATAAGGCATACACGGAAGTAATGATTATATTAAATGGCGCTTGCCTGAGTTTTTTGACCTGCTTCTTTTTACCTTTAGAATAAATTTTAATAGCAGTTGACATTAAATAATGGGCTTCGATGACAGTCGCAGTGAGTAAAACAATAAGCGCAGTCAGGTAAAGCGGGCTGCTTACTTCTAGCAGACCGGATATTAATAGCAATTTAGCCCAGAAACCGGGAAATGGTGGAACCCCGATCATGGATAATGCAAAAATCATGAATAGAAATGCAGCATAAGGTGAGCTGATTGCTGCACCGTTTAATTTGAGAATTGAGCCACTCCAGTTTTCAGTCAGCAGGAATAATGCAGGCTTAACAACCAGATGATGCAACATCATGGCGATACCCGCCACCATACCGGCTTCACCTGGAATAGAAAATGCCACCAGTACCATACCCAGCTGACCGATAGATGAAAATGAAAACATGCGCTTTAGATCTTTAGATCTCCAGGCTGATAATTCACCCCAGATAATACCTGCTATTCCCAGTACTAATAAAAGGGTATAGGCTTCTGAATCCTGATAAGCCACGACTAACAGTCTGATAATAACCAGAACGGCCAGTTTAGATATTAAGCCGGCAAGTAGTGCGCTAATGCGGGTGCTGGCGGTGGCGTACACTTCAGGTACCCATCCGTTGACTGGAAAAATTTCAGCTTTCACACCGATTCCGATAACAATCAATGCGAAAGCTGAAAGCCCTACCGGATTGTTAAGTTGTGATGCCAGTAAACCGATATGTGCCAGATTAAGAGTACCTGTTTGAGTGTAAATAAGTGCTACTCCTGTAAGGGCCAGAACTGTACCTAATCCACTGATGACGAGATAACGAAAAGTTGCTGCAAATGCTGCCGGAGTTCGATTAGCGGCAGCCAGTCCAAAGGATGACACTGATAGTAATTCATAAAATACATAAATATTAAATAGATCACCTGACAGCACCAGACCACTGGATGCTGCGGCCATTAGCAGTAAGAGTGCTTCTTCTCTAAATCCTGATTTGTTGCTATAAGGCCAGAGTAATAACATCATGATAGGGATAAAAGCCGCCATCATTAAAGATAAGCGATCCAGGTGAAAAGTAATTCCTAAGGGAGGAATAAAGCCACCCAGAGCGATTGAAACAGGGTATTCAAGAAAATTAAGGAAAGTGAGAGCAACCCATAGCATTGCCAGAAGTACAAAAGGACCAATATAACGTGTGAATGATTTTGATCCTGAATAAATAATGGGCAATAGAAAAGCGGTCAGTAAGGGTAAAGCAACATTGAAGGCTATATTATTCACTATTCGCCTCCACTTTTTTGATTGCTTAATTTTTCAGACACAGGAAAGGGGACTTTACCGACGGGTTGTTCTTCACTTAACAGGGAAATAACACCACTGTTATGATTAATATCTTTCTGCATACGATAATGAATGTCACGTAGATCCAGCGTTTTGTAATTCTGATAAACCTTAAGTACCAGAGCCAGCGCAAGCGCCTGAATGCCAACACCGATAACAATAGAAGTTAAAACCATTGCCTGTGGGACAGGGTCTACCATCAGGGTGGATGTTGATTCATTCAACATAGAACCGGTTAAGATAGGTGCAATCGCATCAAAGCGATATCCTGCTATAACCAGTAAAAGATTTGCGCCTGCTTCCGCTATGACCAGTGCTAATACAATTCGAAAGATATTATTTAAGGTAACAACACCAACGATACCAATGACAATTAAGCCCATAGCCCCGCCATAAAGCAGCCAGTGAATAAAATTAGTAGTCACGACTAAGAGTTCTCCGCCTGTATTGAGGGTTGTTCTGTTGAAGCCGATTGTGATGGCTCTTCATGGCCTGATATGTCCGCCAGATTGGCCAGTAATCCGGATAGTTCTGCTCCCACTTTCAATCCTACCGCCGTATAAAGCAGCGGTAGAGAACCGGCAGAAATCAGTGATCCCATTTCGCCATGTCCAAATAAAGGCTCTAAAAAAGATTTCCCCATAAATAATGCAATCATTCCTATGATTATAAAGGATGCACCTGCAAAGCCCTCAACCAGTGCAATTCCTGAATGGTTAATGCTACGACCGGGCACTGCCAGCAGAGGTAGAAAAAATGCGGCAGCCAATATGACACCACCCTGGAAACCCCCTCCCGGAGTCAAATGGCCATGCAGGATAATATAGAGTCCCAGTGTTATAAGTAGTGGAAAAAACAAACTGGCACTACTGGCTAAAATGGTGCCATCATCTCTAATAGAAATGGTTTTCTTAGCGGAAGATTTATCTGCAATAACACTAAGAACAAGAGATGTTGCCATAGACGCAGTAAACAGGATGGCAATTTCACCCAGTGTATCAATACCTCTATAACCCAGCACGACAGAGGTTACCAGATTAGCTGCGCCCACTTCATCAGCAGCCCTGTTTAAGATAGCTTCTCCGATCAGCATGGGTGCGCCACCCACTACAAATTGCCAGGTTATCACCAGCAACAGGAAGGCGAGGCCGGAGGCGAATACTAACGCACTGATTTTACGCATTATTTTGCTCCGATTTTGTTTAATCTATATAAGGCCAGAGCCAGAATAACACTGCTCAAACCTGAACCAACAACTGCTTCAGTCATCGCCACATCAGGCGCTTTTAAAATGACAAATATTACTGATAGTGCGAGTGAAACTGCAGAAGTTGCTGCAATTGCTGATACATGACTATCAACCAGTAACACAGTAATAGCCCCTGCAATCATAATAACGATCATCAAAGCGACTACCCAGATCATGATTTTTCACCCGAAGTGTTTTTTAATGGTACTGGCGTTTTAGACCAGGGTTTTACGCCTGACAGGTAAACAGCTCGAGAAAGTACTGAAGAGCTTACCGGGCTGGTAAATAGTAAAAAACCGATGATGCAGAGAAGCTTGCTCCACCATTCAGGATAAAGCAGGGCAATACCAAACATAACGGCAATAGAACCCAGAGTAGCCGCTTTTGTTCCAGCCTGAATCCGGTTATAAATATCAGGCATACGAATCAATCCTAATGCACCCAGAAAGCAGAAAACTGCTCCCAATAATAAAATGATGTCTGCGATAAATCTCATTTGTCTGCTCCTGCAATAACTCTGGCAATGGCAACCACGCCAATGAAAGATATTGCACCGTAAACCAGTGCAACATCAAGGAATAGAGCACTATTAAAATAGGCGGCAAAGACAGTAAGGCCTGCGGTAACAATGACTGACATGGTATCGGCTGAAATAACCCTGTCATGTGCATCCGGTCCAATAATAAGCCGTATTAAACCAAGAAGTAAGGCAGCGCCGATAAAACCGGCAGCCAGTATTTCCAGTATATTAAAAGTCACTTTAGAAATCCTGAGATATGTTTTTCGAAGCCAGTCGCTATATTTTTCGTTGCCTGCTCAAGGCTGATACCTTCAGGAGCTGCAATCCAGTGTACTAATATATGGTTATGTCTTAATTCAACTGACAGAGTACCGGGTGTCAGGGTAATACTATTAGCTAATAACATTTGTCCCAGTTTGGATTCCAGTTGCGTTTCCACTTCCAGTAATTCAGGACTGATAGGCAAAGAAGGGGATAATACACGTCGAGCCATATCAAAATTAGCTTTTATAAGTTCTATAAAAAAATAACCCAGATAAGTGAAAACTGAAATAATGGCTGTCGGGTGATATTTTATACCATCCAGAATGTTAATATAGGGGGCAGAGATAAGCGAAACAATAGCGGCTACAAAAATTCCGACCACAAGTTCGTCGAGGGCTAAACTACCTGTCAGTAATATCCATAATAAAAGCATGGTTGCAAATAGCAACAGGTGGTGATTCAGGTTAAGTCGATTAAACATATATTTGTAGAATTACCTGTAATAGTATAATTATAGTTTTCAACTAGTATCCTGCAAACTAACTGAGGACATATTAAAGTTTTAAACAAAAACGACATCATGTCTATAGTTTTTCTGGATAGATCAATTGTAGTGCATAAGTGAGTACATATCTTGATTTAGATCAAACAAATGACGTCATTTGATTTCAGCAACCAATGTTATTTTTATTTAGATTATAAATGCACTGGTTGATCCCGAAGATCATGGCAATTAAGTAGCCATTTTTGCTATTTTGATTCAAATCAACATATTTATTCCAATCTTAAATCGACCGGAATAAATCAGAGGTTTTAAAATATAAGCTGCCATTCAACATATGAAAATTAGCTTATGCTTATACAGCTTAAAATAAATTATATATCCCGGTGCATTTTCTATTTTGAGACAAAATGGGCTAGGAGAAATCCTCAGATTCTGGCAAGCTTAATTTGTTATGATAATCGACTTAAATGACAAAAATAAAACAAATCACCATAATAATGATTAAATGAAATTTATTCATACCTCTGACTGGCACATTGGCCGTCAATTTCACAACATCTCTTTGCTTGATGATCAGCGTTATGTGCTTGAGCAGTTAATAGACTATATCATTCAGGAGAAAGTAGATGCCCTCATAATTGCCGGGGATATCTATGATCGTTCTATACCACCCGCTGTGGCGGTAGAGTTGCTGGATGAGGTTTTAAATCGTATTTGTGTTGATTTATCTGTTCCTGTTATTTTAATTCCTGGAAATCATGATAGTAATTCACGCTTAGGTTTTGGGGCTAATCAGTTAAAACAGGCTGGATTACATATTTTGGCTGATCTGGGAAAGGTGAGTCAGGCAGTTACTCTCAAAAATGGACAGGAAAGCTGTGACTTTTACGGCTTACCTTATCATGACCCTGAGCATGTCAGGCAGCAGTATAATGTGGAAATTGCTGATTATGAGGATGCGCATGCTTATTTAACAGGACTCATCGAATCCGGTCTGGATAAACAGCATGCCAATATTATTATCAGTCATTGTTATGTTGATGGTGCAGAAGCTTCCGAATCTGAGCGTCCTCTTTCTATCGGTGGTGCAGATAGAGTGTCATCCAGTCAGTTTGAACAATTTGATTATGCTGCACTGGGACATTTACATGGGCCTCAATATAAAGGTTCAGAACATATTCGTTATTCCGGTTCAATATTGAAATACAGCTTTTCAGAACAAAATCATAATAAAGGAGTGACGCTGGTAGAGCTGGAAAATAATATGCTAAAGCATATAAAGCATTTAGCTTTAACGCCATTACATGATATGCGGGTTATTGAAGGTGAACTGGAATCAATTTTGCTGCAGGGCAGGGTTGATCCGCATTCTGAAGATTATTTACTTGTCCGCTTAACTGATAAACATGCCATTCTTGATGCGATGGGAAAATTGAGAGAAGTTTATCCAAATGTATTACACCTGGAAAAACCCGGCATTATGGCTGAAATGGAGTCTTATGAAGTGGATCGGGAAAAGATAAGACGCGGTGAATTTGAAATGTTTAAGGATTTTTATCATCAGACAACCGGCGATGAATTATCGGAAATTCAAACCGAATCACTACAGGAAATTATCAAAAAACTACATCAAACGCAGGCAGATCAGTGAAACCACTTAAATTAAGCTTACAGGCTTTTGGTCCATTTGCGGGATATCAGGAAATTGATTTTAAACTGTTCGGTGAAAGCCCTCTGTTCCTGATCAATGGACCAACTGGTGCAGGTAAAAGCTCGATTCTGGATGCTATCTGTTTTGCACTATATGGCCAAACAACAACAGATGGACGTGATGCAAGTGAAATGCGTTGTGACCAGGCGTTAGCGGATACACTCACTGAAGTGACGTTTGATTTTGAGTTGGCAGCAAACACATACCGGGTTAGTAGAACGCCATACCAGTTGAGACCAAAGGCCAGAGGGGATGGATTTACAGTAGAAAATGGTTACGCCAGTTTATGGCAAGTATTAAAAAATGGTGAGTTAAAGCTGCTGGTTTCTAAAAAGCTAAGAGAAGTTAATGTACAAATAGAAGCTATAACCGGTTTGAATGTAGAACAATTTAGACAGGTGATGGTATTACCACAGGGTAAATTTCGTGAATTATTATTAGCTGACTCCAGACAGCGGGAAATTATCTTTAGTCAATTATTTCAAACTCGAATCTATAAGCGAATAGAGGATGATTTGAAACAACAGGCAAAAACTATTTATTATCAGGTCAAAAGTTTAAATGACCAGATCAAAGGCATTCTACAGACAGCAGAAGTTAATACAGAAGATGAAATACAGCAACAGTTGGAGCAGATCAAACCACAATTAAAAAGTATTGTTCAGCAAAAAGAACAGGCACGAGAAGCCCAAAATGAAGCGCTTCGTGAAAAAGAACAGGCTCAGTCCATATTAAAACAATTTGCTGCATTAGCAGAAACCCGCAAAAAAAAATCCATACTGATTGCACAACAAAAAGATATTGATTTAAAGCAGCAGCAACTGAACAGAGCGAAACAGGCTGAAAAAATAAAACCTCTGTTCGATGATTTACAACGAAATGAAAAAGAGAAGCAGCAACTGGAAACAGAAATTGCTCAAACAGAAAAATCCAGGCAGCAGGCTCAGACTAGTTTTGATGAAGCGCAAAACGATTATGAACTGGCGAAAAAAGCTTTTAACGAAGTAGATAGATTAAAACAGGACAAACAGTTGATTGAACAGTATCAAATGAAAATAAATCAACTGCAAGAAGCTAAAAATATTGCAGAACTTTCAGAAAAAAATTGTACTGCCAGCCTGCAGAAAATTAATAATTTACAACAGGATCAGGATTTAAAAATTAAAGCAATTGACTTGCTGGAACAGGAAATACTTAACGTCAGTCAATCTGTTTCAACATTGGAATTAAAAAGAGTTCAATTAACTGATTTGGAGCGACTGTATGTTGAAAGACAGAAGCTGGATGAATTACAGGGCAAATTAAAGTCGCAGAGTAGTACCTTAGAAACAATACAGAAAAAATTTGAGATAGCTGCTCAAAAAGCTGATAAGTCAAAGCTGGCAGCAAAAGAACAGGAAATGTACTGGCATAGCGGGCAGGCTATTATGCTGGCCAAAGAACTTCAGGCCGATAAGCCCTGTCCTGTTTGTGGTAGCAGTAACCATCCTGCCCCCGCACTTGCCAATGAAAATCAACAGATAGTGAGTCATGAGCAGGTAAAACTGTCACGTAAACAGGCTGAAACAGATTTTGAACAAAGCTTGAAGGTCGAAAAGGAATTAAACTTTATAAAGCTTGAATTAAAACAGATAGAAAAGGATATCAAGTCCACACAACAGACATTAGGTGATAATGCTCAACTATCTGTGGAAAAAATGAATGAATCCTTAAAACAATGTAAACATGAAGTCTCAACACTTGAGCAACAGCAAACCGGCTTAACTCATAAGACAGAAACGCTTAAAGCGCTCAAGTCAGCTTCAGAGACTCTTCAGTTGAAATTGAAAGAGCAGGAAACACAATACGAGGTATTAAAAAATCAGGAACTGCAGAAACAAACGGCAGTAACCTTGCTTACTAAAGATATACCTGAAGAGTATCAAGATATTTCATTCGTCCAGAAACAATTATTAAATATATCAACAGTTATACAACAGTTAACAGAGAAGCTGGAAAAAACCGATCAATTAGCGCGAGAAAGCCGGCTTAAGCTGGCTGAATTTGATACCAGTCTGAAAACATTAACTAAAAGGAAAGTTGATATAATTGAATTATTAAAAAATGCAAAAGCGAGTTGGGAAAATACACTTAAGTCTAGTGACTTTATTGATCAACAGAATTATCAGCAGGCTGTTTTAAGTGAAAAAGATCAACTTGAAATATCTGCTTTTATCACTGATTTTTCAAAACAGTTGCAGGAATTAAATGGAGCCTTAAATCAGCAGGAAAAGAAATTAAAAAATATAAAAACTCCGAACCTGGATTCTTTGATTGAGATATACAATCAAAAACAGGAAAGCTACCAGATTATTGAAAAAGAATGGCATAACCTGGATTCAAGATTTAAACAATTAAATTCTGTACAGAAAAAACTACATAAGGCACATAAAGATAACGCGGAGCTTGAAGCGCAATATGCTATCTATGGTACTTTAAGTGATGTTGCTAATGGACGCACTAATAATAAAATCAGTTTACAACGTTTTGTACTGAGCGTGTTACTGGATGATGTGTTAATTCAGGCTTCACAAAGATTGAGCTTAATGTCGAAAGGACGTTATCAAATGTTGCGTAAAGATGTTCGTTCTAAAGGTAATAAAGCATCAGGCCTGGAACTCGAAGTTGAAGATGCCTATACCGGAAGAACCCGTTCGGTGGCGACTTTATCCGGTGGGGAATCTTTTATGGCTGCTTTGGCATTGGCTTTGGGTTTGTCTGATGTCGTGCAGGCTTATGCAGGTGGAATCAGACTGGATACGCTATTCATAGATGAAGGTTTCGGTAGCCTGGACCAGGAATCGCTGGATCTGGCTATTCGGACATTAATTGATCTGCAGGCCAGTGGCCGAATGATCGGTATCATTTCACATGTGACTGAACTGAGGGAACAAATGCCGTTAAGACTGGATGTACTAAGTTCAAAAACTGGAAGTACTTTGAAAGTTGTTGGTATTTGAGGGTTACCTCTTAAAGTTTAAATAAAAGTTCGCACTTCTATAAATACCGGTAACCCTCACTTTTTCAATTGAAGTGTCAGATTTAAGTCTGGGCGATTATCGTTTAAATATCCTCAGCAATCATACTGATTGCTCCACAGGGGCATTCTGTTTCACACATTCCACAACCCTTGCAATAATCATATTTAAATTCGAAACCTTTACCTTCACCCAGCTTGGTAATGGCATTATCAGGGCATATTCCATAACAGTTATCACATTCAAAACAATTTCCACAGGACATGCAACGTCTGGCTTCAAATTTGGCACTATCCAGATCTAAATCACCGACAACTTCGGCGAAACCACTTTTGCGCCTGACGGCTTCAAGATAGGGTTGCACGGTTCTAGGTGCATCTGAGTAATACCAGGGTTCCATTTTGTCGAAACTGGCAACTTCACTTTGTGGTGCGGGTTGCCAGGTTTTATTTTTTAACCAGGCATTTATGGTTCTCGCTGCTTTTTTTCCATGTCCTAAAGCGGTAGTGACTGACCGTTGAGAAGGTACAGCATCACCTGCTGCAAAAATACCAGCCTGTCCTGTTTGCATAGAGTCATCTATTTGAATGCAATTGTTCTCAAAGTTAATTTGAGGGTTATTTTCAATTAAATTAGAATCGACCAGTTGTCCTATTGCCAGTACGACAACATCTGCTTCAATAGTTTCAAACTCTCCAGTTTCAACTACTCTTGCTCTTCCTGAATGATGCTCCTCACTGGCTTTTAATCGTTCCAGAGTGATCTGATTGCCAGTTATTGCTTTAATTGCGCGTAAACTTAGCAATTCAGTTCCTTCTTCCAGGCTTTCTTTAATTTCAAAAGGGTGGGCTGACATATTATCTTTTTCATAGCGACTGACCACAGTGACATCCTGTGCCCCCATGCGAACCGCGGTGCGGGCAACATCCATAGCTGAATTACCGCCACCATAAACAACGACACGGCCTATTAATTGATTGGGCCTTTCTTCTTCTGTATCACGTAAAACAGTTAAAGCATCCAGTACTGGAATACCTGGTTCACCTTCAAATTTTAAATGATTGGAATTCTGTGCACCAATACTAATCAGAACAGCATCAAAATTACCTTCACTTCGTGTTTTTTCGATATCTTCAACGCGTTGACCAAATTTAAACTCAACGCCCATTTCCTGAATTCGATAAATTTCGGCATTTAATTTTTCGCGCGGTAAACGATATTTCGGAATAGCGTAGCGCATCATGCCACCCGGTTTTTCTGAAGCTTCAAATATGGTCACACTATGTCCGAATAGCCTGAGATGATAGGCTGCTGCCAGACCTGCCGGGCCAGAGCCGATTATCATGACTTTTTTTCCAGTGTCTTCACCCGCTGTAAATTTCCAGTTATTGATTAATCCCTGTTCACCAATAAAACGCTCGACCGAATTGATGCCAACCGGTAAATCAAGTTCTCCACGGTTACAAATGTTTTCACAGGGGTGGTAGCAAACCCGCCCCATGATAGCTGGAAAAGGATTGTCTTTAGTGAGTAATTTCCAGGCCTCATGATAATTTTCTTCTTCTGTTAAACTGAGCCAGCCCTGAATATTTTCTCCGGTGGGGCAGGCTTTGTTACAGGGAGGCATTCTGGAGACATATATGGGTTTTTTGCTGCGCCAGCTGCCTGTTTTATTAAGGTGGCTGGAACCCACATCCAGCGTAATAGCGAATGGTTTATTTTGTTCAGTCATATCTATTTCCTATCCCCTATAGCAGGTTATAGCGTTTTATATTTTTTTCAGCCAGAGATCTTATTGCTGCCAGTTGATGTTGATTTGCCGGTTTTAAAATATGCGCATAACGGCGTTGTAATTGCAGATATTCTTCAACGGGTATGCGATAGCGAATTTTTGTGGAGTTGGTCAGTACGCCTTCTTCTGCTTCAAATAAAGGTACAAGACCACATTCAACTCCCATACGAGCTAATCTGACGGTTAAAGCAGGTTCGCTACCCCAGCCCAGCGGGCAGGGCACATTAATCTGTAAATATCTGGCACCTCGAAAAGACATGGCTTTTTCGACTTTGCGTTCAAGATCATGTAAATCATGTACAGAAGCTGTCGCCACATAAGGAATATCATGAGCCATCGCAATGGCTGGCATAAATTTACCGGAAGTGAAGGAGCTACCCGGATTATCGCCTAGCGGCATAGTGGTAGATGTTCTGGCACCTGAAGGTGTTGCACTGGAACGTTGTACACCAGTATTCATATAACCACCGTTGTCATAACATATGTAAAGTACATCATCATTACGGTCAAACATACCTGATAAGCAGGCGAAACCAATATCGGTGGTACCACCATCACCACCCTGGGCAATAACCCGGGTTTCTGTATCACCTTTTGCCTGTAAAGAAGCAGCTATTCCAGTTGCAACTGAGGCTACATTTCCAAATAGAGAGTGTATCCAGGGTATATTCCAGGCAGTTTCAGGGTAGGGTGTGGTAAATACTTCCAGACAACCTGTCGCATTGGCTGCTATGATTTTATTATTTGTAGCCCGCATGGCTGCATCTAATGCATAGCGTGCACCCAATGCCTGTCCACAGCCCTGGCAGGCTCTATGACCCGAGTCAATAGAGTTGGAACGCTCAAGAGTACCCTGTACGGTTCGAAAATCTTCATCTAACAGCCGGTTTCCAACTGTAAAGGTTCCAGTCTGATAAAACTTGACTGTTTGCTGATTTGCTTCCTTATTAATTTGATTTTTTGACATAATTATTTGTCACCCGTTAATGAGTTTTGGATGCAGAAACTACACCCATATCACGTAGAACATTTTCGGCAGTCGATCCTGATGATGGATTAACTTCCTGCCGCTTTAATTCTCTATTGACGGTAGCTTCATCCAGATTCATGAATACTTCTTGATCAAGTTCTCCTTTAACAGCCAGTTCGACGATATTTTGTAAAGATTTCATGGTAATCGTACGACCACCCAGTCCGCCAATAACTGAATTGATTTTTAAATTTAATCCCTGAGTAGCCATATGAATTTCGCTAGCCAGAACGCCCCCCATACCGACCGCAAAACTTTTTTCAAATACAATGACCTGTTTAGTTCCCTTCAGAGCGTTACGGATAGCATCAACCGGGAAGGGGCGAAAAGAGCGAAGACTTAAAATTCCAATGGATTGACCCTGTTCCCTTAATTCTTCAACTAAGGCTTGCATAGTGCCAATCACAGAACCCATGGCTATAAAAACAATATCAGAATCTTCAGCGTCATAGGATTTAACAAGTCCTCCTGAGTCTCTGGAAAATATTTTTTCAAACTCTTCGGCCTGCTGTTCAATGACTGACAGAGCCTGTTTCTGTTTAGCGTGAGCAAGATAGCGAACTTCAGTAAAGGCATCTGGACCGACCATAGCACCTATAGTGATGGGGTCAGCAGTTTCCAGTAACTGTCGAGGTACATAGGCTGGTAAAAATTCATCAACTAACGCCTGCTCAGGCAGGTCAACTCGGGTAATTGCATGGGTTAATATAAAACCATCCATGTTGACCATAACCGGCAGGCTAAGCGCTTCGGCAAGTTTAAAAGCCTGAATATGAACATCGACCGCCTGTTGATTATTTTCAACAAATAACTGAATCCATCCTGCATCACGTACCGACATAGCATCTGAGTGATCATTCCAGATATTAATTGGAGCACCAATGGCCCGGTTGCCAAGTGTCATGACGATGGGTAAACCCAGGCCTGAAGCGTTATAAACAGCTTCCATCATGTATAACAGACCCTGACTTGCTGTTGCTGTATAAGTACGTGCACCGGTGGCAGAAGAACCTATACAGACGCCCATAGAGCCAAATTCTGATTCGACATTCAAGTAGCTGCAATTTTGCAATTGTCCACTTTTTACCAGTTCACTCAGGTGTTCGACGATATGTGTCTGTGGTGTTATAGGGTAACAGGGAACCACTTCTGGTCGACATAGTGCTATGGCTTTGGCTACAGCGATTGATCCACTCATTTGATGTAGCATAATTAAGAAGCCTCCTTAACTTTATTGAGCATTTGTGTCACAAGATTATATCCGGCGATTGTGGCTGTGATATTAGGCTTGGCGATTTTACTGGGGAATTTAGCGCTAATGGCTTTTTCCAGGGCTGGAATCTGGATCATATTGCTCATCGCTGCAAAAGCACCCAGTAATACAGTATTTGGCTTCGGCTGTTTTATGTATTTTAGTGCCAGTTCGGTTGCCGGTATACTAATTACATGATTTTCTGGAAATTGAGAAGTCATTTCTTCAATACCCAGTTGTTCAGCTGTTTTGGAACTGTTAATTAATAGATAACCTGCAGTTTTGACCCCTTCAAAGACATTCACTGCATGAAACAGGGTAGGGTCCTGAATAATGAGCATATCGGGTTCCATGACGGGTTCACGTGTCGTTATCTGCTGGTCACTGATGCGAGCAAAAGCCTGTACGGGTGCCCCCATTCGTTCAGAGCCAAAACTGGGAAAAGATTGAGAAAACTTACCTTCTTCAAACGCAGCGACTGAAAGCAGTTCGGATGCAGAAACAACGCCCTGACCGCCGCGTCCATGGATTCGGATTTGAAACATGATTTATCCTGATTGTGTTTGTCTGACTTCATTTGTAGAGTGTATTGATGAAATCTATTTTGCTGAATAGATTGTGGCCCTTTGGAAAGTCTGAAAAGGCCATAAAAAATATACGGTTATGTTTTCGATGACCGATTATTTTTTTTATCTTCGGCAACTAGATATTTCTCGCTACGATCTAAACTAATAAATTCAGGTTTATGGTTATTACCAGAATCCGCTACTTCAAATACTCTTTATTATTCCGAAATAACGGATTTAGGGTTAAATGAACTGAGTGTTAGTTTAGCAAATATATTTATGGATATATTAATTATTTAAGATAATTTTATTCAATTTGATCTGAAGCATCATAAATTTCATTAAAGGGGGCAGAATTATAAGCTTGAAATGATTACTAATAAGGGATTGTCTGTAAGTCTATAATCCAGGAAAAATTAGTTATTCATGAAAGTCCAGGTAACAGCTTAATGCAGCTGATAAAATCAAAAACACGTTCATCACCAATCAGCTGACAAGGGTGTTTTTGATTTCCCGGCAATTGCTCCTGCATGGCTCTATCTACAGCCATCCCCGGCTTAGACCAGGCACATCAATCTGTTATGCATCTTTTCACGCTGAACTGATGAAAATACTGCGCTTATCTAATCCCGACTGTTTTACTAGGAAATAATACTTGACCAATTTGGTCGGGATTGTATACTGAGGCCACTTTAAACAAATATGGGTGTACGTTATGCGGTTATCGACAAAAAGCAGATATGCCGTGACCTCTCTTTTAGATATGGTCATGAATTCTGAGAAAGGGCCGGTTTCTCTGGCTGAAATTTCCAGGCGTCAGGGCATTTCACTTTCTTATCTGGAGCAACTTTTTGCCAAGATGAGACGCAATAAACTTGTCGTTAGTACAAGAGGACCTGGTGGTGGATATAGCTTAAGTACTGATCCTGCCGAGGTCAGCATTTCAGATATTATCTATGCGGTTGATGATAAACTTGAAGTCACTAATAAGGATGCGCTTGTCGGTAGTGCTGCTTATGAACCTTGTTTGACTGAACAGTTATGGCAGGAATTGAGTGATCAGATTTCCGGCTATCTGACAGATATATCTCTGGCTGATATGATTGATAATCAATCAGAAGTTGAAGATCTGGTTGAAGAACATTAACTTTTTATTTGCCTTTATAAAATATGTCGGTTTACTTTGATCATAATGCTTCATCTCCTTTGCATGCGGAAGTGTTAGAGGAAATGATGCCTTTTCTGACTTCTACGCATGGTAACGCGTCCAGTTTACATAAAAGCGGACGTTTTTTACGTTCGGCGATTGAGACAGCTCGTGCAAGAGTTGCCGAAAGTATCAATGCAAACCCGCAGGATGTGATTTTTACCAGTGGTGGTACAGAAGCCAATAATCTGGCTTTAAAAGGGTTTTTAGGTACATCTAAAGCCACTTTGATCAGTAGTCAGCAGGAACATGACAGTGTATTAAATCCGCTAAAACAATTGCAAAAAGCAGGCTGTACAAGTTACCTGATTGCGGCGGATGAAAATGGTGTCACTGATATCGATCATGGCCAAATGTTGATAAAACAACATTTGCCTGATCTGTTATCATTACAACTAGCCAATAATGAAACGGGTGTGATCCAGCCAGTAGAACAATTGGCTCGATTCAGTCATGAGCATAATGTTCCTCTAGTACATTGTGATGCGACTCAGGCTGTAGGTAAGATAGCGGTTGATTTTCAGCAGTTAGATGTCGACATGATGACAATCTCTGCTCATAAGTTTCAGGGGCCGCAGGCAGTTGGTGCATTAGTAGTCAAATCTGCGGGGCCGATTACTCCGTTATTAAGTGGTGGTTATCAGGAATCTGCCAGGCGGGCAGGTACTGAAAATGTTGCTTTGCTGGTTGGTATGGGGAAAGCGGCTGAACTTGCTGCAAGAAAATTACAGGAAAGGCATACAAATCTGCTAGAATTGCGCCGCTATTTTGAACAGCAACTGGCTTTAATCAGCAAAGTTGTCGTATTTGGTGAAAATGCGGCACGATTGCCGAATACCAGTTTTTTCGCTATTCCGTACTATCATGGCGAAACTCTTTTAATGCAACTGGATAAACAGGGCTTTGAACTGGCAAGTGGATCAGCCTGTCATAGCGAAGTTACCCTGCCCAGTCATGTACTTTCTGCGATGGGGGTTGATGAGGACCTGGCATTGAATGCAGTTAGAGTGAGCTTCGGTATGGAAAATACTCATCAACAAATCGATCAGTTGATCGGCACTTTGAATGATTTGATTAATCAGTTACCTGCCGTTATTCGTCAGGTGGCTAGTTAGGAGAAGTAGATTATGGCAGTTAATTTAACTGATGTAGCAGCAGATAGAGTAAAAAATTTCCTGGAAAGTCGGGGAAAAGGTATAGGTCTGCGAATTGGAATCAAAACGACCGGTTGTTCCGGTATGGCCTATGTTCTTGAATTTGTAGATGAAATTGACGATGAAGACGAAGTCTTCGAGAGTCAGGGCGTCAAACTTATCATCGATCCCAAGAGCCTTGTGTATCTGGATGGAACACAGGTTGATTTTACTCGCGAAGGTCTTAATGAAGGATTTAAATTTATTAACCCCAATGCCAAAGATGAATGTGGTTGCGGCGAAAGTTTTACGGTCTAGTTATATCCGATGGAAATAAATTTAAAACAAAATTATTTTGAATTATTCGGTATGCCAGTTGATTTTCATCTGGACATGAAAGCCCTGCATAATGCTCATTTGAAATTACAGGCAGCTTATCACCCTGATCGCTTTATCAATGGTACAGATCAGGAAAAACGACTTATCGTACAAAAGGCTGCATGGATTAATGAAGCCTATGAAATTTTAAAAAATCCGGTAAGACGCGCCCGATATATGCTGGAAGTGAGTGGTCTTGAATTAAATGATGACCATGAAACTACGACTGATACTGAATTTTTACTGGAACAAATTGAGTTACGTGAAGAATTGGACGAATGCCGGAGTTGTAGCGATCCTATGCGCTGCTGTGATCATATTACTGGCAAACTGGATCAGCGATCGAAAGAATTTTCATCGAGTTTTATTTCATTATATGAGCAGGGCTATCTGGAACAGGCTCGTCAGGTGAGTAAAAAAATGCAGTTTGTTGAGCGAATCCTCGAACAGCTAGATGAGTACCAGTTAAAACTGGAAGAAGACATTCTATAAAGATTTAATTCATGGCATTACTTCAAATAACAGAACCGGGGCAATCAACAGCTCCTCACAAACGTAACTATGCAGCGGGTATAGATCTTGGCACAACTAATTCACTGGTCGCGGTGAATCGTAGTGGCAAGGTGGAAACCCTACCGGATGAAGAAAATAGACATCTACTGCCTTCAATTGTCCATTATGCGGAAGATCACATTCTGGTAGGTTACGATGCTCAACAAAAACAGGCTTCGGATCCTCTCAATACCATATCATCAGTGAAACGTATTTTAGGTCGAGGAATCGAAGATATTAAGAGTCTGGGAAATGTATTACCCTATGAGTTTGATGGAAATCGCGATTCCACTGTACCTCGCATCATAACCAGGCAATCTAAGGTTTCTGCAATGGAAGTCTCTGCAGAGATTCTCAGGTCATTGTCCAGGCGTGCTGAACAGACACTGGGTGAAGCTTTGTCGGGTGTTGTTATTACCGTACCGGCTTATTTTGATGATGCTCAGCGACAGGCCACCCGAGATGCCGCTATACTGGCTGAACTTAATGTTTACCGCTTATTGAATGAACCTACTGCAGCTGCTGTAGCCTATGGCCTGGATCAACAGGCAGAAGGGTTGATAGCTGTATATGATCTGGGTGGTGGCACCTTTGATATTTCTATTTTACATTTGAGTAAAGGCGTATTTGAAGTTTTAGCTACTGGTGGAAATAGTTCTCTGGGTGGGGACGATATGGATCATGCTATTGCTGAGTGGCTAATAAAGCAGGCAGGATTAACTGATATCGATCCATTTGTTTTTCGTCAGTTACTGATTGCTTCACGAAAAGCGAAAGAAGAGCTTACATTACAGGAAACCACTCAAATTCACCTCGAAAAGCAGAATTTTTCAATTGTTCTTGATCGTCAGCAATTTAATGAATTAATTGTAGACCTGGTCAATAAAACGCTCATGTCCTGTCGTCGTGCAATGCGTGATGCCAAAATCGAAAAAGAGGAAATTCAAAATGTTGTGATGGTCGGTGGTTCAACCAGAGTACCACTGGTTTTCCAGAAAGTTGGAGAATTTTTCGACTGTACACCATTAGCGGATCTTGACCCTGATCAAGTGGTGGCTATAGGTGCAGCCTTACAGGCTGATGTTCTTGCTGGCAATAAGCCGGATCAGGAAATGCTGTTACTGGATGTGTTACCCCTTTCATTATGTATAGAAACTATGGGGGGATTGAGTGAGAAAATAATTTCCCGTAATTCTCCAATTCCTGTGGCCAGAGCACAGGAATTTACCACTTTTAAAGATGGTCAGACGGCAATGGCTATACATGTTGTTCAGGGCGAAAGAGAACTTGTTTCAGACTGTCGCTCTCTAGCACATTTTGAATTACGTGGCATACCACCTATGACAGCAGGTGCAGCCCGGATCAGGGTGACTTATCAGGTAGATGCTGATGGATTAATGTCTGTAATGGCTGAAGAACTGAGTAGTGGTGTTAAATCAGATATTGTGATCAAACCTTCTTATGGATTAACAGAAACAGAAATTGAAGGTATGTTACGTGATTCGATGAGTTACGCTAAAGAAGATATTGAAGCAAGAATGTTAACTGAGCAACAGGTTGAAGTAAGAAGAGTGATTGAAGCTATTGATTCAGCGCTTGCACAGGATGGTCATGATTTATTGAATGATGAAGAATACCAGGTAATCCTTGATGCAAGAAATGAACTCGAAAGTAAAATTTCAGAATATTCGACAGAAGAACTTAAGAAAGCTATTAAACATATTGAAGTTATCAGTGATGATTATGTCGCTAAAAGAATGAATGCGAGTGTGCAGAAAGTGCTATCCGGCAAAAATATTAACGAAGTTGAGATTTGATATGCCCCAGATTATTGTCTTACCCCATGAAGAAATCTGCCCAGATGGAATCGCTTTTGAAGCTCCATCAGGAGTCAGCATTTGCGATGCTTTACTTGATAATGGTGTTGAAATTGAACATGCCTGTGAAAAATCCTGTGCCTGCACAACCTGCCACGTCATTATCCGTGAGGGTTTTGATTCTTTAGCAGAATCAGATGAAAATGAAGATGATTATCTGGATAAAGCCTGGGGACTGGAACCTGATTCAAGATTGAGTTGTCAGGCTGTAGTTGCTGAGGAAGATCTGGTCATTGAAATTCCTAAATACACCATTAATATGGTGTCTGAAAACCATTAGGTTTCAGCGATATTATAATTTAAAAATTTTAGCTGGAGGTTTGTAATTATTACAAAATTCCTCCAGGGATTTATAATCCAGAGGCCGGGCATAAAAATATCCCTGTTGAATATCACAACCATTTTTAGCCAGTAATTCGGCCTGAGACTGTGACTCTATCCCTTCCGCAACGACTTTAAGCCCCTGATTCTGCGCAATATTGAGGATATTAATAACCATCGATTTATCCTGATTATTATTGGTGCAGTTATCGATAAAACTTTTATCAATTTTTAACTCATCAATGGGGAGTTTCTTCAGCATACTTAAAGATGAAAAGCCCGTACCAAAATCATCCAGTGAAATTTTTATACCTAATGCTCGAATTTCATTAAAAATGGGTGTCATATAATCAATATCTTCAATAAAAATACTTTCAGTGATTTCAAGTGTTAAATGTCTGGAAGGAAATTGATGATGTAACAGGGATGACTTTAAATAATCCAGAAAACCTAATTCCAGGAATTGACGTACAGAAATATTAATGGATAGCTGAAGATCATAAGAATCATTACTTCTACTCAGTTCAGAAATGTCTTTTATCGACTGATCAATTATAAAATGACCAAGTTCTAGAATTAAGCCATTATCTTCAGCTACAGGAATAAACTGGTCTGGAGGAATTGAGCCCAACTCAGCATTATTCCAACGGATGAGAGCTTCAACACCAAATAATGCACCTCGACTGGCAATTTGTGGCTGGTACACCATGTGGAACTCATTATTTTGCAGCGCTGTATGCAGTGACTGTTCAATTTCAGAAGTTTTATTAATCTGTTGTTTTAAATTATTAGTGAAAATGAAGTAATTCTGTTTATTATTTTTTGCGTAATACATAGCAGCATCGGCTGCACTAAATAAGGCATCAAAAGTTTTACCATCCGCAGGATAGCGACAAATACCGATGCTTACCCCGATATTAAAAAGGTAATTATCAATTTCATAAGGATGAGAAAGTTTATCCAGAACAGTTGTGGCAATTTTCCCCAATTTTTTCTCGGAGGTCTGTTTGCAAAGGATGATGAATTCATCTCCACCCTGACGGCATACCAAGCTAGTTTCAGGGAATATTGAAAGCAAACGGATGGCGACCTGTTTTAGAATTAAATCACCATAATTATGGCCATAGCTATCATTAATGTTTTTGAAATTATCAAGATCCATAAAAAAAACACTGAATTTGTCTGCATTATCATAAATCCAGTCAGGCTCTGCATCTTTCAGGTACTGCCTGTTATTGAGTCCGGTTAAAAAATCATGATTTGCCTGACTGATCAATTGCTGCCTGTTTTTGAGTTCAAATTTATGGATATATCTAAACAGGAAAAAAATAATAATAAAGAAACCGACAAAAGTCAGGCCATATTGTAGAGATGATGAGATCAATTGATCCGTGAGAATTGATTTTGGAATGAAAGATAGAGACCAGAGCTGATATTCTGGTAAGTAGATAATTGAATATAATTTAGGCTTTCCATCTATCGAAGGAGCAAAATATTCTGCTGACATAACATTATTTCTAAGGTCATCCAATGTCATATTTAATTGTTGCTGAATTGATTGTTTATGAGTGTCTATATCCGAAGTTGGGATGGGGTTATTAATGAGATCACTGATTTTGGATATATCCGGGTTTCCACTGATATAGGCATAGCGAAAATTGTGATCATGAATAAGCATGACCCGGTAATTCTGATGATATTTTGTAAAATGATTAAATTTGGGTAGCAGGTCACCTGGGTTAATGCCTGCAATCATCATACCCTGTAATTGATTGTCAATATTTCGAATAGCTTTTCTAATTGGAATTACCCAGTTTTTTATTGGTTCCAGGTAATAAGTCTTTCCGAGCACCATTTTGTCAGTTTCCAGTGCTTTGTTAAAAGTTATACGGGAATTTTCGCTTTCCTTTAGATTGGGCATTTTATCTAAATCAATATTAGAGCTGGTTACCAGTAGCTGGCCATCCAGATTAGCCAGGCCAAAACCAATGAGCGAAGTATTTTGTTTTAAAAGTCTATCCAGTTTAATAGTGGTATTTTCTTTATTCTTATACTGATCATCATTGAGTAATTGCTGTCCCAGCAACTCGAGCATCATTTCCTGTTGTTCAAAAGTCGAAGTGACAGACGATACAAAAAGGTGATTACGATTTGATATTTCTTCGGCGGTTTTAGTTTTAATATTATGCCAGGTAGAAAAAATAGAAATAACCAGATAAATTAATCCCAGTAGCAGTAATGCATAAAAAATGAGCCAGATATTTTTTTTCAGAAACATTATTAATTTAAAGTAATTTTTTCAGGATATAATACTTATACTAAGTTTAGTTTATTAGTGGATTATTTTAGTTTTTTTTCCTTTTAATAAGTTTTTTATTCGTTTTCTATTATTTATAATGTTAAATTGTTCTATTAATTGAGATAAATATGAGTTTAAAGTGGACTGATGTGCTGGATATTGCGATAGAACTGGATGAAAATCATCCTGATGTCGCCCCGCAATATGTGCGTTTTACCGATTTACATGACTGGGTTTGTGCACTACCGGATTTTGATGATAAGCCTGAAAATTCTAATGAGAAAATACTGGAAGCGATTCAGATGAACTGGATAGATGAGCGTGATTAATTATTCAACCGGGTTCAGTAGATAACCGCTTCAATACCTGTATATCGCTTAAGTCATTATATTTTATCCCCCCAGATAGCATAAACAGGATCAGAATAAAGTAATTTTTCTGCCAGTTTATCATCTTCGGGTCTCAACAATCCACGCATAGAGTAACTATGGAAGTTACCAAATTGATTTTTGGATCTCAGGTAAGCAAGAACAATTGCCGGTCTTTCAAATTCATGTGCCTGATTCCATAATTTAATAGATTTTTCTTCGATTGATCGATTCGAAAAACTGATAATTACCCGTCCCGATGGTTTTAAAATACGGTGTATCTCAGAAAAAAGCATATCCGGGTTAATGACATATTCAATCGCAGCATGTATTAATACTATATCAAACTGTGTATCCTGGAATGGCAAACTGCTCAAGTTGTTAACATCGACCTTGAAGCTTTGATTACAGATTTTATTAAATGCCATTTCATCTTCGTTCAAGCCTGCGCAGCTAAGCTGTTTTATCTGTATATTGGCATCAATCAGGGGGCTATGAGCGCCAGCCATTAAATCCAGTATCTGTGCATCGGGTGGGATTAATTCCTCATAAAGCCTGGTTACCTGAGCAAGAGCAACACTATCCCAGAAAGGCGAGTAATCAGGTAATTTAAAAAAATCTTCATCACTATCTTCATTGAGTCGCTGAAATGGATTGTTGGAAAAAAAGTCGACTTCTTGCTGAGCTGGGCGATCCTGCATACCGGGGCCTTTTTCAGTGATGATTGCCGCAATATCATTACAGCGACCACCTCGTTCAGCACCTGCTATTTTTATCGAATCAATACGCATGATCATTTCAATGTCTTTACCCGCCAACGGATGATTTAAATCGACTGAAATCGTTTTATCATCAAGCGCAATAATTTTGCAGGGGAATTTATTACCCTCATATACGCCTTCAATGTTTGAAAAAAAATCTTTCGGATAATATCGACCATATAACGGCGAAACTGGATTCAGAGTAATTTGGGGTGGCTGAAACTGTGAGTGTGAAACTGTATATTGCAAAGAGGATTGAAAGTTATCAAGCAATTCTCCAGTTGGATAATAATGTGATATTTCATCACCCGCCGTTAATCCCGGTAATTTTGATTCAAATTCTGGTGGAAGAAAATCTCGCCATAAATTGATATTAGGTAAATACTTCCAGTCAGTAAACTGACAGTCATATCCCTGCCACTTAATCCCGGAAAATGCTGAGATAAGGCTGTTTTTCTCAACTACCTGCTGCTCAGCTTCATCGCTTCTGGAATTGTTATAGAGACTTAAATCGGGTTCAATAACTGGCATTTAGCTGCTTCCTGAAAAAGCGCTATTTTACCCGACTTTTTCGATATAAAACTATAAGGTAGTAATTAATCTGCTTATTTTATGTAATATGTTGAAAAATGCTTTTAAAAAGTAAGTGGCAACTGGTAAATCACTCAATTTACTCTATATTATGATGATGGTTACTCAAAGAATTTTAATTAGTAATGCAAAAGGCGGTTGCGGCAAAACAACAATAGCTACAAATATTGCTTCATATTTTGCTTCCAGAGGAAAAATTGTTCAATTATTTGATTATGATACTCAAGGGTCGTCACTGCACTGGAAAAACTGCAGATCCGATCAATATCCAGATATTGCGGTAGTAGATGCGACCAAAAGGTCAGGAAATCATATAACCCGATCCTGGCAAATGCGAGTACCACCGGAAACGGATATTGTCGTGATAGATACGGCTGCCGGTTTAAGTGGTAGCGAACTGGCCTCTATGTTAAGGGATAACGATATGCTGATTATTCCCGTTTTACCCTCGCCAATAGATATTCAATCTACTGCTCATTTTATTAAAGATGTTTTATTAATCGGTAAAGCCAGAAAAAAACAGGTTCGTATAGCCGTAGTGGCAAATAGAATTCGAAAAAACACGCTAATGTATCACTCTCTTGAACGTTTTTTATTCACTTTAAAACTGCCTTTCGTCACCAGTTTCAGGGATACTCAGCTTTATAATAAAGCCATTGCAAAAGGTATAGGTATACTGGAATTAAAACCGGGGAAAAACCGCATTGATTTTGAGCAATGGGCCCCCTTAATTCGCTGGATGGAAACGCCCATACTTAGGCAGGAAGGTCAGGTCAGACCTATATTCGGTCAAAAAGTTTCCATCTGATAATACCATTAATTCACTTTTTTGAGCGTCTAAATATCCTCCATATGTGTTATTATGTCTGTTAATTTTTCAGACTTAATTTTTCAATTTAAATCATTCTATGAAACTATATTTCCCACAAATAATTGTCGCTTTAATATTGCTATTCCCCATGCTGTCCCAGGCGAATGATCTGGAAGTTGCTTTGTCATCAGAGACTGCTCAATTCACCTTTCGTTCTGACTCGAGTGTCATCGGTTGGGGAGGCGCTGAGCTAGGTGTTGCTTTCTTTTATAATGATGCAGATGACTTTATTGGTCAGATAAGTCTCATGCAACGTCGTCAGGCTGCAAAGGATACTCCTTTAACTTTGGGAGTAGGCCTTAAGGCTTACGGAGGTAACCTGGATACAGTAAATCAGGATATTGTCGCTGTTGCTATAGGAGGAGAAGTGCGTTATACCTTCCCTGGTGTGATGCCAATGTCGCTCTATCTGACGGCTCATTATGCCCCTAAAATTACCAGCTTTTCTGATACTGAAGATCTATTAGATACAAATCTGGGGTTTCAGATTGAAGTTTTACCGCAAACCGTCGCTTTCATAGGCTTAAGAAATATTAAAGTCGATCTTGATAATGCTAATTCATACGATATGGATGATGATCGTTTACACCTTGGTGTCCGTTTGACATTTTAAACGGGTTTAGTAGTCTGAGCGGAAAGTGCTATCCAGGCTCTAGCGCTCAGACTATTATCTGGTTTCAGGATTATTGAAGAAATAACTCAGGATTTACCCAGGTTCCATTTAAGCCCACACTCCAGTGCAGATGAGGTCCGGTTACGCGACCAGTTGCGCCCACTGTACCAATAACCTGTCCTTTTTCGATTTTATCACCAACCTTAACTTTGATTGTATCAAGGTGTGCATAAAGGCTGATTAAGCCCTGTCCATGGTTTATATAAACCAGGTTACCACTAAAGAAAAAATCTCCACTTTCAATGACTGTTCCAGCAGCCGGACTGATTATTTCAACACCTTTATCCGCCGCTATATCCATACCACCATGAGGACGTTTGGGCTGTCCATTAAATACTCGTCTTCTGCCATAACTACCAGTCATGATACCTTTGACAGGGATTAAAAAATTTGTATCCGGTTCTTCATCACTCCAGTAATTAGCAGCCTTCTTTTTTCTTTTTTGCTCAGGAATAATTCTTTCCATATCCTGTTTAACTGGATTTACCTTGCGCTTATCCTTAATGGTAATTCTTTGAGTGGTGTACTGCTTATCTTTTACCTTGAAGAATTTTTTGATCAGTTGTTTGTTATCTCCATAATGACCACTAATAAAATACTCACCGGGTTTAGTATTTAAGGATAAGCCTACAACCGCTATTGTTTTTCCGTTTTGATGAGTAATGAGCAGGGGTTTCTTATTATAGGTGAAATGCGGTTTTCCCTGCTTATTATCCAGTGGAATCAACGCTATGCCGCCAGGTACCAGAGATTCTTTCAGTTCTGCCGATGCATTCATACTTAATACAGATAAACATATTAAGAGTATTTGTCGTAAATAGTACATGAGTCATCCTGTTGAGGTTTTTTATACCCGGCTATTAATTGTGAATAATTTTTTAGCCTTGTAATTGAATAAAAGCTAGAGAATTACTGATCAATACTGGTTCTCTTTAAACTCAGATAGAAAAATTATGATTGTTTCGAAGAGAGCAGTGAACCACTCTATTGCTGCGATTTCGGGACATATCGGGGAGTTTCCTGCCAGTATTAAAAAATTATGAGATCGGTATTTGCTTCACAGTATAACTGTCTCCAGGCCTTCAAAACAGCCTTTTATTCAAACAGGAAAATGAAGCTATGGCAAAAAAAGTATAGAAAAAACTTAATATTGATTAATATTTTTTAAAAAATTTCAATGCTAACAGAGATCTCTTAAAGAAAATTGCACTCATTTAAAATTAGTAACTATACTCAGCTAAATTCTGAAATATGTCAGTCTTTTATTTGCTTTATAACGCAGTATAAATACCTGCAAATTGTTGAGACTGGCTCGTACAGGTTTATTTCAGGAATATTCTGAGCAGTTACTAATCAGTTTTTTAAACTGTTTGAGGAGTAGCTAAGTCTTTAAATGTTTACAGATTAAATTTGAAACAATGGTGAAAAATAAATCAATAAGTATTGTCGCTCAAACTCAAACGGGAAAATTTTCCGATACTGACATCCAGTATTTCGGCAATGATTTTGTTGGCATAAACACTGAAATTGGTTTGATGGCACTTGCCCGGTCAGAAGGAGAAGGAAAGAGCTCAATAGCCCATAAATCTATAGAGATTTTGATGGATGATATGGAATTAAATTTGAATGCAGAGGCCATACAGACAAAATTTGATGAAACCATTCAGGCTTCACGCTGTTTAACTGAGTCTCTGGATAATATCAATGAATATCTTAGTTCCAGATCATCCTCTTTAACACCAGTAGAAACCAGAAAAGGAGTTGAGATGGCTGTGATCCAGATAGGCATAAATCGTATCAGCTATTATTGTAATAAGTATTTCAGCGCCCTGAAATTTTCTGAAGAGCAGTTACTGGAACTTGATAAAACACCTGAGCCTCATACACCTCTGGGTGTTGATACTGAGCTTGAACCTGAGGTCCATGAAAAAGCTTTTTCCGATGGAGATATTGTTTTGCTCTTACCTTCAGCAGTACTTAATGAACTGGGTCTGGAGTTTATTCGAGTGACCATCAGTCGTTTTCAGGAGAATCTTGAGATGGTTCTTCGGCAAATAAATATGCGAACCTTACAGAATGGCCTGAAATTTAAACATAGTATGATTATATGTCATAAAAATCAGGTAATTGAACAGAAAAAAAGCTGGCTTGGTAAACTCATAAATTAACAAAAAAAGAGCTTTTAGGATGATTAACGTTACTTTTTGCTTGTTAAATGGTCTGGCAATTACTAATTTATATCCTATGCTTTATACACAACAGGAAAACTCCTGTTTGTAGTCTCTGTGTAACAGCGAATTTTCACAGAATTTTTATTTCTCCAGGATTAAAGTTAGAGAAATTACTTTAAAATTTATAGGTGTAGATCTGGTGTCAACTGAAACATCCAGTAATGTGATTGCCTTCTCCGGTAATACGATGGTTTACGAATCAATTAAGCGATTTGCCGTGAAAGGGTTGAATGATCTTATCCGCGTATTGATGGAAAGTGTGGATGATTCTTTGTTTGAACTCTCTGAAAAGGTAGAGAATGACCGTGAGAGGAATATGTATTTTGAAGCGATGCGGGAGCTTCGTCTTAAGCGCAAAATCATACTGGAACAATTCGATGAAGAATTACAGCGCAACTTCAATCACCTGATTACCCAAAAAAAACCTGTTAAAAGAAGTGATCCACTCGATGAATTGAGTCTTGTCGATCAGGAAGAACTGGAAGATAGTCTGGCAATAGATAATATGATTTCTAAAGCCCGACCACATTTTGAAGATGATTTATTTGCAGTCTCAGAAAGATTAAAAGTCGTTTTACATCGTAAAAAAATTGAGGATGATTTAAATCCTCTTGATCCTAAAGCTATTTGCGATAGCTTTCATAAGGCTTCTTCTGTTCTCGATACAGATATCCAGGTAAAACTCATTTTTTATAAATTGTTTGATAAATTCGTCATGTCCAATCTAGGACATTTTTATATGGAATTGAATGATTACTTTATTCAAAAAGGTGTACTTCCTGATTTTAAAGCTTCCAGTGAACGCCTGAAGCAAACAACTAAATTTATGGCGAATAGAATCCCCCGCAATTATGCTGGTGACCAACAGGATATTTCACAGTTTGATTTATCTCAGGATGGCCAGAATAATATGCCAGGGTCTAATGTCTCTGCGCCTATGGATGGCAATCTAATATCAATGTTACAACAATATATGTCTCCAGCAGGTCAGCAGCCCAATATGCAAACAGGAAGTCCCGGTCCTTATCAAAACGCGTCTGCAAATACTACAGGTAATATCCCTATCGTGGGTCTTACACCTGCAGCACAAAATCCTACTTATATATCTGCGCTAACAAATTTACAGTCTTCAAATATGTTTACCATGCAGGACGTAGCACAAACTGCAGATCCACAGAGTTTAAAAAATCAGTTAAATCAACAGCTTGTTCAATTTAAGCAGGAGAATAGTCAACAAAGTAGTGCTGCAGATAATCAAATAATTGATATTGTATCGATGTTATTTGATTTCTTTTTTGATGATGAAGCTTTGCCAGATCAAATCAAGGTACTGATAGGCCGTTTACAAATACCGATACTTAAGGTTGCTATTCTGGATAATAGTTTTTTTAATCACAAAAAACATCCAGCCAGAAAATTACTTGATAGTATTTCAAAATCGGCAATGGGCTGGAGCGATGAAGAACAACAGGAAAAAGTCCTGATTCAAAAAATTGAAGAAATAGTAGATTTTCTGCTAACAGAGTTTGAACAGGACATCACTATTTTTGAAAAAGCACTGGAAGATTTTCAAGCTTTTGTAAAAGAAGAAGAAAAAAAATCAGATCAGGCCATTGTTGAGCTTAAAGATGAAGAAGAGATAAAAGATGAAAAAATAAAACATTCTCAGGAAGTAGTTTCCAGTTTCATCCAGAAGTTACTTGATAAACATGAGCTCAGCTTTGATGTTATTGATTTTCTGGATGGTGTCTGGAAATCAGTTTTATATAAAACACATTTAACCCAGGGTGAAGATTCTAACCACTGGAAAAATTTAAAACATATTACAACCACATTAATCTGGTCGTTAATAGCGAAACACAGCGAAGAAGATAAAAAGAAATTACTCAAAACATTACCCTCTTTGCTTCGAGCTCTCTCCAATGCTATGGGACTTATTCAGCTAGACAAAGTGGAAAAAAACAATGTGTTTCAAATGCTGGTTCTCGAACATGCCAAGGTCGTTAAGCAAACCAGTAAAAACCTGGTAACCAGAGTAGATGATAAAACCATCTGGCCGGAAAAGAATATGGAAGCTGCCTTTGCTGGTTTTAATGAGAGTAAGAAACAGCAGAATGATGATGTTGATATTCTGTTATCAACCGATGATACCGGTGAAGTGGCCATTATTGAGAATGAATCTGAGGATAATCTGTCAGAAGATAGCATTACAGAAATAATTGTATCTCCAACCAAGGATGTTATTCATAATCTTGATGAATTTACAGATAGTGTTGTAAAAGGAAGCATTTATATCGAAGAAGAAATCATTATGGACTCTTCTCCGCAAATGGATTATAGAATTGAAACAAATAATGAATATGATGATTACATGGAAACTGTGCAGTCTCTTGAACCGGGTGTCTGGATTGAATTTATTGAACCCGACTCAAAAATTGTAAATGCTCAGTTATCATGGAAAAGTAATGTCACTGGAAAATATGTTTTTGTAAACAGACATGGGCATAAAATTAAAAATATGACAATATTTGGTCTGGCTGCTGAATTTAGAGCAGGAAAGGCAAAATTGATTGAATCAGTATCAGTATTTGATCGAGCTATCAGCTCACTGATGTCGAAAGTTAAGCATTAATTTTTCAGCACAGCGGGCAGGGTAGTTAAATAGTCCAGCAACAGTTTTCGGTTATCGTGATTTCTGAAAATATTATTATGATCACTGTCGATGAGAATCAACTGTTTGGGTTCTTTAGCCGATTCATATAACCGCTTTGCATGATAAATATCGATCAAATCATCGGTTTTACTATGCATTATTAAAACTGGAATAGGTGAAATTAAGGCAATTGAGTCCAGAGGCCGGTAAGAATTATCTACTGTGAACGACAATGGCCATTGAAATAACCATGTTAACCAGTTTCGGGATAAAACGTCCTGTGTTACATCATGATAATCACTAAATGCCGCTAATGTGACTAAGGTACTGATTTTATCTCTATATGCCGAATGCGCCAGCACATGAATTGCCATACTTGCACCGAGGCTATGGCCTAATAAAATCAGTTTTTCATCGTTTGCTAAGCTGCCAACAACATATTTAATCATCAATTCCTGGTTGATGATATTGGCATCAAGTGTGGCATACCCCTCTGATTTACCATAACCACTATAATCAAATACATACACATCATAACCTGCTTTGGTTAACCAGTAAGTATTCGGTAACTGTGTACTGACATTATCTCCATTACCATGAAAAAACAGGATTGTACCGGCTGTCTTTGGTTCGGCTAATAATTTCCAGCCATGCAACTTAAGTCCTTCCGAAGATGCTATTTCGATATTCTCGTATGAAATGCCGATTTTATCAGGTGTTATCGGGAGTGGTTTAACCGGAGCAAATAACAGATTGGTGCAGGCTGTTAACAATAAAACAGGCAGGAAAAGAAGTGATCGGATCATTTTTTATAAAAACGTGTTGAGTGGGGTTCGAGGTTTACAGCATTATCCTGGAAAAATCAATTGAGCGTGAAAAAGATGCGTAACCCTGGAATCAGCAGTTGGACGAGTTGATTGTGCGTTTGAGGTGGTGTAGATCAAGGCGTTACAACTAAGAGCCGTCTCAAACCTGCAATTCAGTTCGTAGCGAGATGTACCGATTGGGTGATTGTCATGCTTTATGAAACAGCGGGTTAAGCGCTATTGCGAGCGGTCAACTGCGGAATCCAGGATGATGTATTTATCACAGCTTCGTAGCTATTTCATTCAATTAAATTTTCTCAGGATTTTAATAAAAATATAAATATTATAGAAATTGAAATATTGTGAATAAATCACGGTGATTCATCCCTTGTTTTTTTGCCCAGATTTCGGCTAATATACCTCGTCTTTAATAATTAAAGACCAACATATTCACATTAATCTTAAGGAACAGGAATAGACATATGAAAAAAACAATATTAGGTTTAGCATTAATCGGCATTTCTTCAGGTGTATTTGCTGAAGCACCAGGTGGCCCAAATTGTGGTTGGGGTAATATGCTGATGGAAGGTAAATCAGGTACAGGCTCTCATTTAATAGCTTCATTGACCAATGGTACGTCAGGAAATGCTACTTTTGGTATGACTACAGGTACTAATGGTTGCTCAACTTCCGGCACATTGACTTATGGTGGACAGGAAATGGTTAGCTCCATCATGGGCGAATTTTCTGAAGATGTAGCACGTGGTCAGGGCGATGCAATGGATACTGTTGCAGTTATCTATGGTGTTGAAAAGCAGGACCGTGCAACTTTTGCTAAAGTGATGCACGAAAACTTCGCAGTTATTTTTCCTGGGGAAAATGTAACTGCTGATGAAATGATAGTTTCAATGGAATCAGTAATGAAAGCTGATCCTGTATTATCTAAGTACGTTGCTTAAAAAGTAAACTCCTCTAAAACCTCTCTTTCCGGTTTTCCACTGTGAAGGAGAGGTTTTTTTTATGCCTCACCAGTTATCATGCCGGAATATAAGGAATTTCTTTCATTGCTTAACATAAAATATTTTTTTTCACTAACTGTCTTATTATTTCTTTCAGGTAATTTATTTGCCGATAACCCGCCGACAGATAATGAAATAAAATCTAAAGCGATTGAAAATCAGCTCTGGAAAAAATCCGAATGGATAAATTTAATTCATTATAAATCTTCTGGTAATGGCTATCTAAGTCAGGTTGATGATGATCGCTTTTTTTATGCGAAAAACGGCAAGGAAGACCCGCAAGCAGAATTAATTTCAACACTGGATCAACTTTTTAAAGTTACTGAAAATAGTAATCAACAGACACAGTGTCGCTTCATTGCCCGCAGTCAATGGCTGATTGAACAGCTTGATATAGATAAAAAACTATTACCAGAAGCGCTCTGTAATGAATATCAGGAATGGTATGAGAAAGCTCGTGGTGATAGTGTCACATTGGTATTTCCTGCTTATCATTTGAATAGTCCATCATCGATGTTTGGTCATACCTTGTTAAGATTGGATAAATCAGAAATCTCTCAATCAGACTGGATATCCTATGCTGTTAATTTTGGAGCAGATACCAGTTCCAACGATGGCTCAATCGTATATGCTTATCGGGGAGTTGTAGGTGGTTATCCCGGGCTTTTTATCACGGAACCATATTTTAAAAAAATTCAGGAATATAATAAAATTGAGCATCGTGATATCTGGGAATATAAATTAAATTTATCCGCCGAAGAAACGGAAAGGATGATCAAACACTTATGGGAACTTAAAACGATAAATTTTGATTATTTTTTCTTTGATGAAAACTGCTCTTATCGATTACTTGAATTACTTGAAGTGGCTCGTCCCGGCATTGAACTCACAGATAAATTTACTTTTACCGCTATACCGGTTGATACAGTTAAAGCAATAAATGAGGCAGGACTGATTCAAGAAATAAAGTTTCGACCCGCACAGGTAACCGAACTTCAATATACTCTTAATCAACTGTCTGAACAGCAGCAAAATATCGTATTGCAATTATCGAATGATTATTCAGTTTCACAATCCCCTCTATTTTCCAGTTTAACAACCGTAGAAAAAAAGCGTATTGTGGCTCTAGCCTATAAATATCTAAGATATCAAAATGCCAAAGAGACCAGAAAGCCTGAAATCGTTAAAAGGGGATTTCAATTATTACAACTTCTCAACTCATATCCGGCTGATATTAATATCGATGTCGAAGTACCCGCTCCATTACCTCCGAATTCGGGCCATGACAGTAGAAGAATAAGTATCGGTTATGGGAAAAGGCTGGATAATCAATATATCGATATCGAATATAAAATGTCATTTCATGAGTTAGAGGATAATAGAAATGGCTTTCTTGAAGGGGCACAGATTAACTTAGGTCGATTTAAATTTCGTGCTGAAGAAAATGAAGGCTTAAGGCTGTATAAGTTCGATGTAGTTGATATATTTTCACTAACGCCACGAAATAAGTTTATTTCACCTTTATCATGGAAAATAATCACTGGTTTTGAACGACAGCTTAGCCATAATGAAGATGATCTGGTATTTCAGGTAACAGGCGGTGCAGGGGGGAGCTGGGAAATTGTCAAAAGCCATCTTTTCTATTCTCTGGCTACATTACGTTTGGAAATGAATAAAAATATGGACAATAATATTGAACCGGCCATTGGGTTTGATAGTGGATTTATTTCGCATTTTAGCCAGCAGACAGTGCACTTTAAGTTAAGTGGAGAACAGTTTAATGATGATCTTTACCGTTTAAGAGCGCAATACACCCATAATTATGTCATATCAACCAACCAGTCCTTGAGATTGCTGATAAAGAAACAGTGGCAGGAAAATGATACCGAGTTTACTGATGTCAGTTTAAGTTATCAGGCTTATTTTTAACCTGGAAAAATCAGTTGAATCATGAACCTGGATTCCGCAGTTGACCGCTCGCAATAGAGGTTAACCCACTGTTTAATAAACCATTACAGTTGATGTGTATAATCATCCAATCGGTGCATCCCACTACGAACTGAATTGCAGGTTTAAGAAGCATAAATGCAAATAAAAAACCCCGCATCAGCGGGGTTTTTTGTATTAAATTGAAAACTGAATTAACTCACTTCACCGGGATAATCAGCAATCCCGGGGTTTTTACTTACACCAACCAGTTTGGGGTGATTGATTTTTGGCAGGCGTAATACATTGTCCTTACTTCTGGTAGCAAGAATATAATCACGTACCACATCCCACATTAAACGACCTTCCGGAGTCCTGTTA
>JBNKKI010000080.1:0-9641 GCA_050291745.1 Gammaproteobacteria bacterium | reverse complement strand
AAAGTCTACGTAACACCTTAATGCACCTGATAAAATCAAAAACACACTCTTCACCAATCAGGTGACTACGGTGTTTTTGATTTGACCAGGCACATCAATCTGTTACGCATCTTTTTCACGCTCAACTGATTTTTCTAGGTTAACAAACGCTTTCCAAGCAGAATTGTCACCAGTCCATATGGTATTAACATAACAACAAAAAAGAGATCCTGGAGAGAAAATCCACGTATAACTTCTGTGTTTAATGATGCAAAAGGAATAATTCCCATCAGAAAGGACATAGAGATAGATATACCAATAAGTAAGTCCACTCTATGGAAATTAAGTCTAAGGTTAAGGAATTTTCTAAACATCAACATGAGGTAGGACCAGATGAATATAGAAAATAAAGAGAGTATATCGAGAAAAGTATCATATTGCGCAATATCATCGATAAAAGGGCTCATAGTATAGAATCCTGTCAGAGGTATATCCAGAATCAGGTAAACAGTTGTTATCCATCCCAGAAATTTAAGCCTGGATGCTGTTAAAGTGCTGTTGCAATATTGAAGTGGTAATTCCACAACAGTTTGTAATTCAGCCTGAGGTGGTGTGTAGAGTGAATTGTTAATCATAAATTCCCTGTAATTTTTCTGCTAAAGTATTTCATCCAGCGCTTCTAGTAATTTATTCATTTCAGCCTGGTTAGTGTAATGAACAAAAGATAGTCGCAAAACCCCTTGAGTTGCATTTATATCCATCGCTTGCAGTAATCGTACGGCATAGAAATGACTGGCACCAGCCATAATGCCCTTTTCGGCTAAGGCAATCGCGACATTTTGTGGTGATTGATTTAAAGGTAATAGAGAAACAGTGGCAGCGCGTTGCTTTGCATCTGCTGGCCCTAATAATTTAATGGCCTTATGATTACTTGAAAAATCCAGCAATTCTGTGAGTAATGGCGTTTCAGAATGTTTTAATAATGCTCTGATCTGTTGCGCTTTAAGTTGTGTTGAATCAGTCTTTTCAAAATGATGTGCATGCAGTGTGTCAAAGTATTCAGCAACTCCGCGAGCGGCAGCAACTTGAGCATGATCTGGCCCGGCAGGAACAAACCATTTGTGTATATACTCATTATTAAAGTAATGTGCCTGATTGCCCAGGTAATGAGCTATTTCTTTGCGAATGACCATGACTCCAAGATGGGGGCCGAAAGTTTTATATAAGGAAAAAAGATAGATATCTGTACCTAAAGCATCGATATCGGGTAAACCATGTCCTGCATAGGAAACACCATCAACAATGGTAGTGACTCCAGCCAGTTTTGCTTTGGAACATATATCGGCTACAGGGTTAATATGGGCAACAATATTGGAGCAGTGAGGAAACATGAGCAGTTTAGTTTTTTCATTTAATAACTGATCCAGTTGTTGAATATCCAGAGTGCCGGTTTGCGGATCAAGCTGCCATTCTTTAATGACGACGCCCTGATCTGATAAACGACGCCATACACCACTATTGGCTTCATGATCCTGATTGGTAACTACAATTTCATCACCTGCCTGTAATTTTTTGGCATAAGCCTGAGCCAGTACATAAGTATTTTGTGAAGTTGATGGGCCGAGGTGAACTTCTTCATTATTTACATTCAGGTATTCTGCCAGACGTTGATGAGATAAATCCATTTCATCACCGGCCTGTATAGATGCAGGGTATACTCCATAGGGTTGTACTTTGGTTTTACGGTAGTAATTACACAGATTTTCAAGTGTCTGGGCACAGGTATAGGAACCCCCCGCATTTTCAAAAAAAGCCTGTCCTGAAAGAGTTGGCTCATCAAAAGCTGGAAACTGGCTGCGCGCAAATTGAATATCAAGATCTGGAATCATAAATTCACCTGAGATAAAGGGTTCTGACTAGAAGGCATATTATAACCTCAGATTCCTATTAGATAGCTTGTAAAACTGTAAATGCTGAATAAATCTTTTTTTATATCCTGTAATATTGCAGCAATTTGTTCAGCAGTGATATTTTTAAAGGGAGTCAATACAGTGAATGATAAAATGAAATATCCCGTCAATCTGACTGAAGTAATCAGGGCAAAAAAGTTTGCCTATGAATATCTGCAACCAACTCAGCTCATCCCGTACAAAGGTCTATCCGCCTTGCTGTGCGCTGATATTTATGTAAAACATGAAAATCATAACCCGACCGGGAGTTTTTAAAATTAGAGGAGGGGCAATATAATGCATCCATAATCCTGGGAAAATCAGTTAATCATGAAAGTCCAGGTAACAGCTTAATGCAGCTGATAAAATCAATCTGTTACGCATCTTTTTCATGCTCAACTGATTTTTCCAGGATTAAGCATCTTTTTCACGCTGAACTGATTTTTCCAGGATAATGAGATATAAGCATTAATTTTCATCTTTCCCGGTTTTGAATTTGCTAAATCTCTGAACAGAACTACTATTAGGAAGTGAGTTCAGATAAATTTTATAGAAATAATAATTCATCTACACTTATTAATAATTGTAAGAGTCACTTCTCATTTATTGCTGGGAATCTATGATTAATCGCACATCGCTGGGCTTAAAATTCACCTTTGTTTTTTCTATGCTATTAATGGGCTTGCTGGCATTGTGGATGTTCTGGTTTGCTACCGATAGTTATCAACAATTAGCTTTTGAAATTCAAACCCGGTCTGTCAGAGAACAATTAAAGATAAATGCTTCCAGACTAACGCAGTCACTGTTTAAAAAACAGGAAAGCCTGGCTAATAAGCTGAAAGAAAACACTTTACTGAGTTATGCCTTAACCATCAATGATATCGAAACTCTTATTGTCAGTATAAGTAAATCTATCCTCGATTTTGATGATTTCTCAATTAAATCCATTCTGATACGTGATTCACAGGCCAATCTGATCGCTGCTGTGTATGATGAAAATGGCAGTCATTATACCGGATGCCCGGTACTGCTTGATCAAATAAGAAATCTGAGAAGTGATTTAGAAAAGTCTGTGAATCATGTGATTTGTACAAAGGATGATGAACCCATTTCTGAAGTTATGGTGCCAGTAAAAATCAATGAATCATTTTTTTATATTCATGTTAACGCTTATTTAAGTAAAGAACTGACTGCAATTGATGAAGCAACTGCTAGTCCGGTTACTATTCAAAACTCTCACCATGCATTTTTATATCAATCGATTAACTGGGGAAAAACCCGTTCAAATCAGTTTAGCAAACCGGTAGTGTATAATTTATACGGTGACGATAATGCGCCAGCATTGATAATAACTTCAGTATTTGATCAATCAGACTTAATGCAACAGTTTCAGATAAATCGATTTAATATTCTGGTGATATCAGGGACTTTACTGTTGTTAATTCTGATTATTATTTTCTTTTTATTATGGTATTTACTAAAGCCTTTGAGGCGAGTTAAAAAATCAATAGGCGAAGTAGTCAATGATCGTTTCGTTCCTCTCAAGGTTGAAAATCTTCCACCGGAATTAATTGATTTTGCATTAGCTTATAACAAGATAATTACGGTTCTGGATGATACGACTGACCAGCATTACAAAATAGAGAAAGATCTACGGGCAGAACGGGACTTCATTTCTAAAACTTTAAATTCCATAACTAATTCAGTTGTAGTTGTTAATTCCAGGTTAATTATTAAATTTCTTAACCCTTCGTTTGAGCAATTAATGAATGAGCGACAGCAGGATTTAATCGGTTATTCTTTTAGCCAGATTATATTTATGTATACAGATTACTCTTTGTCTGAAAGAGCTGATTTTGAAACACTGTTCAAAAACTCAACACAGCAGATCAGACTTTTTTACCCGGTTGGTGAGCAGCTTAAGGAGCTGGAAATGTCAGTTTCTCCAATGCTTGATGTGGCTTCTGAAGATGTTGGTTTTGTGTTGATTATCAAAGATGTAACCGAAGAAAAAATGTTACGTAGGCAATTAAAGTATCAGTCAAGTCATGATAAGTTGACCGGTTTGCTTAATAGAAAGGCTTTTGAAAATAAATTCGAAGAGATGGTCGAGGGCAGTGGTTACTCCCTTCATCAACATGTCTTTGTCTATATAAATCTGGATGGATTCAATTTTATTAATCAAAGCTGTGGTAGTGAAGCGGGTGACAGCTTACTTAAACAGGTTGCCGATATATTGCGGAAAAATATTAGAAAATCAGATTTATCAGCCTGTCTTGGTAGTGATGAATTTGCGCTGATTCTGACTTATTCAGAAGTCACTAATGCGACTACGACAGTAAACAATATACTTGCTAATATATGTAAAACCGGTTTCACCTGGAATGATATAGAGTATCAGGTGACTGCAAGTTCTGCTTTGCTACCTTTTGGCAGGATAAATGATGATTTTTCAGATGTTTTATCACGCCTGGTGACTGCTTGTGGTTTAGCAAAGGAAAAAGGAGGTAATCAGTATTACCTCGTTGATGAAAATGATAAGAAAGTAGAAGGGCATCTTTCCAGTTTGAGCTGGATTGCGCGTATTAATAAAGCTTTTGTTGATAAACGTTTTAAGTTATACGCACAACCAGTTGTATCGGTTTTACCTGAAACAAACTCTCAGATATATGAAATTCTCATCAGGTATCAGGCTGATGATGGTCAGATTATCAGTCCTCAGGAATTTTTGGGCGCGGCTCAAAAATTTAACTTAATTGATAAAATTGATCGCTGGGTTATCTCTGAAGTTATTCACTTTTTGACTATAAATCCTCATCTAAAAGATAAAGTTCAGTTTTCTATTAATCTTTCATCACGTAGTGTTGGTTCTACCAGCTTTTATAATTTTCTGGAAAAGATATTTCAAACCTCACTGGTAGATACACAAAATTTTTGTTTTGAAATAAATGAAGCTGCTATCGCTAATGATCTCGAAAAATCCTTAGAATTTATCAATAAAATAAATACTATGGGGGTAAAATTTATTCTGGATAATTTTGGTAGTGGGCTTTCATCTTTAACTTATTTGCAGAAACTACCCATTGATTATTTAAAAATTGATGGCCTGTTTATAGATCATTTACTGTTAGATAATACTTCAGTATTTATAAACGCAATTGTAAAACTTGGCCATAGCCTGGGCATGCAAATTATTGCTGAACGGGTAGAGACGGCAGAAGTGCTCGAAAAACTGCTAGAGGCCGGGGTGGATTTCTGTCAGGGTGCTGCTATTCAGAATCCTGCTGCTGTTGAAGAAATAGATTATAAGCAGGTGACTAAACTGGATATATAAATGAGTAGCCTGGAATCTTTAGGCAGTAAGCTTTTCCTTGGTAAGCTCCTGATAGGTTGGAACTTTATAATGCGATAATATTTCATTACGATCATTTAATGCTCTGGTATGAACCAGTTCTTTAATCGTATCCATCTCTAAATAAGGTGTCATCATATGCAGGAACTCATATTGATATGTTGAGATATGACGTGAATGCCTAAAACCAACTTTGATAACACTATCTGGAAACAGGTGGCTAGCGCTAATACAATCCAGCTCTTCATCCTGTTTCGTACCTTTCGCCATTTCAGCGATAATACCAACACCAAAACCAAGACGTACATAGGTTTTTATGACATCTGAGTCTGTCGCTGTAAAAACTACATTGGGTTCAAGATTGGCATCATGGAATGTTCGATCCAGTTTTGAGCGCCCTGTTAACCCTAACATGTAAGTCAGAATGGGGTAGGCAGACAGATCTGCTAAAGTAACTTCTGATTTTGATGTCAAACCATGGCCCTTTGGAACAACGATATAGCGATTCCATTTGTAAGCAGGAATGGTGATTAATTCATCAAATTCATCGATTGTTTCAGATGCTAGTACAAAGTCGACAGAATTATTGGCAGCCAGTTTACACATGGCTTTTGGATTACCCTGATGTACCTGTAAATCAATTCTGGGATATTTAGTACTGTAATTTTGTAATATTGGCGGTAGTATGAACTGGGCCTGAGTATGCGTTGTGGCGATACTTAAGCTACCACGATTCGCATTAGAATATTCTCTGGCGGCCAGTTTTATACTTTTAACATTATTCAGTAAAGACTCCACATGTTCCAGTACAGCATAACCGGCAGGAGAAATTCCGGTTAATTTTTTCCCCGAGCGTTCAAATATTTTAATATTAAGTTCTTCTTCTAGCAATTTAATCTGATGACTGACGCCGGGTTGTGATGTATAGAGTTCTTCAGCAGCTGAAGACACGTTTAAATTGTTTCTGACGACCGCATCAAGAAAGCGTAATTGTTGAAGTTTCACTATTAAATCTCGGTGATTAGTTAGTTGTTATAGGTTTTAGTTATAGGTACATGATTTTACAAATATATAGAATACAATCAATCTTTTTGTAATAAGAATGTAATTTATTTTTTATTATGTACTTAAAACTATATGTATTTTGTAGTTAATTAAGAAATTCAGACTAGAATTTTAGCCATACACAATTCATCCACGTATTTTCCATTAACAAATAGTGAATCCTTTTTTATCCCTTCTTCTTCAAAGCCGCAGGATTTGTATAATCTTATTGCTCGTTCATTATGTCGCATAACCGTTAACTCAATACGGTGAAAATGATGAGCCTTTGACCAGCTAATATGGCGTTCAATTAATGCTTTGCCCAGGCCTTTCCCTGAATATGCCCTGAGGATTCCAATAACTAATGTAATACAGTGTTTATTGCGATTAACACTGCCTGCCTGACCAATAACTGAGCCGACAATATTGGCAGTTTCTTCATCTTCAGCAATAAGAAAAACTCCCGTATTGCTACTTGAAAATTGTTCCAGTATTACTCGCTGCTGTTCTACTGATGTTTTCCTTTCTCCTGCTTCTAACAGCATAAAATCTGTTTCTTCATCCAGTTTTAAAAATAGTGAGCACAGGTTTTCAGCATCATTTATGTTGGCGGGTTTAATGTTGATCATAGAAAAAATTATATTTCTGTCCAGTGGTGATTGATAATGGCCCATCTTTCATGGTCTTGCCAGCCATTGTTTCCCACTTTTAGATAACTGGAAGAATAACCTTCTTTAACAAATCCTGATTTGGAAACCAGTTTAATCGAAGCAGTATTATGCGGCTGAATATTGGCTTCCAGACGGTGTAAATTTAGAGTTTCAAATGCTTCTTTGATAACAAGCATTAAGCCCTGAGACATCAATCCTTTCTTTTGATAAGGTTCAAATACCTGATAACCAAGATAGGCAGAATGAAAATGTCCTCTGACGATTTCTGATATATTAAAAGCACCTGCAATATCCTTACTTTCTTTAAGGCAAACCAGATAAAGATTTTCCTGTGTAGCGTATTTTTGAATATCTGCTGGCGGGTAAATCCAGGGTTGATGTATATGCCGGCTTTTTTTGAAAGCAACTGATAGTGCATGCTCATCCTGCACAGTGGATTTTCTTAAATAGATGGATATAGGTTTTAACATTGTATTAAAAATCCAGTTGGTAGAGATGTACAGAAGAATCTTCTTCTCTGGGTTTTACATACCGCCAGCCATGTTTTTTATAAAAAGCGATGGCGCGATGATTCGTTTCACTAACCGATAGCCTGGCTTTATAACATCCTTTTTTAACTAATTCGTTAATGACGAACTGGTGCATCAAAGCTGAGACTTCAGTTCCTCTAAATTCAGGTATCAGGTAGAATAAGTTGATATATCCCCGGCCCGGTTCAGATATTGATAACTCCGCTTTAAATTCTAATTGGCCAATAATCTTATTTTCTGTCCAGATATGGATAACAGCCTGTGATTTTTGTTTTGCAAAGGGTATTAACCAGTCTATGTACTTTTCGTTATTTTCACCCATTTCTTCCAGCATACGTTGTTCTGAACCAAAACTGCAGATGAAAGAATCCTGTCTGAATTTAATACAGGTTTTTAAATCTTTATTGAGATCTGCAGTTTTGAACTGAATATCTTTCATGGTTCACCTGATTTTTCCTGGTTAGACAATATATTTATTTTAACTTATTTATAAGAGGGGCCAGCAAACCTTTTTGTGAGGTGTCGCAGCTCGGGTCTCTGACGGCTAATTGAAAATTATTTTCATCGAAGCTTGTGTCATCCGGTATTTGCCAGCACTGTCCATTTTTGATTACTGTTCTATAGCCATTGATCGATAAGCTATCGTCTTCAACATTGAGTTCATTTTTTTTAAATTGATTTTGTATCGCCTGGTCATGATGTGCCTGACGGAGTTGTTTATCTAGTGCTGGATTAAAAACTTCAAAATCATTCACCAGTTCCCTGGGTTCCTGCATCATATCAGTTACTGATTTTAATAATTCAGAAACTGGCTTAATGGGTTGTTGTTTAATTGTGTCGGGTTGATTATTTTCGATTAATCTTTCCGGGGGAATCGATTTTATTGCGGGAGGTGGATTATTATTGAGGACTTTCTTTTTAGCTTTTTTAGTGGCCGAATATTTATTTTGTTGAGATTGTGCCGTGTTTTCCTCAGATAAATTGTTGTTCTGAATTAAATTATTATCAGGTTTTATGATCTGTTCGGGCTTTGGATGCGGTATTTTTACAGGAATTATTATGCGTTTTTTATTGCTGAGAACGTCTTTAGGAAAATGGATTAAGAAAATAATAATCAGGTGTAACAGGATAGAGCATACCAAAAAGATGATCAGGCGTGTTTCATTGGATTTACCTGAAATAAATTTTGCGTCGGGTAAATAAGGTGGCATTAATATTATCATTTTGGCCGGTTGATCAAGCTTGATAAGACTTTATTTAACTGGCAAAGTTCCTGACAAATCCTGTATCAATTATCTACTCAGCTGAGCTGTTTTTGAAAGGAAGTTTAAACCTGGATTCCGCAGTTGGCCGCTCGCTATAGAGGTTAACCCACTGTTTCATAAACCATGACAGTTATATGTATAATCACCCAATCGGTGAATCCCGCTACGAACTGAATTGCACGTTTGAGGCGGCGTATCTCTTCGTTGTAACTCCTTGGAATAGCTCGCTATTCCGCGTCGTTACGCCTTGATCTGCACCGCCTCAAACGCACAATCAGCTCGTCTAACTGCGGATTCTAGGTTTAAGCCAGGGATGGCTGTAGAGCTATGCAGGAGCAATTGCCGATTATTTCTGTTTGATTTCAGATTCAGATATTAGATACTGGCATGCACAGAACTAATGCTTTAGTAGAAATTTTCAAATTTTCTGCGAAGTAAGCATTGACTCTCCTTATTCCTGCGATCCTCCGGATGAGTCAGGTTTTTTCTAGTCAGCATAAAAATAATGAAAACTCAAAGCATTATTACAATCGTTTTTCTCCCCCTGTTCTCCTTCTTATTCTTCGCCTGTCAGGGTTATTCCAATAGTGAAACGTCTAAAAAACCGGTTCATCAAAAATTAGAACCGGAAAAAACTGATCTTTCCCAACTTGATATTTTGCAAAACTACGATAGAGACATATGGACAGGCCCTGAGGGCTGGAATGATGAACCTAGATTCCGCAGTTGACCGCTCGCAATAGAGATTAACCCACTGTTTCATAAACGATTACAGTTGATGAGTATAATCACCCAATCGGTGAATCCCGCTACGAACTGAATTGTACGTTTGAGGCGGCGTATCTCTTCGT
>JBNKKI010000079.1:0-14839 GCA_050291745.1 Gammaproteobacteria bacterium | reverse complement strand
CGCTACGAACTGAATTGCACGTTTGAGGCGGCGTATCTCTTCGTTGTAACTCCTTGGAATAGCTCGCTATTCCGCGTCGTTACGCCTTGATCTACACCACCTCATACGCACACTTCAGCTCGTCCAACTGCGGATTCTAGGATCAAGGAACATCGAGGTGCAGCTGTTGATCAATTGATTGATGAAATTGAACAGGCAGTTGATGACTACCCCTGGAAAGATGAATACCACGCTTTTCCCGGGCCCAATAGTAATACCTTTGTTGCCTGGATAGGGAAACGAGTACCGGCACTTGAACTGGAGCTACCATTTTCTGCAATTGGTAGCGGTTATGTAAATAAAGTTCAGGATAATTAAATCAGTGATAATTTTTCCATCAGTGCATTTATATTAGCTCTGGTTTTGGGATTTACAGGCAGTAATGGTAAACGCAGTTCATTACTGCAAATTCCTGTCAATGACAGGGCATATTTTATACCTGATGGATTTGGTTCTTCAAATAAAGCCAGATGTAATGGTACTAACTTTTTATGAATTTCTAATGCCTGCTGATAGTCACCAGCCTGGCAGGCCGCCTGCAGATCCGCACAAAGTCGTGGGGCTATATTCGCGGTTACTGAGATACAGCCATTTCCACCCATGGCATTATATCCCAGTGCTGTCATATCATCTCCAGATAAATAACTGAATTCTTTATTAATTAAAATTTGTTCACGACTAACTCGTGTTAAATCCATGGTCGCATCTTTAACGCCATTAATACGGGGTAATTCTGCGAGCTTTTGCATGGTTTCCGGTTCAATACCAACTATAGTTCTTGGAGGGATGTTGTAAATAATAATGGGGATATTTGTTTGATCATGAATAAATTTAAAATGTTCATATAAACCATTTTGCGATGGACGATTGTAATAACCGGCTACACAGAGAATGCCATCAGCACCTGTCTGTTCAGCACTTTTGGCATAAACCAGAGCTTCTGTCGGATTGTTTGACCCTGCTCCAGCAATAACAGGTACTCTACCAGCGGTTTCCTCAACCACAATTTGAATAATTTGCTTGTGTTCCTTTTCTGATACAGTAGGTGATTCTCCTGTGGTGCCTACAGCAACCAGGCCTTTTGTACCTTGTTCTATTTGCCAGTTGACCAAAGCCCGAAGTGCTTTCTCATCTACTTCAGTATTTCTAAATGGGGTAACTAAAGCAACATATGAACCGTAAAACATATTTTTTCTCCAATTTATCTGGGCCAAAAAAAAGCCCGGTCACATTTCTGCGACCGGGCTTTTGTATGAAATCGTTTTTATTTAATTACACACAGCAAGCATAGCCGCAAAGGCATTAGCCTTTTTGCTGCGTTTTTGTTTTGAATTGCTAGCCTGTGTAAACATTTACTTAATATTATTTGTTAATTAAAAAATTGTTAATTGATCTGAAAGACGTTAAATATAACATGCTGTTTTAATTTTTCAAGAGTTTCCAGTCAATTGATATAAAATAGCTGGGCAGTAATCATTCCATAATTTATTAATCAATATATTTATGGTTCCATAGTAAGTTTCTACACTTTGAAGTAAATGATAAGGTAAAGGATTTAGTGATTCCTGAAATAGAATTATCTGAAATCAATTGCTTTTGGATAAAATGTCATCATTTAGTAAATTATCACGACTTATGATATACTTGCTGTAACTTCTAGCTGTATTTTCAGCAAGTTATGTAATAATTTTTCTTGCTGTTCATGCACTTGTACTATTTTATCTGACAATAATGTTGGATAAGTTATGGAAAGCAAATAATGTCTGAAGAATTCGAAAAATTATATATCGTACTCATCAGTGTTCATGGATTAATCAGGAGCCATGATTTAGAGCTTGGTAGAGATGCTGATACAGGCGGGCAAACCAAATATGTCATCGAGCTGGCTCGTGCTCTGGGCGAGCATCCACAGGTTTCCCGGGTTGATCTGATTACCCAGCGACTGCAAGATCCATCAGTCGATGAAGATTATGCCCAGCCAGTCGAAGTTTTATCCAGTCATGCTCAGATAGTTAGACTTGATTGTGGCGAACCAGTTTATAAACCAAAGGAACAGCTGTGGGACGATCTGGATATTTTTGCCGATAATATTCTTGATTATCTTCGTCAACAGGACAATCTCCCTGATCTAATACATAGCCATTATGCCGATGCTGGATATGTTGCCAGCCGCTTTTCACATTTACTTAATATCCCGCTTGTTCATACCGGACACTCACTTGGTAGAGTGAAACGCAGGCGCTTATTGGCCAGCGGCATGAAACCGGCGGATTTGGAAAAAAGTTATAATATGTTGCGGCGCATTGAGGGAGAGGAGGATACTCTTGGAATTGCAGAGCTGGTTATTACCAGTACTCATCAGGAAATCGAAGAACAATATGGTCTATATGATTATTATCAACCGGAACATATGCGGGTCATTCCTCCGGGAACAGATCTGGACTGTTTTTTTCCAGCTAATGGTGATGAAAAAAAGAAACGCATTTTCCGGCAATTAAAGCGATTTTTAGCTAAACCGAATAAACCCATTATTTTAGCGCTGTCCCGACCAGATCAACGGAAGAATATAATCACATTAATTAAAGCTTATGGAAAATCGTCTAAATTACAGAAAATAGCTAATCTGGTGATCATTGCCGGAAATCGCGACGATATTAATGAACTGGATGATGGTGCACAGCAGGTATTGACTGAAATACTGATTGCCATTGATAAATATGATTTATATGGAAAAGTTGCTTATCCCAAGCACCATTTACCCGATGATGTATCGATACTTTATCGAATAACGGCTTTATCCAAAGGTGTATTTGTGAACCCGGCATTAACTGAGCCATTTGGACTGACATTGATTGAAGCAGCTGCCTGTGGATTACCTATTGTCGCGACTGAAGATGGTGGTCCCAGAGATATTATCGAAAATTGCCAGAATGGTTACCTGATAAATCCACTCAATAAAAAAGAAATCGTCAGTAAATTACTTAAGGTGTTACAGAACCAGAATGAATGGGATGAGTTTTCCATTAATGGTATTGCCGGTGTTAATAAACATTACTCCTGGCCTGCACATGTAGATAAATATCTTTCTATAGTCAGGCCGATTATTGAAAATAGAACAGTTGTTGAAAAAGTAAAATTAACACGTAGAGCGATGACTTATCATGATCGTGCTATTTTCTCTGATCTGGATCAGAACCTGTTGTTCAAACCTGACACCCTCTCTGATTTCCTGAAAATTATTCAGAATAACAGGAAATGTGCTTCCTTCGGTATTGCTACCGGCCGTCGTCTTGATTCTGTTCTTAAAGAGTTAAAAAAATACAGAATTCCTCAGCCGGATGTACTGGTCAGTAGTTTGGGGACTGAAATTTACTATGCACCAAGTTTAACCAGAGATACTGCCTGGGCGGAGCATATAGATTATTTGTGGAAACCAGCTAAGGTTCGCCAGGTACTCTCTGAATTACCAGGCCTAAAATTGCAGGCCAGGGCTGAACAAAGTAAATTTAAAATTAGCTATTTTATCGATCCGCAAAAAGCCCCGCCAATTGATGAAATTATTAGTCTGTTGCACCAGCATGATCAGACAGTCAATGCTTTCATTTCTTTTGGTCAGTATCTCGATATTGTTCCGATACGTGCATCCAAGGGTTTTGCCCTACGCTGGTTTGCAAATCAATGGGATATCCCTCTTGAGCATATACTGACAGCGGGAGGCTCAGGTACCGATGAAGATATGATGCGTGGTAATACGCTCGCGGTAGTCGTTTCCAACCGGCATGATGAAGAACTATCTGATCTTACTGAACTTGATCGCGTTTATTTTGCTACTCAGCCGGGAGCTTCTGGAATACTCGAAGCTATTGACCACTACGATTTTTTCTCAACATGTACTGTACCTGAAAGTTAATGCGCTTATTACTTTGTACCGACCTGGATAGAACCTTATTACCTAATGGGCCCCAGCAGGAATCAGAACAGGCTCGCGAAATTTTTAGTCTGTATGCTTCAAGGCCTGAAGTAACGCTGGTCTATGTTAGTGGTCGGGATAAGTTTCTGGTACAGCAGGCGGTTGATGAATTTAAAATTCCACAGCCGGATTTTGTTATTGCTGATGTAGGCTCGACGATTTATAAAATTGATAAGAATAACTGGCAGCAGTGGACTCTCTGGGATGAAGAGATATCTGTGGACTGGCAGGGTAAAACTCATGCGGAAATACTCGCTTTATTAAGCGGATTTAATGAATTAAAACTGCAGGAACAGGATAGACAGAAAACGCATAAACTCAGTTACTATCTACCGATTGATATTATCCCCAACAAGTTGATAAGCAGCATACAGCAGCATCTGAATAAATATCAGTTAAAGGTGAATTTAATTTGGAGTATTGATGAGCAGATAAATAAAGGTTTACTGGATATCCTTCCTGCCCGCGCCAGTAAAAGCCAGGCAATTGAATTTTTAATGCAGCAATTAAAGTTTAATTATGATGAAACTATCTTTGCAGGGGATAGTGGTAATGATATGTCAGTGCTGGTGAGTCCGATACATTCCATACTGGTTGCTAATGCCAGTGATGAAGTAAAGGCACAGGCCAGCGAGGAAGTCAGAAACAATAATCTTGAAAAGACACTTTATATTGCTTCTGGTCACTGTTGTCATATGAATGGTAATTACGGCGCAGGTATCATCGAAGGCATTTTGCATTACATGCCGCATACGAAAAAGTGGCTCGACTGAAACGTGAATAATATGAGTAATGAAAAAAGACTGGTAATTTTTGGAGAAGTATTGTTTGACTGCTTCCCGGATGGTAGTCAAGTGCTGGGTGGTGCTCCTTTCAATGTTGCCTGGCATTGTCAGGCATTTGGTTTGAATCCATTGTTTATTTCCAGAGTCGGTGATGATCAACAAGGTGAACAGATATCACAGGCTATGCGTAACTGGGGTATGAGTACGGCAGGTTTGCAAATTGATGGTAGTCATCCAACCGGTAAAGTTGATGTAAGTTTTAATAACGGTGAGCCTGCCTATGATATTGTCATTAACAGTGCCTGGGACTTTATTAGTAGAGAGGAATTACCGAAAATTGATGAACAGATTATTCTCTATCATGGTTCTCTGGTACTGAGAAATGAAGTTTCAGCTGCTAGTTTTGATTTTCTTAAAAAAACGACTCAATCATCTATTTTTATTGATGTAAATCTACGTCCTCCCTACTGGAATGCCGAGGATATCAAGCAGCTTTTAATTGATTGTAAATGGTTGAAACTGAATGAAGATGAATTGAAACTGATTATGCCGCAACAGGCTGAACTCGAATACAGGGTAGAGAGTTTATTTAAATCGATGGCTTTACAGCAGATTGTAGTGACTCAGGGTGAAGAAGGTGTCACCGCATTTGAATCAGTGAATGAACCTGTTCGTGTTAAACCGGAGTTAGCAACACAGGTAATTGATACCGTTGGCGCTGGAGATTCTTTCAGCAGTGTGTTACTACTAGGTCAGTTACAACAATGGCCACTGCAGCTAACATTGCAAAGAGCACAGCAATTTGCCAGTGCGGTTGTGGGTCTAAGAGGTGCCACAATTGATAGCATGGATTTTTATCAACCCTTTATTGATGAATGGAAACTTAAAATTTGAGTTTTACTTTTGTAAACCGGGACAAACAGTAAATAATTTATTAATTAGCGCAGTGAAATAATATGTATGAACAAGTTTCCCATTCTTTATTGAATGATATCCTGATTAGATTAAACCCTGAAATAAAGCAACAGCAAATTCGTAATTTCTATACCCGTCTAGGTGCTAATTTTTATTCTATCTATTCACTTTTTCATTTGTTATATGGTGATAAAAGTGACTTTGAGAAGCATGCTCAAAGGCTGGTGGAAACTATGGCAAGACAGTACATTAAGCGTAGTGATGAAGATAAGGAAAAAGATCTGGCAAGGGAGAAAAATCACAACTGGTTTTTAAGCCAGGAATGGGTTGGTATGGCACTATATTGCAGTGGTTTTGCTGGAGATCTGGATGGGCTGAGATCCCGGTTACATTATGTTCAGGAGCTGGGCGTTAACATGTTGCATATCATGCCTATATTGCAGTGCCCTACTGGAAAAAGTGATGGTGGCTATGCGGTGAGTGATTTTCGAAAAATTGATGCGCGCATGGGTGATCTGGAATCTCTCTCTGTATTATCGGCAGATTTGAAAAAAAGGAATATTTTGTTAACCCTTGATGTCATTGTAAATCACACATCAAATGAACATGAATGGGCAAAAAAAGCCCAACAGGGCGATAAAGAATATCAGGATTATTACTACGTTTTTGATAATCGTGAAATTCCTGATATGTTTGAAGAAAATATGCCTGAAACTTTTCCTGAAACATCACCGGGTAATTTTACCTGGGATGAGAAAATGAATAAGTGGGTTATGACAGTATTTAATGATTATCAGTGGGATTTGAATTACAGCAACCCGACTGTGTTTATCGAAATGCTGGATATAATTCTATTCTGGGCGAATCAGGGTGCAGATATTATTCGTCTTGATGCAGTTGCATTTTTATGGAAGAAGATAGGTAGTACCTGTCAGAATGAAAGAGAAGCACATTTGATTTTGCAATTAATGAAAGATTGTTGTCAGGTTACAGCGCCCGGCGTTCTTTTTATTGCAGAAGCGATTGTAGCACCGGTAGAAATTACAAAGTATTTTGGTGAAGATGCGATAAATGCTAAAGAGTGCGAGATTGCTTACAACGCTACCTATATGTCTTTATTATGGGATGCAGTAGCCACTAAAAGTACCCGTTTGTTATATCAGGGCTTGAAAAGTATTCCGGATAAACTGGAACGTGCTACCTGGCTGAATTATATACGTTGTCATGATGATATCGGTCTGGGATTTGATGATGTAGATATTGTTGCTGTTGGATTTGAGCCTGCCAAGCACAGACGATTTTTAATTGATTATTATACCGGCAAGTATAAGGATTCAATTGCCCGTGGCCTGCCATTTGGTCAGAATCATAAAACTGGTGATGCCCGTATTTCCGGTTCACTGGCTTCCCTTATTGGTTTACAGGCTGCACTGGAATCTGAAGATCAGGAGGGTATTGATAAGGCCATCCAGCATATTTTATTACTGAATAGTATGATCATGTCATTTGGTGGTATGCCACTACTGTATTACGGTGACGAAATAGGATCTTTGAATGACTGTACTTATCTAAATGATGAGAATAAAGCGAATGATAGTCGATGGGCTCACCGGCCAAATATAGATTGGGAAAAAGCTGAATTAAGGCATGTACCAGGCACTGTCGAACACCGGATATTCAGCGCTGTTAAGAAATTGATAGCAGTACGGAAAGAGATATCAGCCTTTTCAGATTTTAATAATCGGGAACTTATTCAGCTGGATAATCCGCACCTGTTTGCTTTTTCGCGATTTAATCTACAGCGTTCGTCCAGTGGTGTACTGGTGGTCGGGAATTTTGATTCACGACCACAGTACCTTGATTTAAGTGTTGTTAATCAATCTTTCAAGTTGCAGCAAGGCCAGATTAAAGACCTGGTTTCAGGGAGTACACCAACTCTTTTTAATGATCAATTAATTGTACCTCCCTATCATTTTTACTGGTTATCTGACTGATTTTATTTTAACCTGGAAAATTCAGTTGAATCATGAAAGTCTACGTAACACCTTAATGCAGCTGATAAAATCAAAAACACAGTCTTCACCAATCAGCTGACTACGATGTTTTTGATTTCTCGGCAATTGCGCCTGCATTGCTCTAACTACAACCATCCCTGGCTTAGACCAGGCACATCAATCTGTTACGCATCTTTTTTACGCTCAACTGATTTTTCCAGGTTTAACTCAGTCAAAAATAACCGGAATGAATTACTGGTGTTTATAAATTCATCAATGCACGGCTACGTAAATGATTCAGATATTTCAAATCCTTTTCCATTTCCAGTGGTAAATACAGAGGATGATAAATCTCTGACCAGAAGGAATTATTGCTACTGATTAGTTGCATTTTCATTTTCTCAGAAGCTTCGTTTCCATTGACTTCAAAAACAACTTTGGATGAAGGTTCTTTATGTTTGAGTAAACTTTGAACCATATTAGTTTCATTTTCGCGGATGCTGACACTGTCATCACATTGTTCGACAGGGGTAAAAATATCTGGAGAAAAAGCGCGCTCTAATAAAGCCAGATTAAGTGCGGCCCAGTCATCCTTGTTGATGCTGTGATTCAACCAGAATGTCGCAAGCTGGGCTTTGCTCATATAGGCTAGCAAAGATGATTCAATCGTTTGCTTAGATAGTAACTGAGTATCTTTCAAAAAATCAGCCAGATCAGATTCTGCTAAACGAATAAGGCGCATCTGTTGTGAATAAACACGTTTTTTAAGTTTTGAATGATAGCTGTTGAACTCTTTTCTGAAAATTTCATGATATTCATTAAGGTGTTTATCCAGGTGATCTCTGATCGGATAATAATGCTCATCGATAATATCACGATAAATAGAATTCATTATATCGTTGAGTTGCTGTTCAGGGTGATAGAGATTTTCTCTAAACAATGTTGCATATTCATCCAGTACATAAAGCTCTAGCCAGTCTTTATAGCTTTGCTCAGACTCTGCTTTACTAAGTTCAATCATGATTTCCTGTGCTATTCCATAACCTGCTATTCGAGTAACCAGGCCAGCAAAGTTATCACCGGGTATACGTGCAAATGGACGAATAAAAATGACTCTCATTAAAGTATCCCAGCCAGAACGGATTGCATAAAGTAATGTTGCAATAAGATAGCGTACTGGATAGGCAAGTGCATGAAATAAAATTGCCAGCAAACTGATAATAATCACTCCAGCCCCTCTAATTAAAAAGTGATACAGCACAGTTGTAAATAAAGGTGCCATGGACGAATAGTGAAGCATCTTCTGTCCATCATAATATATTTGCGGGCCTACACTGTCATAAATAAATATGCTGTATAAATAGGCTAAAACTGTCACCAGGGGAACCCATAGTGGCGCGAATATCAGTGCAAGAATGACGAGTAGAGTAAAGATAATAAATACAGAATAATGAAATAGCATATTCAGCGTAATACCGATTAATCCCACCATAATATAACAGTAAATTTTATTAAAAAGTCGACCGATACTTCGGGGAAAGAGTCCGTATTCCGATTTGCTTTCATACTCTTTACGTAAACGTTTGATTAAATCCAGGTGCTGGTATAAATGGGTAATATGCGTGGGATATTCATTTTTACCGTGAATTTCTCCGTTTGATGAAATCCATTGTTCTCCTTCAAAAGGTTTACTGCTTAAGGTTAATATGTATCTAATACCAATTGGATAATAGAGCAGGGCGCGCAGCAATTTGATGCCACTGTTGGATAAGGTATGCCACCCGAACACCAGGAAATAGCATATTCGCCAGAATACCCGGTCAGTGGAAAAATGTTTGCTTACGGTTTCAAGACGGTAAATTTTCTCCGGTGATGCCAGTGACCAGCTAAAACGTGATTCTTTAAAAATCAACGCTACACGAAAAAAACTGGATAGCCTGTCTTTAATATTTTTTATATGCTGGTTATTGAATAATAGATTTCGATCAAGCAGATATTTCAGCGCTCCTTTATCCAGAGAAGTTGATAACTCCTGTGTTAGATCCTGTAAAACGGAATCATGGATTTGCGGATCTTCTATTAATAATTGCTTGGTCCTCCATTCTTCAAAGCGTCCCTGTTTGGGGTAATCATTCATTAACTGTTGATCCCGTAATTGATATTTCTCAGTATATAGCTGTTGATATCGGGGATTATTCTTAGATAGCTGTAGATAAAAATGGTGTAGTTTTTCGATGAGTTCAGGCAATTCAGGATCGATTTCCAATAGATATGGATGATCTATAAGAGCCTGTAATAAAGATGAATCATAAATTTCACCAGAAGATTCAAGTTGTTGTTGAAGTTTTGAAATTAAATCCAGGATTTTTGAACGTTTTTGTAGATTTGCCAGAATGATATTCAATTCTATCCCTTCAGAAGTGATCCAGCGAAGTAAATCATCAAGAACAGGGGATGATTCTGAGAAGAGAAATTTGATTCGTTTTTTTTGTATGAGTTTATTGATAAATTGTTCTGAATATCGTGGACGCTTTTCGTGAAAGCCAAATGTCACACGAAATAGATGAATTAAACTCTGTTTTAAATTAGTAAAACCCTGTCTGATCGATATGGCGTTATCAGCAGAAAAATATTCAGGTAAGTATAGATACCAGTGTCGGCTTGCGCGTTCTTTACGGTTATCTAATCTACGTCTGCTTTCCTTTCTTCCAAGTTGCAGAAAACTACCGAGCATCCAGATGTTATCATATTTTTCATCTATCGAACTTTTAACCGTAAAACGAGCTGTTTCGATAATTTCCTGATATTGTGAATCATTTAAACGCTTGCGATTGCCATTTTCGTCATGACACATGGCATGTAAATCTTCAATATGCCTTATACGCTCCTGTTCAATCGAGCCTGTTAAATGATCTGAAGCTGATTCATCCGAGTTTATCTTGAAAGGTAAGTCAGTTTTAAATGTCTTCCATTGATAAATATTCTGCTGAAGTTTTTCCCATATTCTATTAAAAGCATCCTTTATAATTGGGTCTTCCGGTTTATCCTCTTCGGCTATATCCTGGATGAACAATTCCTTTTCACCAAATATATTTTTATCCATTAATTATGCTTCCTGATTTAATATAAATTGTGTGATATTTTAAATTAAATCCAATCTTAAGTGTTAAGTTTTTAGGGTGAAATAACCTTATTAGTCTTTGCGAAGAACTGCTTTATGCTATTGATCTAAGCTTCCCGGGATTCAGTTCCCCCGAGATATTTGACAATGGAATTGTCCGGGATTCTATAGAAATGATTAATAGCACTTAAATTCTTCTTCAATAATCATTTGTACGGCCTTGGTAATAGGCATATCCATAATATCCTCGCCATACCTTTTTCTCAGTATCATGATTCTTAACTCGAAAATTTCACCAAGCATATTCATATTTATTTCAGCCGATCCCGTACATAAAATATTGACACCGGTATAGTCTCGCATCATTTTTGAATAAAGCAAATGCGTATCAACCGCGCCAAGTATGTAAGATCTTAAAACTTCAATTTTGTGCAGATTATTGCTTCGAACAGCTTCAGAGTAATCTCTGAGTGTAAAGCTTCCAGTAGCGCTAGCCTCTGTTATGACTAAGGATAACAGTAATATAACAATACAATTGAGGGTGAATTTAATGTTCATAATTTGTTCACTCAATAGTTATAATGTACAGGCATTATATCTTTTCTGTCTGTTATTCTTTTGTTTTTTTATCTGTAGTTTCTCTATGAATAATTTCATATCGGGTAAAAGATAGAATAATATAAATTTTTGCAGGCACAACCAGTAATAAACCCAGACTAATCAGGGCGACTACGATGCCAAGACCAGTGAGTCCCATCGTACTGGTGATGTCAGTATATGAAAGTAGATAAATTCCAGTACCTGCCATCATTAATCCGCTCAGCAACGATACCAGCATCCATCGCATGATACGCTGACCTGATATATTTGTGTTTGAATATTGAGATTCTTCCATTTGGGCCTGGTTCTCCTGCTTTTACTCTATTTAGTCATAATCCTAGATTCTGCAGTTGACCGCTCGCAATAGAGATTAACCCACTGTTTCATAAACGATTACAGTTGATCTGTATAATCACCCAATCGGTGAATCCCGCTACGAACTGAATTGCAGGTTTGAGGTGGCGTATCTCTTCGTTGTAACTCCTTGGAATAGCTCGCTATTCCGCGTCGTTACGCCTTGATCTACACCACCTCAAACGCACAATCAGCTCGTCCAACTGCGGATTCTAGGATAATTCCTTTTCGATTTATACTGAATATAGAACATAAATCAGCGTTCTCTGGATAAATAGATATTGCTAATTGTTACAATGGAAATTAGCAATTATTATCAGTGCTAAATAATTGAGTCAGTCTTTTTTGCGATAATCCTGTGGCCACTGTAATTTGACTATTGGGCTATCTTCAGCGTAGGCATAACAGCTATTCAGAAAGTCATTTGGACGTTGATTGACATTTTCCCGTGCGCGTTTAATTCTTTCACTGATAATAGTTTGTATTGCCGTTGTCGCTACCGGTCCGAGCAGTTCAGTTAAGTGAGTACAGCCACGGTTTGAGCCCATTGCTAATCTGGATTTTTTTGTCCAGCCAGGTGCTATTTTGAGACCAATCAAATTTCGTGCTACTTCCTGTACTGACTTACAATAATTATAAGGTGATGCATCAATCACTGCTTCGGCATCAATTACCTCAAGATCCAGATTAATCGTTAATCGTATTGACATGTCATGCAATGCTTCATCTGCTTCGATCCAGCCACCCCTGTCTTTATTCTCAAAGCGGTAGGGTTTTGTATCGACTATTCTGCCTTCGATATCCCATAAATCATTGTGGCGCTTGAAACCCTGGCATGTTACAACGCGGGTATGGGCCAGTTCGCGTGGCTTAGGTGTTGATAAAGGCAAAAGAATTCTCCAGCTAAGATCTATATTAAAGGCGTATTATCAGCATTGGCAGGATAAAGTCGAGGTTACTACTGTAGGATTTCTCACATTTTATTCATATCTGTTTAGCTACGACAGATTTAATTAATTTTTTGCTGATTAATTGAGAGAGTCAGGAATTTATTGTAATGGAAAAATTTATTATTTTATTGATATTGTTAATATCAGTTTTATCTGTGGGTAATGCTGCATTCCTTTATAAGCGAAGTTATTATCTGGAATCTACCGATAGAGTTGACCTTAAACGTTTAACCGATAATTTACAGCAACTGGAAAGGCAAAAATTAATCGCATTATCAGAAAGACTGGTCACTATCAGTCGATCAGATTCAGGGATACTCATTATTCTTAATTCTAAATTCAGGCAGGCCATTATTTTTCTAGTGATAAGTTTGTTTTCAGGATTGCTAATGGTTGGCTATCTTTTTTATAAGCTTAGATTTGATGCGCCAAAATAATTATTCAGATCGCTAATTTTTTGGCACATAGAGAGTATGCCCCCTTTAGTTTGACAATGGTATCGCTGTTATTCAGGGAATCAATTAAAACATCCTGCCGTTCAATGGGTGAGCGATAATAATATTTCCATTACTGGCATCAAGCGTTAATGTTCCGGTTGATTGTTGTGAAAGTTTCGGCCCATAAATCAAAGTCTGACCATTGCTGGTAGAACTTGTTAGCTGAGCATCAATAATTCCTGAGCAACCTATTGATATACTTCCATTTGATGAATCTGCTTTCCCATTGCCTTTCCAGTTACCATTGAGTAGTACTTCAATTTTTCCATTATTACTTTGCAGCTTAAAGTCTTTAGCGGATCCTTTATAATTAATGCGTCCATTGGAAGTATCTGCTACAACTTGCTTTCCGCCTTCGATATTTATTTCTCCATTGCTGCTTTCAGTAGAAATATTACCGAAGCCTTCTTGAATATAAATTTTACCGTTATTACTTTCTATCTGTAGATTCCAGTTTGCCGGTACAGATAGTTGTTTAATATTAGAGCCGCCATCTGATCCCATCAATTGAAGTTTTAGTGTTTTACCTGATGTTGAGAATTTCCAGTTTATCTGAGACAGGCGTTTTTCAGCCTGATTTAAAGATTTGCCATAAGCCCAGGATTTTGCTTCACCGTGAATAGTATTTGAATTATTGCCTTTCAGTAGAGTGATATCACCATTAAATGAATCTATTTGAAGTGTGTCGAAATTTTCTGCTGCATCAAAATGCAAACTGTCATCACGATCAATCAAAAATTTATTTTCATCATAACTAAAAGCACTGGATGAGATGATAAGCATGCAAAAGCAGGCAACCATGGTCCTGTTCAGGAAATTATAATAGTTCATGATATATACCCCTGTTTTGCTAAATTATTAAATATTATTTTCTGCTAATAACAGATTACTATTTTGATAAATTGTTTCTTCGTTTTTAGCTAACTGAGCAGGATTTTGCTTGACTATTTCTGCAACTAATTGTTTTTGTAATTTTTCATCAAGGCGTGATGTCAGGGTTATTCTAGCTTGCTGGTTCCAGTCAATAAGTGCTGGTTGAAGCTGAACAAAACCGCCGTTTTCTGTATTGATGTGTTCTTCTGCAAATGTTGACTGTGCATTTAATGAAGCGGCAAATACTAATGCGATTGTTAAAAGTTTTGAAAGCTTTTGAATTTTGTTTAAGGCTGGCATTTTTTTATCCTGAAAATTGATTAAATATTTGTTAATAATGAATTACTAATAACAGAAATCATGCCAATTTTGTGAATTGTAATATAAGTGATTGAAAATTATAGGAAAATGAATATTTCACAGCATATAAGGTGAAATGACACTCAAATTCAATTGTTTAAATTAACCTATAGTTGGTTAAATACGCTAAAGAATGGTTATTTGTTTAATTAATTACTGTTCGATTTGAGCAGCTAGTGAAGATGTTATATGTAGTAGTAACAATTCAGTATCTATTGCGTGGGTGTTTGATTTAACCTAGAAAAATCAGTTGAGCGTGAAAAAGATGCGTGACAGATTGATGTGCCTGGTCAAATCAAAAACACCGTAGTCACCTGATTGGTGAAGAGTGTGTTTTTGATTTTATCAGGTGCATTAAGGTGTTACGTAGACTTTCATGAT
>JBNKKI010000078.1:0-8136 GCA_050291745.1 Gammaproteobacteria bacterium | reverse complement strand
AAAAGCGGTCCTTAGATGGAAGTATTTCATTAAATTCATATACGGGCTGGTTTATATCTCCACCTCTATTCGAAAGAAGCACCCATTGTTTGATATAGAATATTCTTTTATAGAGCCCAACAAATTTATTAACTACATAGTCAACAAGAATAATAATAGAATCCACACTTCCTGGTATTGTATTTTTCCTGTCGGAATTAATTGATATTCCACTATTTAACTCTTCTATTTCTTTATAGAATTTATCATCACCTAATTTAATTAATTTTGTTATCAATCTTGGTAAAAATGAAGAACTCGTCCATGAGATATAGTTACGGTTCATGTAGGGAGATATACTGTTTGTAGTAGACCATGACCTGCTCAGTGTCAGATGGTTGCTCTCACCGCCACGCACCATGACCATCGATGCAATAGTAACCGGTTGCTTTTCGATGGACTCCCAAAAGCCGTAGTGATTTATGTGCTCTACAAACTGATTATCGTATTGATATCTCCATATCCCATATTTAAGTGCAGGAGAAATTTCTTGGCCAGATAATAAATTCTTGTAATCAACAAGAACATCGATTCCAAGGGCTTTTATCTCTGCGTTAATTACCGGAACATGACCGAGGGAAGGCTCTTCCGTACGAGCTTCAATCTCTATAACGTCTGTCTTGGTAAACAGATCTCGTATATCCGCTTTAACATGCGAATCAAGTTTTCTAATATTAAAATACTTTTTAGCAAAGTATGAATCTAGTTTTTTTAAAAGTATAAAAAAAATGTTTTCTTTTTTTATATCGATGCGCTTGACTGGAATTTTAAACAAGATCAGATCGCAACCATTTATTTTTTTTAAACGGTCAATTGACGTAAAGAACCAACTTTCTACAATATAAGAATCAGTGACCAGCCCAATTCTGATTTTTTTCGCAACCATATATAAAGCAGCATTCCTTAATTAGGCCCGAATACCCCAAATAAAAATTATATTATAGATTAATTAGTATTTAAAGGCGATCATACTAACAAGAATCCTCAGTTTGTTAATTATCCCGATATCCGCAGATACCCAGCATTAATTACCCAATCTGTATGAAATTATTTAGTGTCTCTACATAACCAGATTATATATTTGTATTTAATATGCACAATCACAAGACAATTAACCAGCAAGAGGACAAAAAGATTATTTCACATTGGACGATTTATTTACTTTTCAAGTCTCGTTACAAGTGGCAATAAACTCAAACCTCTCCTGACTTACTTATCAGGGCCGACCGGTTCAAAAGCCTCAGTCTTTATCACCTTTGCAGGAATACCAACCGCTGTCATTCCATCTCCAATATCAGTCAAAACAACAGAATTTGCTCCTATTGTAGACTCTTTTCCTATCGTGATAGGCCCAAGAAGAACAGCTCCCGCTCCGATTACCGCATACTCTTTGACATGCGGATGCCGCCGATCATCTGTAAACACTTTATGGTCCCTTGCCCCAAGGACTACGTGAGGCATTAAGATTACGCCAGCTTCTACTTTTGACGTCTCGCCTATAACCAGACCCACAGTGTGAGGTATTTTTACCGTTCGTGAAATAACTGCACGCGGGTCAATATCTGCACCGGTGAGTATTCTATTCATCATTTGCACAATTTTACTAAGACCCACTTGCTTCTTTACTGTCAAGTAATTGGAAAACAAGTAGAGTTTAATACAAATGGTTGAAGTTAGGCCACATTTTATATGATTTCTATTTTCTTGGGTCATACTGTTTATATCTGCTCGTGTGACTTATAGTCATGCAATATAAATTAGAACGACTGTCGAATTTTTCGGTTATTTACTGCAACACCCGCTCTACGTGTATCGTTTAGAAGCTCATCTTCTCTATTTTCTTTATGAGTATTTCTTGTTCTGTCCACATACACTCTAAGCAGCAGACCAATGGTACACCATATTGGCACCGCCCTCTCAGATGGATAGAAGGACTGGCCTGTCAGGGAACCGAGTAAAAACGAAATGAGAATTGCGATCCCAACACTGCCGACAACTATATACTTTATCTGGCTCTTATCCCTGTAAAGCTCCCATGAATATTTCAACATGATTAGATACAGAATTATGATGGGTATCGCACCAAAGAACCCCGTATCGAGAGTCAACTGCAGATATGCATTGTGAGGATGGCTCATCTCCACGTTAAGATTCTCATATAGAATGAGCGTTAATCCTGTATTTCTCATTGAATCATAACCATATCCAAAGACAGGTCGTTCTAATATCTTATCTATCACTAATGGCCAAGCATTCATTCTCCCAGCAGATAAAGTATCAACTTCCTCGCTCTCACTCATAGCCTCCATATCGAATGAACTACTTCCACCCCCATCTTCAGAATCTGACAAACCCGTGTAAAACCTATCCATTACTGCCTGAGGAATAAAGAGCGCTAATATCAGAAGGAATACAGGTAGTATGAGGATATACTTTTTTAAATTTGTTATGAACAATATAACTCCAATAGCTAACCATGCAAGATAGCCCGCCCGTCCGCCAGTAAGCGCCATTCCCAAGGAAACTACAGCCGCTCCTAGCAAAAAAAGTATGTTGTATTTTTTATCGTAGAGGCTTCTTACTGAAAACAGTATCCATGCACCTGCAGCAAGTATGATCGAGAGATTTGTTCTATAGTAACCTATCTCTCTGTTTAGCACTCTAATTGCTCTTCTTTGCAATGCATCCGCATCAACCAATAGCCCTACCGGCATCCACTTAATAGTCAATATTCCCAGTACAAGGTACATCAATACCATTGAAATTAGAGTTAATTTTATTCTTTTCTCACTAGTACATCCGTAAAAAACCAGTATACCTGGCATAACCCATTTTATTGCGTTTAAAAAGTTGTCAATTATTACGCGTTTTGGGCTTGGCAACTCATTGTTCAGGAAAGCAGCCAAATAAAGGCTGCCCTCCATATCTAGTATAAAACGTACCAACGCGATAGTAGAAACCACGAAATAAAACAGTAATAATCTGTTTATATTTTTTGGCATATCCCAGACGAGGCCCTCCTTTTTTTTCGCCACCATCCAGGCAAGAAGAGTCGATAGCAGGAGTATATTCCAGGGATTCATTCCAGTAATACCAAACATAGCTCTTGGCATACTTTCATGACCAATGACAGCCATCATTGCTATTAACGCACAAAGACTCTTATACCAGTCTTTCCATGCATAAAAGCAAAGGAATATGACGACAAGTTGTAGCAATACTACACGCATAAATAATTTTCAATAAGATATAGACTTGAGCGTTAATCAGCCATATTGTAAAAGTCGTAGATATTAAATAAATATGATACGAAGTTTATATAACCCTGCTTTACTCTAATTAAGAGTCATTTTTCACAAATCTGCACATGTACGATGCATTAGGCATCCTAGTGACATTAATTCGCTTAGCGCGTTGTATCTCAAGGTAATGATCTATATTTAAAAGACAGATATATGTAATTGATTGTATTCTATGACTAGAACATGGTCCTAATAACCAGGGATAGTTCATGAATTGCTTCTACACCATAGCTCGAAACACATAAGAGACCATATTTTCCTGCTAAGATCCCTTTTTCCGATCTTATTTTGCTGTATCAATTCATTAATTGCATTCTTGTCAAAATAGTTTAGTAACATAGAATCATTAGACAGTAAGAGTTCTTTCGTATAGTCGTAATATTTTGATTTTAACCAGTGTTTTATGGGCATCCCAAAACCTGTTTTACGCCTTTCGATAATTTCTTTCGGCGCAAATCTTTTCAGAATCTCTTTTATTGGATATTTTTGAATTCCATCATGATATTTATGTGCCAACGGCATAGAGTTAGCGTATTCAATTATCCGATGATCCAGAAGTGGGACTCTGACTTCAAGACTATTCCACATAGAGTTTCGATCCACCTTGACTAGCACGTCATCAGTTAAATAGTTTCTTTGATCTGCCAGCATTGCCTTGCTTACAATATCAAGATCTTTTCGCTTGAATATTTCATCAAATAGCCACGATGAATCATCTATAGTGCTTTTGTGATCACTTAACCATAAATTTTCTCTATCCGCGGAATCAAATATACCGACTGTTCTTTGCCATCTGACACTTTCATTGCTGGCAAGTCGCATCAGTGCACCCTTGCCACTTATACTGTCGTCCAGTCGACCAGCTAATTTTTCAAATATATTTTTTCTAATACTCAGCGGAATATATTTGTAATGCCGAGTGCGCAAAGCAGCTCTATATCGTCCGTAACCACAAAATAGTTCATCACCAGCATCACCAGACAAACATACCTTAAGGTGCTTTGCAGCTTCTCTAGTTACATAATAGGTTGGCAATGCTGATGGATCAGCAAAGGGCTCATCAAACTGATTTACAACATCGGGTAGAATATCTATATCGATATTGCCAAGAACAATCTCATGGTGGTCTGTATTATACTTTTCAGCAATGACTCTGGCGTATTGGAGTTCGTCAAAATCCTTTTCCGAAAAACCAACTGAAAAAGTTTGTATCCTATTACTCGACTGGGTCGCTGCAAGCGATACAATCAAACTGGAGTCAATGCCTCCGCTCAAAAATGCACCCACAGGTACATCACTGCGAAGTCTGATTCTCACCGACTCATTGAGGAGATAATTAAGATGCTCTATCGATTCCTCTAAGCTAGAGACATTGTTGCCGCAAGTGATGTCTGGAGCCCAATACTGACTAATGTTTATACGCCCCTCTGATATTTCCATATAATGACCCGGAGGCAACTTATTTATATTTTTATAAATGGTTTTTGGGCATGGTATATATCCGTATGATAAATAATCATCTAGTGATGATGTATCAACATCCAGATCTTTTGGGGTGGCTTTAACTATTGCCTTTAATTCACTTGCAAAGAATATATTTGTACCAGACTTAGTGTAGTAAAGTGGTTTTTCTCCTGCTCTATCTCTGGCAATAAACATTTTGCGCTTCTTTATGTCCCAAATAGCAAAAGAAAACATGCCATTAAGAAGTTCGAGGCAGCCTACCCCCATTTCTTCATATAGATGAACAATCGCTTCTGTATCCGTGCTGGTATAAAATTTATGCCCCTTTTTGATTAGTTCTGCTCGTATCTCTTTATAATTATATATTTCTCCATTGAATACTATGACAATACTTTTTTCTTCGTTATAAATTGGCTGCGCACCACCATCAATATCGATAATACTTAGCCGTCTATGTCCTAGCGCGACCTGATTATCGCAATAGTAACCATCCCCATCCGGGCCTCTATGGGCCTGGGTATCGTTCATTAATTTGATTAACTGCTCTGTCTGATCCTGTCTAGGACCATGGGAATAAATACCGGTAATACCGCACATAATATAAATTCTACAAGATTGCCAATGTGATATATTTTGAGATATTGCTGCATGGTAAGCTCAAATGATACCTATCGCAACTAATTGTTTCTTTTGAATTTATAATGACTTACAATGACACCGCAATAACATTATTACTCTGCAATTACAAAAGGAATGCTGAACTTATTTTTCCTTATCACAAGACGTCTTCTTTTGAAGCCGATTCCTTTTTTCACATGAAATACTGCAAAGAAATAATAGACACTTCCAGTTTTGTTTTAATCCAGTCACCTGTCTACAATAGATGTTTCTGATAATGTATGGATAAAAGCCCTCAATGCTTTCGAATCTAAAACTGCTAGCAGCCAGATTTGCTTTATTTAGCATCCTTTCATTAACAATCGCCACTCACAAGCTAGGCATGTTATTGCCGTTCAATTCAGATCGGTTTTCCAGCCGGCCTCGACGGATTGTAATGATTGGCACGTTCTACAATCCAGGCTGGTTTGTAGCGCACGCCACGCCTTTGTCTCGGAGCAATTTCGTTGACGAAATTATTGTACTTTCAGATAGACCTGTAGATATTGATATAGACAAAGTCTCTTTTTACTGTCCCTCTGAAAGGATGATCTCTATTTTTGGGCGCATGATTTCGAGATTTCTGAGTCTTATTTCTTTAGCCGTCAAATATAGGCCTCAGATCTATATGGGATACCACATAATGCCCAACGCGCCATTTGCCCTTATCGGCGCAAGGCTCTTCTCCGGATATTCAATATATCAGATGACTGGCGGTCCTATACAGATAGTCGATGGTGGTTTTAGAAGTGAGAATCCCCTTCTAAACGCCACAAAAAAACCATCTAAAGCACAAGAAACCATGTTATATGCTTTGGTCAGGTCCTTCGATGCCATAGTGGTAAGGGGAGGTCGTGCAGGTATTTTTTTAAGAGAAAACCACCTTTCTAACAACAACTTTATTATAACTGGCGCTATCGATGTTACTAAATTCAAACCAGATAATACCGTCACTAAAGACTACGATATAGTCACTGTAACTAGATTGGTACCAAATAAAGGTGTTGAAGCGTTCCTCGATTGTGTATACGAGCTAAAAAAGCACAAGCCAAATATAAAGGCAGCAATTGTAGGTGGCGGTCCACTACAGCAAAAACTTGAACAAAGTACTGCACAACTGGACATTAAAGATAATGTATTTTTTCTTGGCAAGCTCGACCAGGTAAATACCGTACTCACCAGGAGTAGATTATTTGTTTTACTTTCCCCGAGCGAAGGAATGTCAATTGCCATGCTCGAAGCAATGTCTTGCGGCCTGCCTGTTGTAGTAACAGACGTTGGAGATTTACAAGATGTTATACGCGGACATGGAAGTGGCATTTTGTTGGAAAGCAACAACGCAACAGAAGCCGCACAAAACATCCTTAGCTTGCTCAATGATGAGAACTTATACGAGTCTTACTCAAAATCCGCACGTGACACAATAATATCCTATTGCAGCGTTGACGCCATAACAGCGCGCTGGGATCAGCAATTTAAGACAATATTCAAGTAAAGCATCCGTTACTTCTTTTTTAGTCACCGTCGAGTCATTACATTAGACTATCTAATGCAAGTTGTAGGACTCGGGCACCACGGAGAAAGTTAACCTTATCTCTCTGTATGGCGTCCCGAGTCATAACTACCTGATTTAAAAAGTAAGTCCACTCTAAACCATTTAGCTTATTACTCACCGTTTAATCATGGACTATGATAATAAAGTACTGCCATAAGTAGGATTTGAGCAGCTTTCGGTACCAGACTACTCGACAATGTTGAATTTACCCCCGCCTTTTGCCAGTGACTCCTGTACCTTGAATGTGGCCATAGTTGTATAGTAAGAACTCTCAGGGCTGATTGGCGATCCGCTGCCTCCCTTTATGGCCTGGATGAAGTGCAATATTTCAGATTTGTGCCCCTTCCCTGACCCTTTTGGACTGACCTTTTGCACCTTGCCGTCCCTGCTAAGTTTAGCTAGTTTCCAGTTGTCAATCACACCCACACCATTTTGACCAAAGACTTCCAAGCGCTCTTTTTCAAAGTGAGGATCGCCGTTTGCCGTATAAATGAGAACACCTATAGAGCCATTACTCATTTCCAGCGTAACTATACAATTGTCATTTTGACCGCCTTCGGAATTACCTTCAATCATCGTTGCGCTAACAGTTGTAGGTAAACTAGAACTAACATATGACATGAGATCTATGAAGTGACATCCTTCGCTTACAATTCGCCACCCCCCTTCAGAGGAGTCTTTGTACCACGAATCGTCACCCAAGGGGCCGGCATTCACACGGCAGACCATTTCAAGCGGACCCGCTGATTCAGTGAAAAACTCTTTTACACTCTTGCTCAGTGGACTGAAGCGCCTATTGAAGCCCGGAAGAAGAATACAACCGGACTTTTCCTGAGCCTGTTTAACCTCCTCAAGCTCCTCAACACTCAGAGCAAGTGGCTTTTCAACAAAGACGTGCTTTCCGGCAAGCAAAGCATCTCGTGTAAATCTTGCATGAGTATCATGCCTTGTCGCGATTACAACCGCATTGATGGAATCGTCTTCAAGAATATGCTCAAACTCACTTGTCGCATACTCGAAGCCATGTCGATTAGCAGCACTTTTTGCGGTCAATCCGCCAGCAGAGCAAATCCCTTTCAGCTGAACATCGCCTGAACTTTTAAGCGCGGGTATGAGCGT
>JBNKKI010000077.1:0-51102 GCA_050291745.1 Gammaproteobacteria bacterium | reverse complement strand
GCAGATGGCTGTTTCCCGTCTCGCCCGAAGGGAAGCCCCCAAATCCCCCAATCCGGCGTTGCAGTTCTTGACAAGGGAAGCGCCATTGCCTGCGAACTGCGCCTTGTCTTGGGAAATTTGGGGGCTTCTATAATCTACATACAGTTTAGGATAGTACACTAGGAATAGGCGGGAAACCTTTTTTCACCGTTCAGCAAATAACTGAGTCGGTGGGTTTTTAATTACTTTAAAGTGAATATTATGAAAAAAATTATTCTTTCCTGTTTAATTTCTCTGTATGTCGTATTACCGGTTTTAGCGGAAGATGGGAAAGCTTCTTATACTACCTTGTGCTCTGCCTGTCATAAATTAATGCCGCCACCAACTATCGCTCCCCCCATGTTTGGCGTTAAAAGAAATGTCATGCGAGTATATCCACAACGTGATGATTTTATTAATTATGTTGTGTCATATGTTAAGAAACCCGATGCTGCTAAATCAGTGATGCCAGATGCAGTTGCTAAATTCAAGCTAATGCCGACTTTGCCTTATCCAGAAGCGAAGGTGAAAGCCGTGGCTGAATTTCTTTATGATACAGATCTGTCCAGGTAGTCATATATACAGCATTACTTTTATTTACCTTTGGCCTGATATAAAAATCAGGGTTGGTCAGAATAAAATCGATTTCCTTTTTATTCATCGCATTGATACCCTTGTCAAAGGTTAGAGGGAAAACATTAAATTGTGCCTGCGGAAATTTCGGATTAAATAATCAGCTGTAGGTTGCTAACTATATACTATATGACCTGCATCGCTGAGACATGGGGTTGACAGAAGCTTGTATAATCCATATCACTTTTTGTATTAAGGAAGAGAAATATTGAAACGACGAAATTTTTTAATTGCAAGCGCCGCTTTAGTTGGGGTGGGCGCTCTATACTGGCCAGTTCGATGGAAGTACATAGTGATTCATCATAGTGCCGGTAATTTTGGTAATATAGAGTTCCTGCGCAAAGTGCATAAGGAAAGACAGGCCAAAGATCCGATTGACGCCATTCCTTACCATTTTATTATTGGTAATGGAAATGGTTTGGGTGATGGTGAGGTGAGCAGTGGAATCAGACGAAAATATCACCTCTGGGGTGCGCATGTTTCCGGTAGAAATTCTGATCACAATTTCAGGGGGTTAGGCATTTGTCTGATCGGGAATTTCGAAAAGGATTACGTCAGTGAAAAGCAATATTCATCATTGGTAAATTTGACCCGGAAGTTGATGACTGAATACTCTATAGCAGCTGAAAATGTTAGCGGACATGGCTTAACTGAAGGCGAATCTACATTATGTCCAGGCAGGAATTTCCCCATGCAACAGTTTCTTCGTGATATAGCTTAAAAAAATCTGCATCCTTTTTAGCTTCACTACGTCTATTTATCAGGCGATAAGGCTGATTTATAAATTTATGTTGAGAAAATAATGGGAAACTATGGTTGTAATAAAGATGATTCTATCAATAGCCAAATCAATTGATATCCAACTGGATTATCAGGAAAAAATGGTTCGACCTGTGGTTTTCTAATTGATGATAGCCCAATTCTTTACCATAGCTGGATGCACCGATTGGGCGATTTTCCAGGATCATACACATCAACTGTCATGGTTTATGAAACAGTGGGTTAACCTCTATTGCGAGCTCTCAACTGCGGAATCCAGGGTTATGAATGCTATTAAAACCTTATGACTATTAATGAAGATAAAATCTGGCAACAATATTACCTGAAACTGAAAGCATTTATTATCTCGCAGGTGAGTGATAATGAGCTGGCTGAAGATATTCTTCACGATGTGTATATCAAGGTTAATGCAAAACTGACTACTCTGAGTAATCCCGACAGTATCTCGGCCTGGTTATATCAGATAACACGTCATGTAATTATTGATCATTATCGAAAAAATAAAGGTGAACTATTTTCTGAGTTTAATGAAGAGTTACATATAAAAGATGAACAACTCAAATCTGATCTGGTCAAAAGAGAGCTTTCAAAATGTTTACTTCCGATGATCAATAAATTGCCTGATAAATATCGACAGAGTATCTATTTATCAGAGATCGAAGGTTATACGCAGAAAAAAGTAGCAGAGTTAATGGGGCAGACTTTGAGTGCAACAAAAACGACTATTCAACGAGGTAGGAAAAAAATCAGACAATCATTAGGGAAGTGTTGCAGGATTGAACTGGATGGAAAAAACAGGATCTCTGATTTCGACAGGAAATGTGATAGTGATAAATATTGTCCGGGAGACTCTGATTAATGTCGGGGTGATGCGAGACTGGTATAGTATTTGAATGTATTTAATACTTGATATAGAATCCATGTCGATTTAAACCTTTTTTACCTTTCAGGGCGTATTAGGAACTGATACTGATATGGAAACATATGGACAATATAAGAGATCGTATCGAGGGGTATTTCAGCCAGTTGGGGCTTTTGGTCTATCAGTTTAAATACCTTGCATTAGTTTTTGTACTGGCACTAACAGTATTCTTATTTCTTCAAATTCCCCTGTTAACAATTGATACTTCAAATGATGCTTTTTATCATCAGGATGACCCCATCCGAATTGAATACAATGAGTTTCGTCAGCAGTTTGGTAAAGATGACCATATCATTATCGGTTTAAAACCTGCCGAAATATTTTCCACATCTTTTTTGCAAACCCTGCAACAGTTACAGGCTGACATTGAAGATAAGGTTCCTTATCTTAAAAAAACAACCAGTTTATTGAATGTGCGTCATACTTATGGCATGGAGGATGAGCTCATCGTAGAAGATCTCATCGAATCAATCCCGCAATCTTTACAACAGCTCGAGGCTTTGAAACAAAAGGCTATCAGCAACCCTTTTTATCAGAATTACTTATTATCCAGGGAGGGGGGATTTACCTTTATTGATATTGAGCCTGTAGCCATTAAAATGATAAAAAGTAAAGACCCCGGCCAGGCTGCACAAATAAAATATATCAGTAATCTGGAATACGCTGAAATGGTGGATGCACTGCAACCTGTGCTGGATAAATATAAATCTTCTGATCTGAGTATCTATGTTGCGGGGTTTCCGGTTATTACCGACAGATTGACTCGCGCAATCGAACAGACAATGGCTGAAATAATGCCTATATCCATGTTGGTAAATCTTATTTTTCTGATCCTGTTATTCCGTCGTATCAGCGGTGTTATTTATCCCTCTGTCATCGTGATTTTATCTATCACCTCTACGGTAGGGGCTATGGCATGGCTTTCCACACCAATGGATCTAGTCACTTCGATTTTACCGACTTTATTGTTGGTTGTTGGCATAGCTGATTCGGTACATTTACTGTCTGGCTTCTATCAGGAGTATGAGAAAAATGGTGGCGATAAAAAAGCCGCCATTGCTCATTCCATGGGGCGTAACGGGCTAGCTATTCTTATGACCAGTGTCACAACCTGCGTGGGTTTTGCTTCTTTCCTGCTCGCCGATATGGCACCTGTTGCTCACCTGGGTGTGATCGCTCCTATCGGTATTATTCTGGCCTATATTTATACCGTTTTATTACTACCCGCATTAATTGCTATTTTCCCCTTGAGAAAGTCCAGGAAAAACTATGTTATTGCCGGATATTCTGATCACATTTTAGACTGGATTGCAGATTTCAGTTGTGCGCGATACAAAAGTATATTATTGATGAGCCTCCTGTTACTAGTGATTGGAATCTTTGGAGCATCACAGATCAGACTTTCGCATAATGCGTTAAACTGGTTTCCACAGGATAGTCAGGTACGTACCGATACTACCATAATCGATGATGCATTAGGTGGTTCTATCCCCATTGAAATCACCATTGATACAGGTAAAAAACATGGGCTTTATAACCCGGATCTGTTACGTCGATTAGCTGTATCTGCTGAAGTAGTAAAAAGTCTGGGTTCAGACAACGTTGGTATTGCTAATGTCATCAGCTTACACACCATACTCAAAGAGGTGAATAAGGCATTGCATGCAAACAATGATGCTGATTATACAATTCCTGATAACCGCGAGTTAATTGCCCAGGAAATATTGCTATTTGAAATTAGTGCAGCCGATGATCTGTATAAACTGGTTGATGATAATTACTCAAAGCTGCGCTTTACGATTATGATTCCTTTTACTGATGCGATACAGATCAGACCTGTAGTAAATAAAATAAAAGCGCATTTTGTTGCAACTTATCCGGATGCCAGTATTACTATTACAGGAATCGCCCCGATGCTGGTTGAAACTGTGTATGACATATTAACCAGCATGCTTAAAAGTTATTCAGTGGCTTTAATTGCTATTACCTTTTTAATGATTGCTCTGATAGGCAAAGTCAAATTAGGCATAATCAGTATGGCCCCAAATTTATTACCGATTATTTTAGTCATGGGACTCATGGGCTGGATGCAGCTGCCATTTGATTTCTCGAATATGCTGGTAGGCAGTATCGCTATTGGTCTGGTGGTCGACGATACTATACATTTTTTACATAACTTGAGACGATATTTTGATCGAACAGGAAATATTCGGATCGCTATCAAAGATACCTTGCATTCGACGGGCAGGGCCATTTTTATCACCAGTATGGTTTTAGCCTCTGGTCTGATGGTTGCAATGACTGCAGATTTAAGTTCTACCGCAAATTTTGGGCTGATTACCGCGTCTGTCATCCTGCTCGCATTGCTGGCTGATTTCTTTATGGTGCCCGCCCTGATGTTTGCCCTTTATAAAAATACCGCCAGTCCGTTAAATGCAGCTGATACAGCTTAAACCTGGAAAAATCAGTTGAATCATGAAAAGTTACGTAACAGCTTAATGCAGCTGATAAAATCAATCTGTTACGCATCTTTTTCATGCTCAACAGATTTTTCTAGGATTATCAACCCATTTTTTATACAGTTGGCTGTTATGAATCTGAACTTATGTGGACAAGTGTAATCTCGCTGGTTTAGCAACACTTTAGATTCGATGTGAACAAACTTATAGTAGTGGAGAATTATAATAATGTTAGCCCGTCAAACTCTGGAATGTAGAGTATATTTTGAAGATACAGATGCTGGTGGCGTCGTATATTATGCTAATTACCTTAAATTTTATGAGCGTGCCCGAACCGAATTTTTGCGTAATCTCGGCTTCCAGCAGGATGATTTAATGCATAGGAAGAATATTGTCTTTGTAGTGAAGAATGTTTGTATTGATTACAAACAGGCTGCACGATTCAATGAGCTATTGCTGGTGGAAAGTCATATTAAGGATTTACGAAAAGTCAGTCTGATATTTGATCAATCTATTTACTGTCAAAGAGGCAAGGAAAAAGTATTGATTAATCAGGCAGAGGTAAAAATGGCATGTGTTTCTGCGGATCAATTTACGCCAGTTGCCATACCTGAAAGTATAACGGGGATGATTAATTTGCCATGAGGGAATCTCTGATCTATTGATGATTTTTTTGTACTGGCTAAATATACTTCAACCTAGAATCCGCAGTTTGACGAGCTGATTGTGCGTATGAGGTGGTGTAGATCAAGGCGTAACGACGCGGAATAGCGAGCTATTCCAGGGAGTTACAACGAAGAGATACGCCGCCTCAAACGTACAATTCAGTTCGTAGCGGGATTCACCGATTGGGTGATTATACTCATCAACTGTCATGGTTTATGAAACAGTGGGTTAATCTCTATTTCGAGCGGTCAACTGCGGAACTAGGTTCAACTCGTCCAACTGAGGATTCCTGGTTAAAATTTGGATGTTGAGATACGGACTTAGCTGCAAACCTGCAGATGAAAATTATTCGGCTAAAAGTATATGGAGAGGAAAATGTTGAAATTAAATCGAATTATTTATCTATTCATTTTTTTAACTGCTATCACGGGTTGTGGAAGTAGTGATAATACGAATAAGCAGGAAAATAATACAGTTGATCCGATTGTCTCAACGCCCCTGGAAACTGGTCATTTTTGTTATCCTTTACCTGCTGCCACCGGGAATACGGTTACAGCTGATCCTTCAGATGTCAGCAACCTGAATAGCATAGTTTCAAATCTTAATACTGGTGATACTCTTTTACTTGCGGATGGTGATTATCAGTTAAATGGAGTAAGTCTGCGCTTCAATACGCCTGGTGTAACACTTCGTTCTGCCAGTGGAAACCCTGACAATGTCGTTCTGGATGGTAATTATGTTTCCGGTGAGATTATTAATATTGCCGCATCTAATGTGACAATTGCTGAAATTACCGTTAAAAGAGCTTATACGCATCCCATACATATAGTTACTTCAGATACTGGTGATACCTTAAATACATTAATTTATCGAGTGACTGTTATTGATGCTCGTGAGCAGGCGATTAAAATTAATCCGGGATATAATTCTTACTTTGTCGACAGTGGTGAAATTGCCTGCTCCAAATTGAAATTAACCGATGCTGGTCGCCCTCATATTAATCCCACGAGTGGAGGTTGTTACACTGGCGGTATCGATGCCCATCAAGCTCGCGACTGGCTAATTAGAGATAACTTAATTGAAGGGTACTGGTGCGCATCGGGATTAAGTGAACATGCCATTCACTTCTGGAGAGGTGGTCGCGATACATTAGTTGAAAGAAATATTATTAAAGATAGTGCAAGAGGTGTCGGTTTTGGCCTGTCAAATAGCGGTGCTGCCCGAACCTATTCGGATCAGGTTTGTCCTCAGAGTTCTACTGAATATATTGGTCATTATGGGGGCATTGTCAGGAATAACTTTATAATCGCATCTTCCTCTGAGTTATTAAATTCAAGTTCCGGTTTTGACTGTGGTATCTGTCTCTGGTCTGCCTGTGAAGCAAGCGCGCTTAATAACAGTATATTCTCAACCGGGTCAAATCAAAATTCTTCGATTGAGATTCGTTTTTCAGCAACAAAAGATGCCAGCATATACAATAATTTAGTCAGTCACTCGATTAAGGTCAGAGATAGTGCCAGCGGAAATATTGAGGGTAACATTGAAAATGCTTCTTCATCACTTGTGGTTGATATCACCAAGGATGATCTCCATCTTAAATCAACTTCATCAGACGCTATTGATGCTGGATTTACTCAATTTGATTCTCCTGAATATGATATTGATGGAGATAGCAGAGATGCTTTTCCTGATGTTGGTGCCGACGAATTATGAACCTGGAAAAATTAAGGAGCTACGATCTGTACCTCCTTAACTTTCAGCGATCATTATTTTTCAGGATGATGCACATCCATCTGAGGATATGGAATTGAAATTCCAGCTTCATCAAATTTTAATTTAACTTCTTCAGTTAATTCCCAGCGGACTGTCCAGTAATCAGCTGTTTTTACCCAGGGGCGAACGACAAAGTTAACTGAAGAGTCAGCCAGTTCTGAGACTGCAATAACCGGTTTTGGATCGGCTAAAACACGTTCATCAGCATTGACTATCTGTTCTAGCATTTGCTTTGCCTTTTTGATGTCATCATCATAACCAATGCCAAAGACCATATCGATGCGACGTGTTTCTCTAGCAGAATAATTAGTGATGGTTCCACCATAAATTGAACCATTAGGAATAATGATTTCGCGATTATCACCAGTGCGAAGAATTGAACTAAAAATACTAATGGTTTCAACTACCCCCGCTGTTCCTGCTACTTCAACAAAATCACCTGCCTTGAAAGGTCGAAATACGATTAACATAACACCGGAGGCAAAGTTTTGTAATGAACTTTGTAATGCCAGTCCAACTGCTAAACCCGCCGCACCCAATAAAGCGATTAATGAAGTGGTATCAACACCGAGTTGATCTAATGAAGCTATTACAACGAATAACAAAAGTATGGTTTTAAATATGGACGAAACAAAGTTGATGAGAATTTCATCCATCTTTGATTTACCCAGTACAGTTTTTAATACTTTGGTCAGTGTATTGACCAGCATTTTACCTATGATAAATATCGCCAGTGCCATGGCGATATTGATACCCCAGGGTATGACATAGGTTTCTACAAGTTTCATAATATCTAATTTTTCTAACATGCCTTTTCCTCTTTATATCTGGTTAATTTTGTATTCTTTATCTTTTGCTGAGTTAAGCTTAATAAACGCTTAGATATTGATGTATCTGACCATTTTTTTAAGCGACAAATAATATTGCATTTATGTAGACTGTTACTGAAGAATCAGTTCTACATGACGATTTATGATACGACTCTGCCTGTTTTCACTGCTTGCCACAGATTTATCCGGGCCATATCCTTTTACGCTTAAACGACTGGAATCAACAGCTTTATCAAATTAATATCGGCGAACACTTTAAACAATCAAGCAAATATTATAGAGCGCATACACAGATATAGTAATATAAACAATGTTAACTATTGTTAAACCTGGATTCCGCAGTTGACCGCTCGCAATAGAGGTTAAGCCACTGTTTCATAAACCATGACAATTGATGTGTATAATCACACAATCGGTGCATCCCGCTACGAACTGAATTGCACGCTTGAGGCGGCGTATCTCTTCGTTGTAACTCCTTGATCTACACCACCTCAAACGCACAATCAATTCGTACAACTGCGGATTCCAGGTTAAACCTGGATTCCGCAGTTAAATGTGTCGAGATGATCATCTGTGTTAAACAATTTACATTTGTTAACGTTGTTTTATGTTTATAATCAGGCTGTCTATGGCATTATTCCTGCCTGATTTAATTTATATGAGGTTTATTTGTGCGTATCGGATTGCTGGAAGACGATTTAAGTCAAATAGAATTAATTAATCTGTGGGCTACCGAGAGTGGTGATCAACTTAAGTCATATACAACTGGTAGCAGTTTCCGTGAAGCCATAGATCAAGAGGATTTTGATTTATTGCTACTTGACTGGCATCTTCCTGATACAACAGGTATAGATGAGCTTGACTGGTTGCGTACTGAAAAGGTCTCCAGTACCCCTGTCATTTTTATTACCAGTCGCGATAGTGAGGAAAGTGTTGTAGAAGCTCTAGATCATGGTGCGGATGATTACATGGTCAAACCTGTCAATAAAGCAATCACAATGGCCAGAATTAAAGCACTTCAGAGACGTAATCTCTTATCATCTGCAGCCGTGGATAATTCTACTGAAATTTCTGAGCAGTCTGAAGTTTTTGATCCTTATGAAATTAATTATTCTGAGCGCAGTATTTCAATTAATGGTGAGGTGATAAAGCTGACCAATAAAGAATATGAGTTAGCTGTCTATTTATTTCGCAATACGGGCTGTTTGATACCTCGCGATGATTTAATGGAGAGTATCTGGGGGACAACTGCTGATCTTAATACACGGACTGTGGATACACATATCAGTCGAATACGTTCTAAACTGGGTATAAGTCCCGCTGTAGGCTGGCAATTGGGTAGTATTTATCAGCGTGGATACCGTTTAATTCGAGTTTCTCAAGAGTAGAATTTAATGCTTCGATATGTCGTTTCTTTATTAATCATACTGTTTGTGTGTGCACCGGTTGCTGCTGATGAAGAGTATTGGGAATATACTTTCAGACCTGGTGATAGCATCTGGTCAATTGCAGAAAAATATACTAACTCAGTAAATAACTGGAATGAAATACAGAAAATCAATCAAATTCGTCAGGGACCTGATCGCAGAATACAACCGGGTACACGTATATTAATACCCGTTTCTATGTTGAAACAAAAGCCAACACCTGCAAGGGTTATTGCGCTAAATGGTGCTGCACAATTAATACGTGCTAATGGGGAGAAGGCTGAATTAGCAATAGGCACACTGTTGTATAGTGGAGATCAACTGATCACTTTGGAAAATCAAAACTTACGCATTCAATTTGCTGATCTGTCAGAATTACAGGTATTTCAAAATAGTGAAGTTTTGCTGGATAAACTCAGTCATCATAAAAAAACCGGCATGGTTGATACTCGTATTCGACTGAATAGTGGCAGTGTCGAAACTCAGGTTGAAAAACAGAGTGATGAGAGCCGTTATGAAATTAGCACCCCGGTTGCCATCACTGCGGTTAGGGGTACTGCATTCAGGATGACATCCGAAACAAATTTAATTAGCCGGACAGAAGTAACTGAAGGTGTAGTCAAAGTTATTATGGATGATACTGAGCAAACCGTAAAAGAGGGTTTCGGAATAGTCGCTGAAAAGGGAAAACCACTTACTGAAGCTGTTAAATTATTACCTGCACCAGTCATAGATAAAACACGGGCTTCAAATAAAAATTCTTTAATGTTAACCTGGAAAAGATTACAGGGTGCCAGTAGTTATAGTTATCAGTTAGCGGTTGATGAAAAATTTAATCTGATTCAATCTGATGGGTTTACTGAAAATAACAGTATTACTGTAAATGGTTTAAATGCTGCTCATTATTATTTTCGAGTTAGGGGAGTAGATCAATACCAGCTGAAAGGTGTTGATGCTGTTAGTGATTTTATCATTGAGCAGAAACCTGTTAAAAAACAGCAATCTTCTAAGGATGACACTCTCAGGAATATTACTTTACCCTCCGAAATTTTATTGCTTAACCTGTGAATTTAAACTTTAACCGACATGCCAGTATTAGTGGATTAATAGAACATGTAATACTGGTTATATTACTCGCTTTCGTTGCGGGACTGTTTGTTCACACTAATATGTTATGGCGATGGGATAATCTCTTATATGACGCACAGTTATCCTTCTGGTCTCGAACAGTTTCAGATGACATTATTATTATTGCTATTGATGATGAAAGTCTCGATAAAATTGGGCGCTGGCCATGGCCCAGGTCAATACATGCTCAGCTAATCAATCAACTGGAGTCTGAATCACCTCGGGTCATTGGACTGGATGTCATTTTTAGTGAAGCGGATGTTAATAATCCTCAGTCGGATCATTTACTGGCTGCTGCAATGAAAGCCAGTGCCAGAGTTGTGTTACCGGTTTTTATGACCCGGCAAAGCATTAACTCATATCCGATAGAAGCTTTACCTTTACCTGAGCTTGCCAGCCAGGCTGCCGCTTTGGGGCATGTTCATCTTGCAATAAGTGCTGATGGTATAGCAAGAAAGGTTTACCTTAAGGAAGGTATAGGAAAGCCACATTGGTACCATTATAGCCTGGCCCTGTTAAGTGTAAGTCATGGTGTTGAGTTAAAATCAGATGAATTGAGTGAGCATGCTCAAAAACAATACTCCCCTATGGTATGGTCCAGAGAAGATCCATTCCTGATACCCTATGCCGGCCCGCCTGGTCATTTTAAGCAAATTGGATATTCACAGGTTCTTGCCGGGCAATACCCGAAAGATTTATTTCGTGACAAGATAGTATTGATTGGTTCAACGGCTGAAGGTCTGGGTGATGTAGCGCCAACGCCTTTATCAGCTAAAGGAGGCAGTATGCCTGGTATTGAAATTATCGCTAATATTGTCGATTCTTTAATAAATGATTTGCGTATTCGACAGCTTGACAGGAACTGGTTAATCTTGATTACTGTCATTCTAGTTGCCTTACCTTTGCTGATTTATCCATACCTGAATTCAGGCAGTACCTTACTGGTTCTATTTGGTATTGTGCTGATGACTATTGTATTTGCTGCATTACTGTTGTCGCTGACTGGATTATGGATTCCACTCTCCACGGTTTTATTGTTTCAGTTTATCAGTTATCCATTATGGAGCTGGCGAAGGCTTAAACTGGCCATGCGCCACATCAATACTGAACTGGATCAACTTTCTTCCAGGCAACAGGCTTTAAGTCTGCATAGTGAGAAAAATATTGCTGATGAAATTGACTTTATATCATTGTTTATACCTGTTTTGGGCTGGGTTATTCAAACTGAAAATGACTCAATTCTTTTGCAGCAGGGTGCTGTACCACGATTTAATTTATCTCAGTTGAAAACACAGGGCTGGACAATCGATGGTTGCCGGTACTGGGCTAAGATAAATTATCAGAATAAATCCTGCCGTCTGGGTTTGAGTGTGGGTATTGATACGCGGCCTGGTGATGAAGAAATTCGTCTGCTGGATAGTTTGATTACACATACTCAAACTGATGATATAGCTCAACCATCTTATGCTGAAGATTTTTTACAGAAGAAAATAAATCAGGTGCAGACTGTAGGTAGTGAATATGAAAAACTACGTCGGATTATTGATGATAGTTTATCCGGTATGGCTGATGGTGTGTTAATTTGTAATAGCGGTGGACAAATTCTGTTATCTAATCATCGTGCTAGCTGGTATTTGTATGGTGATGATAATGCCCGAATAAATGGGCAGTCACTAAAACCTGTACTTGAAGCGCTGATATTAAAAAGTGATGGCAGCTGGCCATCTTCATTAAAAAAGGTGTTGCTCAAAAAAGAACATGTCCTGTCTCATGCCCAACATAAATCAGGTCGTGAGCTGATGATTCAAATGAGTCCATTGAAATTGATTGGTGAAATTAACCATGGACTGGTGATTAATATCTCTGATATTAGTCTGTTAAAAGCCAGTGAAAAGGAGAGGAATAAAGTGCTGGATTTTCTCTCTCATGATTTACGCTCACCCCTGTCTTCCATGTTAGCGATGATAGAAGTTTCAAGAAATAAAAAATCTCTGGTAGAAATGCAGGCCATGCTGGCTGTTATGGAAAAAAATACTCATAAAACATTACATCTTGCTGAACAGTTTTTACAATTGTCCCGGGCAAATACCAGTGAAAATATAAAATTTTACGAAATTGATTTTAACACTGTCGTATTGAATGCGATTGATCAAATCTGGCCTCTTTCTAACAAGATGAAAGTGAATATTAAGCACCAGTTTGATCAGGATGAATGCTGGACTTATGCCGATGCCGATTTACTGGAACGGGCTATACATAATCTGCTTTCTAATGCCATTAAATATAGTAAGGCTGAATCTACTGTCAATATTCGGGTATATCAGCAGAACAATGAAATTTGCTGTTGTGTCATGGATCAGGGGCAGGGTATTGCTGCTGAAGAATTACCCTATTTATTTGATATGTTTAGACGAGTACAGGGTTCTGGTGTAGAGCGTAAACAGGGAATAGGGCTTGGTCTGGCTTTTGTTGATGCGGTAGCAAAACGCCATTCCGGCCATGTAGATGTCGAGAGTACACCGGGTAAAGGCTCAAGTTTCTGTCTTAAAATAGAAAGATTATCTTCTACTAATTGATCTGTCACTCTTATTCATTGGGTTATTCGAAATCCTTAACTAAAACCTGGATTCCTCAGTTGACCGCCCGTAATAGAGGTTAACCCACTGTTTCATAAAACATTACAATTGATGTGTATAATCCCGGAAAAATCAGTTAATCATGAAAGTCCTGGTAACACCTCAAACGCACAATCAACTCGTCCAACTGCGGATTCCAGGTTAATTCTACTCTTCCTGTCTTTAGCTTAAGTTTTATACAAACTGATATTATCCGCATAGTGATATTCAATTGTAACAAATTGTTAACTCTGCATAGATTGCATTGCCTATTCTCATCAGCTTTCTTATAGTAAATCTATCAAATGATTAAGAGAAATTATATTGAGTATGAGCCTAATGAGTTTTATTAAAGAATGCTTTGAAGAGCATGGAAGAGTTCTGATTGATAAACTACAGGATGCAGGTTTTTCAGTTAATCAGGTCATAGATTTTTTACCTGAAGCAGCATCTGATATTGAGCGAACAATGTGCTCTAGTGGTTCTTCAGAATCGATTGATAACTCGATACCTGATAATTCAGAATTTTTTATGAACCTTCATAACGTTGATCTTGTTGAGCATAAATATGGCGTAAGTTTAGAGCAGGTTAAAAAGGGGTTTGAAATTATTAATCCTTTTTTTATCGAAACATTTTTAAACAGAGAATAGCCATTTCATTATCGATTTTAAATTTTCAAAATTTAGAAGAGATGTGGTATTTTTTACTCTTACAAATTTTAATTCAAAAGGTAGAGATATGTTCAGGTTCAAACTTTGTGTATTCGCAAGCTTACTATTTGCAGCCACTGGTACATTTGCTGCGGACTGGACAGATCTTAAGCAAATTAAATCTGTTCAGGTAATGAATCAGGGTGGATTTATCATTCATCTTGATGAAGATAAAACGACAATATGTACTGAGAATGATACAGGTACGATTTTATTTTATCCCAATCATAATGGTGTTACCTATGAAGGAGCTAAATCTTTGCTATCTTCTGCATTAATCGCATTATCTACAGGTAATAAGGTGAATATTATGTATTCATTTTCGATTGATTCCGGTTACTGTTGGGGTAATACAATACTACTGACTAATTTGAAACCTTAAGTTAAATTCTGCTTCGCGTCATTAGAGTTGTATTGCAGATTTAACTGAAACTCAATCTCGATCAGTTATCGGTATATTTTTACTATCCCAGTGTGTAACGGCATAATGTAGTATTTCCTCCGGCTTATAACTGGCAAGTTCCTGCGGTGTATTCTGACCTAGAAATTGAAGTGCTTTGAGTAAAGGTATTTGAGGTTTATCAACGGGTAAAGCGCTTGCACCTGTCTGTTTGCTTAATTTATCGCCATCTTTATTTTTTATCAAAGGAATATGTAAATACTGCGCGTTAGAAAAGCTAAATAATTTGTTTAAATAAATATGAACGCAGGTTGAATCCAGTAAATCAGCACCTCTGACGATCTCATTTATCTGTTGTAATGCATCATCGATGACGACGGCCAGGTGATAAGCATAAATACCATCCTTTCTTTTTAAGATGATATCTCCAATTTCCTCTTCTAAATTTCGAGAAATCTCTCCATAGTGCTGATCATGAAACTTAACTAATCCCGCTGATTCAACATTGAGACGTAGCTTTACATTGTTCAAAGGTAATTTAGTATGACGGCAATATCCACCATAAATAGTGCCCAATGGACCGGAAACCTGAGATTGCTCCTGTAATTTTTTTCGACTGCAACTACAACCGTAAATAAAATCCTGTTGTATTAACTGGTTTAAGTAATGTTGATAAATTTCAAATCGCTGACTTTGATATAAAATTTCACCATCCCATTCAAATCCATATATTTCGAGGGTTCGTAAAATATTTTCGGTAGCTCCAGTGATCACTCTGGGGGTATCAATATCTTCTATACGAACTAACCATTTAGCATCTTTTGATTTCGCATGACAATAGCTGGCAATTGCACTAACCAGAGATCCAAAATGTAATGGACCCGACGGAGTAGGGGCAAATCGACCTGCTGGTTTTGCCTGAGCTTGTTGCATTGCTTAACTGGATAGAAGTTGATGATTTATAAATTTCTTATAATGACTGACTGCTAAGGGTTTTGAAAATATATACCCCTGTATTAAATGACAACCCTTATTGCTAAGGAAATCAAGTTGCTGCTGTTTTTCTACACCCTCAGCAATGACCTTCATATCCAGATCATGTCCCATGCTGATAATGGCACTGACTAATTTTGCATCATTAATATCGATATGAACATTACGGATAAATTCGAGATCAATTTTTATAATATCAATCGGAAAGACTCTTAAATGAGAAAGTGATGACTGACCAGTCCCAAAGTCATCCAGGGCGATTTTAAAGCCCTTATTATGAAGTTTGCTTAGACAGATGGATGTGTTCTCCATGTCGGAAATCAGCGTATCTTCAGTGACTTCAATAACAATATTTTGCGGATAATGGATATCATTTAATAATATTTCCAGTACTTTTTTGCGATATGACTTTTGCTGGAAAACAATAGCAGGCAGGTTAATCGAAATATTAGGAATAAAATTATTCAGCTTATTTATTTCTAATTGAAATTTCTGACACTCTTTTATGACCCAGCAGGTCAGGTCAAATAATAAAGCTGAATTATCCAGGTTAGAAATAAAATACTCAGGATGCAATACTCCTCTTTTAGGGTGATTCCATCGTAACAGTGCTTCACTACTGATAAATTTATTATTATTAATATCGATTAATGGCTGAAAATGAACCTCGAACTGTTTACCTGTAATCGCTTCACGTAATTGATTTTCAAAATTTATAATTGATTCTTCTGAGTTTTCAAGGTCATTATTAAACCAGGTATATTGATTGCGTCCCTGATTTTTCGATTGATACATGGCGATGTCAGCATAACGTATCAATGTCGTAGGATCTTTTGTGTTAACAGGTGATAGAGCGATACCGATGGAGGTCGATGCATGTATTTCCTGTTTATCGATAAAAAATGGTTTCATGAAGAGTTGAATGATCTTTTTAGCCGATATCTCTACCTCTGAAATATCGGATATATTTTCAAGTATAATTGCAAATTCATCTCCACCAAGTCTGGCTATTGTGTCTTCAGTACGCAAAAGCTGTTTGAGTCGTGTTGCAGTGAGTTGTAATAATTTATCACCAAATAAATGGCCAAGAGTATCATTGATAAGCTTAAAACGATCCAGGTCCAGTAACAGCAGGGCAATTTTATTTCCACTACGTTCGGTTAACTTGATTGCATGTTTAAGACGTTCATTAAATAATAATCTATTAGGTAAACCTGTTAAGGTGTCATGATGAGCCATATGATCCAGGCGCATTTCTCTCAGCTTTATTTGTTCACTCATTAAATTGAAGGCTTCAATCAGATTTTGAGTTTCTCTGGCATTTGAATGCATATCAAGTTCCTGGGATATGCCCTTAGATTGTAATAATAATGCCCTGGTGGTTTTGGAAATTGGTTTTAGAAGATTTCTATCGAAATAGAGATAACCGGCAATGGCTAAAAACAATCCCAGCAGACTCAATATGATAATAAAGAAAGAAAGTGATTGATTAATTTCATTTAAAATTCTTATGTCATTGATGGATTGTTTATTTAATTCATTTCTTAAAGTAATAAAAGTATGATTAAAACTTTCCAGCGATTTCTCCATCAGATGTAAGATTTCGATATCTTTTCGCCAGTTAGAACTGAGTATTAATTCAATGGCCTGGTTGTGTAAGTCTATCCAGTTTGCAACATCTGTTCTTAGTTGAGGGTAAAGGACATCTCTGTAAAATTCGTATTCATCATCTGAAATGAGATGCTTTAATTCATCCAGTTGTTTTTTCAATTGAGGTATTAGTATATGCAGATTTTGTAAACGATTTTTAACGCCGCTATCAGGTTCACCATATATCCCGAATCTATTGGAAATGATAAGTTGGAATTGTGAAATAATAGAGCCCCAGGTATTTTTAATAATCAGTAATTTTCTATCAAGTATGATTTTTTTCTGATCATTGATAGAATCGTTACCTTCCAGTTCATCGCGCATTTGATCCAGATTATTATTGATTTTTTTATTGATAGGCGATAATTGTTCGGACATTATTTTTGTTGCAGGAATCCAGATGCTAGAGTCAGATCGTATAGCAATGAGATCTATCATAGCGCTATGAAGCTGTATTGGAATTTGAACAATGAAATTATTTAAATCAATAGAATCGATTTCATCAAATACAGAAATATCTAAATTTGAAGTCAACTCTATAAATTTAGTAATCGATTCATTAATTTCGATTTTACTGAGTAGTTCCGGTTCCAGACTATATTGATAAATTGCAACTTTTATGGAAGGAATATGATTGATTATTGCATTTAAAGTGTTTGAGTTTTTATTTCTTTTGATAATATTCTGTTGTGTTTCGAAGCTGGCTTGAGTGATTTTTTTCCAGCTGTTAAAAGTAAAAATACTAATAACAATCAATGCGATAGTGATGCCATAGAGGTATTGTCCGCGATAAGATTTAAATCCAGGTAGTTGAAAGGGTAAATTTATAGCCATAACTCAGAAAATACAGAAGAAATAAGTTCTCAAAAGTATTCTGGATTTTTACTACCGAGTAAAGTTTGCAGCATATTCTCATAGATAGCAGATAAGGTATTGATATCTTCAAACTTCAGGTTTTCATTAACTTTATGGATGCTTTCATTGACTGGTCCCAGTTCAACAACCTGAGCACCAGTCGGGGCGATAAAGCGACCATCCGATGTGCCGCCAGCTGTGGATAATTCAGTATCAATGCCTGTCACCGTCTTAATTGCTTTTTGAGCGGCATCTACAAGTTCACCGGCTGCGGTGAGAAATGGTTGGCCGGAGAGTGTCCAGTCTATATCGAATTTCAACTGATGTGACTGTAAAACTTTTTCAAACCGCTGTTGAATTTGTTCTGCCGTTAAACAGGTGGAAAAGCGTAAATTAAAATCAATCACTACTTCACCGGGTATAACATTTGTTGCTCCGGTACCGGCATGAATGTTTGAAATCTGGAAAGAGGTTGCCGGAAAAAACTCATTACCCTGATCCCATTCTATTGCTGTCAGTTCTGCCAGCGCAGGCGCAACTTTATGTACCGGATTTTCAGCAAGGTCCGGATAGGCAACATGACCCTGAATACCATATACAGTTAGTTTGCCACCAAGAGATCCGCGTCTTCCATTTTTGACAGCATCTCCAATCGTGTTGGTGCTGGAAGGTTCGCCAACCAGAGCCCAATCAATTTTTTCACCACGTTGTTCCAGAGTTTGAATAACTTTAACTGTACCTTCTGTGGCAGGCCCTTCTTCATCACTGGTAATTAAAAAGGCTATAGAGCCCTGATGACCTGGATTTTGTTGAATAAATCTTTCACAGGCTGTAATCATACAGGCAATACTTGATTTCATATCAGCAGCACCACGTGCATACAGAAAGCCATCTCTTACTTCCGGTTTAAAAGGGTCACTGTCCCATTGTTGAACAGGGCCGGTCGGTACTACATCAGTATGTCCGGCAAAAGCCAGAACCGGGGAGTCGGTTCCCCGCCGAGCCCATAAATTGCTAACTTCTCCAAATTGCATGGTTTCACATTTAAAACCTAACCTGGTCAGGCGATCAGATAGAATTTTCTGGCAACCTTTATCATCAGGCGTTACTGAATCAATAGATAATAACTGGATGGCCAGTGCCTGAGTTTCAGTGGTCATTTGGTCAGTAATTCCTGTTGATAAGTATTTTCATTAAAGCCCAGAATTTTCTTCTCATTGATAACGAGTAAAGGACGTTTAATAATAGATGGATTATCTGTCATCACTTTGACAGCAAGCTGGTTATTCATATTAGCTTTGCTGTCATCATCCAGCTTTCGCCAGCTAGTGCCCCGTTTATTGATTAATTGCTCCCAGCCTAATTCCTGTAACCAGTCGTTTAGCTGATTTGCATCGATTCCCTGTTTTTTATAGTCATGAAACAGATATTCAATATTATTGGTTTTTAACCAGTTTCTTGCTTTTTTGATGGTATCGCAATTCGGGATACCATACATCACAGGTAATTTACCGGACATTAGTTAATATCTCTCAGTAATTCATTGATGCCAGTTTTCGAGCGTGTCTTTTCATCAACCTGTTTCACTATAACGGCACAGTATAAACTGTACTTGCCATTGTCAGATGGCAGGTTTCCGGAAACAACCACTGAGCCTTGCGGGATTCTACCGTAAGTTATTTCATCTTTTTCCCTGTTATATATTTTAGTGCTCTGGCTTAGATAAACGCCCATAGAAATGACTGAGTTTTTTTCAACAATAACACCTTCAACAATTTCTGTGCGAGCACCTATAAAACAGTTATCTTCTATAATGGTTGGTGCTGCCTGTAAAGGTTCCAGAACTCCACCTATGCCCACACCTCCTGACAGGTGAACATTTTTACCTATTTGAGAACAGGAGCCAACAGTTGCCCAGGTATCGACCATGGTTCCACTATCTACATAGGCACCTATATTAACATAGGAAGGCATCATTACTACGCCAGGAGCAACATATGACCCTCTACGAGCTGTTGCTGGAGGTACAACACGAACACCACTTTCCCGAAATTCACGTGTATTCATATCGGCGAATTTTGATTCAACCTTGTCGTAATAATTGGTAAAACCACCTTTGATAAACTGATTTTCTTCTATACGAAATGAGAGTAATACAGCTTTTTTCAGCCATTCATTGACTTTCCAGCCACCCTCTACCGGTTCTGCTACACGAGCTTTTCCACTATCAAGCAATGAGATTGCTTCAGTGATAGCATCTTTTACCATGGTATCTACATTACGTGGAGTAATGTCTGCTCGTCGCTCGAAAGCATCTTCAATAATTAGTTGTATATCGGACATATCATTAGACCTCAGGTAATATTAAAGCTTGTTCATAAATACATTTATTCTATTTGCTGCATCCTGACATTCATCCAGTGGTGCTACCAGAGCCATGCGTACATAGTTTGCGCCTGGATTAGTCTGGCCATCAGAGCGTGACAGGTATTGGCCGGGGAGCACAGTAATGTTTTGCTGTGCGAATAATTGCTGGGCAAATTGTGTATCATCCATAGGTGTTTTTACCCATAAATAAAATCCGGCATCCGGACAAACTGGTTTTAAGGATGTAGATAATATTTCAAGTACGGCATTAAATTTCTGACGGTATTTATTTCTATTTTCAATTACATGTGATTCATCACTCCAGGCAGCAATACTGGCTGACTGGGTAGCTGGCGGCATAGCGCAGCCATGATAGGTTCTATAAACCAGAAATTTATTGATTATGTCTGAGTCGCCAGCAACAAAACCAGAGCGTAGCCCGGGTAAATTTGAGCGCTTTGATAAACTATGAAAGACCACGCAGTTTTTATAATTATTTAATCCCATTTTTGCTGCAGCAGAAAGTAATCCGGCAGGTGGTTTCTGTTCATCAAAATAAATTTCTGAATAACATTCATCACTGGCGATAATAAAATCATACTGTAAGGAAAGATTAATCAATTTTTGCAGATAATCCTCAGGCATTACAGCACCCGTGGGATTCCCGGGTGAACAGATATAGATTAACTGGCAATTTTTCCATTCAGATTCGCTGATGCTGTCAAGGTTCGGTAAAAAATTATTTTGCTCTGTACATTGCATATAAACAGCTTGAGCACCAGCAAGAAGCGCTGCGCCTTCATAAATTTGATAGAATGGGTTTGGCATTAATACCAGTGGCTTAGTTGCGCTTCTATCGATGACGCATTGAGCGAAAGCAAATAGAGCTTCGCGAGTTCCATTAACCGGTAATATCTGGTTTTCTGGATTTATCAGTGACTTTAAGCTAAAACGATTATTTAACCAGCTGGCCATTGCTTCCCGTAAAGCTGCAGTTCCTTTGGTGAGTGGGTAACTGGATAGCAGGTGAGTATGAGCAATCAGACTTTCAACAACAAAATGCGGGGCAGGGTGCTTTGGCTCGCCAATCGATAAAGCAATATGCTCAAGATTGGAGGCGTTGCCTACTCCCTGTTTAAGTTTATTAAGTTTTTCAAATGGATAGGGATGAAGTAACTCTAAATCTGGATTCATAGTCTGGGAAATAGTCAACTGAAGCGCTATTATAACGGCATACACAGGATTTCGCAGCAAAGATCTCTGAATCAATCAAAATTAAAGCAGGATAGTTATGACACAGCAGAATAATAAGTTTTCAGGTATTGATCATCACAGCGTGATTATTCGGGATATTGAAAAAAGTCGTCATTTCTATTGTGGCATACTGGGACTGGAACTGGACAGTAATAGACCAGACTTATCATTTGATGGCCTGTGGTTAAAAGTAGGGGAGCAGGCTATTCATCTGATGTGCTTAAAAAATCCGGATCCTGTAGATGGCAGACCTGAACATGGAGGTCGTGATCGACATGTCTGTCTTATTGGCAGTGATATTAATGCCCTGATTGATAAGCTTGAGCAACATTATATTGAATATACCCGTAGTAAATCTGGACGGCCTGCAATTTTCTTTAGAGATCCCGATGGCAATGCTATTGAAGTTAAACAGGTTTAAGAATCTGTTGATTATATTTAACCTGCATAAAAATTCCTGATTCAACTTTTGTTTTGCTGGTATCAATGAGTCCGGCAGGCAAGGGTTACAAACAGTCTTCTCTCCTTTTTAATATTTTGGCCTGAATATTGCAAAACTCACTGTAGAGTGAAAAAGCAGGCAAATTTAGTCAAAAAAATATCTTTAATTTGCTTCTTTTTAGGCATTAAGTCATCAGTAGTATTGAAATGTGTCAAGAAGTTGACTGAGGAATTGAGATGATCAATAACAATATAAACCAGCTAATTAATCAAATGAATGCAATAGAATCAATGGCTAAAGGCCAGGTTTCTACTGTTAATTCTGAGCCTGATACACAACATACCAGTTTTGCAGGAATGATGCAGCAGGCTATTGATCAGGTAAATCAAAGTCAGACTCAGGCCAGAGAACTGGCTCAGGCTTTGGAGATGGGTGATCCGAATGTGGATATCGCGCAGGTAATGATAGCTTCTCAGAAATCGAGTATTTCCTTTCAGGCATTGACTGAGGTCAGGAATAAACTGTTATCCGCCTATCAGGATGTCATGAATATGCCGGTTTAAAACTCCGATTTATTCTAAAAGTTAATTTAAGGGTTAATTATCATGGCAGACGCATCAACACAACAACAGGCTTTAGCGGGACCTGCCCCGGGAACAGCTGTACAAAAAGCCGGTAATCGCAACCCAATCGATACCTTTATGCAATCCAGGGTTGTCGGGCATTTTGGACGATTGATCGGTTTAGCCTTTGCTGTAGCCATAGGCACTGTTGTTGTGTTGTGGTCATCTGAACCCAATTATGCACCGCTTTACTCTAATGTTTCCGGACGTGATGCTGCTGATATTGCCAACATACTTGCTGCCAGTAATATTGAGTATAAAATAGATGGTGTCACCGGTACTATTATGGTGGAACAGGGAAAATCCGCAGAAGCCCGCCTTAAGCTTGCGGCCCAGGGATTACCCGAAGGAACCACTAAAGGTCTGGAAATCTTACAAAATGATCAAAGTCTTGGAACCAGCCAGTTTATTGAAACCGCCCGTTATAATCATGCCCTGGAAACAGAGTTAGCCAGATCAGTTGAATCGATTCGTAGTGTTGAACAGGCCCGGGTGCACCTGGCTTTACCCAAGCAATCGATATTTATTCGTAATCGAGTGAAGCCCAGTGCATCAGTAATGACTAAACTGTATGCCGGACGGCGTCTGGAACCTTCACAGGTTGATGCTATTGTGCATATGGTTGCTGCCAGCATTCCTATGATGGGACCGGATCAGGTGACGGTGGTCGATCAATTTGGACGTCTGTTAACAGCTGATAAAGACAATGATATGTCTTTAACTAATAAACAGTTCGAATACACAAAAAAACTTGAAGATAATTATACCGATCGCATTATCAATCTTTTACAACCAATTATCGGTGAAGGGAAAGTCAATGCTCAGGTCTCAGCATCTCTGGATTTTTCAAGTGTAGAATCAACCCGTGAAGCTTATGATCCAGAAAGATCCGTTATTCGTAGTGAGCAAATTTCTGAACAGGAAACTCGAGATCTTACTCAAGCTTTAGGTATTCCCGGTGCTTTGAGTAATCAACCACCTGGAACTGGAACACTGGATCCCAATATAAATCAACAAACGGATGCCGCCGGATTACCGGCAAATCAAAATCGGAGTGCGACTAGAAACTTTGAAGTTGATCGCGTCATAAGCCATACGCAAAACCCTCGTGGAACTGTTCAACGGTTATCGGTAGCGGTAGTTATAGATTCAAAAACTCAGCTTAAAGATGATGGAACGACTGAAAAGGTAGCCTATAACGATGAGGAAATTAAACGCTTTGAAAGCCTTATAAAAGAAGCGATAGGTTTTAATATGAACAGAGGGGATTCTGTCAGTGTCATCAATACAGATTTTATTACCATTGAACAGGACATCCCCGAAGTGCCTGCCTGGAAAAGCCTGTTAAATGAAACCTGGATTGTAGATTTGGCTAAACAGGTTTTTGGTGCTATAGGACTATTGATTGTTTATCTGATATTCGGGCGACCTTTTTTTCGATCTCTTAATCCTAATAGAGTAGAATTAGAACACCAACATGTTGACCCGCAAACTGGGGAACTGGTTAATGATGAAGACGGTTCTGCAGTATCAGGGGCAGGCTCGGAAAGAGGGGCTGGCCATGAAGGTTCTTCACATTTGATGGATATGTCTGAAGACCCTAATAATGCAGCTGCTTCAATCCGTCGCAGTAATGCGACCCATGAGCAGAAAGTGGATATGGCAAAAACATTGGTTATGGATGATCCCGCTCGAGTCGCAAATGTGATGAAACAATGGGTGAATGAAGATCAATGATAGATAAAACAGAAGATATTGCTGATACTAAACCTGTCTCTCCAACCCTGAACCTGTCCGGGGCTGAAAAAGCGGCCCTGTTATTATTGACACTTGGGGAAGATGTAGCAGCTCAGATATTGCGACATATGAACCCCAAACAAGTACAATTGGTGGGTGCAAAAATGGCCGTTATGGAAGATGTAACTCGTCCAATGGTTGAATATGTGATAGATGATTTCCTGTATTTACTGGAAAACCAGACAGGATTGGGTATAGGTAATGATAATTATATCCGTGGCATGCTGGAAAAAGCACTTGGTGATAAAGCCGGTAATGTTATTGATCGAATACTGATGGGTAGCGGAAGCAATGGACTGGAAGCCTTAAAATGGATGGATCCTAAATCTATCGCTGAAATTATCAGACTGGAACACCCGCAGATAATCGCTATCGTGTTATCTTATCTGGAACCTGACAGTGCAGCAGCTGTGCTATCTAATTTACCTGAAAATACTCGATCTGGAATTCTGATGCGCATAGCAACACTGGATGGTGTGCAACCAGCCGCTATCAAAGAACTCGATGCCATAATGGAAAAATATTTTTCTGATAATGATAATGTTAAATCATCAATGGTAGGTGGTGAGAAAACGGCTGCAGATATCCTTAATTTTACTGATTCAAATGTTGAAGCTAAAATGATGGATCAGGTTCGTAATGAAAATGAAGATCTGGCCAATCGTATTCAGGATTTGATGTTTGTATTTGATAACCTGCGTGATGTTGATGATCGTGGAATTCAAACTATGCTGCGTGAAATTTCTACTGATTTACTCACATTGGCACTAAAAGGTGTGGATGATGATTTTCAACAGAAATTCCTTAAAAATATGTCATCACGTGCTGCTGAAATGTTGATTGAAGATATGGAAGCCAAAGGCCCTGTTAAGTTAAGCGAAGTTGAAGCGGCTCAGAAGGAGATCTTAAATGTTGCTCGAAGTCTGGAAGAATCCGGTGAGATTGTTCTTGGTGGAAGTGGCGAAGAAATGGTGTAGAGACTCCGGGCTATGGTGACTGAAAAACGCAAGATATCAAACGAAAAGGATGTGGAATTTCAGAAGTGGACGCTGCCTGTCATGGGAGATGAGTCAAATAAGGTGATTCATAGAGAAAAAGAAGCCCCAGCGAAAAATACTGCACAAATAAATACTGAAGAAATTTCATCACCAGATATTCCAACTGCGAAAGATATAGAAACCTGGCACAAAGAAGCGCATGAAGAAGGTTATCAACAGGGAATGAAGCAAGCTGAGGCTGAAATAGCAGCCCAGAAAAAGCAGTTAGAGACTATCATTAACTTTTTTGAACATCCACTACAATATTTAAACGAAGAAGTTGAGCAACAGTTAAATTTACTGGCAATCACTCTTGCACAGCAATTGGTACGTCGTGAAATTAAAACTGAACCAGGGGAAATTATTGCTTTAATAAAAGAATCGGTAAAAATGCTTCCCGTTAACTCCCGTAAAATCAGAATTTATCTGCATCCGGCAGATGCTGCAATTGTTAGAAAAACCCTGCAACTTGATGAGGAACAAAGCTGGAAATTAGTAGAAGATCCTATGATTACCAGGGGTGGTTGCGAAATTAAGTCTGAGCAATCTGCTATCAATGTCACGCTGGAAAATCGTTTACAGGCACTGGCTGCTTCAGTGTTGGGTGGAGATAGAGTGGAAGATCAGAGTGAGAGCAGCGATGAACCATCCACTGATTGAAAAAGCGCTTTCGAGCTGGTCAAAATCGTTGACGCAAGCGACCCTTGGTTGTGATGACATGTTCAGTAAACCAGGCGTTGAGGGTGTATTAACACGCATGGTCGGCTTGACGCTTGAAGCTTCCGGTTGTCAGGCACCCATAGGTGCTCGATGTGATGTAGTTACTCCCGCAGGACAAACTGTCGAAACCGAAGTGGTCGGCTTTTCCGGAGATAAATTATACCTGATGCCAACCAGCGATATTCGTGGGCTGGTACCAAATTCACGGGTTATTCCTACCAGTCATTCTTCTGCTGTCAAAGTGGGGCCAGAGTTACTGGGCCGGGTTATTGATGGTCGTGGACGTCCTCTGGATGGTAAAGGGCCCATCAATACACGCTCATTTATGCCTCTAGAAGGAAGACAGATAAACCCTTTAAGTCGTACACCGATTCGTGAACCACTGGATGTCGGGGTGAGATCAATTAATGTATTAACTGCCATTGGTCGAGGGCAGCGGATGGGATTGTTTGCCGGAAGTGGTGTCGGAAAATCTGTATTACTAGGAATGATGACCAAATATACAGATGCTGATGTCGTTGTAGTCGGGTTAATTGGTGAGCGTGGCAGAGAGGTACGAGAATTTGTCCAGGAGATTCTGGGTACGGAAGGTCTGCAAAAATCAGTTGTGGTTGCTGCTCCTGCAGACTCATCACCATTAATGCGTATCCATGGTGCCATGCAGGCTACCAGTATCGCTGAATATTACAGGGATCAGGGTAAAAATGTACTGTTACTGATGGATTCTTTAACCCGTTTTGCGCAGGCCCAGCGTGAAATTAGTCTGGCTATTGGAGAACCGCCAGCCACGAAAGGTTATCCACCTTCAGTATTTGCCCGATTACCTCAACTGGTGGAACGAGCTGGAAATGGAGATAAAGGTAGTGGCTCTATTACCGCATTTTATACTGTACTGGTGGAAGGAGATGATCATAATGACCCTATTGCTGATGCTGCTAGAGCTATACTTGATGGTCATATTGTTTTATCCAGGCGACTGGCTGAATCAGGAGTTTATCCTGCGATCGATATCGAAGCTTCCATCAGTCGACTTGCGCCACAGATAGTGACGGATGATATCCAGAAAAGAGTACAGTTTTTCCGCAGGAACTATAGTCTGTATCAACAAAATCGTGATTTAATTAATGTCGGCGCTTATCAACATGGCTCGGATGCTGAAATTGATTTTGCTATACAGTTGCAACCCAGATTAATGTCTTTTGTTGAGCAGAATATGAATCAGGCAGTTTCTCTAAATGAAAGCTATACTCAATTAAAGCAATTGATTGAAATACCGGCGAAAGCAACACCACAGAATGTGAATTCTGCGGCTAACGTCCCCTCGAGCATTAATGGGTAAACATGATGACACGCAGTGAAAAACTGAAACCAGTCGTAAAACATGTTGATGATAAAGAAAAAACAGCTTTAAAAGCGGTTGCATTTAGTCAGCAGCAATTACAATATCAGCAGAATAGGTTGCAGCAACTAATTGACTATAAGGAAGATTACGCCAGGCAGCAGGCATCCGGTCAGATGACTTTTACAGCAGTTCAATTACAGGAGTTTAACCGCTTCCTGACTCAGCTAAACGATACGATTACACAACAGAATCATGTTGTATCAATGGCTCAACGTGAAGTTGAAATGAAAAGGCAAAACTGGAAACTGACCCTGACTCGTTCAAATGCTATTCACAAAGTGGTTGATAAAATTGAAGCGGTTGAGTTGAAGCAGGCTGATCAAATAGAACAAAAACACATGGATGATGTAGCCTTGAGGATTTCACTGAAAAATTCCTGATGTGTCTGGCTCAACCATATCTTAACCAGTATTTTATGTTTCACCTCATCAACTTCAAGCTGGATAAATTAAAGTAATTCGTAAAAATGGCATGATAGCTGCTACGTGTGTTGGTAACACAGTTTTATAAATAACTGGTTTTGATCAACATAACCGTGGACTTGAAAATGCTTATATCAATCAGTACTCCGTTATCAATAAGCGCTACTCATTCAGAAATGACCAGAGATGGGGTAGATGTCGGGCAAAATCCCATTCAGATGGGTGATGCTTCAAAGCTCTCTGGTGAAAATGATATAGCTTTTTATCAGCCTTTAACCAAAGCTGATTTTGAGTCATTCCTGCAGCAGTTCCAGCAATTAAATCAACTTCAATCAGACTCAGAAGAAGGTACCGAAGTGATTGAAAATGAAGGGTTTTCCGATCTTTTAACTGATTTTAATATTTCTCTTAAGACTAAACCTGATGCTGTTTTTGAATATAATTTAAATGTTACTAATCCGCTGGAGTTAACTGAACAAAAAGATATTGTTGAAGCTGACAATGAGTCATCCATTGATGAGATAACGGCTGATCTGGCTATAGTTCAGCAATCAGTTGAAGTTACTGATAATGAACTGATGAGTGAGTCATCAGAGATTCAGGTTGATCCCTCTGAACCAGTTATTGCTGCAGCAATTCCGATAGATCCAGTCGTTCAAAATGCAGTGAAATCCGGTGATAAGTTGCCATCATCACGGCAAACTGTTTCCGCAGTGAAATCAGCTGCAGAATTATCGACTGTAGATTCCGACTTAGCGGCTAAAACTAATGAAGCCAGTAGTATATCTGCTAAACAGCTTGATGATGAAAATTCAAAATTAATGAATAGTATTGCGGTTAAAAGTGATGAAGGGAAATCAGCATTAACTGAAGGTGACAAGATACAGATTAAACAGCCTGTGTCCGAACAGACTTCAGTCGCAATCAAGGAAACTCCAGCTTCTGTATTAAATCAGCTCAATCCAGTGTCGACGGCGACTAATCCTGGCACTGCAAATGTATCTTCAGCAACTTCTTTAGCGGCTTTACCGAACTTGCATCTCTCACCTCAGGCTGCACCATCTCAATGGGGACAGGCTATAGCTGAGCGTGTTTCTATGGCTATTAATAAACAGTTAAGTTCCGCTGAAATCCGGCTTGATCCTCCTCATCTCGGTAAACTTGATATACATATTCAGGTAAAAGATGATAGTGCGACTGTCATGATTCATACCCAGCATGCCCAGACTCGTGACATGATTGATTCTGCCAGTATTAGATTGAGAGAGTTTTTACAGGAAGCAGGTTATAACTCAGTCAATGTGGATGTTTCTCATCGTGAACAAACTATGGCGCAGGGTGATTTTTTTCAACAGGGAGATAATAGCCAGAGTGGAAGTGATAATTCACAACAGTTGTCATCACAGCTGGAAAATGCTGATAATCAGCAAAAAATTCATTACATGAATATTGATAATGGACGAATAGACTTCTTTGCCTGAGTGACTAAAAAAATAAAAATTTAAAAGTTATATTTATTATTAATCCTAGTGTACTGTCCTAAACTGTATGCAGGTTATAGCGAGACGGGAAATAGTCATATGCAAGGCGTCATCCGCAGGGAATGGCATGCCCTTTTCAAGGATGACAACGCAGCAGATGGCTGTTTCCCGTCTCGCCCGAAGGGAAGCCCCCAAATCCCCCAATCCAGCGTTGCAGTTCTTGACAAGGGAGGCGCCATTGCCTGCGAACTGCGCCTTGTCTTGGGAAATTTGGGGGCTTCTATAATCTACATACAGTTTAGGACAGTACACTAGCCTGTATGGTAAGATCACTAGTATAATCCCAGAAAAATCAAAATTTTACCGAGCAACATAATTCAGCTTTCAGAGCGATACAACTTGATTGAATTAAACAAAATATGAGTAAATTTTTACAAAAATACAGTGGATACCTGGGTGGTGTGATGAAATGGGATGACCTGAGCGAACTATGGTCAAACATCCGCGCGCAACAATCTCCGGACTGGTATATTTACGCAGTCGGAGAATCAGTACCTGATAAAACTGCCTCAGTTGAACAATTGAATCAATTTATTGACTCGATAGATAAATTATTACGGAAAGAACATGATGAGGATTACTGCGGTATTGTGTACGTTGACGATGCAATTAATCCCCAATTTATAAAAATCTATGACCCGAACAATCTGGGAGTAGTCTGTGGATTCAGCGAGAACCCACCTCTTCCGGGATGGGTGATGAGTCAAGTACAGCCCGAAGACCTTGAACTGGCCTTTCCACCGCCTGCCAGTCGCAAACGCTGGTGGAAAAAAATATTCTCCTGATTGAACCCCATTCCATCCAGAGATATATCTAACTTTCCTTTCAGGCAAAAAAAACCGCCTTTAAAAAGGCGGTTAAACCAAACTCAGGAGCTTAACTGAGTTTAGGTACAGGTTCTTAGTCACATGTTTACTGACTTTTGGATAGCCCCAAAAGTTATTCAACATAAAAATTGTCTACACAAATATTTTAATATCAGGTAAATGACTTAACTGTGGATCATTTTAGTATCTGAATAAAACTAAAATGTGAGCCTTTTCACAGCTTAAGATTGTGTTTTTTAAAAACCTTTTCAGAGTGTGAACCGATCTACTATTTGGAGAGTTTAATTTGCCTCAATTCCGTATTCCTAATATCAATAAATTTATTAAGCAGCAGTAAAAGTAGATTTTGATATTAATTTAAGCATTGTCATTAAACCTGGAATCCGCAGTTGACCGCTCGTAATAGAGGTTAATCCCTGTTTCATAAACCATTACAGATGATAAACTGATTTTTCCAGGTTCAACTCGTCCAACTACGGATTCCAGGTTAAATGTTGCAGGCACAAAAATTATGTACTGGGACGGGACGTCCTAATTCATATAGGATTTTTTAAAAAATCACTATAGCGTCATAATCTATAGTCAAAAAATTATTTATCCTCTTCACCGCAAAACAAAAAGCCACCCTGAAGGTGGCTTTTGTATCGATCAGGAAAACCTGGATTAGGCAGAAACAACCTTTCTACGAGTCAGGCCCAAACCCAATAGACCTAAACCGAAGAGTGCTACAATTGAAGGTTCAGGTACAGCTGAAAATTCAATAGCTTCAACATAACTCGCATGAGCGCCGTAACCTGATGCTGAGATAGCCCAGAATTTATATCCATCGTCTACACCTGTTGTAAGAAACTCTAAATCAGTTGGTTGTACCTGATTATTAAAGACATCTTCATATAAAACGCCATCTGAACTATAAAAAATATTGAAAAGAGCATCGTTACCATCAGAAAGGCTTCCAGTTAAATATCCATCAACATTTTCATGGTGGTCACCATTAAACCAGATTGTTTCTAAAATTGTTGCGACATCAAAATCAAAAAACATTACCTCATCTGAATAGGCACCCGATAAATTCGATTGAAAACTATCGGTTGAACCAGCACAATTTGTACTTATAGCACAAACACCAAGACCACCATTACCAGGGGTTATGTCCTGATCGGCAAAAGCTTCAATAATATTGTTTCTGTAAAAATTACCATTATTAAGATTATCATTTACAGATATGCCTCCAGAAACATCAAAACCTGTAAATTCCAGCTCCAGCCCCCAGACATCGGGATTGCCGGTATGAGATCCTGTAGCTGTTTCAACGGTACCACTTTTTGCTGCCCCTCCATTATTACCATCAAAAATGATAACTGAAGCCTGTGCTGTGAATGCCAAAAAGGAGATTGATGTAATAATTACTGCTTTATTAAATATATTCATTTCGTTTCTCTTTAAATACTCAGAAGATGTATTTTATTTAAGCATATAACATGCCATTATTGATATATCTTTGATTTAACAAGTTAATATAAGTAAATATATTTAACTTATTTTTAGAGTGTAAAGAAATCTTTACACTAATTTGAGAGAATATTAAACTTTTTTTTACACTTTGGCTTTTTCTTCAATCAATAGTGAGAAGGGAAGAAGACATTCTGACACCCCTATCATCTTCATGAAAAATTTTCTTTGGTCAGGTAAGTAAAATGCCATCCGTCATAATTAATACTCCCTCCTGCCAAATTCAAAGCTAAGCTAAAATTGAAAGACGTCGTTTCTTCATTCCCAACAAATATATGCGAATTAATGTAATTCAGAAGATCTTAATAATCTCTGTTTTCCACTAAAGGAAGTAATCTTGAATCGACTAAGGCAGCAGTTCTATGCCCTACTCCGGCCAGGTACTCTGGATTAGATGCGAAAGCAATAAAGCTTTCAATCGAACTTTGTCTGACCAGCATGACCACATCCCACTGTTCATCTGATGGCCCTATGAAAAATTTTCCACCATCACCGAGTAATACCAGTTCTCCACCACTTTGCTGTAAAAAAGGCATCGTATGCTGTATATACTTTTGTAAGGCTTCTCTGCCAGATATCGGAGTTGATGGTGACAAATCCGGAGTATCTGAATAATCAGCTATCTCTCGAAGACGTAACATATTAAGCATTACAACTTCACCAGAGATATTCCGCTTCATCAAAGCTGCTCCCGATTGTTGAGTAGGCTGTAAATACATCTTTTCCATCTAAATCACCTTTGCATAAAGTTCCAGCATTTTTTCCTGCTGCGTTTGACTTAAGTTACTGACCAGTTCATTGGCAATATGATCAAAGCTGGTTTTTGCTTCTCCATAAAGGCCTAGCCCCGTTTTTGTTAGCTTAACCAGGCTTTGTCGAGCATCACGAGGATTGGCCTCTTTTTGCAGGATTTTGTTTTTTTCCATCGGTGCGATTAAACGGGTAATACCTGAAGCACTCAGACCAATATGTTCAGCCAGTTCAATCCTGGATACAGCTTTATGAGATGATTTGTCCAGATAGTGCATAACTAGAAACTCTGTAAGACTTAGACCGTGTGCGCTGAGGCCATTGCCAACTCTTTTAGAGAGCTTTGATGCTAATAAGGCATTTTTAATAACAAATGTTGAGCTTAAGGATTCCTGATTCATATTAATACTTGAAAGATATTTGAGTTATCAAGTATATAGCAAGCATTCAGTCATAACAATATCTTCTGTAAAGAAAAATATAAGAGGCACTAGTGAAGATTAATGATCTGATTCTTGCCGGTCTGAATAAACTGGGAAACTTGTCACTACCCTATGATGTCTTAAAAGGCATAAGTTACAAAAAACAGCAACATACCCGAGTTATGTTACAGCTATCAACTGATTATAATGTTTTACACAAGGTCTAGACATGAAAAATAATCTGAATAATCTCAAGCATCTTGGTCAGAGTATCTGGCTGGACTTTATAGATCGTAGCATACTCGCTGACGGTACCCTGAATAAGCTGATCCGGCAGCAAGGCCTGGCTGGACTGACATCTAACCCGGCTATTTTTGAAAAGGCTATCACACATGACAGGGCCTATACCGATGAAATTCAGCATATGAAGCAAAACAATCTCGACGCAAGTTCGATGTATACAAAGTTAATGTTAGAAGATATTGCCCGTGCGGCGGATATATTTCTGCCAGTTTATGAAGCCAGTAATGGTCGCGATGGTTATGTCAGTATTGAGGTTTCACCATTACTGGCACGTGATACTGAGGCTTCTATAGCTGAAGCAGCTGAGCTATGGGAAAGCCTGAATCGCCCTAATATCATGATAAAGATACCCGGCACCGAAGAAGGTTTGCTTGCGATTGAAACCCTGCTGATAGGAGGGATAAATATCAATGTGACATTACTATTTTCCGTGCCGAGATATACGAGAGTGCTGGAAACCTATATGCATGCACTTGAATATAGAAAGGCAAAAGGTTTACCCGTCAACAATGTTACATCGGTAGCCAGCTTCTTTCTCAGTCGCATCGATGTCAACATTGATGCCTTACTGGATAAAATGGTTCAGCAAAATCCAGCTGCTCAGGCGCTACGCGGTCGTGCCGCGATAGCAAGTGCTGCATTGGCTTATCAGCACTATCAGGAAGTCATCCAGAGTAAACGCTGGCAAACTCTTACAGAAGACGGTGCGATGGTACAGCGATTATTATGGGCCAGTACTGGAACCAAGGATCCGAGTTATAGTGATGTAAAATATGTCGAGGCATTGATCGCAGAGGATACGGTTAACACGCTGCCGCTAGAAACCCTTGGTGCTTATGCCGAACACGGCGAGCCCATGTTACGTATCGATCAATCTATATCAGATGCACAGCAGGTACTATCACAACTGGATGACATGGAAATAGATATTGCTCAGGTAACGCATGAACTGGAAAAGGAAGGTATTCAAAATTTATCCAGCCTTATCAAAAAATCATATCAACACTCGATAGTATGATCTCAGAGAGTTAAATGAATGCGACAGTCTGATAGTCCCAAAATGCCGTACAACGCCACTCTGGTACTTTTTGGAGCATTTGGCGATCTAGCCTGGCGTCTGGTAGGACCAGCGATATATGATCTGTACTGTAAATCTCAGCTACCAGCAGATTTTCGTCTAATTGGAGTAGATCGTTCGAGTGATACACAGATGCTGATTGCCCGACTGCGTGATGGTGCCGAACGTTTCAATCATTCCGGAAGTTTTAGCGAAGAACAGTGGTCAGCTTTTGCTTCCTGTATCGATTCTCTTGGTATGGATTTAACCGATAATTCGGCCTATAGCGCGCTAAATGCTTGTCTGACTTCAGTAGATCAGGACAGGTCAGAAACGATAGTGTTTTATCTGGCTATACCTCCTGCATTATTTGCTGCAGTTGCAGCTGGACTTGCTGGTGCAGGTTTGTCTAAAAATCATACAGGGGTTCGCGTGGTGGTAGAAAAACCACTGGGGCATGATCTGCAATCTTTTCGTAAAATTAATCAGACACTGGCCGATTATTTTGATGAAGCACAGATCTTCCGCATGGATCACTTTCTTGGCAAGGAGACAGTGCAGAATATTCTCGCATTACGTTTTGCCAATCCCATCTTTGAGCCAATCTGGAATCGCAGATATATTGATCACATCACCATTACTGTGGCAGAAACTCTGGGTGTGGAACATCGTGCCGGTTATTATGAGCAGGCAGGTGCATTGCGCGACATGCTGCAGAATCACCTGCTGCAACTGATGTGCCTGATCGCGATGGAACCCCCGGTGGCTTACGATGCCGATGATATTCGTAACAGGAAACTCGACGTGCTACTAGCCTGCCGTAAGTTTACACCCGAAAGTGTTTCCAGAAATGCAGTACGCGGTCAATACGATAGCGGATGGATCGAAGGTGAAGCCGTAGCTCGATATCGTGACGAAGCGGGTATTGCAAAAAAATCTAACATTGAAACCTATGCCGCAGTCAAAATATTGATAGACAACTGGCGCTGGCAAGATGTCCCAATTTATTTACGTACCGGTAAACGTATGACCGAAGCGGTCTCCGAGATATCTATACGATTTAGAGATGTACCGCATAACGCCTTTCCTGCAGTCAGTGGTCTAAATACAGAACCGGTACGACTGGTGATACAAATCCAGCCACAGCAGGGCATAATCCTCAAGTTCATGGCAAAACAGCCGGGGTCACCGTTGCGTTTGCATCCGGTAGAAATGCGCTTTTCCTATAGCGATGCCTTTGCAACGGAATCTCCGGGAGCATATGAAACCCTGTTGCATGATGTACTACAGGGTGACGCCACCCTGTTTATGCGCAGTGATCAGGTTGAAGCTGCATGGAGCCTGTTACAGCCGGTGCTGGATGCCTGGACACAGAATCCGGCGACTGATTTTCCCAATTACCGAGCTGGCAGTTGGGGACCGGAGGCTGCTGAACGTCTGGTCTCTAGTGATGGACACTCCTGGTTAAGGCCGAGCAACTGGCAACCACGTAACGATGAGACGAGTTAAATCTCAAAGGAGAGCAAAACATGGGACAGGAAAACCTTAAAGATCATGCACATGGCGCACCGGGTATACCACTAAACTGGTGTAGTGCAAATAAACAGGCCGTAGGCACCACGTTGGGTACATCACGTGTCTGGTTTACTGTTGGCAAAGGAATTCTCAACGAAGTGTATTACCCGCGTGTGGATATCCCGCAGATACGTGACATGGGTTTTATTATTGCTGACGATGAAGGTTTCTGGGTTGAACTGAAAACCCTGCAAAGCTGTGAGGTGAAGTATCATGCTTCAGGTATTCCAGCCATTACTATTGTGCATACTCACCCTCGTTTCACCTTCACCCAACGTCTGGTGCCAGAGCCCAATCGTGATGTATTGTTGCTGGAATTTATTCTTCAAGGTGATGAAAACCTTAAACCCTATGTACTGCTGGCACCGCATGTGGGAGGTACAGGCAATCACAATATCACGCAGGTAGCAGAGTATCACGGACGACGTATGCTATGGGCAAGCCAGGGGCCGTTTGGACTTGCGTTAGCAGCTGTAGATGCACAACAACATGATGCATTGCATAAATGCAGTGCTGGTTATTGTGGATATTCTGATGGCTGGCAGGATTTTAATCAAAATGGTGGTATGCACTGGCAATATCGCAATGCTGGTCCCGGTAATGCAGCCTTGACAGCAGAGTTACCTCGAGAGGCCGTGTTGGGACTGGGCTTTGCAACCAGCCGAGAAGCAGCATCAGTGCTGGCATTGAGCGCTCTGTTGCAACCCTTCGATACGATCTGGCAGCAACAGATCGATCAATGGCAGGACTGGCATGATAGCTGTCGAATTTACCAGCTTCCAGCAACTCATGAGATCTTATCTCAACCCTTATACGATCAGCTTAAAGTCAGTGCAATGGTATTGCGTACCCATCAGGACCAAACCTTTCGTGGCGCTATGGTAGCGAGTCTAAGCATCCCCTGGGGTGAAAGTGGAGAAGAGCGACCAGGTTATCATCTAGTCTGGCCGCGTGATCTGGTGGAATCTGCAGGCGCGTTACTTGCACTTGGAGCAGAAGTTGAAGCGAGAGAGATATTGCGCTATCTGATCGTTAATCAGCACTCTGATGGCAGTTGGGCACAGAACCAGTGGCTCGGGGGTAAGCCATACTGGAATGGTATACAGCTGGACGAGATTGCTTTCCCGGTATTACTGGCGGGAACTCTGGACGATCGCGATGCACTGGATGGAATAGAAGTCACGGATATGGTGCAACGTGCACTTGGTTTTATACTCGCGCATGGACCGGTCAGTCCGCAGGATCGCTGGGAAGAAAACAGTGGAGTCAATACTTTCACCCTGTCGGTATGTATCGCCGCGCTGGTATCCGGAGCAAGATTTTTAACCACAGCTCAAGAAGCTTATGTACTCGAGATAGCTGACTACTGGAATGAACGCATTGAAGACTGGACAGCAGTAAATGATACTGATCTGGCACGACGTTACGGTGTAAAGGGTTACTATATTCGTACCATGCCAGAATCTGCAGTGATTGATGATAGCGTTTTATCACGCATTATGGAGATAAAGAACCGACATGATGATCCGGGACTAAGCGCTGAGGAACAAGTTGGTGGAGATTTTCTGCAACTGGTACGCTATGGCCTGCGTGATGCGAATCACCCGATGATTATTGACAGCTTATCATTGATTGATCAACTTCTGCGTAAGGATTTACGGCAGGGTTCCTGCTGGTATCGATATACCGGAGATGGTTATGGTGAGCATGCGGATGGTAGTGCTTATAATGGCACGGGCCTTGGTCGTCTATGGCCTCTTCTGACAGGTGAACGTGGCGTTTACGAACTCATCCGTGGTACCGATGCAATGCCCTATCTACAGGCAATGCTGGACATGTCTGAGTCCACCGGCATGATGCCCGAACAGGTGTGGGATAACGATACATTAGAGCAACAGGGATTGTTGCCAGGCAGACCGACTGGTTCAGCAATGCCGCTGGCATGGACTCATGCTGAATATATCAAGCTGGCCTGTTCTATCTTAACAGGACAGCCGGTAGATCGCCCCGAACCGTTATGGGCACGTTACCATGGAGTGCGACCACAAACCTATATATGGTACTGGACACAACAAATGCCAATAAAAAATCTACCTGTAGCAATGCGTCTGGGTTTCTGTCTTACAAGACCGGCTAGTATTAGCTGGAAAACCGATGCAATTGAATATCAAACTATACAAACCAGTGACATCGGTATAGGTGTGTACCTGGCTCGCTTACCTTTATTAGAAGCTTCAACAGAGATCATTTATTTTAAATTCACTGGTGAAGGCTGGGATGATCAGCAAGCGTACCAGGTCAGCATAAACAAGGAAAGTTGAACCTGGATTCCGTAGTTGACCGCTCGCAATAGAGGTTAACCCACTGTTTCATAAACCATAAAAGTTGATGTTTACAATCACCCAATCGGTGCATCCCGCTACGAACAGAATTGCAGGTTTAAGGCGGCGTATCTCTTCGTTGTAACGCCTTGATCTACACCGCCTCAAACGCACAATCAACTCGTCTAACTGCGGATTCCAGGTTGAATTGCGAGCCTGCGAGCAACCCGAAGGGCAGACTCCAGGGATGGAGTCTGTAATCGAAGCGGTTTCGGTTCGACTCGCTGAAGTTGACTGAATTCACATCGAAGCCAGCTGTTCTTCAAGCTTTTTGTTTGGTGCCGATGGCCGGACAAAATCGTCTGGAACGATTTTGAATTGCGAGCCTGCGAGCAACCCGAAGGGCAGACTCCAGGGATGGAGTCTGTAATCGAACCGGTTTCGGTTCGACTAGCTGAAGTTGACTGAATTCACATCGAAGCCAGCTGTTCTTCAAGCTTTTTGTTTGGTGCCGATGGCCGGAGTCGAACCGGCACAGCCTTAGGCCACTACCCCCTCAAGATAGCGTGTCTACCAATTCCACCACATCGGCTATATTTTTTCCTGACTCAATCATTAAGCTTTATTGAGCAGGAGGAACATCTGAGCTGCTTGAGTCAGCATTACCTGATTCTGGTACTACAGGAGGCATATCTGATTCCATATTAGAAACCGCTTCAGTTGCCTCAGGAACCGCAGGAGGCATGTCAGCTGACTCCATGGTAGTAGCAGGGTTACCGGCATCTGGCTCTGCTGGTGGCAAATCAGCTGCTGGTTGCTGTAATATAGTACCATTATCCTGATTAGTTGATTGTGTTTCAACAATTGAATCCATGATACTTTTTGGGCCTTCTCTATGACTGGCCAGATACGCCAGAGATAAACAGGTTACAAAAAATAAGGTTGCAATAATTGAGGTAGCTTTGGTTAAAAAGTTACCGGAACCTTTAGCTCCAAATACTGTGGCAGATGCACCACTGCCAAATGCAGCTCCAGCGTCTGCACCCTTTCCATGCTGTAACAGAACTAAAGCAATCAATGATATTGATAGCAATACCTGAGCTACCAGTAAAAGTGCATTGAGGTTTTCCATCGTTTATTCTCTATATAAAAAATTAAGCTTTAAAGTTAAGCAGACTTACCGATTGCCAGGAAGTCCTGCGCTTTTAGTGCAGCGCCACCAATTAGTCCACCATCAATGTCCGTTTGTGATAAAAGTTCTGCTGCATTACTCGCATTCATGCTGCCACCGTATAAAATTTGCACTTTTGACGCGACATCTTCACTCAATGCTGCCAGTTTATTGCGTACAAAGGCATGCACTGCCTGGGCTTGTTCGGGAGATGCTGTAACACCTGTACCAATGGCCCATACAGGCTCATAGGCGATAACGCATTTACCGATAGCATCTATCCCCTGTGTATCTATAACCGCATCAATTTGACGGGATACCACTTCTTCCATTACACCTGATTCACGTTCTTCTAGAGTTTCACCAATACAGAACAAAGGTGTTAAACCATTTTGAACTGCCATTGCAAAGCGTTTTGCAACTAGCTCATCTGATTCACCATACAGACTACGACGCTCAGAGTGGCCAATAATGGCATAACTGCAATTAAATTCTTTTAACATAGACGCAGCCAGTTCACCGGTAAAAGCGCCTGATTCCTGATCACAGACATTTTGTGAGCCCAGGCCAATATTTGCATCGCCAATTAATTCACTAACTTTTGGAATGTACACAGCTGGTGGGCAAACCGCCATATCAGCATTAGTGACTTCGGCTAATCCATCTTTTATTCCATTGATTAAAACTTCGATACTCGATAACGAGCCATTCATTTTCCAGTTTCCGGCAATCAGGGTGCGACGCATGTTGTACCTCAATAATATCTATGTTCAAAATGGGCGCAAAGGGTACTTGTCTCTGCGCCAGAAATCAATGCAAAATGTCGTTTATCACGCATTTCACGACTGAAATCTATGGATAAATAAGCAAAAAATCAATTTCATGTCATTTTATATAATTTCTATTCATTTGAAATCAATCTACTGAAGCTGCCTCAGTGACAACATCAGCGATTTGTTGAGCCAGATTTGCCACCTGATCAGCATCCTCACCTTCAACCATCACGCGGATTAATGGCTCTGTTCCTGATGGCCGTAGTAATACCCGTCCTTTATTTCCCAGTTCCTGTTCTGCTGTTTCCACTGCCTGTTTGATTTGTGGATAATCATCTGGATTTATCTTATGGCCTATAGGAACATTTATCATAAGCTGAGGATATTTATGCATACCCATTCTTGCTTCAGCGAGCGATAAATCCTTATTTACCATCCAGTTTAAAACTTGCAACGCAGCAATTATACCATCACCTGTTGTAGTCTGATTCAGGGCAATTATATGACCAGATGATTCACCACCAATAAACCAGCCTTTGGCCAGGAGCTTTTCCATAACATAACGATCACCTACATTAGCACGTTCAAATTGTATCCCCTGAGTCTTTAATGCATGTTCCAGCCCCAGATTTGACATCAATGTACCGACAACTCCACCACCTAATCCACCACTTACTAATTGGCTTTTGGCAATGACAAACAGGATTTCATCTCCATCCATCACTTCACCTGTTGCATCCATCATCATTAACCGGTCACCATCTCCATCGAAAGCGATACCAAGATCAGCCTGTTTCTCAAGCACTAGTGAACGCATATTCTGAGGATGTAAGGCGCCACAATCTTTATTGATATTTAAGCCATCCGGACTGACACCCATTTCATAAACTTCTGCACCCAGCTCTCGAAATATATTTGGAGCAACATGATAAGTTGCACCATGAGCACAGTCTAATACGATTTTCATACCTTTTAATGTTGTTCTGAAAGGTATCGAGTTTTTACAAAATTCAATATAGCGACCACGAGAATCTTCCAGCCGATTAACTTTACCCAGGTTCCTGGATTCAACCATTTTCATTGGTTGCTCCAGCATATCTTCTATTTCATTTTCGGTAGAATCAGGTAATTTAAATCCATCTCCATTAAAGAATTTAACACCATCATCATAATAAGGGTTATGTGAAGCACTGATCACAATACCAGCCGTCGCACGTTGAGCCTGAGTCATATAAGCCACGGCAGGTGTTGGCATTGGCCCCATCAGCGTTACATCCAGTCCGGCCGCTGCCAGACCAGCTTCTAAGGCTGCTTCAAAAATATAGCCAGAAATACGTGTATCTTTACCAATGACAACATGCCCTTTTTCCTGTTTGGATAAAACCATGCCTGCAGCCCATCCTAGCTTCATGACAAAATCAGCAGTCATCGGGCTCTGGCCAACACGACCGCGAATGCCATCAGTACCAAAATAACGTTTCGACATAGTTTTCCTCTTTAATTTAAACTGTATGCTGTGACATGGCCTGTACGACAGTCAATGCATCTTTTGTTTCTGAAACATCATGCACTCGAATGATATCTGCGCCTGACATAGCTGAAATAACAGCCGCTGAAATACTTCCATACAGACGTTGATCAACAGGTTTATCAAGCAATTGGCCAAACATACTTTTACGGGATAAGCCCACCAGTAACGGATAGCCCAATGCTTTAAATTTAGCCAGCGAATTTAATAATTGTAGATTTTGTTGCAAAGTCTTACCAAAACCAAACCCGGGATCGATGCAAATTTTATTTTCTGAAATACCCGCTTCGACCACGACTTTTATTCTTGTCGTTAAAAAATCACTAACTTCTTCGACGACATTTTCATAATGAGGATGATTTTGCATTGAACCCGGTGTTCCCTGCATATGCATCAAGCAGACTAATAAATCACTATCAACTGCTGCTGATAATGCGCCTTCCTCAGTTAAAGCCCGGACATCATTGATTAAATCAGCACCCGCTTCGGCAGCTGCGCGCATTACTTCGGCTTTACTGGTATCAATAGAAACGGGAATATCGGAAAATTGTCGAATTGCTTCAATAACTGGGATGGTACGCTTTAATTCATCCTTTACTGAAACTTCCTTTGCTCCTGGACGAGTCGACTCACCACCAATATCAAGAATATCAGCACCATCATCAATTAACTTTCTGGCATGTTCAACAGCTTTTACTGAATCAGAATACAAACCACCATCAGAAAATGAATCGGGGGTTGTATTGATGATGCCCATAATATTTATTTTTGTAAGATCAGGCTTCATAATAAATTAAGGCCGAAGTGTTAAACACTCCGGCCTTTTTTCTAGCTGTTGAGGTTTAATGTAAACTTGCTGGATCTGTAAGATCAGCCTTCTTTTTATCTTCCTTGTTTTTTTTATCGTTACTGCTGACAGTTGACCCACCATCTGTGTGATCATCAGAGTCAGTATCAGTCCAGTCCTCTGGTGGCCCCGGAATCTTACCTTCCATAATCGAGTCAATTTGAGAAACATCGATTGTTTCATATTTCATCAGGGCGTCAGCCATTAAATGTAACTTTTCTTTATTTTCCGTCAAAATATCATAAGCACGCTGATAATTTCGATCAATAAAACCTCGAATTTCTGAATCTATAGCTTGAGCAGTTTCGTCTGAAACAGTTTTCGTATTGGTCACTGTTTTTCCGAGAAAAACTTCGCCATCGTCTTCAGAATAAGTTAATGGTCCCATACGATCAGAAAGACCCCATTTGGTTACCATGCTACGGGAAATTTCGGTTGCTCTTTCGATATCATTCGAGGCACCAGTTGTTACTGCATCATCACCAAAGATTAATTGCTCTGCAATACGACCACCGAATAAGCTGGATATCTGACTTTCCAGGTGTTTACGGCTATAGGAGTAACGATCATCTTCTGGTAAAAACATGGTTACGCCCAGTGCTCTACCACGTGGAATAATCGAAACTTTATAAACAGGGTCATGCTCAGGTACCAGTCGACCAACAATTGCATGGCCAGCTTCATGATAAGCCGTAAGCTTTTTCTCATCCTCTTTCATTATCATGGATTTACGCTCAGCACCCATCATAATTTTATCTTTAGCCCGTTCAAAGTTACCCATATTGACAACTTTACTATTAGCACGTGCCGCAAAAAGAGCAGCCTCATTCACAAGATTAGCTAAATCAGCACCGGAAAAACCAGGCGTTCCTCTTGCAATAACCATAGCATCAACATTTTCTGCTGCCGGTACTTTTCGCATATGTACTTTAAGGATATGGGCACGACCACGAACATCTGGCAGTGGAACAACGACCTGACGATCAAAACGTCCGGGACGTAATAAGGCTGGATCAAGCACATCAGGTCGGTTAGTCGCAGCAATAACGATAACCCCTTCATTACCTTCAAAACCATCCATTTCAACGAGTAATTGATTCAATGTTTGCTCTCTTTCATCATGCCCGCCACCCAGGCCGGCACCACGATGGCGACCTACAGCATCAATTTCATCGATAAAAATAATACATGGGCTATGTTTCTTAGCCTGTTCAAACATATCCCTAACCCGGGATGCGCCAACACCAACAAACATTTCCACAAAATCAGAACCTGATATTGTAAAGAAAGGAACTTTTGCTTCACCTGCAATAGCTTTGGCCAGTAAAGTCTTACCAGTACCTGGGGAACCAACCATCAATACACCGCGAGGAATTTTACCGCCCAGCTTCTGAAACTTGGAAGGATCACTAAGAAATTCTACCAGTTCGGCAACTTCCTCTTTTGCTTCATCGACACCAGCAACATCACTAAAAGTCACATTAATCTGATCTTCGCCAAGTAATCTGGCTTTTGATTTACCAAAAGACATTGCGCCCCGGCCTCCGCCTCCGCCCTGCATCTGACGCATAAAGAATATCCATAATCCAATCAGCACAATAAACGGAAACCAGCTGATAAACATATGAGCTAGTAAAGAAGGTGGCTCTGGTGGCTGAGATACGATTTGAACACCAGCTTTTTCGAGATCGCCAACAAGCGGGGAGTAATCGGTTTCAGGGCTATAAGTTTTAAATGTGGAACCACTGATCAGCTTTCCAGTAATTTGCTGTCCCTCAATAAGAACCTCTGAAACTTGTCCAGCTTTAATCTGAGCTAAAAAATCAGAGTAAGCCATACCTTTTTCGGCAGAATCGCGGTTACCAAAATTCTGAAATACAGATAGTAAAACTACCGCAATAACAACCCATAGAATTAAATTTTTAGCTACATCATTCACGTTAATTACCTGGTCCAATCTGACCTTGCTTTAAACATTTAACTGTATTCTTACATAACAGCTCAAATGAATACAGTTATATAGTTACACAAATTCCTTTATATAGTTACTTCAACCCCTGACAAACCGCATAAACTTCTCTGGATCTCTGGCGGGAAGCCTTAGGTTTGCGGAATTTAACCACTTTGAAAGATTTTCGAAAATCTCTAACCAGTTCATCAAATCCTTCACCTTGAAACATTTTGACCACAAAACTTCCATTTCGATCCAATACCTGCAATGCAAATTCAAATGCAAGTTCGACCAGATACATTGATTTTGGCTGATCTACAGTCTCTATTCCACTAATATTGGGTGCCATATCTGATAAAACAAGATTAACCGGTGAGTTATTTATTAATTCCATAATTTCATCGAGTATATTTTGTTCGGTGAAATCGCCCTGAATTATATCAACATCATTAATCGGATCCATTTCTAACAGGTCTACAGCAATCAAACGGCCTCCTTTGCTGCAAAATTGACTGGCATATTCAGTCCAGCCACCAGGTGCAGCGCCAAGATCAACCACAAACTGCCCTGCTTTCAAAAGATGGTCCTTTTCCTGCAGTTCAATCAATTTATAAACTGCACGGGAACGATAGCCTTCCCTTCTGGATTGCAATACATACGGATCTGCATGATGTTCCTGCAACCAGCGAGTACTACTTTTTGACCTACCCATAATTCTCTAACTTTTTAATTTGATATCTTATGATACAATCCGCGCCCGTTTTATACTATGCTCAAAAAAATGCCTTTATCCAGCCAACAAATTCGTATACTAAAAGCAGAGTCACATAGACTCAAATTAAAACCTGTTGTCATGATCGGTCAACACGGACTATCTGAAAATGTGATAAATGAACTGGAACAGTCATTAGCACATCATGAATTAATTAAGGTCAGAATACCTGCTCTGGAAAAAAACGAGAAAAAAGAGTTGGTAAATACCATCTGTCAGAAATTAAATTCTGAATCCGTTCAAACTATTGGACATGTCACAGTACTTTTCAGGCAAAACCCCAAAATTAAACGTTTTGCTAAATTACTACGTCCTAAAGCAGATAATAGCTAAGTTATTTGTAATGCACAGCAGTAATTTCATATTCCTTACTGCCAGCAGGTGCTTCAACGACTATATCTTCGCCTTCTTCCTTACCGATTAATGCACGGGCGATTGGGGAACTGATTGCGATTCTATTTTGACTAATGTCTGCTTCAATATCACCGACGATCTGATAACTAACTTCTGCTTCCGACTCAACATCAATCAGATCAACAGTACAACCAAAAACTACCCGTCCATTATTCGTTAATTTTGAAACATCAATTATCTGGGAATTAGTAATTGCAGATTCTAATTCCTGGATACGACCTTCGATAAAACCCTGTTGTTCTTTAGCCGCATGATATTCGGCATTTTCTTTCAAATCGCCATGTTCACGAGCTGTCGCTATGGCATCGATAATTGCTGGACGTTTAACTTTTTTTAATTCAGTTAATTCAACTTTAAGTCGCTCTGCACCAGCAACTGTCAAAGGTAATTGATTCATTAATAAGATCTTCTTAAATAATTTATAATATTAGGTCTGGACTGATTAAAACTTACTTATGCAAACTCTGCAAACAGTATACATCTTTAATTTCCTGATATTCCATAGCCATACAGGTTGCCAGCCCACCCGCCATCGTGGTCGTATAAGTTACACCATGCATTAGTGCTTCCCGACGAATTGCATAAGAATCAGCTATGGCCGAACGACCTTCTGTCGTATTCACTATGATTGAAATTTCTTCATTTTTAATCATATCCACAATATGTGGACGACCTTCTTTAACCTTATTAACATGCTGACACTCAATACCTGCCTGCTTTAATATCCTGGCCGTACCAGCAGTTGCCACCAGCGTAAAATTATTCTTAATAAGGCCTTCCGCTAATTTTAGCAATAATTTTTTATCCGGATCTCTAACACTGACAAAGGCTTTTCCACCTTTTGGCAAAATAGTACCAGAAGCTAGCAATCCTTTTGCAAATGCTTCTGCAAAAGTTTTACCTATACCCATAACTTCACCGGTAGATTTCATTTCAGGCCCCAGTATTGGGTCAACTCCATGAAATTTAGCAAAAGGAAAAACAGATTCTTTTACAGAGACAAAGTCAGGAATAACCTGTTCAACACAACCCTGCGAAACCAGAGATTGTCCAACCATACATCGCGCTGCTACTTTTGCCAGAGGCACATTAGTTGCTTTTGATACAAAGGGAACCGTTCTTGATGCTCTCGGATTTACTTCCAGTATATACACATCATCACCCTTTATTGCAAATTGTGTATTCATTAAACCGACAACATTGAGTGCTTTGGCCATGGCTTCTACCTGACGACACATTTCAGCTTTAATACTTTCAGATAAAGTATATGGAGGTAATGAACAGGCGGAATCGCCTGAATGTACCCCTGCCTGCTCAATATGTTCCATCAAACCACCGATATAAACATTTTCACCATCACAGATAGCATCAACATCGACTTCTACGGCATCATCCAGAAAACGGTCTAATAATACGGGAGAATCCTTAGTCACCTTAACAGCTTCAGTCATATATCGGTGTAAGTCCTCCTGATCATAGACGATTTCCATGGCACGTCCACCCAGCACATAAGAGGGCCTTACGACCAGTGGAAAACCGACTTCATCAGCCAGTTTGGCAGAAGATTCAACATCAAAAGTAATTCGATTTGGAGGCTGACGCAAATTTAAGTCGTTAATCATCAATTGAAAACGCTCACGATCTTCAGCCAGATCAATGGAGTCAGGTGTTGTACCGATAATAGGCACACCAGCAGCTTCCAGTGAGCGCGCAAGATTGAGCGGTGTCTGACCACCAAATTGCACAATCACACCTTTTGGATTTTCCAGATGGATAATTTCCATCACATCTTCAAGAGTCAGTGGCTCAAAATATAAACGATCTGAAGTGTCATAATCAGTCGAAACTGTTTCGGGGTTACAGTTCACCATAATGGTTTCATAACCATCTTCGCGCATTGCCATAGCCGCATGGACACAGCAATAATCAAACTCTATACCCTGGCCTATACGATTTGGGCCACCGCCTAATACAATAATTTTCTCCCGATCAGAAACATCTGCTTCACATTCCATTTCATAACTGGAATACAGGTAGGCAGTCGAGGAGGCAAATTCGGCTGCGCAGGTATCAACCCGTTTATAAACCGGTCTCACATTTAGCTCGCGTCTTATACGGGAAACTGTATGCTCATCAGAGTTCATGACGCTAGCCAGACGACGATCTGAAAAACCCTTACGCTTCAATCTGAAAAATTCATCTGCAGTTAGCGAATCAGGGCTACGTGTCTTCAGAGATTGTTCAATATTTACAATCTCCTCAATTTGCACCAGAAACCAGGGATCGATTGATGATTTATCGAAAATCTGTTGCAGAGAATAGCCGGAACGAAAGGCGTCAGCGACATACCAGATTCGTTGAGCACCCGGTAAACGTAATTCAGAGCGATACAGATCTTCTTTCTGATCAGCAGATAATTCATCCTGATCAACAATTTCATCCAGTCCATCAACACCTGTTTCCAGACCACGTAAAGCTTTCTGGAAAGATTCCTGAAAGCTCCGGCCTATAGCCATAACTTCACCCACCGATTTCATTTGAGTGCCTAAACGGTCATCGGCCTGAGGGAATTTCTCAAAAGTAAAACGAGGGATTTTAGTGACTACATAATCAATAGACGGTTCAAATGAAGCTGGTGTAGCGCCACCGGTAATATCATTTTGTAATTCATCCAGTGTATATCCAATAGCCAGCTTGGCAGCTACCTTGGCGATTGGAAATCCAGTGGCTTTGGAAGCCAGAGCAGACGAACGGGAAACACGAGGATTCATTTCAATAATGATCATCTCGCCATTTTCAGGATTTATTGAAAACTGTACATTTGATCCACCTGTTTCAACACCGATTTTACGTAATACAGCCAAAGAGGCATTACGCATAATCTGGTATTCTTTATCAGTCAGGGTTTGAGCAGGTGCTACTGTTATAGAATCTCCAGTATGTACACCCATTGGATCAAGATTTTCGATTGAACAGATAATGATGCAGTTATCTTTTTTATCTCTAACCACTTCCATTTCATATTCTTTCCAGCCCAGTACCGATTTTTCACAAAGTACTTCACTGGTGGGCGATAAATCCAGGCCACGTTTAATTATGTCTTCAAATTCTTCCTTATTATAAGCGATTCCACCACCACTTCCGCCCATTGTGAAAGAAGGACGAATAATGACTGGAAAGCCTATCTGAGGCTGGCCCTGCCAGGCTTCTTCCAGACTATGGGCAATAAAGGATGGCGGTGTACTTAAACCTATTTCAGACATCGCCTGACGAAATTGATCCCGGTCTTCAGCCATATCGATAGCTTCACGACTGGCACCAATCATTTCCACGCCATATTTTTCAAGAACACCTTCTCTATCCAGATCCAGCGCACAGTTGAGTGCAGTCTGACCACCCATGGTGGGTAGCAAAACATCAGGGCGTTCTTTTTCAATGATTTTTTCAACCACTGTCCAGTGAATAGGCTCTATATAAACCGCGTCAGCTGTTCCGGGGTCAGTCATAATAGTGGCGGGATTAGAGTTAATCAGAATAACTCTATATCCTTCTTCTTTTAAAGCCTTACAGGCTTGTGCACCGGAGTAATCGAACTCGCAGGCCTGACCTATTACAATTGGACCAGCGCCTATAATCAGAACACTTTTAATATCATCTCTACGTGGCATTAATATTCTCCACCCGAATTATTCTGTTCAGCTGACTGTGAAATGAGTTCAAAAAAATGATCGAATAATGGTGCAACATCGTGCGGACCGGGACTTGCTTCAGGATGCCCCTGAAAACTAAATGCAGGTTTATCAGTTCGATGAACAGCTTGTAAGGAGCCATCGAATAAAGAACGATGAGTTGCTTTCAAGTTAGCAGGTAAGCTATTTTCATCCACTGCGAAACCGTGGTTTTGACTGGTAATCATCACCACACCCGAATCCAGATCCTGTACTGGATGATTAGCACCATGATGACCGAATTTCATTTTTATAGTTTTAGCACCACTGGCTAAGGACAATAATTGATGCCCCAGACAAATTCCAAACACGGGAATATCTTTCTGCAAAATTTGTTGAATCGCTTCGATGGCGTAATCACAGGGTTCAGGATCACCCGGGCCGTTTGATAAAAAGATACCATCCGGATTTAGTGCTAACACATCTTCAGCTGAAGTTTGCGCTGGAACGACTGTTACTCTGGCTCCACGTTCGCAAAGCATACATAAGATATTCTTTTTAACGCCATAATCATAGGCCACTACATGATATTGCAGATCTTCTGCCTTCTGGTATCCCTGCCCTAATGACCAGACAGACTGTGTCCACTCATAGGTTTCCGTTGTTGATACTTCTTTCGCCAAATCCATCCCAGCCAGCCCTGCAAAACCCTGGGCTGCTGCCAGAGCCGCTGATTCATCAACATTATCACCAGCCATGATAGCACCAGTCATTGCACCTTTTTCACGTAATAGCCGTGTGAGCTGACGTGTATCTATATCAGCAATAGCGATAATATTTTTACTTTTCAAATAATCCTGTAATGATATTTCACTGCGAAAATTACTGGCCAGTAATGGTAAATCCCGAATCACTAAACCACTGGCATGAATTGTCTGAGCTTCCTCATCCTCGGTATTCATACCGGTATTACCAATATGCGGATAAGTTAAAGTAATAATTTGTCGTGCATATGAAGGATCAGTAAGAATTTCCTGATAACCAGTCATTGACGTATTAAAGACAACTTCACCAGTTGTCAGGCCTGAGGACCCAATAGAAGTTCCTTTGAATATAGTTCCATCCTGGAGGGCGAGTATGGCTGGTATTGTCACTATTTCTCCACTATTCATTAAATTCGCGCGCACGAAAACAGGAAGAGCTATAAACTCCGCCTTAAGAAAAAGGTTGTTGAGATAATGCCGGGGAAACGGCATTTTCCTGAGCGTGTATTCTATGGGAAAAACATCTTAGGGTCTACGCTGGTTGGCAAGATTATTTCAACTTTTAATTAGATGGCAGAAATAGGTAGCAGAAACTCATTATGAATGGTTAAACCTGGATTCCGCAGTTGACCGCTCGCAATTGAGATTAACCCACTGTTTCATTAACGATTACAGTTGATGTGTATAATCACCCAATCGGTGAATTCCGCTACGAACTGAATTGCACGTTTGAGGTGGCGTATCTCTTCATTGTAACGCCTTGCAATAGCTGTCTATTCCGCGTCGTTACGCCTTGATCTACACCACCTCAAACACACAATCAGCTCGTCCAACTGCGGATTCTAGTGTACTGTCCTAAACTGTATGTAGATTATAGAAGCCCCCAAATTTCCCAAGACAAGGCGCAGTTCGCAGGCAATGGCGCCTCCCTTGTCAAGAACTGCAACGCCGGATTGGGGGATTTGGGGGCTTCCCTTCGGGC
>JBNKKI010000076.1:0-31551 GCA_050291745.1 Gammaproteobacteria bacterium | reverse complement strand
CAGGATCATACACATCAACTGTCATGGTTTATGAAACAGTTGATTAACCTCTATTGCGAGCGGTCAACTGCGGAATCCAGATTCAAAATAACGAACTACGATAAAACAGAAAGGAATCCTGATTTAATTTCATTTACTCTGGCTCTTTTAGTTTTCACCCCGAGAGCCAAGATAATACGCTTTTAACAGAGCAGATTTCAATTTCTCATCTTCATCCAGATTATCAATGTCTAAATATTTTATGGCAATTTCAGTAAGCTGCTCTAACACTTTATGCTCTTTCCATTTCATTTCGCAGCCTGAAAAATCAAAATAATCATCATGACAAAATTGTTGCGCCAGCCCTTTAGCATCAAAGTATTTATAGTGTCCCATTTCCATCACTTCATATTGATAGGAATAGGCATCAATATTATTTGTCATTGCAACAAGGTGAAAAATTTCAGGTATTTTACGATTCTTACTATAATACTCATCAAAATCAATTACGCTAGAAGGCGAGTATTTTACACCCTGAAATGAAAAAGTAATTTGAACGGTTACGGTATTTTTCATCAAACTATTTAGTCAGACTCATAAAAAGTTTAGGTAATTTTTCGGGCAGGCGATCTACATGATCAATAACAGAATACTGATTGCCAAAGATATCCTGGATATAATCATCCGCTTTTTTATCCAGCGTAATACAATAACTATTAATACCTTTTGAAGATAATTCATCGACAGCTTTCTTTGTATCACTGATCAGGTATTGATCATCATCCACATCGATATCGGAAGGCTCACCATCAGTTAATATTAACATTAACTTTTTATCCGCTTTCTGCCCTTCCAGATAATGAGAAGCATGCCTGATAGCACCCCCCATTCTAGTTGAAAAGCCTGCATCCATTGCTGCCAGACGAGCTTTTACTGCATCATCAAAACTTTCACTATAACCTTTCAGGTGATAATAACGAACATTATGGCGGGTATCAGAATGAAATCCGGCTATAGCGAACTTATCGCCCAACTGTTCGATAGTCCAGGCCAGTAAAGAGACTGCCTCCTGACTTAATTCCAGAATAGTCTGATCAGATCCTTCAGGAATATCATTTAGTGATGCAGATAAATCAAGCAATAACATAACTGCAATATCACGTCCGTCATTCTCATGACTCATATTAATTCGCGGATCAGGTTGCGCACCGCATTTGTAATCAATCAGGGAACGAATTGCTATGTCCAGATCCAGTTCGCTACCTTCCTCCTGATAACGCACACGGACTTTCTGTTGCGGCTTCAGACTATCAAGAATAGCTTTTAATAATTTTGCCAACGCCTTATGCTTTTCCAGAATTGCATCGATATCAGCAGAATTACCCGAAGGATGAATCGATTCATAAAGACTTACCCAGTCAGGCTTATAACTGCTGGTGTTATAATCCCATTCCTGGTAGTGGCGCGGCGGTAATCCATCTTTTTCAAGTTCTTCCTGTTTCTTTTTGGATTGACTTTCAAAATCTTCGGCTTCATCATTTTCCTCAATAAACACCCACATGTGGCGGTTATCATCACGATAATCAACTTCGGTATTTTTAAAATGAACCGCAGGTAACTGATCACTCTGTAAACGGGTACGAGCGATAAAAGATATCGCTATATCTCGCATCTCCTCTGTACTACTATCACTTTCAGCCATAAGCTGATGAAATTTCTCGACTGTTGCCAGAATATACTCATTTTGATAAGTATGATTTTCATCCAGAATGGCACGTGAAAGCATCGCCAGACGATGACGAATGCAGGATTCCTTTTCATTGTTACAATCTCCTTCAACTGGAATGGGATGTAATGCCAGCAGATATTTCCGTAAGCCGGGATATTCTTTCAGCATCAGGTATTCAACTCTGGAATCTTCCAGATGCTCCGTCGCTACCCGTTGAAAGGGACTTAAGTTATCTGCAATAAGTACATTGCTCCATTTACGGTGAGCAGCAATATGTGCAATAGCGACACGGTAGCGATTAATACCGCTAACACCATTAAAATCATCATATACATCAGGTATACGAATACCCTGTGCATCGTAATAGGGTACTGATTTACGCGACTCATTAAAACCTGATGAGTAGGGCACAAAATAGGATTCATCTTCCCATAAACCGCGTAAATACATATCCAGTTGACGATCATTATCCATGAATAAAGTGCCATGCCTCTCACGTTGCAACATCGCTTTACTATCCGCAGATTGCAGGCTGAAATATTCTTTCTGTCGTTCTGGGTGAGTTTTATAATTTCGAGTTCCATATTCAACCCAGTTTTTAAAACCATGAATTGATAATTGACTCAATAGATAAGGTACATGCTCCAGTAAAACCGGAAAACCCTGACTGGAATGTGTTTTATGATGTCCATGTACAGAGGTAGTTGTCTCCTCTACCATGTCATCCAGTATCTCAAAAAAATGCTGCATTTGTTCAAGCGTAGCCAGTCGACGGGAAGCTTCCGGCAGGCATTGCATAAAAGGTGGAATTGCTTTTCCATTCGGTGATCGGGACATATCCCAAACAGCTTTAGAAACTATTTCAAGAATCGGTTCACCCAGTTTTTTTGCCATTTCAGGCATTTCTTCCAGATAGATACTAACCGGCTCCCAGCCACGACCAATCATGCAAATTAGTGATGCACCGGATAAATAATCATCAATCCCCCTGTTGCTCAGATTGCGAATGGCATCCTGAATATAATCATCAAAACATTCCTGAATTTGAAGAAAATTACACTTAAGTTTTTGTCGATAAACTTCTAAATCAGAGTTTTGCATAATATTAACTTACCGCAGAGAGACAGAGTGATCATAATTTATATATCATCCTAAAATAGCTGTTTCTATGGTTAGATATTGAAGTTAATCAACCACTCTTTTATATCACCATTTAAAGCAGAGAAAAGCCTTCTGTAATCAATAAGAAATTAAAAAATCTTTTTTATTACAAATTACTCCAGATTTCCTCTGTGCCTATGTGGTTCAATCCTTATTAGCCAAAGATACTATCAATTGTATGGTCTAAAGTACTTCGTATATCCGCATCATCGGTAATCGGTCTTACCAGAGCCATACGACAGGCAGCTTTCGCTTCTATCCCTTTTTGCATCAATGTTGCTGCATAAACCAGTAAACGAGTAGAGATTCCTTCATCCAGACCATGACCTTTTAAGTTACGGGCAGTATGAGCAATTTTCACCAGCTTAATGGCAGTCTCTGCATCAATAGCAGACTCTTTCTCGACAATAGACGCTTCTACTTTACTGTCAGGATAATCAAAATCCAGACCTGTAAAACGTTGCTTGGTTGATTGCTTCAGATCCTTCATTAAACTCTGATAACCCGGGTTATAAGAGATAACTAATTGAAAATCAGGATGCGCATCAATCAATTCACCTTTTTTATCTAATGGAAGTTGACGTCTGTGATCTGTTAAAGGATGAATGACAACTGTTGTATCCTGACGAGCCTCAACAATTTCATCAAGATAACAGATTGCACCTATTCGAGCAGCGGTAGTTAACGGGCCATCAAGCCAGCGCGTACCATTAGCATCCAGCAGATAACGACCAACCAGATCGGAAGCTGTCATATCCTCATTACAGGCGACAGTGATCAGAGGTTTTTTTAATTTCCAGGCCATATGCTCGATGAAACGGGATTTACCGCATCCGGTCGGCCCTTTAATCATCACTGGCAAACGAGCTTCATAAGCCGCTGTATATAAAGCAATCTCATCACTTTGCTCACCATAAAAAGGCTCTGTTGTTACTTTGTATTGCTCGATATCTATGTCAGTCATTTTTCAGTACCTTAAAAATTAAACCGTAGAGAACACTGAGGTTCGTAGAGGTTTATATGTTACTTAATCCTAGAAAAATCACCCAATCGGTGCATCCCGCTATGAACTGAAGTGCAACTGCGGATTCCAGGATAATTTCCACCTGAAATATAAAAAATCCTTCTATGCGTTCTCTGTGGTAAATTTTCTTTTCTATAAAAACTAACTAATAAATTTCTATAGAAAAAAACCCCCGTCTAGCGGGGGCTTTTTTAACTGTTTACTCGACTTACTTATGTACGCCCAGCTTGTCTCTCCATCCAGGATATAGAGCATCAGCATCATGCTCGAATGACTCGAAAGCACGAGCAAATTCTTTGTGCTCTTTTGCATATTCTATTGGATCAGCACCCTGCTTCCAGCAATCATATGCCTGATGCAATGATTTAGCACCATCAGCAGGAGAATCGATATGACCATAAGCACCACCACCAGAAGTATTGATGACATTACCATGCCCGAGATTTTCGAAGAAACCAGGTAAACGTAATGCGTTCATGCCACCAGAGATGATTGGCGTAGTAGGTTTCATACCATGCCATTTCTGGTAATAAACAGGTCCCTGACATTCATCACGCTCAATCATATAAGCTATGATCTTATCTTCCTGACCACCTTCCATCTTGCCATAACCCATTGTCCCTACGTGGATACCGGAAGCACCCATCAGACGTGACATTTTCGCCAGAATATAAGCAGTGTAACCACGCTTCGAAGAAGGTGATGTAACCGCACCATGGCCAGCACGATGATAATGTAAATATTGTGATGGGTACTGACGACGTGCAGTCGTTACCATACCTGGACCACCAACATATCCGTCAACCAGGAAGGCTAAACGAGGAGCATCTTCACCAAAAGTTTCTAAACCGAAATCTGCGCGAGCACACATTTCATGATGATCGTCAGCAGTAATATTCATAGAGAAAATTTTAGCTTCGCCCGTTTCATCCTGTGCACGCTTCATAGCGTCATGAACTAAAGGTAATACCTTCTTGAGTGGACAAAAAACCTGATTTCCCTGGGGCTCATCATTCTTGATAAAATCACCACCTAACCAGAATGAATAGGCAGCATTAGCAAATGGCTCAGGACGTAAACCAAGCTTTGGCTTGATAATTGTTCCAGCAATGTAACCACCGTCCTTAACCGGACGACCTAATAAACGCCACAGATCAGAAATATCTACAGCAGGGCCATCAAACAGGTTCAGCATGGCAGGTGGAATATAGAAATCAAACATTTGAGAATTCTTAATATCACCCATACCCTGATTATTACCAATAGTCAAAGTCAGGAAAGAAACGATCATAGCACGACCATCAATTACGTTACGGTCGAACAATTCGTTCGGGTAAGCAATCTTCATGATGCCATTGGCTTCATCAATTTCATACACTAATGCATCAACACCTTTGGTGAAATCATCAGTTGTTGAAACTTCTACATTAGTACCTGTTGAAGATTCAGCAGCAAAGTGAGCAGCAGCTTCCAGATAACCATGTCCTTCAGCAGGCTCCATCGTGTAAGCAACCAGAATATGTTTGCCATCTGCCAGTAATGTTTCTTCGTTTAAACTTAGGTCAGAATAACGACCCGTTTGATCTAATAAAGCCATTTATATGGTCTCCTCAGTCAGATTGTCATGAGCTCATGCTCAAAAAATTTATGTGTTCTGGTTATAACCCCAAAATCTGGTCGAGGAATATAGTCTTTTCTTTCCATAAAAACTATTCATAGTTTTTGATGCAAATCATAAGTAAAACCTTATAATTGGTTTATGAATATTACAATCCGACAACTTAAGGTCTTCCTGGAGGTCGCAAATCTGAAGAATTTTACTCAGGCGGCAAAAACACTACACCTCACTCAACCCGCTGTTTCTATGCAAATCAAACAGTTAGAAGAAGTTGTAGGTACACATTTGCTGACTAAACATGGACGCAAAATTCAGCTTACGGATGCAGGACACGAAATGTTGTTATTAAGTAAAAACATTCTTCAACAAATTGAACAAACTTCACAACAGCTTTTACAGATAACAAAAGGTCATCAGGGCAGACTCAAACTGGTTGTTGCTTCGACAGTTTCGGCAATTGCAACCAGGTTGCTGGCCTCTTTTAAAGAATTGAATCCCCAATTACATCTGAGCTTTGATGTCACCAACCGCGAAGACATCATCGAACAACTCGAAAATAATGAAGCTGATATAGTACTCATGGGACAACCGCCGGATAATCTCAATATAAACACGATACCATTTATGGATAACCCGCTGGTAGTAATAGCTTCCCCCAACCATCCACTGGCAATTCAGAATGAAAAGGCAAGTGTCAACCAGTTACTTGAACACGGCTTCGTGGTTAGAGAACCCGGATCAGGCACTCGATTAGCGATGGAAAGGTTTTTTATAGAGCACAATAAGGTACTCAACACCAATATGGAGATGAATAGTAACGATGCAATTAAGCAATCAGTAGAAACCGGCTTAGGCTTAGGTGTAGCGTCGATCCATACACTAGAACATGAGTTAAATGAAGGACGCCTTAAAATAATCGATGCTGAAGGCTTTCCTTTACGTCGATCCTGGTATCTGGTGCAACGCAAAGATAAACGGCTCTCTCCACTGGCAGAAAAATTTCGCGATTATGTACTGGATCAGACCAGTAAAATGCGCAGCATTATTTAACCTGGATTCCGCAGTTGAGCGCTCGCAATAGAGGTTAACTGACTGTTTCATTAACCATGACAGTTGATGTGTATAATCAGCCAATCGGTGCATCCCGCTACGAACTGAATTGCAGGTTTAACCATTCCAGGGTTAATTAAATAGTGATGAGTTAAGCCATAGGTGTGTAAATATACTGGCGACATAACCCAAAGCGATAGCAGGCATCCATTTCAAATGCCCAAAAAAAGTATATTTATCTCGCGCCTGCCCCATTAAAGCGACACCTGCTGCTGACCCAATTGAGAGTAATGAACCACCAACACCGGCCGTTAAAGTAACCAGTAACCATTGACCATCAGACATATCAGGAGACATAGTCAATACTGCAAACATCACAGGAATATTATCTACAATTGCAGATAGCAAACCGACTGCAATATTGGCATTAGTCGCCCCCCATTCCTGATACATAACACTGGAAGCCAGCCCAAGATAACCCAAAAACCCCAGCCCACCTACACTAACAACAACACCATAAAAAAATAACAGGGTATCCCATTCAGCGCGTGCCACTCCTTTAAAAACATCAAATGGAACAACATCGCCAACTGCTGATCGTTCTCTATTGGCATCAAAAGGAGCTTTGGAAAAATCATGAGTGACTTTCAAATAATAACCAAATATTTTCAGATATCCGAGTCCAGTCAACATACCTATGACAGGTGGTAAATTTAAAAAATTATGAAAACAAACAGCCGTAATAATCGTACATAAAAAAAGAAACATAATACGACGCCCCCCTCTTTTCATATACATGACTTCATTAATAGTTTCTGGCTTTTCGTTGGGTAAGGCAAAATTCATGATTAAAGCCGGCACCAGAAAATTAATCACCGCAGGTATAAAAAGCACAAAAAAACCCCAGAAATCAATCATCTTTTTTTGCCAAACCATAAGCGTTGTAATATCTCCAAATGGAGAAAAAGCGCCTCCGGCATTAGCGGCAACCACAATATTAATGCAAGCTAACAGAACAAATTTTGAATTCTCACCACCAACCGCAAGAACCACTGCACACATAAGAAGAGCTGTAGTTAAATTATCGGCAACAGGTGAGATAAAAAAAGCCAGAATACCTGTAATCCAGAATAATGAGCGAAATCCATACCCTGAACTGATCAGTCTGGAACGTAATGCTTCAAAAACTTTACGCTCTTCCATAGCATTTATATAAGTCATTGCCACCAGGAGAAATAACATTAATTCGGCATATTCAAGTAAATTATGCCGTACAGCTTCTTCAGGCAAATACTCCAGTCCGGGATAAAACTGATAGGTAAAGCCAATTAAACCCCAGATAAGTCCCGCAGCAATAATAACCGGCTTGGATTTACGTAAATGTGTAAATTCTTCAGCCATGACAAAAATATATGCAAGCACAAAGATAATGATAGCTGAGATACCAACCTTAGTGGCAGTTAAATCCAGTGGTTGAAGAGCTTCAACTGTTGTCGCCTGAGAGGCGAAAGGAAACATCAAAAAAACAGTAAAAAGCAAAAGGCTCGTCAGATTTTTCATAATAATTATTATTTTTAGAAAATATACTGAACGAATAATTACTACTCATCGCCCTACTGTCAAGACAAAGATAAACTATAAATCTGCAATAATCAGTAATCATTAAAAGACAGTTAACAACTCCAGACGATTACCACACTCCCAGAAATGCCATCCAGGTAATAGTTTCATGCAACTATTACTATAAAGCTGAATCTACATAGATTTTTAACAATATCTTAAAAAATCAACCCCATCATGAGCATCATAACAACTAAAAATAAAACAGTCATAATTCCTCCAGCCTTCATAAAATCAGGCACTCGATACCCAGCTGGCCCCATGATCAAAGCGTTTACCTGATGCGTTGGAATCAGGAACGAATTAGAAGTGGCAATCGCTACTGTCAGGGCAAATACGGCCGGATTAGCCTCAACACCAACTGCAATATTGACTGCTAGAGGTACCAGTAAAACAGTGGCTCCGACGTTTGACATAACCAGAGTAAAAAAGGTCGCGAGAATAGCAACTGAGGCCTGAATAACCCAAATTGGCGCATCACCAACAACAAATAGAACCTGTTGCGCTATCCACTGAGCACTACCACTGGTTTCTACAGCCAGTCCTAAAGGTATTAATGAAGCCAATAGAAAAACAGTTTTCCAGCTCACTGCCTCATATGCTTCTTCAATTTTAATAACACCAGATAAAATCATACCCATCGCTCCGGTAAGTAACGCTATAGATAATCGTAAATCCGTAAATAACACTAAAAACAAAGCAATACCAAAAAATAAACCTGCCCACTTTAATTTTTCAGGACGAAGCTTTTCTTCGTGCGGGTATTCTGTAGTTACCACTACAAAGTTTTTATCTCCAGCTATGCGGTCAAGAGTTCTCCAGGTCGTATGCACAATAAGCGTATCACCAGCTTCAAATGCCATATTTCGAATATCATCACCTTCACCCAGAGTTTCACCGTGACGATGCAAACCCACCATAGCCAGTCCATAAGTTTTACGCATCCATACGTCACGAGCAGATTTTCCAATCAAATTTGAGCCGGGTGGAATAACAATTTCAGCCATACCTGCTTTTGCTGTAGATAAAACATCCATAAAAGTACGCAAAGCTTTGCGTTTTTTCAGGCCATATTTTTCAACAAAATAATCAAGATGACCAGGGGCTGCGACAACACCCAGAACCATACCAGCATGAAACTCAGTATCACGAGCTAAAGTTCCAGGCCCTACGGTACTGGCTTCTCCAGCCAGTTTATTGGCAATAATTCGAATTCGATACTTACCTTCAACATCATCCAGTTTCTGACCGATCAACTTACTACTATCTCGAACAACGATTTCATTTAATGAATAATCCATGTTGTAAACGTCACGAAAATACTGCATGGGATCCGTTGATGAAATACTTTTATCAGACTTGGTTTGCCCTTTAGGTAAAACATAGCGGCCCGCCAGTACAAAATAGATAATCCCGGAAACCATTAAAGCCAGACCAACAGGTGTGACTGAAAATAAACCCCAGGTATCCATTTGATTTTCAGGCGGTAAAGCTTTATTTGAAGTTAAAATCAAATCATTTAACAGGATCAATGGACTGGAGCCAACCATAGTCACCGTACCACCTAAAATAGCAGTAAATCCCATCGGCATCAGTAATCGAGAAAGAGGAATACCTGAACGGGAAGATATTCTACTGACAACAGGCAGAAATAAAGCGGCCGCTCCAACGTTCTGCATAAATGAAGATATGATTCCGACTGTCCCGGAAATAATTGGAATAATTCTTCCTTCAGTGGTACCCCCTATTTTCAAAATAAAGGAGGCGACCTTACTCATCAATCCCGTTTTATCCAGCCCTGCTCCTATGATCATCACTGCAATAATTGACATAACCGCATTAGAGCTAAAACCATCAAAAATATTTTGAGTATTTACCAGACCTTGTTGTAAACCCATGAATGGTGCCAGCAAAGAAGTTAATCCCAGAAGAACCATGACTGATGCAGCCGCCACATCGACTCCCACCACCTCAAACGCAAATAGATATATCGTTAATATTAAAATCCCTGTTACCCAGGCGATTTCAATAGAAGGGACAACCAAAGAAAGCAGAGCAGCAATAACAGCAAAAATGACACCAGCTATAATTTGTTTAACAGATAAAAAACCAGCCTTAGAAACTGCTTCTTCACCTACAGGCGCATCAGCTGAGGCTGAGGTTGCTGTACTCATATAATAAACTCCAAAAATAAAAACAGGGCCCCTGTTTCAAATCAGGGATAAATAAAAGGGTGAATTTATTGAATTACATCCCGCTTGGGAATATTTAATGGCATCAAGATATTACTATAATACTAGCGCCATGCAATAAAAAGTCACCGTATTTTCCACTTTTTGGTCGCATATTCAAATGATATCTAATAAACTAAAATTCCACTATGGAATATATAAATTTACCAGATTTAAAAGGCCTCGCCGCACTCAGAGCTGTCGTTGAACTTGGAGGCGTAGAACCTGCCGGCAAGTTTCTACATATCGGTCAACCCGCTATTACCAAGAGACTGAGGTCGCTGGATGAAAGCTATGGCACCCCACTTATGCAACGAAGAGGGCGTAAACTGGAATTGACCACAGCAGGTAAAAAAGTGTATGCCTTCGCAAGTCTGGCACTCGATCATCAATCTACACTGATAGAAGATTTAAGAGACTTAAGGCACGGAAAAAACCAGTTAAGACTGGAAGCAACCTACGCTATCGGTGAACACCTGCTACCCGACCTGTTATGGCTTTTTTCAGATAAATATCCTGAATATCACCTGCAAAGTCGAATGGGCTATTCAAGACATATCCAGATCAGGCTGGCTACCGGTTTGTCTGATATCGCATTAATTGAACAAGCACCTGATCACCCGGAAATACTGGTTCAAAAGTGGTTTGAGGATGAATTAATTCTAGTGTGTTCAGCAAATCATCAATTAAGTCAGCATAATAATATTCCTGCATTAGAGTTAACCCGGTACAACTTTGTATTACGTGAGTCTCAATCTTCTATGCGTTTAATCCTTGACCAGAAATTGAAAGAAGCGGGTATTATCAAATTACCAGTTTCATTTGAAGTTGGTTCAACAGACACTATTGTAGAAATTCTCAGTCGCGGACAGCATTTAAGCTTCTTACCTAGATTTGCAGTAACAGAAGCATTACAGAATAACACTTTGCATCATATCAAAGTCGACCTATTAAAAATCAAAATGATATTATGGATTGCCCGTAATCGGGCCAGTATAAACAACCCGGTGGCAGAAGCATTTATACAATCACTGCGGATGCAATAAAATCAGAGGAACTCTGGTTCAGGTAAATAGATAAGGGGTAACTATCGTTTATTAAACATTAAATCCCATACGCCATGCCCGAGGCGATGACCACGACGTTCAAACTTGGTAGTAGGACGATAATCCGGCTTTTCACAATATCCCTGGTCATTACCTAAATTCTGAAAACGAGAATCAGCCAGCATTTCTTTTGCCATATGCTCAGCATAATCCTGCCAGTCTGTCGCCATATGTAAAACCGCTCCAGGTTTTAGCACCTTAACCAGCAAATCCCTGAACACTTTATTCACAATACGTCTTTTATTGTGCCGTTTTTTATGCCATGGATCAGGGAAAAAGAGAAACACTGCCGAAAGTGAATTTTCCGGGATCATGGATTGCAGCACTTCAATCGCATCATGAGTCATAAGATGCAGATTTGAAAGTTGATTTTCATGAATCAGGTTCAAGCAATTACCCACTCCAGGGGTATGCACTTCAATACCAATAAAAGCTGAGGTTTCATCCTGCTTAGCCATCTGCACCAGAGACTCACCATTGCCAAAGCCTATTTCCAGTTTAATATCTGAAAACCCTGGAAATGTTTTATCAAAGTCCAGCAGAGTATCATCATAACTAATCCCATACTGTGGCCAGTAAAGCTGTAAAGCCTGCTTTTGCCTGTCAGACTGTCGACCAGTTCGTTTAACAAAACTACGAACAGTTCTCAGTTTATCCTGGGGTAAAGTTTTGTTATCCAATATTTGCGGGCTCAACGAGTTTATTCCTCAACTAAAAATTTAGTGTTTTTTCAGATAATACCCTGCATACATATAGTTTTAAACTATTCTTAATAAATAAGAACTAGAACAATTAAGCAAAAGCTAAAATTTATTTCCAGAAGGGTTCACTGAATAGTTTCGACTGTCCATACACGAACCCACCAAATTAAAAGTATTTATATCCGCTTAAATAAGTTTAGCTATAATTCATAAACAATGAGTTATGAGTTATTGATTAAAAATCTTATACTGCCTAAATCACTGGCAACATTATTAGATAAATACCGTTTATCAACACAAACTGCAATTCTATCTATTGATTGATGCATTTGTTAAGCAATACACCTATATTCCAAGCATGAAAACAAATTCACAAAAAGCCTTTACAATCATTGAGCTACTAATCACAGTAACTATTGCTGGAATTTTAATGGCGATCGCCATGCCCAGTTTCAAAAATATGGTTAGCGGAGACCGTCTTAATTCCTATAGAAACCTGTTATACACCGATATTATACTGGCTCGAAGCAAAGCTGTTGAAAGCAATGGAAAAGTCTTTATCTGTGCAAGCAGCGACGGTAGTACTTGTGGAGGAAATTTTAAGGATGGATGGATTATATTACAGGATACTGATAGTGATGAAACAGCAACCGCTGCAGACACTGTAATCAAAATTCAGCAGGCAATTGATGGCGATATTAAATTTCAGCTTGACACAGCCACTTTATCCACAATAACTATAGACGGTAGAGGTTTTACTCCTGATTCTTCAGGAGTAATTTCAGTTTGCGATGATAGAGGTAATGATTTTGCCAAGACTCTATCCATTTCGAAAACCGGTCGGCCTAGCCGACGGGGAGCCGCCCCATCATGTTAGACCAAAGCTTCAATATAAAAAATCAAACAGGACTCAGCTTAATCGAGTCACTGATAGCCTTGTTAATCATTTCGGTTGGTTTACTGGGAATAGCTGCATTACAAATTACATCTTTACAACAGAGTGCAAGTTCCCAGTGGCATAGTCAGGCAGTCTGGGCAAGTTACCAGATGTCAGATCGTATCATTGCTAACAGAAGTGTATTTAATAGCTATGTCGGCATTGATACTAACGACGATTTTACTCAAATTTGCCAAAATGCAGTATGCGACCCTGACCAAATGATATTAGCCGATGCCAAAGACTGGAAGGAGTTACTCGCCAATTTCCCCGAAGGTAGAGGTATTATTTCTTCAGAGACTGCTGACTCTTTAATCATTTCAATCATGTGGAAAGATAATTCTGATGAAAGCAATTGTGTTAATGGCGAGCCGGATGCTACCGGGATGACCTGCTTTACAATCACGGTGATAAAATGAAACCTTTAAAACAACAATCAGGCCTTTCATTGATAGAAATGCTGGTCGCTATGGTGATTAGTATTTTTTTACTGGGCGGAATAATTTCAGTATATATGGGCAACAAAGCAACCTATAGATTCTCTGATACCAATTCTATAATTCAGGAAAATGCACGTTTTGCCCTGGACATCATAACTAATGATGCCAGGATGGCTGGTTTCTGGGGATGCATGGATCTTCAAGATTTAACTGGAGACATGATAAAAGATAACCCTAAAATTCATAATGTGCTGGATAATAATTCAGCTAATTATGATGCAAGCATTCATAACTTTTTAGGCCTGCCTCCAATTTCCGCCACCGTGAATGATGGGCTAAATGGCTCTGACAGCCTGACAATAAGAGGAGCAAAACCAGGACAAAGCAATTTTAGGATGACACTAGTTCAACCAGGCACTGCAGATATTGTAGTAACAGAAAATAGAAGTATTGATGAAAATGATATTATCCTCATTACAAATTGTTATTCAGCTACTATTTTCGAAGCATCCGCAGTAAATACCGCTGACGGCATTACGACCATTTCGCATGCAACAGGAGCAGGCGAAAGCACCCCGGGGAACATTAGTACATCTTTAATGACAGAAAAAGACCCACCTTTTGAAGCAAAAAATGCTGCTTTATTTAGCATGCAGACAGTGACTTACACTATTGAGCAGTCTCTAATTGATCCAAATGAACCAGCATTATTTCGCAAAGTTAACAAAAAAGACAAAGAAGAGTTAATTGCTGGCATTGAAGAAATGCATGTGTTTTTTGGTGAAGACACGGATGGTGACGAAATTGCGGACACCTATCATTCCAGCGATAAAGTCACTAGTTTACAAAATATCAAATCCATTCGTCTTTGGCTGCTATTGAGATCTGATGAAGAAATATTAACAGAAGAACAGACCTACACCTTAAACGGCGTGGCAACTAAAGCAACTGATTTAAGAATGAGACAAGTTTACTCATCAACTATCGCATTGAGAAATAAAGAAATAGACAAAGAAGGTGCAGAATGATGAATATTAAAAACCAAAAAGGTGTCGCACTGGTGGTCAGTCTGGTTATATTAATCGCCATGACACTGGTGGGTGTCACATCGATGAAAGGCTCAATGAATGAAATTACTATGGCTGGAAATTTACGTGAAACTGGCTTAACTTTCCAAGCTGCTGAAGCGGGATTACGTCAGGCCGAATCTTATGTATCAAAAACCATTTCCAGCGCTGAATTCAATGGCAACACCCCAGGTAAATTAGGTAAAGATGATAAAGATCCCGATTATCTTGACGCAAGTTCCTGGTCAGGCACTGAAACAACAAGTCTTACATTAGCGGGAATCTCGACTAATCCTCAATACATTATAAAGCATCTGGGACCCTGGGCACAAAACCCATTAGCCATGGTTAATACAGGAGGAGGCTATGCTGGACAACTCCCGGGGCGAATAAAAGAAAACTATCGCATCACTTCACGCGGTGAAGGCCAAACCGGCAAAACTTTCAGGACTGTTCAATCCTATTATGGTATTGAATATTAAGACAATGGTGAATATCATGACTTTTAAATTTAGGAAAATTGCTACTACAATTGCATTTAGCCTGTTAACTATAACAAACAGCTATAATGCTCTAGCTGCTCCCGGCGCATTGCCATCCCTGCCATTATTTGACACCAATATATCAGTTGAACCTAATGTCTATTTCACTATAGATGATTCTGGCAGCATGGACTGGGAAGTATTTTTTGAAAAAGGTGTAACTAAATATGACACTGATAATGCCGCACCATTATTTACTAACTTTTGGATTCAACGGCGTGTATATATTACCCCTAAATGGAATGATAAAAAATATCTAATTCCATCTCTAGCTGATGACAATGACACATGGCTTTTTCGAAACCCTGTTGCCAACCCGATTTACTATGATACCAACATAAATTATATACCATGGAAAGGCAAAGACGCATCAGGTACAACAGACTTATATGGTAATGCAGATTATAAAGCTGTTCAACGTTGGCCCGGTGATACTACTGATACAATAGATCTTACTGCAGAGGTAGAGGTAGAACCAGGCGGGGAAACTCGGTTTGTCGCTACTTTCTGCACCTGGGATGAAGATATTGGCTCTGAGGGTATAGATGAGAGTGACCCTCATACCTGTGTTCAAATTAAAGCAGGCAATGAAAGTTATTTTGGTAACGGTCGTACTACCGTCGAAGCGGAATTAAATAATTTCGCTAACTGGTTGCAATACTATAGAAAAAGAGAATTTGCAGCCAAATCTGCCATTGGAGCAGTCATAAATACTACAAATAGTGCGCGTATGGGACTGAGGTTTATAAATTCCGATACTACTGTAGCCTTGAAAACAATGACTGATGGTACCAATAAAAACCATCTAATAACCACTTATTATGCTGGTAAATCAAGCGGCTACACACCTTTAAGACAGGCTTTAGAAAAAACTGGAGAAATGTTTAGAACTGATTCTAATGCAATATTATCAAAAGAAAAGGGGGGAGAGTGCCAACAAAATTTCAATGTTTTAATCACTGATGGCTATTGGAATCGATTCGATCCAGATGATAAAATAGGGGATGCTGACAGTGATTATAATACAGACTTTGATGGCAATGCCGCACACTCAATTGATCATGGCAACTATGCGGACACGGTCGAACAATCATTAACTTTAGCAGATGTTGCCATGTATTATTATGAAAACGACCTGCGAGCAGACCTGGCTAACACTATTCCTACAACCCCGGGTAAAGATGTCGCCAGTCATCAGCATCTGGTTAACTACGCGGTTGCTTTTGGCTTAACAGGCACTCTACCACTTGATGCTAACCCAACAGATAAAGGTTTCGAATGGCCAAAAGTAGTTTCAGATGAGAAGACAACACTTGATGATCTCCGTCATGCAGCCTATAACAGTCGAGGACTATTCTTAAGCGCAAGTAATGCTCAAATATTATCAGATGCTTTATTAACGGCTGTTATTAATATTACCGATCGTCTCTCATATGCCTCAGCGGCATCAGTCACTTCAGCCAAATTATCAACAGAGAGTCTTGTTTTTCTTGCTCTATATAATACTGATGGCTGGCAGGGTGACATTGCTGCACATACTGTAAAAGAGGTTAGTACCGGTGAGTTAAATCCGATACCGATATGGAATGCAGCAACAAAACTAAATGATCGTGATATTACAACATCACCACGAACTATACTAACCTATGATAATACAACCAAAAAGGATGGTGTTGCTTTTGAATGGGACAATCTAACCACAGCCATGCAAGATGATCTAAAAACCACCTGTAAAACAAATGATGTAGTCATAGCTGAACCTAATCCTGATGAATGTTATACATCTTTCGATAAAGTCTATTGCCCAGTTACTGAAGAATATTATAATAATAGCTGTGAAGACCAACTAATACGCTATTTAAGTCCAAAAACAGCCAATAAATCGAGTAACAAGAAACATACCTACGATAAAGTACCAGTATATTATTGTTATGAACCAACTGCAGGCGGCAATGCATCCTCAAACATCTGTAATACTGACGCTGATAATGTAACGGCTAAAGCAAGACTGGCTTACCTGCGAGGAGATCGCACGAATGAAGGTACAGCTCCAGAGAATTTCCGTAAACGTGTTACTCCTTTAGGCGATATTGTAAATGCCGGGCCTGTCTATGCAGCCGCGCCGATTTTAAATATTCCAGATATAGCCCCCTTCCCTACCGGTGCAAACGCTTACTCACAGTTCAAGAAAGATCAAAGTAAAAGAACAGGTGTTGTTTATGCTGCTTCAAATGACGGTATGTTACATGGTTTTCTAGAAACGAATGGTAATGAAGTACTTGCTTACCTACCAAGTTACCTGGCCTCAACCAGTGATCTTAAAGGGTTTCATTACTTAACAGAACAAAACTACAATCACATGTTTTATAATGACCTGACACCGACTATAGCTGATGCTTACATTAATACCGGAACAGGCACCACTGATTGGCATACCATTCTGGTAGGTGGGCAACGCGGCGGTGGTCGTGGATATTTTGCACTTGATATCACCGATCCAGATAATTTCTCTGAAGATAAAGCCAGTGACATCGTCTTGTGGGAATTTTCTTCAGCTAATGATGCAGATCTTGGATATACCTACAGTCAGCCCCAAATCGGTAAAATGAAAGATGGAAGCTGGGTTGCAATTTTTGGTAACGGTTACAATAGTACAGGTGATGGCGAAGCCAAACTATTCATAGTTAAACTTGAGGGAGGTACTGATGGCGCCTGGACTGAAGACACTGACTATTACAAGATTACTACCGGGTCTGGAACAGCACTAGACATCAATGGACTGGCGACGCCTGCTCTTGCTGATATCGATGGAGATGGCATCATTGACCGTGCTTACGCAGGTGACCTTAAAGGCAATATGTGGGTTTTTGATTTAACAAGTGATACATTTGCTAAAGGTGCTCTCGCTTACTCTGAACCTTTATTTACTACAGAAGGAGCGCTACCAATTACCAGCAAACCAGTCCTTTCATTTCACCCGACAGAATACATTGAAGGTAACGAACCCAATCTCATGGTCTTCTTTGGATCTGGTCAATTTTTAGTCGAAAGTGATAAATTATCTACAAATGATGAATATTTCTATGGTGTCTGGGACAATGGCCATACAGAACTTACTCGTACAGATCTGGTTGAGCAGACTTTTGTATCAAGTTCCCCCAGAATTCTATCTCAAAATGCTGTTGACTATACCAATAATTATGGCTGGAATATAAAATTACCAGACACTGGCGAGCGAGCGATCACCACGCCCGCTGTACGTGGTGACATAGTATTTTTCAATACTTCTGTACCACTGACTAGCGCTTGTTCTTCAGGGGGTTACGGTTATCGTTTTGCTGTTGATCTGGCAACGGGCGGTACTCCATCAGAACCAGTATTTGATTATGATGACAGTGGTGTTATTGATAGTGGTGATACTATAGGTGAAGAACACACTGTTCCTTCGGCTGACCGCTTAGAATCATTCCCTACAGATAATACATTCACAGAAAGAGTAGGTTATAACGGTAAAGATCCTTTCGTAATCAAGGAATTACCAGAACCTAGATTAGGCAGGTTTTCCTGGCAGGAGTTATTAAAATGAAATCCTTAAATCACTTACAGAAACTTATACCGATGAAATCGTTATTACTACTGCTACTGTTATTGACACCATTAACATCAAATGCAGTTTTATCCTTTACAATTTACGGTCAAATTGTTGAAGTCTCAAATACTCACATAGGAATTGATGATGGCTTCTACCCATTTTTATCTACAGTAAAACTGTTTGATACCAATGGTAAGGTAGAGCCGATTTCTAATCTAAAAATAGGGGACCCTGTAGTCATTAAGATCCTTAAGCTCGACAATCAGAAACGAGTGGAGAGCATTCAAAGGGTAGCAGAATGAATAGACATATTAAAAACATGTCTCGACCCCGGCTAAATCACGCCAAAAAAATTGGTGGATTTACCCTGATAGAGTTAGTAATCACGGTTGGAATTATTGGTATGCTAGGTGCTTTTGCTGTCAGCTATTATGGAGATAATGTCTTAAAGGCTCAACGAACTGATGCAAAGAACCTGTTACTGACAATGGCCTCTACTTTACGAAAATGTAAAGCATTATATGGAACATATAATGACGCTAACTGCTCCATAAAAGATGGAGTCCCAAAGAATTCAGAAAAAGAATATTATTCGGCTAAGGCTACATTGACAAAAACAACATTTGATATAATGGCGACTCCGATAGCCGGCAAAGCTCAGGAGAATGATGCGGATTGTACCTCTTTTTCCATTGACGAACTAGGTAAACAAACAGCTACGGGGACAGATTCTGACCATTGCTGGTAATATATTTTATTCTCACCTGACTCAGGGCTCTGATATAATCAGCGCCCTTTTTTTATGTTTACTCATCATGATTCGAAAAGCTGCAGCATTAATTTCAGGCGGCCTGGATTCTTTACTTGCCGCTAAAGTCATTCAACAACAGGGCATACACGTAGAAGGCATTAACTTTTTCACCGGTTTTTGCGTAGAAGGACATACACATGCCATTCGTAAAAAAGACAATGCCAGGCCTAAACGTAACAATGCACTCTGGGTCGCTGAACAACTTGGTATAAAGTTGCATATTGTTGATATTGTTGAGGAATACAAAGATATCGTCATAAATCCCAAACATGGTTATGGTGCTAATTTAAACCCCTGCCTTGATTGTAAAATTTTTATGGTGCAAAAAGCTCACGAATGGGTTCAGCAAAAAGGTTTCGATTTTATAATTACAGGTGAAGTAATTGGACAAAGACCCATGTCACAAAGAAAGGAAACCATGCCCATAATTTCTAATGAATCGGGTGCTAATGATATTTTACTAAGACCTTTATGCGCACAAAACCTGCCAGCAACCAAACCGGAACTTGAGGGTTGGGTAAATCGTGATTTATTGCATGGTTTTTCCGGCCGCTCACGCAAACCACAAATGGCACTGGCCCGGCAGTTTGGATTTGAGGATTATGCTCAACCGGCTGGTGGCTGCTGTTTTCTGACCGATGAAAATTATTCTGTCAAACTACAGGATTTATGGTCAAACAGAGGAGATAAGAAATATGATCTGGATGATATTATGTTGCTTAAAGTTGGCCGTCACATACGTCCTGACAAATCTTATAAAATCATTATTGCCCGAGAAGAAGGTGAAACCCGTTTTCTAAGTGGTTATAAAAAACAATATCAAACAATAAAAACAATTAGTCATGCCGGCCCGCTGGCACTAATTGAGGGCGCGACTTTAAATACTGAGCAAATTAAATTAGCCTGTGCCATTGTTGCTCGCTTCAGTAAAGGTAAAAATGCTGATCAGGTTGAATTGACTTACAGCAAGGCTGACAGTGAACCTGAAACCATACACGTTAAAGCGCTACAACCTCATGAAATCCCACAAAACTGGTATCTGGTATAATGCAAATTAATGTTGATGCAAGCAGACTGCTCTGCCCCATGCCTGTCATCCGTTTACAGGATGCAATCAATGATCTGGATATTGGCGACATAGTCAAAATCACCTGCACAGATCCAGGGGTAAAAAATGACATTCCAGCCTGGAGTAATATTAACCGGCATACTGTACTCAGCATAGATGAACAGGATAATGAAATCATTATCTGTGTACGCAAGGAAAACAATGACTGATCAGCGTAAAAAGACTATTCAAAATGTCACTTATACTGGCATTTTAGTCAATATTTTACTTTCTATAGCACAAATACTGGCCGGTTTTTTTGCACATTCCCAGGCTTTACTAGCAGACGGCTTACATACTCTTGCTGATCTTATCAGCGATTTCCTGGTGCTCTTTACAGCTCACCATTCAGCCAAAGAGGCCGATGATGATCACCCTTATGGTCATGCCAGAATTGAAACTTTATCTTCCATTTTCCTGGGTGTCGCTCTCATTGCGGTTGCACTCGGAATGGGTTATCGCGGCATACTTTCTTTTGCATCGACAAAACCTGTTGAAACTGAAAGCTATGCAATATTTTTCGCTTTTCTTGCTATTTTCAGTAAAGAATTTCTCTACCAGTATACAATTCGAGCAGCCAGAAAAATCAAATCCACCCTGCTTGAAAGCAACGCCCTGCATCATCGATCCGATGTATTTTCATCTGTTGTTGTCGTCATAGGTGTAGGCGCTCAGATTACGGGCATATCACATATGGATGCACTGGCGGCGATCATCATCTCCGTAATGATTTCATTGATGGGGGTTCATCTCATAAAAAAATCCTTTATGGAGCTCATCGATACCAGCCTTGATCAGCAGCTTGTAGAAAAAATAAAAGCCAGCATCCTGAGCATTGATGGTGTAATCGATATTCACAGCTTACGTTCACGCTCAATGGGCGGTATGGGTTATATTGATACAGAAATCCGTGTAAACCCTCGGTTAAGTGTTTCAGAAGCTCACTATATTTCACTCTATATTGAAAAATCTGTTAAAAAACACTATTCAGAAATTTCCGATATTACCGTTCATATTGATCCTGTCACCGAAACTGATCACGAGGTTATTTTACAGCTTCCAAAACGTTCAGAACTGTTATTTAAACTTTATTCAGTCTGGGAAAGCCTGGAGGATTCTGAACAAATCCATAATATCCACTTACATTATCTAACACGTCAAATTGAAGTCGATATTATATTACCTTTAAAATTTGGCTGTGAAAGCAAACATGATCTAGCCGCACAATTGTACGAAAAAGCAAAAAAGATACCTTATGTTGGACAGATAAATATTTATTACGCGCCGGGTTAAAGCAGAACTAAAATTACTGCAGCATTTTCGAGCAACAAATATTTACTATTATTTCCCTTTAATGATTGGCTAAAAATAATTTATCAGTACAATTTAAAAAGTTTTTTAAACCCCAATCTTTCAGGAGAATAGTGATATGACTGCAGCTGACGTTTTAAACATGATCAATGATCATGGTGTGAAATTCGTAGATTTACGCTTTACCGATACGATCGGTAAGGAACAACACGTATCAATTCCAGCCAGTACACTGGATGAAGATGTATTTACCGAAGGTAAAATGTTTGATGGTTCATCTATCTCAGGATGGAAAGGCATTAACGAATCCGACATGATCATGATGCTCGATGCAGATAGCGCGGTACTTGATCCATTTACTGATGAACCCACTGTCAATATTCGCTGTGACATTATCGAACCCGCTACCGGAGAGGGTTATGAAAGAGACCCTCGCTCACTCGCTAAAAGAGCGGAAGCTTATCTCAAATCCACTGGTATTGCAGATACCGCTTATTTTGGCCCTGAAAACGAATTTTTTGTTTTTGATGACGTAAAATGGGGCAACACGATGGGACATTCGTTCTATCAAATTGACTCAGAAGAGTCCGAATGGAACTCTGCCAAACATTATGAAGATGGAAACATGGGGCACCGTCCTGGTATCAAAGGCGGTTATTTTCCAGTACCTCCAGTAGATTCTCTACACGATTTACGTGGTGCCATGTGTCTGGCCATTGAAGAAATGGGACAAAAAGTTGAAGTTCATCATCATGAAGTAGCCACATCCGGACAATGTGAAATCGGTGTAGCCTTTAACACACTCGTGCAAAAAGCTGATGAAGTACAAACCTTAAAATACTGCATCCACAATGTGGCCCATAGTTATGGTAAAACTGCTACATTCATGCCTAAACCTATGGTTGGTGACAATGGAAACGGTATGCACGTACACCAGTCTCTGGTTAAAGATGGCAACAATCTATTCTCTGGCGATGGCTATGGCGGATTATCCGAGACAGCCCTGTTTTATATCGGTGGTATTATTAAACATGCGAAAGCACTGAATGCTTTCACCAATGCATCAACCAATAGCTACAAGCGTTTAGTCCCTGGTTTCGAAGCACCAGTTATGCTGGCTTATTCAGCCAGGAATCGATCTGCTTCTATCCGTATCCCTTATGTTACAAACCCTAAAGCGCGTCGGGTAGAAGTCCGTTTTCCTGATTCCACGGCTAATCCCTATCTTGCTTTTTCAGCCATGCTAATGGCAGGTATTGACGGTATTAAAAATAGAATCCACCCTGGTGAAGCTATGGATAAAGATTTATACGACCTTCCGGCTGAAGAAGAATCAGCTATTCCTCAGGTAGCTTTTTCATTAGATGAAGCACTAGAAGCACTGGATGAAGATCGTGATTTTCTAAAAGAAGGTGGCGTTTTTACTGACGATGTTATCAATGCTTTCCTCGAATTGAAAGATCAGGAAGTACAACGCTTACGCCTGGCTACTAATCCAGTAGAATTTGACATGTACTACAGCCTGTAAACACATTTAAGAATTGCACCATTTTTAACAAGCCCCTGATTTCAGGGGCTTTTTTTTGCACTAAATTTGTGCATTAATCACTGGAATAATCCTTTCCTATGCTTCAGAATACTCAAGCTTATTGATATAACCCTCTTTCCACAGTTTGGCATTTTTATTGCTAATAGAGCCATATGCATATTATTGAACCCAGTAAAATTCTTGACTACCTGAATAGCAGTATTATCTGCCTGAGTGAAGAACTAACAATCAATCAGGTTAATGCAACCGCCGAGGTTTTCTTTCAAACAAGTGAAAAGGTATTACTCAACAAACCCTTTGAGTCCCTGTTCGCTCCAAATATTGAAAATTCGATTTTATCTTCCATAAAAATCAGCCTCGCTAACAACCACCAAATAACAGAACATGGCGCAACCTTAACACTTGCCAGTCGAAGAACCATCACTAGTGATTACTCAATACATCCGATTTTTGAACTCAATCAGAATAGTTTACTAGTCGAGCTACTGCCATTAGACAGACATATTGAAATAGCCAGAGACGGACAGAGGATCAATCAACAGACTGCCAGTCAGCAACTGGCGAGGGGCATGGCTCATGAAATAAAAAACCCTCTGGGAGGCATACGAGGGGCCGCTCAATTATTAGAGGGTGAAATTTCTAACCCGGAGCTAAAAGAATATACCGACGTCATCATACGTGAAGCTGACCGATTACAAAGGTTATTGAACAGTATGTTAGGTCCAAACAGAAAAATTGAAAAACTGAAAATCAATATTCTGGAAGTACTGGAACATGTAATTAGCCTGATTCTGGCAGAATTTCCAGAATTAATTATAGATCGTGATTATGACCCCAGTATTCCAGAATTGATGGCAGATAAAAACCAGCTTATTCAGGCTTTTTTAAATATCGCCAGAAATTCAGCCCAGTCAGTTTCTGAAAACAAAAATAAGCATGGCAAAATTACTTTCGTTACTCGTATCAACAGGCAGCATACAGTCGGTAACAAACGTTATAAACATGTGATGCAAATCGACATTATCGACAATGGCCCCGGTATAGCCGAGGAATTACTGGAAAATATTTTTTTACCGATGGTAACAAACAAAGCCGATGGAACAGGTCTTGGACTCCCAATCGCACAACAAATCATCGTTGGACATAATGGAATTATTCAGTGCCAGAGTGATTATAACCAAAGAACAACTTTTACAACTTTATTGCCATTAGAGAATATTTCATGAACGATCACAAGGAAACCACATCCTGTATCTGGATTATTGACGATGATCAATCAATTAGATGGGTACTTGAAAAAGCCTTAAAAAAAGCAAATTTCAAGACTAAAACTTTTGATTCTGCATCTGTAGCCCTGACTCGACTTAAACGTCAGGATGGTGATCTGCCAGATACCATTATTACTGACGTTCGTATGCCGGGTATTGATGGCTTCGAATTTATGAATCAGGTGCACAATTTTGATGCGGACATGCCTATCATCATCATGACAGCTTATTCTGATCTGGATACCACTGTCCAGGCTTATCAGGAAGGTGCCTTTGAATATCTATCGAAACCCTTCGATATTGAAGAGGCCAGTAACCTGGTCAAGCGAGCCGTTCAAAAGCGCTTTGAAACCAAACCAAAACAATTAAGCAAAGATATATCCAGTGAAATTATTGGTGAATCTCCAGCCATGCAGGATATTTTCAGAGTTATTGGCCGCCTTTCCCGCTCAAATATCAGCGTTTTAATTAATGGAGAATCAGGTACTGGTAAAGAACTTATCGCTCAGGCTTTACATCGTCACAGCCCTAGAGCCGACAAACCTTTTATCGCCATTAATACTGCCGCTATCCCCAGTGAATTATTAGAATCGGAATTATTCGGACATGAAAAAGGTGCATTTACCGGCGCTCAAAGTCAGCATAAAGGACGTTTTGAACAAGCGAATACAGGGACATTATTTCTGGATGAAATAGGTGATATGCCGATGGCTTTACAAACCCGCCTGTTAAGAGTGCTAGCAGAAGGTGAATTTTTTAGAGTGGGTGGTGTCACCTCTATAAAAGCAGACGTTAGAATCATTGCTGCCACTCATCAAAACCTGAAAGAACTGGTAAGCCAGGGGCGCTTTCGGGAAGATCTGTATCATCGTTTAAATGTGATTAAAGTACATTTACCAGCGATTCGTCAAAGACGCGAAGACATACCTCTGCTACTAAATCATTTTATGCAACAATCAGCTATTGAGCTTAATGAAAATACTAAGACACTCAGCAAGGAAGTTCTTAACTACCTTTGCACCCTGCCCTGGAGTGGCAACGTAAGACAAATTGAAAATACCTGCCGCTGGTTCAGTGTGATGGCTACCGGCAATATTATTCAAATGACGGATTTACCCGATGAATTGAAAATGGAAGACTCAACTCCCGCTGAATCAACAAGCAGTCCCAACGCGGAAATCAAGCCAGATATAGACTGGACCAGACAACTTCAGGAATGGACAACAAGCCAGTTAAATGATGGCCAACAGGATATATTATCCAGTGCACAACCCATGTTTGAAAGAACCCTGCTGGAATGTGCTCTCAATAAAACCGGTGGGCGAAAAATTGAAGCTGCAAAATTACTGGGCTGGGGTAGAAATACATTAACGCGCAAACTGAAAGAACTGTATACCGAGACCGAAAAAGCCAGTTAGTCAGCTATCTAAACCAATCTCAGGGGGTGGAATCGCTGGTAAGCGACATCAAGCAGTCAAACCGAAGTCAAAATAGTCACAGAATAAGTGACTCCGCCCCCCAATCAAACTGTCAATCGACCCCACTCACTTTCAGCAGGGGCTACTGCTCAGCAATACAACTCATATAGGCCTGCTCCAGCGTCTTCGCATTAAACTGCTTTAAACAGTCTTCAGGTGTTCCATCAAAAATAATTGAACCGCCATGCAAAATCCCAAAACGATCACAAATTTCTTCAGCATCGGCAAGCATATGAGTACTATAAAAAATAGTTCTTCCTTTGCCACGCTCCTGCTCCAGTAATTGTTTAAAATAAAATCTCGCCTTTGGATCTAGCCCACTGAGTGGTTCATCTAAAATAATCAATGGGTTATCCAGCATAAAACAACTGATTAAACCCAGCTTCTGCTTCATCCCTTTGGAATAGTCGTTTGATTTATGCCGCAGACGGGAAGCATCCAGTCCCAATTGCGAGCATAAAGTCTCCACTCTGGGTTTATCCATTTTCTGTTGGTAAATACCATACACAAACTGCAGATACTGCCAGCCAGTAACTTCCTTTTTAATATCGAATTTCTCCGGTAGATAACTCACCAGGTTACGGGATGCCATTAATTGATGGTCACGCCCATCAATAGCAATCTTACCAGATTGAATATTACGGATAAGATCCAGAATAATTTTAATTAAGGTGGATTTTCCGGCACCATTTTCACCGGCTAGCGCATAATACTGAGCAACATTAATCGACAAAGTAAAATCTTTTAATACCTGCAACTTATTAATAGAGTAATTAAGCCCTGAAATTTCCAGCATTTCTTTCACCCATAAAAAAGGCCTGCAAAAGCAAGCCTTTAATAGTTTGAATCCAAAATATTACAAACGGAAAGCCATATTGTATCTCAGGCTATCAGTATATTCCGTTACCGTACTCTTTGTAGCAGTCATAGGCTTGTCTGTGACATCGGATTGTATGCGACCTGAATCTGGATTTCCATCATCAAGACGAGCCTCTACAATTTTAGCGATTGGGCCTTCTATCTGACCAAAAATCGTGACATGACCTGCAATACCAAGTGAACCATCCTGGATACCAATCAAACCACCATAAGCATTAGTTTGTCTGGTCGTATCTGTTCCACCACCAGCAACCAGCCCGGCAGCACGTAAATGCGCCCAGAATAATTCTGATTCCACAGAAGCGGTCACAATAGTAGTACCATTGTTGGCATTCCAGTCACCTTCTACTGTTCCCGCTCCATTTCCATTAATGTCACTGGCGGTTCCTGAAGAATACACATCGAATCGATCAGCCGCATCACTATCATCCCCCGGTAACTGCAAATAACGATCCTGATAAGAAAACATCGCGGCAGCAATACCGGCATTATCAGATTCAATACGTTTCAGCTTGGCATTGGTAATCATTTCCTGACCTTTTAGCACGCCACCGATCAGTAGCCCGACGATAACCAGTACGATAGCAATTTCGACCAGCGTGAAACCTTTACTTGTTTGGATTTTCATTCATACTTCTCCTGTTTAGTTTATTATCATATAGCATATTTAATGCCAATTTTTAATTACACCTTTAAAATTAACGCCTTAATTTTTTACAACTTCCCGTTAATGCTGGAGCTGTTTATTCTCCGACAGACTTTGTTGAATTTTCAACAGTCTATCGCGTAAAAAGCGCAACTCATCATGATCTGTTACAGAACCACTTTGCAACATTGATGATATTAATAATTGCGCTGATTCATATTGATTAAGTTCATCCAGTAATACCAGCTTCATATCCCTTGCCCAGTACGGAATCTTTATAGTCGATGGTAATTTCGCTATTTTTTCCGCTATTGTCAATGCCGAATCCAGATCATTCAGCTTATGCTTCATCAATAGACAAACTTCTGTCATGCGCCGCCAATGGCGCTCTGGATTCTTATCAAAGAGCATTTCAACAACATGAATCATTTGCCTGATTTTAGACTTATCCTGCACATTACTATAGACACGGGATGCCAGAAATCCGGGGTAATCCGAATCCGGATTCAAATCATACAGAGTCATTAACCAGTCACTTAATAGTGCATAATCCAGATGTCTGTAGTTAACATGCTGACCTTTCTGGTTATCGTGTAACTGCAATCGAATCAGTAACAAATAACTCAATAGCTTATCTGAACCAAAAGAGATAGCCCGGTATAATTCCACTTCTAAAGGTTCATTCAGATGCCTGTAATGCGCATCCGATATTTTATAGTTAAGCTGATGAAAAGTAATTTGAATGCAAAAAAACAGTAAAAAACCAACTTGCAGTAAAACCGGCAACTGAGTCATTTTACGCTGTTTAATCTGCACTCTAATTAAACTCTTTACGATAAAAATCGATTAATAACACAGATTGAAGAAAAGCACTATACACCAGCACTGAAATAAACTGAGTCGTGAGTAAATCAGTTAGTTTTAACGATACAAAAAACACATTATTCTGCGCAAAATAACTGGCGCCTGGTAATACATAATGAATAACTGTAAAAAGAAACTGGATAAACTGAAAACTGCCTTCTTCATTATAAAATTGTGAAGATCGACTGAGTATTAAATCAATTAATGAGGAAGCTTTAGATAATAAATAGACTGAAAGGCTAAAAATTACCGCCAGGGGTAATTTCTCCAGACTCATAATGGCAAGCAAAGTGAATTGTCCGACCAGCAATAATTCCAGACAACATGCTAATGACCAGTACAAAGCTACATGCATATCAGCCAGTAATAAAATTAGCAGGAATACCGGGAGCATCAATATCAACGTCAACACCACCAGCAGCAGAAATTGAGCCTGAACATATTGAAATCGACTTAATGGCATGGCCAGTAAACGATGAAATTGATTTAATTCAAAATCCTGAGAAACCTGATGAGACAGGCTGATAATCAGTAACAGTACCAGACTGTAGCGTAAAAAATCCGCAATCACAGCTAACGCAATCATGTCACTATTGATAATAGCCAGTTGAGCCACAAATTGACCCACCAGAAAAGCCAGAGTTAAAACCAGCAACAGTAAAAGCATGAATCGGGTATTCATTATTCCCAGCAGTTGATAGCGGAACAATGTTATAGTCTGCTTAAACATAGTGAATTCTATCGTTAATTTTCAATACCTTGAGTTTCATGAAGTTTATAAAATCTTTATTACAGTTTGAACATCAAATTCTGGCAACACTGTTACTATTATTGCATAGCCAGATATGGATGATCAGCAATCCTTCACTTGAATCTTCATTGACCATTGTATTGTATGGCCTGTTTTTATTGTGGCAACCATTATGGAGCAAAGATAAAAACTTTAATACCGGCCCAACACTAGTGCCGATTTTTTTATTATTCCTGTTTAGTTTCTTTTACCCTAATGAAGCACTCATTTTTTTTAGCTTACTGATTGCCGGTTTAATCGGTAGCCGCTTATTTAGTTTTTCCAGCACAAGAACATTCGATCTGCTTGCCCTGTCTATTTTAATTATCGAAATGTCAATCGGTATTATACCCTTAACATTTAAGCAAATTAATTTACCTATTCAATTTGATGCTTATATTCAGGTCATCGTACTGGTGTTAATTTTATTGTTTTTCTTTGCACCTATACCCGATCGCTCACACCAGACCCGCAGCCAGATTGATTTAATGCATGGTGTACTGACCACAGCTTTAGTTTCTCTGGTACTGCTAGGTGGTATTGTCATTAACATTTTATATGGTGTTGATTATATCGAAGGATTATTGCTGACAGTCTTTATTGTAGCTACTCTGGCTTTGGGTATTAGCTGGTTCTGGAATCCCGGCGTGGGATATTCCGGTACGGGTACACTATGGAATCGATACGCCATGACCATTGGCGGCCCCTTCGAAACCTGGATAAATACTCTTACCACTTTAATCGAAGAACCCTATATATCATCCAGTGATTTTTTACAGGCCGCCTGTGACAACCTGATTGAAAATGACTGGTTAAATGCCATTCAATGGCAATTTAAAACTTTCTCCATCACTTCCGGTAAAAAACAGGGAGTTTCATTTACTCACTCGATTACAGCAGAGATAAATGTGACGATTTTCTTTAAATCCAATCCGGGTAAGGCTCTGCAGCAGCACACCATATTATTGATTCGAATGGCTTATCAATTTTATCTATCCAAGGTTAATCAGGAAAAAATGCGCGCAGAAGAACATTTCGAAACCATCCATCATACCGGTGCACGATTAACTCACGATATTAAAAATATTCTTCAATCGATTAAAACATCAATCAATATCGTGCAATTTAAAAAGGATGAAAAACAGCCGCAGGCTTTTAAATTATTACAACAGAATTTAAATCAGATCAGTCAGCGACTTGAGTCAACTTTAAGCAAACTTAAATCGCCTGAACTATCAACTTCTGTACCCTATTTAAATATAAAAATCTGGCTGGATAATTTTAAATCCGTCAATAATCAAAGCCTGGTTCGCTATCACGCTGATTTACAACAGGATCATCAAATCCCCTCCGACCTGTTCGATAGCGTCATCAATAACCTGCTGGTGAATGCTCTAAATAAACCTGAAGTCACTGAAATCGTCATCAACCTGATATCAAACAAGGAAATGATCATAGTCACAGTTTGCGATAATGGTGACTTAGTAGATAGTGAACTGGAATCACAGTTATTCAATAAGCCCGTATCCTCCGGTCAGGGTATGGGAATAGGCCTGTATCAATCTGCATTTATGGCAAGAACATTCAATTACGATCTGGAACTGGCCAGTAATCAGCAAGGTAAAGTCTGTTTCAGTTTATTTCAGCATTTGGGTGAATAAGCCCTTTATTTTAATAGCTTTAGATACTTCAACAGGAAAGTAGATTATCCTAAAAAGATCAGTTGGACAGCGTGAAGAGTGCGCTTGTGGTGGTGCAGGGCAAGACGCAACGACGCGGAATAGCCCGCTATTCCAAGGAGTTGCAACGCCGCCATGTGCCGCCACAAGCGTGCCATTCACGTTGTAGCGTAACTCACCCAGTGGGTGACCATAACTATCGAAGCTATTTTCTTCAAAATCAGAAACCTGTTACTAGTGTACTGTCCTAAACTGTATGCAGGTTATAGCGAGACGGGAAATAGTCATATGCAAGGCGTCATCCGCAGGGAATGGCATGCCCTTTTCAAGGATGACAACGCAGCAGATGGCTGTTTCCCGTCTCGCCCGAA
>JBNKKI010000075.1:0-12610 GCA_050291745.1 Gammaproteobacteria bacterium | reverse complement strand
GTTACAACGAAGAGATACGCCGCCTCAAACCTGCAATTCAGTTCGTAGCGGGATTCACCAATTGGGTGATTATACTCATCAACTGTAATCGTTTATGAAACAGTGGGTTAATCTCTATTGCGAGCGGTCAACTGCGGAATCTAGGGTAGCAGATTGATGTGCCTGGTCTAAGCCATGGATGGCTGTCGTTAGAGCAATGCAGGCGCAATTGCCGAGAAATCAAAAACACCGTAGTCAGCTGATTGGTGAAGACTGTGTTTTTGATTTTATCAGCTGCATTAAGCTGTTACGTAGACTTTCATGATTCAACTGATTCTTCCAGGATTATCCTGTGTAGTCTCACAGCAGGTCCTGTCGCAGCACAGATGTAAATTTTCTCGCCTTTATGTAAACGTCAATTATTTTTTAGTATGGCAAAAGCAATCAATGGTATGGTCATTTACCAGACCCGCTGCCTGCATAAATGCATAGCAAATTGTGCTCCCGACAAACTTGAATCCACGTTTTTTGAGAGCTTTTGATAAAGCATCAGATACAACTGTTTTTACCGGCACCTCTTTAAGTGTGCGAGGATTATTTATGATGGGTTTACCATCAACAAAACTCCAGATAAAACCGCTAAAACCACCAGGCTCTTTCTGCAATTCGAGAAATGCCTTAGCATTCGAAATGGTGGATTCTACTTTAAGACGATTACGTACAATACCAGCATCTAGCAATAATTTTTCAACCTTCTTCGGGGTATATCGGACTATCTTGTTAGCATCAAAGTTATCAAATAAACGGCGATAGTTTTCACGTTTTTTCAGAATGGTAATCCAGGATAGTCCAGCCTGTGCGCCTTCAAGTATAAGTAATTCAAATAATGTGCGATCATCGTAACAGGGCACGCCCCATTCACCATCGTGATAGGATTGATAGAGTGGATCATTTCCAACCCATTCACAGCGTATTTTTTCTGACATTTTGTTTCTTCCTGATTATTCCGCTTTGTGACATACGGCTTCAATATTATGCCCATCAGGGTCAATAACGAAAGCGCCATAATAATCAGCGTGGTACTCAGGGCGTAAACCCGGTGCACCATTATCAACTGCTCCTGCTGCCAGAGCAGCCTGATAAAAATGATCAACTTCTTCACGGTTTTGTGCAACAAATGCAATATGCATCTGTGTATGGGCAGGAGACTGTTCTCCAAACCAGAAATCCGGTTTACCATCTTTACCAAATCCACCCCATCCCTGAACTTCCATAATGAGTTGAATACCGAGAGGAGCAAGACATTGTGTGTAAAATGTTTTACTGGCTTGATAATTTGAAACTGCGATACCCAGGTGATCAATAATCATTTTTTTATTCCTCTTTGTGTATGCCTGTCATAGCATCTGGCTTGTAAAAAAATCATAGAGTTTTTCATCCCTATGTTTAGAAAGGTAGCAGCTTAACTCAAGCCTACTGACAACGTACTGTCAGTAGGGCTTCGCTATTATTTTATAAATTTGCTGGTTTCTGAAAATTTATTGCAAAGAATAACTCTTAGGCCATGTCAAATGCCAGTTGCTTTGCCTGAACATAATCCGTTTTACCAGAACCCAGTTTAGGTAAAGTATCCACTGTAATAATTAAAGCGGGTATGAGTAACGGATTAACACCATTTTTTATCATATCCTGTTTCAACTGTTTCAGATCTATCGTTTGCTCAGTTAATATGATTACTTTTTCACCCTTCTTGTCATCCGGCAAATTAACTGCAATGACTTCAGAGTCTTCATTTTGTAGACTGTGATTAACAGCCTGCTCAACTTCACCCAGGCTAATCATTTCACCACCAATTTTGGCAAAGCGTGAATAGCGATCAACTATAGTTAAATAACCATCTTTATCTAAATGCCCCTTATCACCGGTAGCATACCAGCGGATACCCTCAGACTGGTGAATCGCTTCATCCGTTTTCTGCGGATTATCAAGATAACCCTGCATTACCTGTGGACCACCGATAAGCACCAGACCATCACTTCCTGTTTCCAGTTCAATTAAACTATCCGGATCAACAACCTTAAAACTGGTACCTGGTAATGGTAAACCAACTGTTCCAGGTTTATGCCCCTGTAATTGCTTCCAGTTTGAACGATCAATATTATCGGGTAGATTAACACTTGCTACCGGAGCAGTTTCAGTCGCCCCATATCCTTCATAGATATCTTTTCCAAATTTCAGCTTAAAGCCATCACGTACTTCTGGCTTTAATCGCTCGGCACCAGAAACCACCAGACGCAGGCTATCCATCATCAATGGTTTAGCTTTACTATCGCGTGTATAAAGTCGAAGAAAAGTTGAGGTTGCACACATAATTGTTGCCTGATATTTTGCAACAGCTTTGGCTATACCTAAACTATCTGTCGGATCAGCATGACAAATAACAGGCAAACCTTCTATTAATGGTAAAAACTGAGTCACAGTCAATCCAAAGGCATGAAATAAAGGTAGCGAAGCTAATACTCTATCACCACTTTCAGCATTCAATACCTCTGCAACCTGTTTCAGGTTTGCCGTAATATTTGCATGACTAAGCTGTATACCTTTTGGTAAACCTTCACTACCACTGGAAAATAGAATCGCGGCAGTTTGCTCTGCATCATGATTTTTTGAATATAATATTTTTAATAGCCAGCCTGGTAATAATCTTGTGCTCAACCATGTTGAAAACATTTCAAATTTCCCAATCTGCTGTTTCAAATCTTCAAGAATAATAACTTCAACCGATTGCAAAATAGTCGAAAAATCAAGACCACGTCTGGCCAGTTTATCCAGAAAGCGACGCGATGTATAAACAGTATGGATCTCAGCCTGTTGTAGTGCTGAGGCAAATGCCTGGCTACTGGCTGTATAATTCAAATTAACCAGTGTCTTACCGGCAAGTAGTCCGGCCATATTGGCGATAATACCACCACTACTTGTTGGCAGTAGTAAACCAATATTCTGTTCAGGACTTAGTTTGCGAATTCGACGTGAAAATGCAATCGCTGCTGTTAAAAGTTTATAGGATGATAAAGGTTGAGCCAGCGTATCAGCTAAGGCTAGCTTCAACGGGTTATGTTTAATAGTATCAATCCAGTTATCTGCCAGTGATGGCTGTTCTCCGGTAAATGATTGCCAGGCTTGAATGGATAAATCGAATACCCGTCGCTTAAGTATTTCAGCTCCGGTACCTCGATCAAGACTATCTCCAAAACTAACCGATAAATCGCGTCTCTGTCCTCTTTTACGCATATTCTTGAAATGCAGATTTGCACGAGAAAACTGACTACCCCATAGACCATGCAGATAAAAAGGTACAATAACAACATCTTCATTGGCAGCTTGGGCAGCTTTTTCATAGCCATGCTTGAATTCCGATAACTGGCCATTTCTACTGATAGTACCTTCAGGAAATAAACATACGACCTCTCCATTATTGAGTAACTGAGTTACGGATTCCAACGCTTTTTTACTACCAATTCCTGCTTCAATAGGAATACAACCGAACATTTTGAAAAACCAGTTTAAATACCAACGCTCATAGATAGAACGTATCATGACGAAACGAACCGGACGTGGACAGGCTATCTGTACGATAGCCCAGTCCAGCCAGCTGATATGATTTCCTAGTAGTAGGACGCCACCGCTGGATGGTAACTTTTCCAGGCCTCTCACCTGTACTCTGTATCGCGCACTAAGCACATAGGACAATACAAAACGTACCAGACTTTGAGGTAGCTGATAAACAGAATAGGCAAATCCGATTACTGCAACAATGGAAATCAGGTATAACAGTTGACTAGTTTCAAACTGAGCCAGAGAAAAGATCACTGTTACAACTAGAAACAGCAGCATAGCAATATTCTGGATCAGGTTATTCGCCGCAAGTACCCGTCCAATCTGGTGTACCCCAGCATGAAACTGGATAAGTGCATTTAAAGGTACTATCAACAGACCACCCATAGCACCAATAAACATGAAATCCAGCCCCATCAATAATTGATCGTGTAATCCTGGTAATATAAATAAGCCGGTAGCAACACCCGCAGCACCAATCGGGATTAAACCCGTTTCAATATAACTTCTGGAAAAACGTGCCGCAATCATTGACCCGATGGCGATACCGAGGCCAGATGCAGCAAGAATCGCCTGAATAATAATGGTATTAGTCTCACCAGTTTGCTGTTTTGCAAAAGCAGGAAAAGCAGCCAGCATCACCTGACCGATTGACCAGAATAGTGATAGACCAATTATTGATTGAATAATTACATGATGTTTTATAACCGGTTGTAAATTGTCGCGGGTCATATGCCCTTTGGAGAACTCTTTAAGATCAAAACTTTGTTCATGATCAGTTTGTTCCAGATGCGGTAAGCGATACATCATTATCAATTCAAATATACTGGTCGCAATCAGGATGAAACCCACAGGTACCAATGTGACTAAAATTTCTGATTTAGTAGCGCCAGTCTCTGGAAAGAATGATTCGAATAGAATTGAAAACACTAATGTACCAGAAAGTATCCCGACTATTGAAACGGCCTGAACCATGCCATTAGCCGGAGCCAGGTTTTCCTTACCGAACAATGCTTTTATATAGCCATATTTAGCCGGTGAATATATCGCCGATTGTACTGCCAGCAAGAAAGTCATCGCGAAGGCTGGCCAGAACCAGCCAAGAGAATAAAATATTGTGATCGCAGTAGTGAGCGCCACGGCTACCCAGGCAGCGACTTTCATAACTGAGTCTTTGGCATACTTGTCAGCAATATAGCCCGCTGTACTAAACATTAAAATAAATGGTAACAGGATAAGTGCATTGACTATAGCGGTCAGGAATACCTGCTCACTACTTTCGTAGACCTTAAAAATTGTATTTTGAATGACAATTTTATGCCCAAGATCTACGATTGTATTAAGAAAGACGGCTGCCAGGAATGGTATAGCGCCGATAATATGTATAAGTTTTTTCATGAGTTGTCCTGTGTCCTAAGTCTTATCTGGATGGACTGATCATGTCCTTTAAATCCATATATCGCAACTTGTAAAAGAAATATGGCAAATTGTAGCACTTTAAGTATTATTAACCGATACTTTTTATTGTTAGAGTCGACAATATGGCACAGATACCACTGTTGATAGATATCATCAAAAAACAACTTAAAGCTCAGGGCAAAACTTATTTAGATGTTGCTACAGCATTAAACTTAAGTGAAGCATCAGTTAAACGATTATTCTCGGAGCAAAATTTTACACTACAACGACTTGAGAGTATTGGAGAATTACTGGGATTTGACCTGACTGAATTATTACAACTTGTGGCAAATCAACAACGCCAGCTCAGTCGCCTGAGTGTAGAGCAGGAACAGGAAATAGCATCTGATCTAGCCCTGTTATTAGTGACTGTATCGATAATGAATGGATACCGCTTCCAGGATCTACTGTCTGAATACACATTATCTAAAACTGAAGTTATTAGAAAACTGGCCAAACTTGACCGTTTGAAAATTATCGAATTATTACCTGACAATCGAATCAGATTACTGATTGCACCTAATTTTAAATGGTTACCGCGTGGACCTATCCAGAAATTCTTTCAGCAAAAGATTCAGCAGGACTTTTTCAAATCCAGCTTTGACAAAGAAAGTGACTCTTTAAGCGTTCTTAATGGTCTACTAAGCCCCGCATCAATCCATGAATTAGAACAACGCCTTAAACGATTGACCAGTGAATTCAATCAATTAATTCATAATGATAGAAAGCTGGCTTTTAATGAAAAAACCGGTATTACACTGGTCTTAGCCCAACGACAGTGGGCTTATAGCATTTTCGACGAATTCAATAAAAAGACTTAGAGAGTCATTGATAAATTCATAAAATGCTAGTTATTAACTGATTGCTCACCTATACTTTTAAAATCTGGAAAAATCAATTGAGCGTGAAAAAGATGCGTAACAGATTGATGTGACAGATCTAAGCCAGGGATGACTGTAGGTAGAGCAATGCAGGAGCAATTGCCGAGATATCAAAAACACCGTTGTCAGCTGATTGGTGATGAACGTGTTTTTGATTTTATCAGCAGCATTAAGCTGTTACCTGAACTTTCATGATTCAACTGATTTTTCCAGGTTAATAAATCACATGGAGATAATGCTATGCCAGTTCAAAAACAAGTAACAGCAGCCCAGGCATTGGCTCTGATCAACCGTTCAGAAGGTAATATCGTAAGAGATAATAAACTACGCCCTGCCAGTCACGATGAACCAGGTGCTCATTCACTGGGTCGCCACCTGGTATCCGCCGGAAAAATACGAAATTCTTCATCGGGTCAAATGGAACCTTCCGGGCCACAGGCTGGTGCTGGTTTTGTAACCAACAGATTTATGAACTCACCCGATAAAGTCAGTTCAGCATGGTACAAAAAAGGCGATATGGCTATTCGTCTAACTGAAGCACTTAACTCAGCTGTCGGGCAGGAAGCCTTAAAAACAATGGATAATTTAAGGCTAAACCGTATCGTAATTCATTACATCAATAAAAATATAATGACTCGTTCAGACGGTGCATTTAACCCCTCGCATATGAGTGTCGACTACACTGTAACTCCCGAATCCCGCAGTAAACAGCCTGTTGATATCTATAACACAAAAGTATCACCGCCAACGTTCATCAAAACTATTCAAAAAACAGTCGTCACCAAAGCGAGCACAGCAGCTAATGTCAGAGATAAAGATGTCGTTGGAATTCATATCGTACTGGATAAATACCCGACTGATAAACTACATTTACAAACTCTGTTCCCCAGCTTTGAGCTTAGCGATAGTTCATTTGAATATGGCGTTTATGGTGTGTCCTGGAAACATACTTATACAGGAGGAAGGTTTGTAAAAAAATTTACTACATCCTAGTTTCAACCTGGAATCCGCAGTTGGACGAGCTGATTGTGCGTTTGAGGTGGTGTAGATCAAGGCGTAACGAGACGCGGAATAGCGAGCTATTCCAAGGAGTTACAACGAAGAGATACGCTGCCTCAAACCTGCAATTCAGTTCGTAGCGGGATTCACCGATTGGGTGATTATACACATCAACTGTAATCGTAAATGAAACAGTGGGTTAATCTCTATTGCGAGCGGTCAACTGCGGAATCCAGGTTCAATATTTTTTTCCAGTATTTCCCACAGGGGTTTCCCAAACAGTATCCCTGTGGTTCAATCAATTTTCAGTCTGAAGTGCCTGTAAAAAATCTTCATCTTTCCAGTATGCCTTTAAATCCCTATCAGACAGAAAATCCTCTGCTTTTTTTCCAAGCTTTATAGCGCGCCTGGTAGTTTGTAATAAAGATTCTTTATCCTGGCGAAGAGCATATAAACAGGAGAGATTAAAAAGTAAAATCTCATTATTCTCAGTTTCTACATTAAAATCATCACCTAATAGTTTTTCAAAAACAAGATTCTCGATATCTTTATTATTTTTCATTATTGCCACAACTAAAGCATTCGAAGCCACATCCGATGTTTTTTGATGTTTCCCTGAATAAGGTAGCAGAGTATTCACATAATGATAAATGATGGATTCATCACCTTTAAAATCAGCTGCCCGTGCTCTATTAATCATTAATTTAACAGTATAATATGCAAAATGATAAGCATATCTTTTTACATAAGGACTGGTTAGAGCAATCTCTTTTGTGACTTTAAAAAAATCCTCAATTGCATCCTGATTTTTTAAGGCGTTCTCATATTCTATTTTCATTACATCCTTTTCAAACTTAACTATAAGCTCTCCTTCATCAGTATCCTCCGTTGATTTTTGCAGTATTGAAGCCTGTTGCAACGGAATGCTTTTCCGTCCATTGGATAAATTAATAGAAAGACGACCTGTTGTGTCATCGACAGGCTCAATGGTCAGATCCAGTTTTAAATCTTTGGATCGATTTTCAAGCTGTCTAAACGCTGCAACAATTTTCTTTTCATCAAAAGTGATATCAAAATAAATTCGCTTGTTCCACCTATGCACCGGTAGCCAGATATAGTCATTTCCAAAATAAAGTTTATAAGCAAAATAATCCGTCACTGATGGCCAGTTAATTGTGATTTTTTGCGGAATTGTATTCAGCTTTGGAGGAATCACAGTTTCATGGTTAAGCAAATGTGTCTTTTCCCCGGCCTTATTAAAATAGTGGATATCAGCCCATTGCCCACCTTTATCCTGCTTGTCTGAGAAATTCAGATACCACTGTTTTTTTGTTAAATAAGCATTATGAGTAGACGATTCTTTAGCCTTTTTACGGACAACATACAATCCCACATCGTCCTCATACAGCGAAGTCAGCTTTAAATTATGTTCGTAATCATGTAAAGACAGATAACTTATGCCCAATAACATAAATGCCGGGTTATCATTTTCCGGTAAATCATAAAAAGTAATATTATCAAATTGTATTTCATCATCCTCGTTAGCAACCAGCGCCTTTAAATTGAATAGTTCATGATTGAAAGTTAACTGAAAATACCCTGATCCATACCAGAAATTTTTGCTAAGTTCTCCCGGCATACCCTGACTTTTAAGATATCGACCCAGTGTTAAACTTAATAGCTCACCTGAAACACCTTCCTCCAGATGGTAATACGTTTTAGTAAATTTCTTTAAAACCATGGGTAAGCTATGATCATACCAGTTAGCAAATCGACCCGATGTATGCGGTAGAAATATGATTCTATCCTGATACTTTCTCTGGTAACCCTGCAAACAGGATTTATTCCAGCCAAAATTATAAAATGAATACTTCGAAGACTCAGACTTGTCACAGTTATTATCAACCTGATCTTTTAATTTGGAAATATCCAGTAGAAGCGTGCGATCCTCAAGCTCGATATAACTTTGCGCTTCTTTCCACCATGTTTTGAATTCAACTGTTTTTGCCTGATCCATTAGTTTAAAAATTTCTTCATCAGCCATTTCACTGGTATCAACAATATCGGAATATTTTTTATTATATTTATCTCCGCTATAAACCCAGTCGTTAAAACCATCTTCATAAAACATCATTCCGGAACTATAAGCCAGGTGTCGATCAAGTGAATCTATAACATGTCCATTTTCATCAATTTTCCAGAGAAAATCTTCTGTAACTACTAAAACCGTGCTGGTTTCCTTTACATATAAAACAGCTTCGATTTCACCGTTGAAAAGTTTTATTAACTCGTAATTTTCTGATTCCAGTAAATTACTGGAGAGATTGTGATAATTATTAAAATCATCTGCGTAAACACAGTTTGATATTACATTTAGCAGGGTGCCAATAATATAAGGTAAAAAGAGACGATAAAAATATTTGCTTCTTGCAGGCATGTAAAATTCCATTGAAACTTTGAGAATAATAATGCCAATAATTATAAAGCCTAAGATAAGAGAGAAGGTAGGTAAAATTTTATATAAAACTCATGATTTCAGGTCGTGTTGATGACCAAAAAGATAGTCCAGCAGAGCTAATAGCAATAATTTCAGGTGAAAAAAATGGGCGCTCAAATGAACGCCCACTTAGGCAGTATTCGTTTTTATAAATATCGATATTCAGCTTATATTTTACTGACAATCAACGAAGCGTTAACACCACCAAATCCAAAGCCATTACAAAGAGCATGTTGAACCTGATGGCTTCTTGTTGTATTCGGCACAAAATCTAAATCCTGCATCGAATCAGCAACACTATGTAGATTAATGGTTGGTGGTAATTGATCATTTATCACCGCCATAGCAGAAAAGATACTTTCAACACCTCCAGCTGCACCCAGTAAATGACCGGTAGCTGATTTAGTCGAAGAAACAGGAATATTGGGCAGACTATCACCAAACACACTGCGCAATGAGGCAATTTCAGCTGCATCACCAACAGCTGTCGAAGTCGCATGGGCATTCACATAGTTGATTGCCTCTGGTTGCAAACCCGCCATACGTAAAGCAGCTTTAATTGAGGCAGCAGCACCTGATCCATCTTCCAGCCCGGAAGTAATGTGATATGCATCAGCACTGGTTCCATAACCACTGATAACAGCAAGTGGAGTCGCACCCCGTTTTTGAGCATGCTCCAATGTTTCAATAACCATCAGTCCGGAACCTTCTCCCATAACGAATCCATTACGGTTCTCATCAAATGGCCGTGAAGCTTTGGCTGGTTCTTCACTTTCCGGAGATAAAGCCTTTAATGCATTAAAACTTGCCAGTGAAAGTGGTGTCACACAAGCTTCTGTACCACCTACCAGGGCAACCTCCGCTTCACCATTTCGGATGATTCGCATACCATCACCAATGGCCTGAATACTGGCAGCACAGGCAGTGACCGGACAGGATAAAGGCCCTTTAAAGCCATATTTGATGGATAAATTACCTGCTGCCATATTTGCCAGGAAAGCAGGGGCCGTAAACGGTGAAATGCGCTTATAGCCTCGGGTTTCCAGTGTTTTCTGAGCTTGAGTAATAGTATTAAAACCACCTATCCCCGTCGCGATAATTGTTGCCGTGGCAAGTTGATCATCGTAAGACTGTGGAAACCAGTTTGCCTGATCCAAAGCTTCTTTTGCTGCAGCCAGTGCATACAGAGTAAATAGATCGAGCTTTTTACGTTCTTTTGCCGGGACAATCTGATCAATATCAAATCCGGCTTCAGCATCTTCATCAATTCCAGGTACCAGTCCTGCAATTTTTATAGGTTGATCTGTGGTATCAAATCGATCAATTAATCGAATTCCGGATTGACCAGCAGTTAAACGCTGCCATACGGGCTTGACACCACTCCCCAGAGGGCTAATTATACCCATACCAGTAATAACGATTGGCGAATTCATTGGTTCTCCAGTAATTTATAACAAATGAATCAAACTATCATCTGACAATATATGATCAAGATAATATAGTGTCCGAATTTGTGATGGATGAGGTAACAAATGCCATACCCAAAAGAACATAAAGCAAAATCTAAAGATTTAATTCTTAATTCGGCTGTAGAGCTATTTTCGCGCTATGGTTTCGATAAAGTATCGATAGGTCAAATCATGCATGCTGCAAAGATGACTCACGGAGCATTTTATGCACATTTTGAATCCAAAGAGGCTTTGTACCGGGCTTCTTTTTTTGAAACACTCAAAAACAGTCGAGCGGCACGCCTGGTAAAAGGACCTTTGTCAATTAAGCACCTGACTAAACTGGTCACCAATTACTGGAATTTGAGTGAACTTGAACAGAAAAGTAAGCCGGGACCTGAGACCATCCTGTTTAATGAAATTGGTAATAAGAACACCAACATTAAGAGATTATTTGAAGAATCATACGATAATCTGAAAAAAATGATCGAAACCCGAATTTCCGCATTAATTAAACTTAAGCAGTTACCAATTGAGTCTGATCGTGAATTAATCTCAGAAAAAGCACGAACTATTCTAGTTTCATTGGTCGGTGCAGTGGCCATAGCCAGAAATATTTCTCAGGAAGAAGAAAGAAGAAAAATTCTGGAATCAACTCAAAAACAAATTTTACTGATGCTCGGCGTGAAAGACAGTGAACTGATAGATGGCTGGGAAGATGACCAAAGATTGTAGTTTCTATTGAAGAAAATAAAGGTATATATAACTTATTAACTAGCTTTTAAAAATATAACTGGCATTTCAGTTTTATGTAACACGTCTTTAAATTTTTAATGGTCATGGGGTTATAAACCATCTTAACGATCTATATAATTTTTCAATTAAACACAACTTAGATGGCTTTATTTTTGAAGAACGTTTCTATAGTAAAAAATGATAGCCTATGAACCCTAATAGCGCAGGAGTTTTTTCCTCTATAAGCAATCCAGGAAAACTTTTAATTATTCAAACACTTTCTGGATTTTCATTATGGATTGATATTTTTCTTATTTTTTTAATACCTTCCTTTGTATGGGGGTCAACACCTTTACAAATAGCAATAATTTCAGCAGTTTTAACTATACCTAGTCTTATTCTAGGTCCAATTATGGGTGCAGGGGATACTGCTTTTTTCAATTTCTATTTTAAGCATTTCGTTTATCATATTAATGATACCTAATTTACTGAATGTTTTAACACTAGCCCCTTTATGGATAATAAATGGTTTTGGATATGAATTACTTGTTATAGGTTGCTCTGTTAATCTCCAAAATAACTGTCCCCAAAATATATTAGGTAGAATAAGTACATCTGTAAGAAGTCTACAAATGGCAGCTATTGTTCTTGGACCGCTGATCGCCGTTTTTCTAATTGAAAATTTTTCCAGGTCAACACCCTTTATTGTCTCTGCAGCACTTTCATCTTTGATGTTTGTTTTAATTTTATTAGCAAATAAAGGACCCATATTTATGAAAGAAGATAAATATATAGATCATTCATCAAAATAGGATGAATTTTATTTGAACCTAGAATCCGCAGTTGGACGAGCTGATTGTGCGTTTGAGGTGGTGTATATCAAGGCGTAACGACGCGGAATAGCCAGCTATTGCAAGGAGTTACAACGAAGAGATACGCCGCCTCAAACGTGCAATTCAGTTCGTAGCGGGATTCACCGATTGGGTGATTACACACAT
>JBNKKI010000074.1:0-18811 GCA_050291745.1 Gammaproteobacteria bacterium | reverse complement strand
TGGCTGTAGTTAGAGCAATGCAGGAGCAATTGCCGGCAAATCAAAAACACCGTAGTCAGCTGATTGGTGAAGACTGTGTTTTTGATTTTATCAGCTGCATTAAGCTGTTACGTAGACTTTCATGATTCAACTGATTTTTCCAGGATTATACACATCAACTGTAATGGTTTAACCAAGCTCTGCCAGTAAATTTTCAATCATATTCTGCGCCTGCATAGCATAAGAGGCTCCAAACAAATTGGCATGATTGAGAATGTGATACACATTGTAAAAACTCTTACGAATTGTATAACCTTCATCAACTGGAAATACTTCGTTATAAGCTTCAAAAAATTTTCTGCCGGGATTACCAAATAATTCCATCATCGCCAGATCTGCTTCACGATCACCATAATAACTGGCAGGATCAAAAATCACCGGATTACCAGCTTCATCGGAAGACCAGTTTCCTGCCCATAAATCACCATGCAGTAATGATGCTACAGGTTGATAGGATTCAAAAAATAATGGGGTTTTCTCTATCAGCTTTGCTCCCATTCCATAGAGTTGTCCCCCAAATCCATTTTTTTTTGCAAGCTTCAATTGAAATCCAAGACGTTGCTTTTGCCAGAAATCTATCCAGTCATTAGACCATGAATTCAGCTGGTGAGTAGAACCTATCGTATTATCAACATAAAAACCAAATTGATCATTCACTACCTGATGTAAACTGGCCATCTTCTGACCAAATTTTTCTCCGCCCGGTGATCCTGAGAGATTCAGCCAACTCATGATTAAATAACTTTCATGACCACAAATACCAAACTTTATTGGCTCCGGTACTTTTATTGTTTGCGATTCAAATATCTGCTGCAGTGCCTTAGCTTCTGCTTTGAACATATATTCCAGTTGTGACCGGTTAGTTTTAACAAAAAAGCTATTTCTACCATCACTAATTTTAAAAGCATTATTGATATCACCACCAGCAACACTATGCTTATCCTGGATTCTATAAGCTTCACCAAGATAATCGCTAATTTCACTTTCAATTTTCTGCCAGAGTTTCATGTCTATCCTTCAATCAATCGATATTCACCTGGTTTTAACCCATTTAATTCCCAGTCATCAATTTTCGTTCTTATCAGTCTCAATGCGGGAAATCCGACTGCTGCTGTCATGCGTCTTACCTGGCGGTTCTTTCCTTCTCTAATTTGCACTTCAAGCCAGCTCGTCGGGCTATCTTTGCGAAATCGAATAGGCGGGTCTCGCGGCCATAAATCATCGGGTTCATTGATTTTTTTAACTCTGGCTGGCAAGGTTCGACCTTCTTTAAGCTCCACGCCACGTTGTAATTTGATTAATGCTTTTCTATCAGGTAAACCTTCTACCTGTACCAGATAGGTTTTATATTTTTTGCTATCGGGTGATGTTATTTTCGCCTGTAACTTACCATCATCAGTTAGCAGCATTAAACCTTCACTATCAAAATCAAGCCTTCCGGCAGGATAAACCGCCTTAATATCGATAAATTCAGCCAATGTTTTTTTATCACCCTCTGGTGAAAACTGACTCATGACCCGAAAAGGTTTATTAAATAAAATAACTTTCATAAAGCGTTAGATTCTATTAGTTGTAACCATTTTTGCTTCCGGCTTTCACCCATATTTTGATACTCCATCATTTTTATCAATGCAGATTTATCTACTCCGGCTTTATTTATTTTAACCGTTTTCATCGCATCCACCTGGCAATTAATCGGTGTTAATCTGGAGGAAATATCGAGTATTGCCTGATGCTCAATTAATAACTTCATAATGCGCTCAGAACCCCGAAACTTCATTAATTTTACTTTTTCCAGGTTCTCTCTAAGATTTGATAATGTTTCAAATTTAGTCAGTAATCTTGCGGCAATGGCCATTCCAACCCCCGGTATACCAGGGATATTATCGATCTTATCACCTGCTAACGCTAATTGATCTGCAATTTGCTCAGGTCTGACTCCAAATTTTTTTATGAGTGAGCGATAATTCAATTGTTGACCGCTTGCAAATGACCACCAGATATCTTTAGGCTTTATCAATTGTGCCAAATCTTTATCAGCTGTGATAATGACAATATTACAGCTTTCGTTTCTATGAATATTAGCCAGACTGCCAATTAAGTCATCAGCTTCATGTTGATCACTACTAATCTGCGAAAAGCCCAGCAGGCTAATCCAGTCACGGCACCATTGAAATTGCCGTTTTAATAGTGCTGGTGCAGGTGATCTATTGGCCTTGTATTCGGGATAAATTACTTTTCGTGCAGAATGTTTAAGACTTTCATCAAAAGTAAAAATCAGCTTTTGAGGTTTTTCATTGTGCAAAAAATGATATACAAAATCACTAAAGCCGATTAAAGCATTATTGGCCTGTCCATCCTGATTAACCAGAGTATCCGGTAAACTATACCATCCTCTAAATACATAAATACTGGAATCAACCAGATACAGGCTTTGCACGTTTTATAATTTCCAGATTTAAGTCAGTCTATCCAGCTTTTGGCGAATGGTCATTGCAGCTTCTTCAAACAATTTTTTCTCATCTGCATTTAGAGGTAATTTAATAATAGACTCAATACCTCTTTCACCCAACACACAGGGTACACCCATAGCTATATCATGTAAGTCATACTCTCCCTGCAGAACAGCCACAGCAGGCATAATTCTCTTTCGACCATGTACAATAGCATCTACCATAGCAGTAATTGCGACTGCAGGGGCATCATAAGCACTACTGGTTTTTCGCAAACTCGATATTCCGATACCACCATGCCGGGTTCTGTCAATGATAAAGTCAATCACATCCGGCTCCAGGACATGTTCTATACCTATACCGGCAATAGTTGTAAATCGAGTCATCGGCAGCATTGTTTCGCCATGCCCACCCAGCACCATTGCGCTAATATCTTTCGCTGAAAAGCCACTTTCCATGGCAATAAAACTGGCCATGCGCATTGAATCCAGTACACCAGCCTGTCCAATAATTCGATTACGCTCAAAACCACTGCGTATAAACGCCTCATAAGTCAGGGTATCTACAGGGTTTGATACAAGTAAGATAATCGCATCCGGAGCATACTTCACCACACTACGCACAATATCGTCAATAATGGTAACATTTACTTTCAGAATATCTGAACGCGTCATTCCTTCTTTAGGTGGAAAACCTGCTGTAATAATGACCAGCTCTGAATCCATGACACCTTCAGCCTGATGACAGCCATTTACCCTGGTGTCAAAACCAAGCAAAGGTGATGTTTCCTGTATATCCAGAGCCACGCCCTGTGGAACACCTTCGCGAATATCGATTAACATGAGATCTTTACACAAATCCTGCTCTGCAATAAGTTGAGCTGTCGCTTCACCCACACGACCTGTACCAATAATTGATATTTTTTTCATCTAATCACCTCAAATAGAGCTTAGTTAAAAACTCCAAACACAATTTCCATTATCATTTTGAATAAAAAGAATACCAGAGACATTTAATAAAGACTAAATAGAATTTGCTGGAATTCGTTTTACCCTGGAAAAATCAATTGAACGTGAAAAAGATTCGTAACAGATTGATGTGCCTGGTCTAAGACAGGGATGGCTGTAGGTAGAGCAATGCAGGAACAAGTGCCGAGAAATCAAAAACACCGTTGTCAGCTGAATGGTGAAGCCTGTATTTTTGATTTTATCAGCTGCATTAAGCTGTTACGTAGACTTTCATGGTTCAACTGATTTTCCCAGGTTTACTCCAAATCATTGGAAATTATCTGTCATTTATTACCGATAACCCTGACTCCTTGCTATACTTTGAAGTTTCATTTTAGTTATCGCTAATATTCAAATCCATGTTTCGACTATTTTTCATTCTTATCACTGTTTTTTTAGCCGGCCCGGTCCTGGGAAATTCTATTGAGCAGCTTCATTCTGAGCTAGAACAGCAAAAATACAGTCGTGCAGCGAAAACGGGGCTGAATATATTGCGCAAGCAACCTGAAAATATTGAGGCACAATTTTTAACAGCTCTCTCTTTTCAGAACAATGGACAAGCTGATATAGCTAAACGTTATTATGAGGAAATCATTAAAAATCACCCTGAGTTACCCGAACCCCGAAATAACCTGGCTATGATCTATATGGAACAGGGGAAATATGACCAGGCGATTGACCTTTTAGTGGCTTCGTTGAAAACGCATCCAGCCTATGCAACTGCTTGGCAAAATCTTAACTTGCTGTATCAGGGGTTAGCCAGTGAAGCTTACCGAAAAGCTTTAGGTCAGGAAAAAAACCCTCGAAGTGTCATGAGCAAAATCAAGTTATCGACTTTATCGGAATTATATGACTATCAGCAGGAAGAAATTGTAACGGAGGCGAAACCGGTACAACTGGCCGAAAATTCAAAGCCACTCATCAATACGACAAAGCCTTTGAAAATTGAACCTCAAAAAACGACTGTTGATGTCATAAAAATCCTGCAGGCATGGGCCAGTGCCTGGAGCAATCAGGATATCGATAGTTACATAAATGCCTACTCCAGTGATTATCGTGGAAAAAAAACAAATCATCAGGCATGGATCAATTACCGGCGAGTACGTATCTCAAAACCGGATTCTATCGAGATTAAACTGTCTGATTTTAAAATAAAATCACAAACTTCATCGCTGGCTATAATTAACTTTAATCAGAGTTTTAAATCATCAAACTATTCTGACAAAGTTATTAAACAGATTCACTTGAAAAACATAAACGGTAATTGGAAAATTACCCGTGAAGTAACTGTAGATGTATTATGACCCGATTAATTTTTTCAATTTTATTATGCTTTTGCATGAACCCAGGCATCCTTAATGCTGATGAAAACAAGCTAAGCTATGAGCAAAGTCTTTTACAGACTATCAATGAAATTCAACAGTTTAATCATGAACAGGCCCTGGTAGATTCTCGCCAGTTTATTGAACAATATCCAACCAGCAAAGTGGGACAACTGTTATTTGCTGATCTTTTAATGGCCAAAGCGGGAGTAATATCTGACATAGGCTCAGGGGTAAAGCCAAATGCTAATCTGGATGATCTGAAATTTGAACTAAAGCAACGCATATCTCATATTCAGGCACCAGCTTACAATGGTTATTTACCTGAAAACATAATGAGTATATCTGACACTCAACCTTACATTTTAATCATTGATCAGTCTCAATCACGCCTTTATGTTTATAAAAATAGCAATGGCATTCCAGAACTGGAAGCCGATTATTTTCTAAGCATTGGATTAAAAGGTTATGGAAAACAAAAAAGGGGCGACCAGAAAACACCTATAGGGGTTTACCATATTACCCGCCATATCGAAGGTGAAGACTTGCCTGACCTTTATGGCAGTGGCGCTTTTCCAGTTAACTACCCTAATATCTGGGATATAAGAAAAAATCGAAGTGGCGGTGGAATCTGGTTGCATGGCACACCTTCTAACACTTATAACCGTGCACCCTGGGCCAGCAATGGTTGCATGGTAGTCAGTAATCATGATTTAACTGAATTACAAAAATACATCCAGCCTGAATTACATACTCCTATAATCAACACCAGACAGATAAACTGGATCAGCAATGAACAATGGCAAAAGAATAAAAAACACATGTTAGAAATATTGAATACATGGTTGAATGACTGGGAAAATAATTCCCATCAAACTTATATTCAACATTATTCAAAAACAGATTTACAGGCAAATGGCAGAAACTTCAAACAATGGGAAGGCTACAAAAGATGGGTAAACAGGGATCGTAAAAATATTCAGATTAAATACAAAAATTTAAATATCTACAAATATCCTGGTGAGAAAGATCTTGTAATGATGCAGTATGATCAGAGTTATCAGAGCAATAATCTAAACGTTGATACCCCTAAAGAACTGCTCTGGAAAAAACAGCCCAATGGCTGGAAAATAGTTTATGAAGGGGTACGTACATTTAGCAATACTGAAGATAGTCTGGTTGAGAACTAAGGGATTAATAAAATGCATACAGACAAAACCTTGCTAACAATTTTCCATATTTTTTCTCTCAAACAAACTATTGCCCGCTAAAGGCTTTTCAATGATAAATATTAAACTTGCTGATTTAACTCAGCCTGAAGAGGCTGATGCCGTTATTGAATTACTGGATGAATATGCCAGACACCCGATGGGTGGTGGTAAATCCCTGTCAACGTTCACAAAGCAAAATTTAATACCCTCACTACAAAAAAGAAAAGAATGTAGCATTATTCTCGCGTTTGATGACAAGCAGGCAATTGGATTATGTAACTGCTTTGAAGCTTTCTCAACTTTCGCCAGCAAACCATTATTAAACATTCATGATGTATTCGTTGCTAAAGCTTACCGGAAACAGGGCATAGCCAGACAAATGATGACTTATGCAGAAACAATCGCCCGTGAAAAGGGTTGTTGCAAATTAACTCTCGAAGTTTTAAGTAAAAATGAAAAAGCTAAAAAATCATATCTTGCATCTGGCTATAAGCCGTATCAGCTTGATGAAAATTATGGCTTTGCAGAGTTTTGGCAAAAATCATTATAAGGCTCATCATTCTGAAATCTGTAACCGGGTAAGTTTAAGTGTGCGTTTACGGTGAAAATCAAGGGAAATAAAAGGCAGCAACAATTAACTTAAGTTACACATTGAAGCTGAAGTTAAAATCAGGCCTGGGGAAATATTCCCATCAATGACTTACAATTTATTAACCTGTACTATAATTAATTCAAAATATTGTGTAATGCTTATCAGTATTTTTTGAAAATTTCGCCAATTCTTTAAACCTCGTTTTTTGCTGTTACGAGTTATTATGTCTAAATTACCTTTTATTCTCATTTTATCCTCACTGATTTTATGTTTCAGTCATTCTGCTCTGGCTAATCCGGATGATAAAACCCCTCTGATAACAAAAAAAACGACTCTGATCATTGGCATATTTCCCCGTCGCGATCCCGAAACGACAATTCAATTATTTGCACCTTTGCAAAAATATCTTGAACAGCAAACTAACACTAAATTTATCCTGGAAACATCCCCTGATTTTAAAACATTCCTGACAAACCTAAAAAAACGGCGCTACGATCTGGTTCATTTTAACCAGTATCATTATGTGAAATTTCACGATAAGTTGAATTATGATGTTCTTGTTCAAAATGAAGAATTTGGTGAAAAAAGTATTCGTGGCGCGGTATTTGTAAGGAAAGATTCAACAATTAATTCCTTACAGCAATTACGTGGTAAAAGTATCGTTTTCGGAGGTGGTAAAGATGCCATGATGAGTTATATCGTGCCTCTTTACCTTCTTAAGCAAGCTGGATTAAAACAAAATGACTTCAAAGCCTTATTTGCATCCAGTCCACCAAATTCAATTCTGGCAACTTATACCAGGCAGGTCATTGCCTGTGGGGCAGGTGAAACTGTCATTAGATTACCCGTCATAACCAATAAAATAGATAGCAACCAGTTGAAAGCTCTGGAAGTTAGCGAGGATATGGCCCATCTACCCTGGGCGATTAAACGTGCACTGCCGAATACCTTGAAGCAACAAATAAAAGACCTCCTGATAAATCTTAAGAGCAGCGAATCAGGACGTGAAATTTTAAAAGCAGCAAAATTAACTGCTTTTAATCCGGCAACTGATGAAGACTATAACCAGCATAGGGAAATCATAAAATTCGTAGAATCCACTACTGAAAAGGCAAATTAAGTTGAGCAGATCAGGTCATATAGTAGTTGGCGGCCTTCGCTTTAAATTTGTTATCGCTATTTCTGCAGCTTTAGTATTAACACTTGCTTTAACAGCATTTTATATTTATCAGTTACAGCAAAAGCAGCTTATCAATGGACTTAATGATAAAACGAACTCAATTGGAAACTTCATCGCCCTGATCAGTCCAAAGGCAATATACTCTTTTGATATTACAACACTGGATCTATACGTCGAGCGTATTGCCAGTGACATTGATATTAGCTTTGCATTGATTAGAAATTCCAGTGGAATTACTATGACAACGGCTTCTCCCCACAATTTCTCGTTTAATCAAATAGCTGATTTAATTGATTCAAAAGAGAACGCTCTTAATAACATTGATATCTATACATTCCCGATTAAAGATGGAAATACATTACTGGGAGATTTAGTGATTGCGGTGGATAATAGCCGCTTAATAGCAATAAATAAAAATAACTTTAAAAAGCTGTTAATTATCGACCTGATTACAATCATCTTTCTGGCTTCAATAATTTTCATCATTTTCCATATAAACGTTCTCAAGCCTGTTAAAAACCTCATGCTTGGTGCGAATAAAGTTAGCCAGGGCAACTTTGATTTCAAAGTCCCGGTAACTTCCAGAGATGAGCTCAGTCAGTTGGCAAGCTGCTTTAATCACATGATCCAGCAAATCAGTAGTGAGCAGGACAAGCTGAAACAGGCCAATATTAGCCTGAACAATGAAATTGAACAGCGAAAATTAGCAGAGAATCAAATGAAACTGGCTGCCAGTGTCTTCTCTCACTCCCGTGAAGGCATTGTTATTACTGATACCCATGCAAAAATTATAGAGGTTAACGAAGCCTTTACGGCAATCACCGGTTATGGTCGGGATGAAGTGCTAGGTAAAAACCCACGCTTTATGCAATCAGGCAATCATGATAAAGATTTTTATCGAATGATGTGGAACAATCTGAATCAGCATGGTTACTGGAGTGGTGAAATATGGAATAAACGCAAGAATGGTGAAAGCGTTGTAGAACTTTTAACAATCAGTGCCGTTAAGGATTCAGCCAATGAAATCAAACATTTTGTTGCGCTTTTCTCTGACATTACAGACCAGATTAAACATCAAAAGCAATTAGAGCAAATTGCACATTACGATTCTCTAACCGGTTTACCTAATCGCATGTTACTTTCAGATCGACTTAATCAGGCTATAACGCAGGCACATCGAAGGAAACAGGCTATTACCATCGCATATCTCGACCTGGATGGCTTCAAAAAGGTAAATGATACTCATGGTCATGATCTGGGAGATCAACTTCTGGTCACCATATCACAACGTATGTCAGACTGTTTACGTGATAGCGATACAATAGCACGACTGGGTGGTGATGAATTTATCGCTGTGCTTATCGACAGCGATATAATCGAAAGCAAAATATCACTGGACCGCCTGTTAATGGCAGCTTCACAACCTGTAAGGATTGAGAATATTGTTATTCAGGTAACTGCCAGCATTGGTGTCACAAGCTATCCTCAGGATAAAGAAATTGACGCTGACCAACTGGTTCGACAGGCTGACCAGGCTATGTATAGAGCCAAACTTGAAGGTAAAAATAGATACTATCAATTTGACCCTGAAGAAGATCAGAACCTGCGAGGACATCTTGAAAAAGTTGAACGTATTCGATTAGGCCTTGAGAATAATGAATTTAAACTTTACTACCAGCCAAAGGTAAATCTACGCACCGGGAAAATCATAGGTGCAGAGGCATTGATTCGCTGGGAACACCCCGAGGATGGCCTGCTGCCCCCCGGATATTTTCTACCATTAATTGAGCAACATCCACTTTCGGTCACCTTAGGTGAGTGGGTTATTAACAGTGCTTTATTTCAGCTTCAGGAATGGCGTAAAAAGGATCTGGATATTTCGGTCAGTATCAATATTGGTGCCTACCACATTCAAAAAGATAACTTTGTGCAACGATTAAAAGAACAGCTGGATAAATATGATCAGTTCGATGTTAAGCGACTACAAATAGAAGTGTTAGAAACCAGTACTCTTGATATTGTCCGGGTAGCACAGACCATGCACCAATGCCTGGAGATGGGCGTCGACTTTGCTTTAGATGATTTTGGTACTGGGTACTCATCTTTGACTTACCTTAAACATTTACCAGCCAGTGTAATTAAAATAGATCGTAGCTTTGTTCGAGACATGCTGGAAGATCCAGAAGATCTTGCCATTGTTGAAGGTGTCATTGGACTTGCCCAGGCATTCAGACGTGAAGTAGTTGCGGAAGGCGTTGAAACAATGGAACACGCCGAAATTTTATTGATGATTGGTTGTGATCTGGTTCAGGGTTATGCGATTGCTCACCCAATGCCAGCTGAAGACTTGCCAGCCTGGAGTGAAAAATGGTCTCCTCCAGCCGACTGGAAAAAAATTCCATATATTCACAAAAGAGATCCTCAGTTATTACTCTTATTGGTAGAACATAGAGCCTGGGTCGCAGAAATCCAGAACGTCATTAATGACAACCAAAACAAATATCCTGAGCTGGATGGTACAAAATGTAGCTTAAGTCACTGGTTAAATAACGAAGGAAAGAAGTTGTATCAAAACAATCCTGAATTTAACAGAATTCAATTATTACATACTGAAATTCATACCAGGGCTCAGCAAATGATAAAAAAACACCAACTTCAAAAGTATGATCTTATCGAGGAAGATTTAATCAGTTTTCAGGATACTCACAAACAATTGCTCAATGGGATAAAAAAATTACTGACTATTGTTCAGACAGTTAACTAAAATATGGAAATCAATTTAGTACCGACTACTTTCCATTACAAACCGAGAATTAAATGTCAGCCCAGAAAAAAAGTTTTTTAAGACATATTCAAAACCTGAATGCGTGGAACCCCGATCACTTTCGTAGTTTTTATATGTCGGGAGTCAAGGTAGGATATTTAAGGGAGTTTATGTGCCAGGAGCTTAATAGATGGCCACAATATTTTAAATTCGCTGAAGATAAAGTTGAGTTTATCGATGACACCGGGGATTTCACAAAGAGAAATCAGTTACTGGATGATATTATTATCCAGCTGGTTGAACAGGGCGTTATCAGTCATTATCTGGGAGAGCCTTACCCAGTTACCGGAACAAGTCGTGATCAGGAACTGGCCATAATAGATCGGGGTGCAGCTGCATATTTTGGAATTAAAGCTTATGGCCAGCACCTTAATGGTTATGTAAAAACTGGAGACAGCCTGAAATTGTGGGTAGCCCGTCGGGCAGCTGATCGCATCCATTTCCCCAATAAACTGGATAATATTGTGGCCGGAGGGCTACCGCAAAATCTATCTCTACAGCAAAACCTGTTAAAAGAATGCCATGAAGAAGCCAACATACCTGCCGACCTGGTTATGACAGCCAAAGCAACCGGAGCGATTACTTATTGCTGTGAAACTGAAAAGGGATTAAAGCCTGATACACTGTATTGCTATGATCTGGAATTACCAGCATCTTTTCAACCTGTAAATACAGATGGTGAGGTTGCAGAATTTCAACTCATGAATTTGCAGGATGTGATGACACTGGTTAGCGAAACCGATGAATTTAAACAAAACTGCAATCTGGTTATTATTGATTTTATGATTCGACATGGCGTAATACCCCCCGAAGAAAAAGGATATTTAGAAATTATTAGCGGGTTGCATCCTTCAACCTAGAAATATCAGTTGAGCGTGAAAAAGATGCTTAACAGATTGATGTGGTGTAGATCAAGGCGTTACAACGAAGAAATACGCCTCCTTGAACCTGCAATTCAGTTCGTAGCGGGATGCACCGATTGGTTGATTTTTCCAGAATTATACACATCAACTGTCATGGTTTATGAAACAGTGGGTAAACCTCTATGACGAGCGGTCAACAGCGGAATCCAGATTCAATTTAATGATATTGTTTTGTGCATCTAATAAAGAGACTGGTTCATATCCTGAACTCATCTTCATCTGTATATCCATTACCTCGTGAAGATGATTAATCTCTGACATTTAGCCAAATTACTCATGTATACTGCACAAATTGCGTTTCAATTCATATTATCTATGACTGTTTCGCAAAAAATATCCATACAGGAATAAATCCTGATTGACAAATGTGGAAAAATATCAAAAATTTTTTTATGCTGCACCTTTAACCCGAAATCACTGAGAGAAAACTAATGAAAAAAGGCTTACAAAAATCAATTTTGGCTGCATCATTGGGTCTGCTATTAACATCTTCCGGCGCAATAGCGGCTGACACCATAAAGATCGGCGTAGCCGGTCCACATAGTGGCGATCTGGCTTCTTACGGCATCCCAACCATCAAAGCAGCTGAACTTGTTGTAAAACAGGTCAATGCCAATGGTGGAATCAATGGTAAACAAATCGAATTATTGATTGAAGATGATGTTTGCAAACCTGAAATAGCTACAAATACCGCGACCAAACTGGTTTCTGATGGTGTCAAAGCGGTCATTGGACATATTTGCTCTGGAGCAACCAAAGCAGCTTTACCAATTTACAATAATTCCGGCATTGTGATCATTTCACCTTCAGCAACAAATCCAGAATTAACTCAAAGTGGTGATTATCCAAATTTTTATCGCACAATTGCATCCGATGATGCGCAGGCACGCACCGAAGTTGATTTTGCGACTAATGTACTCGGATTAAAGAATATTGCCGTTATTCATGACAAAGGCGATTACGGAAAGGGTCTGGCTGAGTTTGCTAAAAAGTTTCTGGAAAATGGCAAAAAAGCTAAAGTGGCACTGTATGAAGGTGTCACGCCTGGTGCGGTAGATTATTCAGCCGTAGTGCAGAAGATTAAACGCTCTGGTGCTGATGGTGTTATTTTTGGCGGTTATCATCCGGAGGCTTCCAAAATAATTACTCAGATGCGTAAGAAACGTTTAAAGATTCCATTTATCTCTGATGACGGTGTAAAAGATGATACTTTCATTAAGGTAGCCGGAAAAAATGCTGAGGGTGTCTATGCTTCTGGCCCACAGGATAATTCAAAGAACCCATTATCTACAAAAGCCATAGCAGCACATAAAACAACTTATGGGTCTGATCCCGGTGCATTTTTTGAAAATGCCTATGCTGCAACATTAGCCCTGTTAAATGCGATTGACAATGCCGGTTCTACAGATTATCAGGCGATTCGTAAAGCGCTGCAAAACAAAAAAACAGAGACACCTTTAGGAAATATTAATTTCGATGCAAAAGGTGATGCTGTAGGTGTTGGTTTTGCTATGTATCAGGTTAAGAATGGCCAGTACGTTGAAGTAAAATAATTTCATAACGAACTTGTTTGCTGGATTGCAATGGCATTATCGTTTTTATAGAATCATTTAGTAAATGCGAAAAAAGCAACCTTTTCATCAAACTGAGTACTCGTTATAACAATAATTTATTTAAACTAAAACCCGGGGTAAGACTCACCCGGGTTTTTTATGGTCAGGTATTATGGACTATTTTATTGAACTCTTTTTCAGCGGTCTTACCCGTGGTTCGATTTACGCATTAATCGCACTAGGGTACACCATGGTTTATGGCATTATTGGCCTGATCAATTTTGCGCATGGTGAAATCTACATGATTGGCGCATTTACTTCTTTCATCATCGCCACTGTATTATCTATTTACGGTTTTCCTTTACTGGCAATCATCGTACTCGCCGGGTTTGCTGCCATCATCTGGTCCAGTGCTTATGGCTATACCGTCGAAAAACTGGCTTACAAACCTTTGCGTCATGCCCCGCGATTATCACCACTAATTAGTGCGATCGGCATGTCCATTTTTTTACAGAATTATATTCTGCTTGCACAAACTTCAGATTTTCTTGCTTTCCCCGAATTGATTCCTGACTTTGACTTCATGGAACCTTATGCTCATATCGTAGGCTCTACAGATATTGTCATACTGGCAACCACAACTATCGCCATGCTGGCACTCACTCTGTTAATCAAATTCAGCCGCATCGGCAAAGCTATGCGAGCAACTTCACAGGATCGCACTATGGCCATGCTGGTAGGCATTAATGTAGATCGTGTTATTTCCATGACCTTTATTATTGGCTCCGCTTTAGCAGCTATCGGAGGCATGCTGATAGCAACACATATTGGACAAATAAATTTCATGATAGGATTTATTGCTGGAATAAAAGCATTCACCGCAGCAGTGCTAGGTGGTATAGGCTCCATTCCAGGTGCCGTTCTGGGTGGGTTCGTACTTGGTTTAACCGAAAGCTTTGCCACAGGTTATGTATCCAGTGATTATGAAGATGTCTTTGCATTTGGTCTGCTGGTATTTATTCTACTGTTTAAGCCTTCCGGTCTGCTCGGCAAAGCTGATATTCAAAAGGTGTAGAGATGTTCTCCTTAAAAGAAACCAAACGCTCCGCATTAATATCCTTATGGTTCATGTTTCTAACTTTTCCGGTGCTGGTGATCAAGGTTAATGCCTTAGAAAAAACAATAGTCTGGCGCTGGGAGAATATGTTCTATGTCGGACTAGGCAGTTTTATTTTATCAATTTTCGGTAAAATATTTTTTGAACGCCAGAAAAACCGTCGTGAGCGACAACTTGCCGAAAAACTTGAACAGCACAATATCATTCATCGAGCTTTAAAAGACCCGAAATATCTTTATCCACTAAGCGCTGCATTTTTCATATTTGCCATTACTTATCCCTATTTATTTTCTACTTATCAAATTAATGTCATGACCACAGCATTAATGTATGTTGTGCTGGGGCTGGGTTTAAATATTGTCGTTGGCGTAGCCGGATTGCTGGATCTGGGGTATGTCGCCTTTTATCTGGTTGGCGCTTACAGTTATGGCCTGCTCAACATGCATTATGGATTAGGTTTCTGGACTGTTTTACCAATCGGCGCATTGCTGGCAGCATTGTTTGGTATTTTACTGGGGTTTCCGGTACTACGCTTACGTGGTGATTATCTGGCCATTGTCACCCTCGCTTTTGGTGAAATTATCCGTCTGGTAATGGAAAACTGGAATGATTTTTCTCAGGGCCCCAGCGGTATTTCGAATATCCCGAGACCGGGGATTTTTGGACTGGATTTAACGCTAAATCAGGCTATTACCTATTTATACTATCTTATGATTTTAATGGTTCTGGTTACTATTTTCGTGGTTAACCGACTACAGAATTCCCGCCTTGGCAGAGCCTGGATAGCACTCAGGGAAGATGAAATTGCCTGCCAGGCTATGGGTATAGACAAAACAAAAACCAAACTGACTGCATTCGCCCTTGGTGCGACCTGGGCTGGCATGGTAGGTGTCATATTTGCTGCAAAAACCACATTCATCAATCCGGCCAGTTTCACCTTTCTTGAATCAGCCATCATCCTGGCAATCGTTGTACTAGGTGGAATGGGATCTATTCTTGGCGTCATTTTTGGCGCAATTGTCCTGGTCCTGCTACCCGAGTACCTGAGAGCTCTTTCTGATTATCGTATGCTGGCCTTTGGTGTCATCATGGTAGCAATGATGGTATTCAGACCACAGGGGTTAATCTCTAATGTCAGGAGACACTATCACTATAGACCGAAGAAGGAGCAGCAGAAATGACAGCGCCCATTTTGCAGGTCAAAAATCTCGGTATGCGCTTTGGAGGTATAAAAGCGCTGGATGAACTGGATCTTGAAGTTAACAAAAGTGAAATTGTTGCTCTTATCGGGCCAAATGGCGCAGGAAAAACAACTTTTTTTAATTGCGTAACGGGTATTTATCAACCGACACAAGGTGATGTTTTACTAACCCCTCCCAACAAAACTGGCATACGATTAAACAATCTAAAACCCAATCAGGTAGCTGAAAAAGGCATGGCCCGTACATTCCAGAACATTCGTCTGTTTCATAATATGACAGTACTGGAAAATGTCATGATCGGGCGTCACTGCCGTACAAAAGCATTCATTCTGGGCGCTATTCTGCGCAATAAAGCTACCCGCCTGGAAGAACAGCAGAGTATTGAAAAAAGTTATCATATATTGCAAAAAATGGGCCTTGAGAAACAGGCAAATGACCTCGCCAGTAACCTTTCATATGGCGCTCAAAGAAGACTGGAAATAGGACGGGCACTGGCAACTGAACCCTTTTTATTATTACTGGATGAACCAGCCGCAGGGATGAACCCACAGGAAACAGTGGAACTGACCGAGTTAATCAATAAATTACAACAGGAAGGACAATCCATTCTACTGATTGAGCATGATATGAAACTGGTCATGGAATTATCTCATCGTATTTATGTTATGGACTATGGACGGCGAATTGCTACCGGAACACCGGAGCAAATCAGAAATAACCCATTGGTTATTAAAGCCTACCTGGGAGAAGCTGCCGATGCTTGAATTAAATAATGTTCACAGCTATTACGGAAACATTCATGCATTGAAAGGTATTAGCCTGACCATTAATGAAGGTGAAATCATTTCATTGATCGGCGCAAATGGCGCAGGTAAAAGCACAACGCTGATGTCCGTTTGTGGAATAGTCAGACCCAGAGCAGGAAAAATCACTTTCGAAGGGCAGTCAATCCACCACTTACCAGCCGATAAATTAGTGTCACTTGGAATCAGCCAGGTTCCAGAAGGACGTCATATTTTCCCTCATTTATCAGTTCGTGAAAATCTCGACATGGGGGCTTTTCTTAGAACTGATAAAGAGAATATTAAAAGGGATCTGGATTATGTTTTTTCACTGTTTCCGATACTTGCAGAACGTTCTTCACAGGCTGGTGGTAATTTAAGTGGCGGTGAACAGCAAATGTTAGCCATGTCGAGAGCTTTAATGGCAAGACCAAAATTATTATTACTGGATGAACCATCAATGGGGCTCGCCCCCCTTATAATTCAACAGATATTCGATATCATAAAAAAGATCAATCAGGAACAGAACACAACCATCTTTCTGGTTGAACAAAATGCCTATCAGGCACTTCAAATTTCTGATCGTGGTTATGTATTAGAAAACGGGCACATAACGCTTACTCAGAATGCCTCTGAATTAATGCAGAATCCCGCTGTACAGAAAGCTTATCTGGGGATTTAACAAATTCGATTTTTGTTACAGGAAAAAAACTGTAATTAATCCTGGAATCTGCAGTTGGACGAGTAGATTGTGCGTTTGAGGTGCTGTAGATCAAGGTGTAACAACGAAGAGATACGCCGCTCAAACCTGCAATTCAGTTCGTAGCGGGATGCACCGATTGGGTGATTATACACATCAACTGTCATGGTTTATGAAACCGCAGGTTAACCGCTATTTGCGCGCGGTCAACTGCGGAATCCAGGTTCAAGCCGTTAATATTTATTTGTTTTCGGTAAGTACACTGCTCGTTGCCATCCATGGCCTCGATAACTGCTCCTGCGTTATTCTACCTCCTGCGTCCATGCAGTCGTCCCAGCATAAGCACATCTTTGTGCGACCGCCAGGGATGGCGGGAGTGCCGGGAATGCATGGAGCAATTCCTTTAATAATATTATGGTTCCTATTTTTAGATAGTGTTTACGTGGCTTCGGTTGGAATACTGCTCGTTGCCATCCATGGCCTCCCAGCATAAGCACATCCATGTGCAAAAAAAGATCTGGCGAGGTTCACTGCTTATTGACACATCTTGCAGTACCGGCCAGATCTCTTGAGAAGAACCCCTCTCGTTATTAATACTTATAGTTCTACCATCATGACTTTGCAGAGTTATTTTTATAAATCAACCTGGTTCACTACTCAGGTCATCATTGATCAACTTTTTAGCTTTTCTATTTTGACATATCGGAGCTTGCAGTCTATAGATGTACATTGAACCTCAAATGATAATTGCCCCAGAAAAAACTTTAACGCCTTTAGAAAAGCTTATTTTATGTCTAACTAGCTATTCGAATAACTTAATATAAAATTGTTTACAGCCTGTCATAAATAGTTAGTAAAAATCTACTATATTTAATAAGTAGCAAAACTTATTAAGGCAATATAAATCTATTAACCTCCCCTACTCTAAAATTAATGAGTCAAAAACTTACAATCAAACGTTATAACGCCTACTATCAGGGATGGTGCCTGTCTTTTGGTGAGCATGAAGCTGATATTGAGGAAGACAGATCAATTTACTGGTTAACTGGAGATAAACGTTTTGGTTTAGCTATAGAACCATCACTTAGACGTAAGCTCAACATGTCATTCCTCGGCCAACAGGGAAAAAATGCTGAATTAATTCTGCAAGATGATTCCTTAAAAGTAGAAGAGGATATTATTTACCAGCTTACTGATCAGGTAGATATAGAGGGAATGAATAATCTTAAGAAATTTCTAAGCAGTCATGATACTTTTTATCTATTTCTGACTAACCATTTCTGCTATCCACAGGGTACAAAAATCATCACATTTTCAACAGAAAAGCCGACCATTCTTCTTTACAAAGAAATGTCACCTCTGAAAGTTTTGATTACATAGCAAGCCTTAATTGTGCTCTTTGGAAAATTAAAAATACTGATTTTTTGACAACATCCATTGTGCTATATCATCAACCTGAGAAGACTCACCAGTAAACCTTTCATTATCTCCTCGAATAGCATGGATTAGATTAAATACCAGAGCTCCGCCATTAGCCGGATCCTCAGGGACGATAGATTCGTCAATATTCAATTTCACCCATTCTATAAATTTTTCTTTTTCATCTTTAGATAAGCTCATTTGAAAACCTCTTTGATGTATAAACCAATACTATATATGATTAGAATAAAGATTGCTTAAAGATATTCTTCTATCCAGTTAAACCTAGATTCCGCAGTTGACCGCTCGCAATAGACGTTAACCCACTGTTTCATAAACCATTACAGTTGATGTGTATAATCACCCAATTGGTGAATCCCGCTACGAACTGAATTGCACGTTTGAGGCGGCGTATCTCTTCGTTGTAACTCCTTGGAATAGCTCGCTATTCCGCGTCGTTACGCCTTGATCTACACCACCTCAAACG